>JBEAXK010000041.1:0-65878 GCA_041159865.1 Bacteroidota bacterium
CCTTTATAACCTGGCGAGGATTTATCTATTAGCATTGATTTTGGCCAAGTTATGCCCTCATCGTAACTTATTTTTATCATCAAATTATCTCGTTTCAACGCATCCGCAGGATTTGAAGAGGCTATTACCATTTTGCCCTTTTTTTCTCCAATACCTAATATAGAACCTTGACAAACAGGATCAATTAAATCGTTATTAAAGAAAACGGTATCCCATTTTTCACCCCCGTTGGAAGAATAAGCAATCATTCTATTTCTAATATCTCCCGATTGATTTCTTATATTCATGATCATCCTATCGCCTGAAAGTGCTGCACCTATCGCTTCATTAGATCCTTTCAAAGCAATATTTTCGCTTAAATGGAAGGTTTTACCATGATCGTCTGTATAATAACCATGGGCATGATAATCTCTGAATTCATTTTGAGGTTCGCCCTGGGAATGATTTGCCGCAATAAAAATTCTTCCTTTATATTTTCCTTCCATGAATTGAAAACCATGGCCCGGCGTATTCGCATAACTTCGCCAATCTTCTTTAAAATTATAGGCCTGGTGAAAGGGTCTATGAACCTGAGATGTAATATTCACAGGATCTGACCAGGTTTCCCCCATATCAACCGATTTTATATACCAAACTTCCCGTATCCCATGCCCTTTTCTAATCTCATTTTCATGATTATTACCTGTATTATAAAACAAATAAACAACCCCATTTGGATAGGATGGGTCAAAAAGGTCCACCACCGGCGCAGGATTTCCTGCCTGAAGTTTATCAACATCTACCAATATTTGCAATACCGACCAGGATTTACCTTGATCCATACTCTTCTTCATCACCAGATTAATATCGCCAAAATCTGCACTATTCTGGACCCTTCCTTCGGCAAAAGCCAATAAGTTACCATTAGGAAGCCCTAAAACGGCTGGAATTCTGTAAGTTTTATGCCCTTCTTGTCCGGACTTAAATACTGGTATAGCATCCTGACTTTTTAACAACAGAGGCAATAAGAGACAAATCAAAATTAAGTGGCGCATAATCCAATTCTTTAAAAGATTAAATCTGGGGGAAAATATAAGGAATAAGCGACAAAATAGTATATTTAAAAACGCTTAAAGACTTTTATTATGAATTCGAGAAGAAATTTTTTTAAAACCGCTGGAGCAGCTTTTATAGCCTCCTCCATTAAGCCCTCTGAAATGTCCTACCTGTTTGAAAAAAACACATCGATACCTCAACTTTCTGTTCAATTATATACGATTAGGGAAGAAATAAGTAAAAATCCCACCAAGGCTTTACTGCAATTGAAAGAAATTGGCTTTGAATGGGTAGAAACAGCCTTTTGGCCGGAAGGAATTTCTTTGGCTGAAGGTGGAAAATGGTTAAAAGATGCGGGATTGAAAGTTTCATCTGCGCATATTGAGCTAACAACTGATAACCTTGAAAAGCTGATGGTCGAAACGGCCAGTGCTTATGATTGTAAACATCTCATCTGGCATGGCTGGCCAGAAGATTCCCTATATAAGTCTTTGTCTGGAACTAAATCGCTCATCGACAGGTATAATCAAGCAGCTGAAATAGCCGAACGACATGGACTTCATTTTGGATTACATAATCATTGGTGGGAGTATATGATTAAAAATGAGGATTTATTCGTTTACGAAATCCTTTTGAAGGATCTTAACCCTGCTATTTTCTTTGAAATGGATGCCTATTGGGTAAAGGTTGCAGGCCAGGATCCTGAAAAAATCGCCAAAAAAATAGGGGAAAGACTGAAATTTATCCATGTGAAAGATGGGCCTGCCCAATGGAATGATCAATTAGCCATAGATAATCCCGATCCAATGACAGCGGTTGGAAAAGGAACAATGGATTATTCAAAAATAATAAAAGCATCAAACGGGAATCCAGACTGGCTGGTAGTCGAAATGGACAAAACCGCTGGCGATGTGTTCACCGCAATAAAAGAAAGTTTTGATTATATCATGAAAAACCAATGGGTTTCCTAGCTATTTATAGCAAAAATTATGTTTAAACGAGTAGAGACGAGAAAATAAAACGCCAACCTATTAAGTTGTATATTTGCACCTATGACTTACAAAAAGCTTTATGTAATAGCAGGATGTAATGGAGCGGGTAAAACTACTGCATCGTTTACTATTTTACCTGAAATCCTGGATTGTAAGGAATTTATAAATGCGGACGAAATTGCAAGAGGAATATCTCCTTTTCAACCAGACAAAGTATCGTTTGAAGCAGGACGAATAATGCTTAACAGAATCAATGAACTGTTATATAAAAGTGAAAATTTTGCTTTTGAAACCACATTATCAACCAAAAGTTTTAAAGGTAAAATCATAGAGGCAAAGGAAAAAGGGTTTCAAGTAATCTTATTATACTTTTGGCTTAAAAGCATTCAGTTAGCAAAAGAACGAGTTAAAATAAGAGTATCTGAAGGCGGACACAACATTGAACCGGAAGTAATTGAAAGAAGATATATCAGAGGAATAAAAAACTTATTTAACATATATCTTCCTATTGTTGATAAAGCTTTTATTTTTGATAACTCGGAGGGGAAACACAAACTTTTAGCGAATAAACAAATGAATGATTTACTAAATATTGTGGACATTGAAGGTTTTAATCTTTTAAAAAAAAATAATGAAAACTACTAAAAACGAGCATGAAGAGAATGATGAAAAAGAGAAAATTCTAAAGGGGCTTGAAAAAACCTATGAAAAACTTTTAGAATTCAAAAGATCTAAAAACAGCGTATTAGTTGTTATGCGTGACAATAAAATCGTAAAAATTAAACCCTAAAATAGGAAAAGGAATCCTGTTCATTTCATTTCCCTTTTACCCTCACTTTCAATATTTTTGGAATGAACCGATGGCCGTTTTTTGATTATCTGAACTTAGAGAAATGAAATATTGCCCTTGTGGTAATTCAATCAAAGAGATAGATAATTCCGTGCCATTTTCCCATTGCCATTCTTTAATTTTTGTCCCATTCAAATGATAGATTACTCCATTTTTCAAAGGTGTTGCACTTGAAATCTTTAGAATGTTCCCAGAGGGATTCGGATAGAGTTTAATGCCCATTTGCGCCAACGTATGTGACGTACCTGTTGTGACCAACGCCGTAGTTGAATAAGTATAAGGCGACCATCCCTTTTCACCTCTCGCAACGACTCTGAACAAGGTGTTAGTATTAAATCCTGCCTCAGAAATAGTATATTGAGTCGTATTAGAAGGTAAATTTTTTAAAACTTGATAAGATTTACCCCCATCTATAGAGTATTCAATTTGGTATCCCGTTTCATCCATGGCAACATCCAGCCACTCCATGGAAATGATGCCTTGGGCAACATTCTTTACTACTTTCCATTGTGCCGGTGCATCAGGCGTTTCTAATCCCGCCAGTCTTATTTTCAATTGTTCATCATATAAAGATTGTGGACTGACCTGTTTAAAGGCATGTTCCATGTACCCAGGAGGTTGACTAAACCGATGATTTCCCGTTAAAGTAATATTTCCACCGATGGCAAAATTCTGATGAAAAGGTGGTTTTTGAATAACTGCCTGATTATACGTTGGCCGGTCGGAGGTAACATTCCATGCCACCCCTGAGGTGGTTGACCATCCATGCGCTGTTCCATAACTCCCTCTGTTGTATAACCCAATTAAAATCTGATTATTTACTTTTGAAAAGTCGATGTTATCGTAAAGTAATCCCTGACTCCATCGTCTGTGTCCTTCACTTGAATTGTGGTCTCCCTGACTGGTACAACGATGAAAAACAATCCCAGAAGCGGTGCTCGCCCCATTTGAAACATATGAATGTCTGCCTTCAGTAGTATGACACTGTGTAAATAAAATATTACTGGTGTATGCTCCCACATTGAAATTATACCTTCTTTCTCCATCTATGATAGAATGAGGCTCCAATCCTTTAGATTGAATGACTGTTGCAAAATTAGTTCTGGTAAAATCAACGGCAGCATAATAAAAATGCAACCCTGTAAATTGCTTAACCCACACATTTTCAGCTCCATAAAACGCTAAAGCTGACTTGGCATGCGCTTCATCAAAAACACCGTTAGTTACTATATCTACTCTTAAGTTTTCAACGCCAACTTCGGTTACATTACCTGGTAAGGCCACTTTATATATCTCGGTTTGAACAAATTCTCTGTCAAAATGATCGAATATGGGAACATCCAGTTTTATTTTATGCTGATTCCTGTCAATAGCAACAATGTGTCTTAAATAATACATATCAACAGCGGTTACTGTCCAGGGCTCGTCCGTATCAGGTCCACCAAAATCGATTCTTTTTAACCAGAAATAAGTGCTTGGGTGATAAAGACCTATAGTATCTCCTATTTTATAATTTTGGCTATTTTCAACTTGAACTGATTTAGTACCAGAAGGTAAAAATGGACTTACTATTTTTGTCCTGACCCCACCAACCGCTTGCCTCCAATCAGTACCAGAAGCATTGAAACCTACTTCAATGACATTTCGTAAAGCGGGCACATTTCCCGTGGCCATTAAAACCGTATTTTTTAGAGTATCTTCTCCATCACCTTCACCTCTAAGCACAATACCACTTGCCTTTATCCTTAACGTTCCTCCAATCAGATATTTACCTGCTTTCAATAATAAGGCACCTCTAATTCCTTTTTGGTCTAATGGCATGGCAGCCATTTCATCCAATGCTTTTTGAATATGTTGGGTGTTATCCCCTGAAATAGGTTGAATTGTTTTTTTAATACTTACCTCGGGAAGTGGAACTCCGCCACCTCTGTAACCTGCATGACTAAAATTTGGGATATAGTTATTTTCTTTATCCGCATGATAAATTAATTGCCCGGATGAATCTGGGTATATTATTTTTGAGAAATAAGTTTGCCCAAAAAGAAATGTGGGCATAAAAAGAAAAAGATACTTAATATTCATCCTTGTTTTTTAAACAATATTTAATATTGAACGCGCTATTTAAGCAATATTTTAGTTAGGAAAATCTATAAAACAGGGTAAAAAAGTTTTATTGGAAATTTGCCTTGTATTCCGAGGGGCTTTGATTATACTGCTTTTGAAAACACTTATTGAAATATTTTGGATCTCTAAATCCTGTCATGTAGCATACCTCACTAACGGAAAGTTTTCCCGTTTTCAACAATTGGGCAGCTCTTTTTAACCGTATTATCTTGATGAAATTTTTTGGTGTCTCTCCTGTTAATGCCCTCATTTTATTGAAGAGAGAAGGACGACTAACCGCCAGATCCTGGGCGAACTGATCGACAGCGTATTCAGGAAAATCCATGTTTTTTTCAACTAAAGAAATTGCTTTTTGTATTAATGCCTCATCAGCCGAGGTAAAAGTAATTTCCGAAGGTTCTAAGTGATCCTTTTCTTTAAATTTTTGTCTGCTAAACCCTCTGTTTTTCAAAATATTTTCTGCTCGGATAATTAACTCTTTGGGATGAAACGGTTTGGTCAAATAATCATCGGCTCCTGTTTTCAAACCCTCCATTTTAAAAGAAAATTCGGATTGAGCAGTAAGTAAGATGATGGGTATGTGACAAGTTTCAAAATTTGCTCTTAATTGATAGCTTAACTGAAAACCGTCCATGCCAGGCATTATTACATCACTTATAATTAAATCAGGTTGTAATAATAAAGCTTTTTCAAATCCAGTTTTTCCATCATTTGCACGCGATAAAAAAATGGTTGGAGGAAAAATGGTACTCAAATAATCTATAATTTCCTCATTGTCGTCAATTAATAAAAAATGAAAAGATTGGCTGGAAAGTAAGGAATCAGATCCAATTTGTACTTCTGACCAATCTTCCCAGGATAGAGATTGATTCATTTCATCTGTTTTTACTCCCTTTCTGGTGTCTGTCCCATTCAGCTTTACACTTATATTTTGAGTTGTCTGATTCAAATTTATTGGAAAGGTAACTTCAAAAGAGGCTCCTTTATTAGGTTTACTTTCCACCCTTATATCCCCTTTATGAAGTTTCACCATTTGTAACGAAAGCGCCAAACCAATACCTGTTCCCTCATTTTGGACACGCAGGGAAGGATGCTTATTATCTTTTTCATAGAATCTCCTGAAAATTTCATCCTGAAATTCAGGCTCTATACCAATACCGCTATCTATGAATGTACAACTTACTGAATCGTCTATTTTAGCTATGACAATTGAAATATTTCCCCCCTCGGGTGTAAACTTGAAGGCATTGGAAAGTAAATTATAAAATACTTTTTCCATTTTATCCTTGTCCAAAAATACGAAAAAAGGGTCTATCTCATATATTAAATTAAAATCGATTTGATGTAACCTTATTTCGTCCTTAAATGATTCTGAAATATCCTTTATAAAATGGATTAAATCTATCTCTTCTATGTACATTTCTTCATGATCTCTCTCTAGTTTTCTAAAAGTCAACAACTGATTAACGAGATTTAAAAGTCGTGCAGCATTCCTGTGAGCCGTTTTTAAAGGGCCGTAATTTTTTTTATTATCCTTATTACTATCCAGTAATTCTTCTAATGGACCCAAAATAAGGGATAGTGGGGTTCTTAATTCATGTGTAATATTCGTAAAAAACCTAAGTTTCATCTGATGCATTTCAGATTGCTTCCCTTTTTCCAGCTGTTCCAATTCTAATTTATGGTTCAATACTAAAAATCGATAACCAATAAATAGTCCGAAAGTACCTAAAGAAAAATAGACCAGGTAAGCGGGAAAACTAAGCCAGGGCGATGGTAAAACACGTATAGTCATTACTTTTTCCTTAGGATTCCAAATGCCATCATTATTTCCTCCTTTCAATCGAAATATATAAGTACCCGGCCTTTGTAAGGTATAAGTAACCTCATGATTTCCCACTATATACTGCCAGGAATTGTCAAGTCCTTCCAGTTTTATAGCATAATGATTTTTTTGCGGATTTAAAAAATCTAAAGCCGAAAATTGTAAGGTGAAATTTGCCTGATTATATTTAAAAGTTAACTTATTTGTTTGATTGAGTGACTTTGATAAAATACCATCTTTTGCTCCAACTTTTACCTCTCTGTTATTAACTATCAGTCGGGTTAGCGCAACTTTAGGTATGTATCTGTTGGTAGTTAAATTTGTGGGCTGAAACCAAGTAAATCCATTTTTACCACCAAAAAGTAAACTTCCTTTTTTTGAATCTACTAATCCGGCATTATAATTAAATTCCAGATTTTGAAGCCCATCAGTACTGTTATAATTTTGAAATGATTTACGCGCCACATTAAATCTTGAAATCCCTTGATTTGTACCCAACCATATTTCCCCTCGCTTATCCTCAAGAATGGTAAAAATAGTATGTCCTGCTAAACCTTCCTTTTCAGTGAAGTAAAAGAACGATTTATTATTTCTATAAATAAGACCATTTGAAAAAGTGCCAATCCAAATATTTCCCTTTTTATCTTCAAATAGGGAAGCAATGTTATTCCCAGCTAAATACCTTTTAAACGAATAATTCCCCTTTTCTATGTTTTCCTTTGATAGCAGATTCAACCCATCTTCCGTTCCAATCCATACATTTCCATTCTTATCCTTGATAAGAATCCTTCCCAGATTATTACTTAAGCTTTCTTTTCTTTTAGGGTCATGCTGTATTAATAAAATTTTCTTGTTTTGAATATCTAAAATATTTAAACCTCCTCCGTAAGTTAAAACGAACATTAAATCCTTATTTTTCAATAAAGAATAAACATTTAAACTGGAAAATTTATCCCAACCTCTTGCTCCTTTGCCATAATTGACAAATGATTTTTTCTCAATATCATAAAAATCCAATCCTGCGTTATAGGTTCCAATCCATAACTGTTTATTTTCATAATATAAAGTTTTTATATTATTGCCACTCAGCGTATTAGGTTGAGTTGCAGAATGAAAAAAATGGGTGAACTTTTGAATATTTTTATCATAAAAATTTAAACCTCCACCTTCTGTTCCTATCCAGAAATTCCCCTTATTATCCTCTTTTATGGCACTTACTACATTATGACTCAGGCTGTTTTTTTCCGGAATATGAACATAATTTTGAAATCTTTTAATCCCTGGGTCATGAAAATTCGCACCTCCATAAAAGGTACCTACCCATAAACTACCCTTTTTGTCGAAAAAGACAGACCAAATAGAATTGCTACTAAGGTTAGATGGATTTTTTTCGTTAGCAATAATCGCTTTAAAATTATTTTTATCAGGATTAAATTGATTTAACCCAACAAAAGTGCCTACCCAAATATCTCCGTTCGGATGTAATGCTATACTCCTGATCATGTTATTGCTCAATGATTTAGAATCATTTTCAACATGCTTATACTGTTCTATTTTATTAGACGACGGATGCCATTTATACAATCCCTCTCCATGTGTTCCTATCCACAACTGCTGATGAAAATCACTTTGAATGGCATATATGGCTTGACCCTTAATGGATTTGAGGCCAGGAACCTCTGGAATAAAAACCTCCTCCAGGAAAACCTGTTTATTCAATCCATACTTCAATTGAAACAGACCAGCATTAGTTCCAATCCATATCTTCTTACTTTTATCTTCATGAATGGATAAAATATTTAATGTATTGCCATGATATCTAATGGATTGTTTTTCGAATTTATCTTTAGTAGCATTAAACAAATATAGGCCATCAGGTACACCAACCCATAAATTACCCTTACTGTCTCTTAATAAAGCTTGTATATAATACTCTGAAATATCATTAACTTTTGTTGGATTGAATAGATAGTTTTGGAATTCATTTTTTTCTGAATTAAATCGGCTTAGTCCTTTCGTTGAACCTGCCCAAATGGCTTTTAAAAGCGGATCAAAATAAAGAAGACGGATATCATCAAATAATAGGCTGTTGGGATTATCCCTATCTTTTCTAAAAATCTGTATATTATAGCCATCGAACCTATTTAAACCATCTCTGGTTCCAAACCATAAAAAATGATCATTATCCTGAGTAATGGCAATGACAGAACTATTGGATATACCTTCTTGTACACTTAATCTTCTAAAAGTCACCTGACTATAACCAAATAGCCAAAAACTAATAAAGCCAAAAATTAATAAAAAAAATTTCCTCATCGTTAGATTAACTAGCAAAGAGGAAATTTACAAAAAAAGTCTGAAGAAATCGGCGTTACCTTTTATAGGAGAGTTTTCTTCTAAGCGCTTCAACGTAGTAATAATCCGCATAAATGATAGGCACATCAATTTCTACCTTATTTGGCTTTCCTCCTACGCTATGTTGTAAAAAGAAAGGGGATATATTGGTTCTATATTTTTCGTTTTGTAGATTTTCTAAAATTTTATCCGCATAAGAACGATATCTCTTTGCTTTTGATTTATCTAATTCAGCTAATTCAAGTAACCCAGAGGCTAAAATAGTGGCTGCAGAAACATCCCTTTCTTCATTTGGAATATTGGGTGCATTAAAATCCCAATAAGGGATTAAATCAGCAGGCATATTGGGGTGAGAAAATATGAAGTCTGCAATTTTATGGGCAAATTGTAAAAACTGTGGATCTTTCGTTTCCCGATAAATCATTGTAAAACCATACAATCCCCAGGCCTGTCCTCTTGCCCAGGCAGAGGCGTCGGAGGCTCCCTGATGGGTCACTTTTTTTTGAATGGCTCCTGTATTTGGATTATAATCAACCACATGAAAACAACTATTGTCTGTCCTGTAATGATTTTTCATGGTGAGAAAAGCATGAGAATAAGCAATTTTGTAATAACTTGAATCTCTTGTCCAGGTTGTTGCTCTGAAAAGCAATTCCAAATTCATCAGATTATCAATAATTACAGGAAAATCCCATACATCCTTATGATGATCCCACGAACGGATGAGGCCAACTTTAGGATTATATCGGGAGCTTAATGTTTTTGCAGCCTGAAGAATAATAGCTTTATAATTTTCATTTTTGGTAGCTTCGTACCCATTTCCAAAACTACAATACACTTTGAAACCTAAGTCATGGGTCTTTTTATCCAGCTTTTCCTTTTCCAGATATTTTCCCCATCCTTCAGCAGCTTCTTTCAATTTATCATTATTCTTATAGTCGTGCAATTGCCATAATATGCCTGGATAAAATCCACTGGTCCAACTACCTGAATGAGTGTTCATTAGACTTCCATCTGCGTTAAGCGTTCTTGGAAAGTTTAATGAATCTGGTTTATGATTGGGTAATTCCCTTACCGCTTTGTCATAAATGCGGTTTAATTCTTTTTCTACCCAATTACTTTTTACTGGTTGAATCCATAAAAAGCCTAATAATAAGGCAAAAAAAGTACCTAACCCATAAAATACAGGCGAACTAAATTTTAAAAACATGTGGTAAAAGATGTTTATGAAAGAGAATGCATTAAAAATACATTCTCTTCCATATTATTCAAAATATTAACGAACTATAATTTGTGAAGACATAGTTCCTTTTTCTGTAACTAATCTGCCAATATAAATACCAGCACTAAATTGATTTGGGATAGAGAAGTTTACTTTGTGATAACCAGCATCTTGTCTTTGATTCACAATATTCAATATTCGCTGCCCCATTAAATTATAAATAGATAAATCGACCTGAGTTGAAGCAGGTAGCTCATATTCAATAAAACCATTTCCAGACAATGGATTAGGATTTATGGATAACTTCAACCAGTTATTCCAGGCAAGTTCCTCATTGGAAGTTGATACAGCACAAAAGTTTAATACACCAATCGGTCCACCTGTTGTACTTGCTTTAGCAGACCTTGTAGAGGATGGAAAACATGGATCCAGCTTGGAAAAATCAAAAAGGTTGCCAAAATCCCATGGCGTTCCTTTATAAGCAATGTCTTCCACGATATAATCAAACATATTTTTGGAAGTTATATCCTTATAAATATCAATGATAAATTGTGTGATATTCATGGGTATATTATTCAACTTTAAAGGCTCTTCAAAATAGGTTGAAGGAGCTGTATTTCCCAGTTTATCTAATAAAAGCTTTGAATACACGGCTGGTTTGTCAACGGTATCATTTGCATTGAAAATATTTAATACATCTTCAGTAAAGAATATATTATTACTGGCAAAAGTAAATTTTGCATCTGGGTATAAAGTATCGATGGTAAATATCTTCTTTGCTTCTTTATCAGGTTGGGTTTGCTCATCTAGTTGTGATTTAACCGTACCCATCATTAAAGGGTTAATTAACAAGTTATTGGTAAATTTAACTTCCTTTACTTTCCCAAATTGAAAAGAACCATGACGACCCCCTACATTAAATACAGTGTTTTGATCAAATTCAATATAATTGTGACGTACAGTAGCTCCCATTGATCTAAATACTCTGTCCACTAAATTATGCATGAGCGTATTTCTCACGATAAGGGTATCAAAATAAAAAGTTCTTCCATCCACTGCTCTGCCATTTCCCTGAAAAATTTTTCTGTTACCACCGTTTCTTAGCTGACAATTTGTTACATATACTTTTGCATTATTAGCTCCTAAACGAACCAAGCCACCTCTGTCTTTTTCAATAATACAATTATCAATAATAACCCTGGTGTTAGCACCAGATATGATAAACTTTGCATTTTCATGTTCTTCTCCAGGTCCTCTTTCTGCAGTAACCATCCATAAATTCTTCAAAATCAAATTTCCTTCTGAAAGAATATAATTTGGGTAGGCACCAGAGGCATTGGGAATTCGGGTTAAGTAAGGTTTAACTTTTACATTCGAAAGATCCGTTGCTTCAATATGTAACGTCCAGGTCGATTTGTTTACCAAAGGAGCTGACAATACATAGACTGATCCATTTTTTAATTTGTAAATAGTATTTACATCTTTTCTTACTCCACCTGCAAGCGTATCCCCCATAATCACCGGATAAATATCTTTAGGTTTTGCTAAATCTGTACTCGGATCAATCACAACGATTCTTTGCGCCAGCATATTCGTTGTATTCAAAAAAAGGGCTAATAAAAATAAAATGGGTAATGTTTTTTTCATAAGTTTCCGTTTTGTGTAAATAATTAATTGTTACAGTTTATACTGAAGCCCAACCGTTCCAGTAAATCCATAGGTTTGTATCGTATTGATATATTGAATATTTCTGGTAAAAGAAATATCCTGCTGATTGCTGATGTTGTTAAGATTTAAGAAAACACTCCAGTTACGTCCTATTCCTTGCCTGACAGATGCATCCCAACGCCAAAACTGAAGATTAAATCTGTCAAAATCTTTATTTAAAGAATAACTGCTAGGTTTGGTTCCCTGAAATACAGCTGAAACTCTAGCCGAAAAAGATTTTAAGTCATATCCAACACTCATATTGAAAATGTGTGGAGCCTGACTAGGCATATTTACCTTTCTTACCTGGCTGGTATAGGTAGTTTGGAATATAGGAGGGAATGGTCTGATTAGTACTGTTTCCGAAGTCAAAAAGAATACTTCTGTTTCAGAATATAATCTGGAATAATTTAAATTGAAAACGACTCCATTTAATGGTTTTGGTAAAAAACTTAAATTTGTTTGAATATCTGCTTCGTAACCCCAAACACTTGATTTTGGTAAATTGGTATAGGAATTTAATTCATAACCGGAATATCCTGTCCAGCCATTTGCTGCCGCCATTGCTTTATCTGTCAATTGAATATTCCAGGGAACAAAGATATTTTTAACGTCTTTATAAAATACTCCAAAGGTGATTAATCCTAAGCCTCCCTTATAGGCCGATACGTTTAAATCGTAATTCATCGCTTTTGCATGCTGTAAATTTGGGTTACCTGCATTGATATTGGTATCGTTATCATCAATTAGTGCTCTTGGCGTTATGAAATTATAGTCAGGCCTTGCCAAAGTAGCCGCCATTGAACCTCTGATATCTAACCAGGATAAGGGTTGAAGTTTTATATGTAAGTGAGGTAAAAATTCTCCGTATTTTCTATAGGTAGTGGTATCTTTATATTCCCCATTAACCCCATATCGTCCACTTATATTGGTGAACCCTGCACTATAAGTATTATTTGAATATTCATATCTAAATCCTGGAATGATGGTCAACATTTTACCAATTTCGAGTTTAACCATAGCATAAGCAGCTGATACCGTTTCTTTTAATCGATAATTATTGACTATTCCACTTCTGTCCTTATTTAAAATGGGAAGCTGAGAGTCAAACCATTTCCTCATTATTTCAGGAGAAATTTTTGCATCAAAATTGATAGGTTCTCCATTTTCACCGTAAAAAGTTTGCTGATTATTATTTGCCTCCAGGAAATTTTTAATGCTTATTAAATTTCCGTTTAAAGAAGAATATATAATGGGTTCTTTATATTGGGTTGCTGCTCTTCTCGCTTCTGCTGCTCCCAGATAATAAAATCCTTCCGATAGTAGATCATAATCCCTGTCCCTATCGCTGGAAAAATATTTACCTCCTGCTTTTAGATAACCACCCAGCCATTTCCCTAATGAAATAGGTAACTTGAAATTTATAAAAGCTGTTTTGGAATTTTCCTTCGTTTGACTATTTACATAATCGTTACTTCTTAAAAAAGCTGCATCTAAATTTGGATTGGCTGCATCAAAAAATGTATTAGGATGTCCCGTTCTGTTTAAGGAAGCATCAAACTGATTCGCTTCATCTACAAACCTCATGGAAAAATCGTAAGGTGTTTTGCCTGTGGTAACGGCATTTGATAAACTCCAGTCAATCAATAATTTTCCTAATGGATGCGTTGCGCTTAAAGCCACAGAATTCATTTTCAAGGAATTATCCGTAGCAGAACTCTCATAATTGATGCTTGAGGTGTTTGGATTATAGGTATTTCTAAGACTAAACTGATTCCTATCAGTCTGGCTGTAAATTCCAAAGATTGAAAAGGTATGTTTCTTAAGTGTATAATCTAAATTTACACTTGCATTTAGTCGTTCTCTAATTTCTCTTCCATCCTCAAAGGCAAGCGTATTTCCTTCAATGGCAGTATTTCCTGTTGCAGGATCTGTTCGGCCTTGTCTCCAGGAATAATTTACAAAATCCCCTCCTCTATTGAATCTTTCCGCACTTCCTTGCGCAACGATGCCTAAATTTTTATTTAAAATCCGGTCACTTACCTGAAAAACGCCTTTGTAATCTTTTAGGTCATTATTTAAGTCATTATAGCCGCCTAATAATTTCCCCAGCATTTTTAGTCCTGCCGGTGCTTTTCTGAGTTTTAAATTGACCGTTCCCCCGATAGCTTCTCCATCCATATCAGGCAAGGGCGATTTAAACACTTCAATCCCATCTAACATTTCTGGTGAAATCAAAGATAAGTCAACGGACCTGTCATTGGCTGAATTGGCAGGCATTCTAACCCCATTAACCGTAATAGCATTAAATTTTGGCTCAAGTCCCCTGATTACAATTTTAGTTCCTTCACCTCCACTTCTGTTTATAGCTACTCCTGGGAGCCTGGCAATAGCCTCGGCCGCATTGACATCGGGTAATTCCTGAATTCTGTCGGATGAAACAATGTTTGCAATGGATTCCGCACTTAACTGTTGATTAATTGCCTTTGCTTGACCCAATAATTGTCCGGTGATAACTACTTCTTGTCCCATCACCGCGTCAGACTCCATTTTAATAACCAAAGAAGTATTATTGTCCTCTTTTTCCCCTTTAATTTCCTTTTCTAAATCTTTAAATCCTAAATATGAGAAAACTAAAATTTGATCACCTGCCGGAATTTTAATCAGGAAATTTCCATCCAAATCAGTGGTTACACCAATATTTGAATTCCCTTTCAAATACACATTCGCGCCTGGTAAAGGAGAATTCATTTCGGCATCCAATACCTTACCTTTAACCAGATTATTTTGACTGTAAGCCTGGTTATTTCCAACAACCAGAAAAAGCAAAACAAAAAGAACACTAACTTTAAACCACATAGACAATACTTTAATTTTAAACGATTGTTTATTTTCCATTTTATATATTGCAAATAAAACCTTTTGGCGTGTTATAAAAATCTAATTTTAGGGGGCTAAAAATGTAATTGGCGTTTTATTTTGGCAATTGCACCTTGTAAACGCTACTTTTATAGATGGATCCCCAATTAAAATAATTACACTTATGAAAGGCCTTCTATTCTTTTTATCTTTCGTCTTTTCAATAGCACCATTCTTCTTAGGAGCGCAAAAAAAACCCAATTTTCTGGTTATTATCGTGGACGACCTGAATGATTGGATAGAACCTCTAAAAGGTCACCCACAAACCCTTACCCCAAATCTGAATAAACTGGCCAGTCAAGGTATCGTATTCACACAGGCCTATTGTCAGGCTCCCATTTGTGCACCGTCCAGAGCTGCTCTTTTTTCTGGAATGTATCCCTCAAAAACAGGAAATTATCTTCAAATTCCCGATAAGGATCTAAAGAAAAGCAATGCCGTTTCTGCCGCCTCTGTGATGCTCCCCGATTATTTAGAAAGTTTTGGTTATCAAACCTTAGGGGTTGGAAAACTTTTCCATAATGGAGACGATGCTAAAGTATTTAATGTATTTGGTGGGTGGTCAGGTAAATATGGCCCGAGTCCAAAGGAATCTATGAATTATGATCCGCTTTGGTATGGAAAACCCACAGGTACTTCTACCGATTGGGGCGCATTTCCTGAAAAAGATGAAGAAATGCCAGATGTTTTTTCAGCTGAATGGGCCATTAATCAATTAAACAAAACGCAGGATAAGCCGTTTTTTTTAGCCGTTGGTTTCGTTCGACCTCATGTTCCCTGGCATGTTCCTCAAAAATGGTATGATATTTTTCCAAAAAATAACTTATCCTTTCCTCCCTATTTGCCAAATGATATGGATGATATTCCTCCTTTAGGCATACAAATTTCTTCCGCTCCTATGATGCCTACAACGAAGGAACTCTTAGCACAAGGCAGGTGGAATGAAGTGATTCAGGCTTATTTAGCGTGCGTGCATTTTGCTGATGCCCAAATAGGTAAAATACTGGATGCTTTAAACAAAAGTAAATATGCTGGCGATACCCATATCATCTTACTGTCTGATCATGGATATCATTTAGGTGAAAAAGATAGATTTGCAAAACAGGCACTTTGGAAAAAAGCCATTCAGTCAGTGTTAATTATTAAAACAGCAGATAATACTTCAGCAGGAAAAAAATGTGACGCTCCTGTTCAACTCGTTGATATTTATCCGACGATGATTGAAATGGCTGGTATTACTCAAAATAAAGAAAATGACGGACATTCTCTACTACCACTTATTCAAAATCCACAATCTCATAAATGGCCCTACCCCGCGCTAACCTTTTATGGACCTAATAATGTATCAGTCGTAAAAGATAATTACCAGCTCATTCAATATGAAGATAAATCCCAGGAATTGTATGACCTGGTGAAAGACCCTAATGAATGGAAAAATCTGGTTTTTAATAAGGGAAATAATGCCAAAGCAAAAAACCTGGCTAAACTTATTCCTCTAAAACAAGCGCCTATATCACCCTATTTAAAGTATGACATAAACGCTTATTTTAGATCCTTGCTGGAATAACTTTCATTCTCTTTCACCTAATTTTTTATGCAGTATTTCATGATGATGATCGATATGAATAAAAATACTCATAAACATTTCACGCACGGTAACTTTACCAAATAATGGATGTGCCATTATATTTTGATCTAAATCTGACTCTGAATATTTTGTTAATCTTTTTAAGAGATAGGTTCCAGATGCAATATGTTTGCGAATCCAAACCTCCTTTTCCTCAAAATATAAATTGCCTGGTTTTAAATATCCGGGCGCCTTTAGACCTGAATTATTCGCCTTTTCAGTATATTTCATTTTTAATGCCGACAAGCTCCTGCTCGGTCTGTTCGCTTTTCCATACATTAAATTCAATAAAAACAGAGGAAAGCTAAATACCAAACCAAAAATACGGTTCGATTTTACCAGGTGTTTTAAATCCTGCCCAGCCGACCATTTACCTCCCGAATGTCTTTCAAATTCCTGTTTATCCAACGATTCAACAAGCGTATTAAAATCAGTAATTGATTTCAATAAATGAGCCTTTAATTCTGGTTTTGTTAAATTTTCGTTCACTTTTATATGATTTCTGGCACAATATATGGTGCCCTGTAATTTCTTGATGTCATGGCATTCGCCTCATTTTCCCCTTCGCCTATAAATCTCTCAGCAATAGGGTCAAATTCAAGCTGCCGTCCCAGTCTGTATGAAATATTTCCTAAATGTGCGAGACCAGAAGCCAGATGTCCTGATTGAACCGGTCCATTTTGAATGCTCATATCCCGTGCTCTAATAGCCGCTATCCAATTTTCAAAATGCAAACCAAGCTCTCCTTTTTCCGATCTGCTTGGCCCCTTTTCATTATCTTTTCCAAGAAAAGTTTCATAAGTTCCATAACCTTTTATAACCATGTACCCCTTATCACCGTAAAAAATATTGCCAACGCCAGCACCACCTTCCAGATTGGTATGCCAGTGTCTGACCTCAAATTGAATTATTTTTTTCTCCTTTGGATAGTGGTAAATAGAGGTTAAAACTTCAGGAACTTCCTTACAATCATCCCATAAAAATTTACCTCCCATAGATGTTATTCTTTCTGGTAATTTATCAACCCCTAAACCCCACATACATAAATCGGTTTCATGTACGCCTTGATTACCAACATCCCCATTGCCATAATCCCAGTGCCAATGCCAGTTATAATGGACATAATTTTTAGAAAACGGGCGCATCGGAGCTGGACCGCACCATAAATCGTAATTTAAGTTAGAAGGAGTCTGAGAAATACCTTTGTTCCCAATATCAGCCCTTTGTCTGAACACCAATCCCCTCGCCATATATACATTTCCAATCAACCCGTCCCGCAAATGTTTGACGGCCTCTCTGATAGCGACAGAACTTCTCAACTGGACGCCATGTTGAACAATTCTATTATACTTATAAGCAGCCTCAATCATTTTCCTTCCTTCAAATAAATTATGGGTTGCTGGTTTTTCAACATACACATCTTTTCCAGCCTGACACGCCCAAATAGCTTGTAATGCATGCCAGTGATTAGGTGATGCAATGGTTACTGCATCAATCGTCTTATCATCATAAGCCTTTCTAAAATCCTGTTCGATGAGAACCGTTTTACCATGTTTGGTTTTGAATTCATTCGCTCTCCTTTGAAGCACCTCCATGTCAGGATCACAAAACATGACTATTTCCACATTCGATTTTGTAGCAAGGGCCATTAGCTCATCTACGTGATTTTGTCCTCTGCTGTTCAGACCTAAAACTGCTATCCGTATTCTTTCATTGGCTCCAAAAGCTTTTTGTGGAATGACCGCTGGCATTTCGTTCGCGGCATTTAAAGCAGTAGGCGCAACGGCGGCAATCAACATTCCTTTTGAGGCCGTTTTAATAAAATTTCTTCTTGATTTTTCTGTTGTTTCTTTCATATTTTTCAGCATTTAGGTGTTAATAAGGTTAAGATAAGCAAATATTATGTTGATTTGATAAAAAGTGAGATACTTATCTATTTTTTTAACCTAAATAAGATTCTCTGGAATTAATTCCTGGTATTTTGTCCGTTTACACAAACATAGTTTACTTTTGTAACTGCCGTTACTGTAACCACCGTTACTAAATGAATGTAATATGAGATTTTATAATAGGACAAGTGAATTAGCTGAACTCCGAAGAATTCAGAATTTATCCTTTGAGGATCACTCTCGACTGACCGTAATTACCGGCAGAAGACGAATAGGAAAAACCAGCCTTGTCATGAATGTAATGGAAGGAACACCATGGGTTTATCTTTTTGTGGGCCGAAAAAGTGAAGCTTCCATTTGTGCAGAATTTATTTCAATCATCTCTAAGTCCCTGGATTGTTATGTTCCGGTAGAAATAAAATCTTTTCGTTCCTTATTCCATTTTCTTATGGAAAAAGCTGAAAACAGACCTTTTAATTTGATTATTGATGAGTTTCAGGAATTCTATAATATAAATGCTTCCATTTATAGTGATATGCAAAATATCTGGGATCAATATAGACACAAAACAAAAATGAATCTGGTTGTTTGTGGTTCTGTCCATTCCTTAATGCAGAAAATATTTCAGCATTCAAAAGAACCATTATTTGGCAGAGCAGACAACATCATTAAACTTTCAGCATTTGATTTGAATACGCTTAGGGAAATAATAAAAGACTTTCACCCTCAATATACAAATGACGACCTATTGGCTTTATATGCCTTTACTGGAGGAGTACCCAAATATGTGGAGCTGTTTTGTGAAAATGCAATATTGTCTGTTGATGAAATGATTCATTTCATGGTTCGACAAAATTCCTCCTTTACTGAGGAAGGAAAACATTTACTTATTGAAGAGTTTGGTAAAAATTTTGCAACCTACTTCTCTATTTTAAGTGCAATCTCTGGTGGCATTAATACACAACCAACCATTGAGGCAGCACTTGGCGATAAAAATATTGGCGGCCATATCAAACGGCTTATTGGTGATTACAACATTATTGTAAGGCAACGTCCTCTTCTGGCAAAAGAAGGTTCGCAAACGGTCCGATACGAAATACAGGATAACTTCATCCGTTTTTGGTTTAATTATTTTGACAGGCATCGCTCCCTTATTGAAATAAAAAACTTCGACGGATTAAAATCAATCATTAAAAATGATTATTCTACTTATTCAGGAAAAATACTCGAGACATATTTTAAACAAAAATTTGCGGAAAGTATGCAATATCGAGCCATTGGTTCCTGGTGGGAACCCAAAGGGGCAAAGAATGAAATTGATATTGTAGCCCTAAGCCTGGAAAAAAACGAGGCAATTGCAGTAGAAGTTAAGCGTAACAAAAAAAACTTCAAAGAAGAGATATTTCTGGCTAAAGTGAAACACCTGAAAAATAAAGTGTTACCAAATTACCAAATTAAGACTTTATGCCTTTCCCTAGAGGATATGTGAGATGAGAAAAATTCTAACCATGGGAAACTATCTAAACAAAAAAGAAAATTTTTATACTATTAAATATAAGCTATTATACCGGTTTTAAAGCTAATCAAGCTTTAATCTGGATTAATTACAAAAATTTCGGTGCAGGTTATGTATATGCCCTCATTATGTAATAATGAAATAAGAATAGGATTTACTTATTCAAATGAACATTCGGTTAGTCCAGCTTACCTAAAATTGTAAAAAGTCGAACTAATAAAACAGTGCAGCAAATAAGCGAACGAGCCCATTCGATGTTAATTTGCTCTAAAAAAATTACCCTCATGTCATTACATTCCTGTGTTACTAACAAAGGCAACCTTTGTACCATCAGGTGACCAAGATGGGGTATTAATAGTTCCTTGTCCACCAAATAGATAGGTCAAAACCCGAGGTGGCTGACTACCGTCAACAGGCATTATTCTTAAATAAACATGTTTATAAAATGGATGGTCATCAGCTCTTATATCTGGAGGATAAGTCAAAAATAATATCCATTTCCCATCAGGTGAAATGTGGGGAAACCAATTATTATAAGCGTCAAAAGTCAACTGGGTTTGATTTTTACCTTTTGCAGTCATTCGCCATAACTGCATTTTTCCAGTTCTTGACGAATTAAAATAAATAAATTTACCATCAGGACTATATTCTGAACCATCATCCAAACCTTCAGCAACTGTTAATCGTTTTTCTTTACCTCCTTTTGAGGAAATTACGTAAATATCAAATACCTTATTTCTTTGTCCGGTAAATGTTAACCATTTCCCGTTAGGTGACCAACCATGCAGGTATGATGGCCCCGTTTCTGTAATTCGAACCGGTTTTCCTCCTTCAATAGGAACGGTATAGATGAGTGAACCATATTTTGCTTCGCCACTGGAACTGCTTAACCCAAGCATTTTACCATCGAAAGAAATGACATGATCATTATTATTTTTTACTATAGTATCTGTAGGTAAAACAGAATTTGTTGCTGTTTTAAAATCATATTTATAGATATATCCTTTCTTATTATATATTAATCCTGAATTATTTAATAACCAGTTAGGGGCTTGTAAACTGGCATTTTCAGAATAGACAATTGACCTGTTACCTGTCTTAATCTCTACCGTTTCAATATGACTGCCCAGATAATCCTTGTAAGGAACAAAACGTGGATTAGGCGGAATGACTATACGTACATTATCAAACAGCACTTTTTCTTCTCTGTCTGACTGATGACTGCATACAAATAGACCTGCCATCAAAGTTTCTGGAAAATAGATATCTGGTACTTCCACCGTCCAAAATAAGTCACCTGATCGGGCAACGGATAAAAACCAGCGACCACCCTTTCTCTCTAATTGTATCACATCAGGATGAAGAATGGGAGTTCTTACTTCTTGAATGGAATCACCGTTAAATCTCCTGAACTGAAAAGAACTTAAACCATCTCCATGAACGCTGGCATTAATCATCGCAGCAGAAGAGGTCATTTCTGTCCTTACCATCCATCCAAATTTTCGATGCGGATCCCCACCTGTATCTATAAAAACACCTCTGGCTTGTAAGATAAAATCACCCGTTAAATATTTCCACGAATAATGAAATTCGTCCTTATCAAACCAGATATTTGAACCTGAGCCAACTAAAGTATAACTTTGACTTTGCTCATTATACATTGTTTTTCCTGTTATTTTTACTTCGCCAACATCATTTGACTGGTTAAAAATACCTTGACTTGATAAAGAGTATTTTCCTAAAAAGAGAAAAATAAACAGGAGTGGTAATAATTTCACTGTAATGGTATCTGCGTTAAGAAATAATATTTTATTTGAAGTTAAGCAAAATATCATATAATTTTTCTCCCAGATAGCTGGAAAATCCTAAACACAATGGATATCCAACAAAAAGCCATAAATAATCAACCAAAACCATGGTTGAAAAGGTGATTTTACCAATCCCTTGCAATTTAGTCAGGAATTCATACCACCCCATGATGCCAAAACGTTGAACTATAACGTTTAAAATAATGGCAGTAAATAATATAATCGTGCCAACAAGATAGATTTTAAACATGGGAAATTATTTTTAGCTTAAAAAATTTATTGCCTATAAATATAAGCTATAATATCGCTTTTAGAGCCAAACTATCTTTATTCTGATTTAATAAAAATAAACCCATTATTTTATTAAAGTTTTTTAAGTAAGTTTCCTTATCTTTTTATTAATTTTTACCATTTCGAACCCATTCTCATGAAATACCTGTCCTTCGCTTTCCTTTTCTTCCTGACAAACATTCTTTATGGTCAGACTACCTTGGATAGTTTGATTCCCTTAAGAGGTTTTTGTATCGCTGCACCAAAAACAAAACAGGTAGATAAGTTTGTTCGCTTTATAGAGGAGGAATTAGCTTCCAGAAATGTAAATACCTTGATTTTAAGGGTGGACTTTAATTATCAGTTTAAAAAATACCCGAATCTTAGAGATAGTTCCGCTTTATCTGATGCAGATGTCAAAAAGTTAGTGGCTGTTTGCCGTAAACACAAAATAAATCTGATTCCACAAATTAATCTTTTGGGTCACCAGAGTTGGGCAACGAAAACCTATAATCTTCTCGTCCAATATCCTCATTTTGACGAAACACCTCATGTCAAAATGCCTGAAAAGTATGTATGGCCAAATCCTGATGGCCTATATTGTAAAAGTTATTGCCCCTTGCATCCCGATGTTCATAATATCGTTTTCAGCCTGGTAGACGAAATTTGTAATGCCTTCGAAGCAAAAGATTTCCATGCTGGCATGGATGAGGTTTTTTATATTGCCGACGATAAATGCCCCAGATGTCAAGGTAGAGATAAAGCTGAATTATTTGCCGGTGAGGTAAATAAAATCAGGAATCATTTGGCCCTTTCCAATAGAAAACTATGGATTTGGGGGGATAGATTAATTGATGGAAAAACGACAGGTATCGGTGAATGGGAGGGAAGTTATAACCAAACTTTTAGTGCTATTGACCTCATTGACAAAGACGTAGTTATTTGCGATTGGCACTATGAAAGACCAGACCCAACCGCCGTTTATTTTGCAATGAAAGGTTTTAATGTCCTGACTTGTCCCTGGCGAACGCCTGATGTAGCCATTTCTCAATTACATCAATTGTTGGATTATAGAGAAGGGGCAACATCTGTTATGAAATCAAGATATGCAGGGATGATTCAAACCGTCTGGACTAGTTTTGAATCTTTTCAGAAAGAAATGGAAACTTTTAAAGATTCCCCTTCCACCGATAAGTCCTCCAAAGTGAAGTCATCTGCGGAATGTTTTATTGCGCTGTTTGATGAAATGAAGAATATTTCCAAATAAAAGACTCTTTCCACCTTTTTACAACCATTTTCATTGATTTAATCTACTTTTTTATTGAAAAATTAGTAGTATGACTACCAAAAAGCATTTCTTTGGTTTTCAAATTTTCTAACAACACCTTACAAGCCTACATCCCATGCCTTTTCGTTTTTTCTATATTATCGCTCTATTCTTTTTTATTCATCCTCTTTTTGGTCAGCAAGTCTCGGGAAAAGGAAAGCTGACGGGTATTTTGGTAACCTCTGGCAACGATGAGCCTATGCCTTTTGCCACTATTTCCATTTATACCCCAAAAGATAGCTTGGTGGAAGGAGGTCTTTCTGAAGAAAATGGTAAGTTCAATATTGAATTACCTTTCGGATCTTATTATGCCTTGGTTGAATTCATGGGTTACGGTAATTTTAAAAGTGAGCTGTTTGTTATTTCAAAAGATAATATGACCAAGGATTTCGGTAAGATTTCCATGTCCATTCAAGCTAATAACCTCGACGAGATTGTTGTTCAAGGTGAAAAAACAGTCATGCAATTATCCCTGGATAAAAGAATATTCAATGTCGGAAAAGATTTGGCAAATGCGGGTGGAAGTGCCTCCGATATTTTATTAAACTTACCTTCCATAGCCGTAGATCCTGAAGGAAATGTCAGGTTACGAGGTTCTGCCAATGTGAGAATACTCATTGATGGCAAACCTTCTGGCTTAGTTAGTTTCAAAGGTAGTAGCGGCTTAAGGCAATTACCCGCAAACATGGTGGAAAGAGTGGAAGTCATTACAAATCCTTCCGCAAGGTATGAAGCAGAGGGTATGGCTGGGGTTATAAACATAATTTTGAAAAAAGATAATAACCAAGGGTTTAATGGTTCTTTTGAATTAATTGGGGGAACACCAACTAATTTAGGTTTTACCACTAATCTGAATTATAGGAAGAAAAATATTAACTGGTTCATTAATTATGGCCTAAGTAGAAGAATTAATCCATCTGAGGGTACCTTATATCAGGAGGTTTATTCTGATACCTTTACCTCTATTTTGTCTCAAACAAATGAGGGTACCGTTTACGGTCTGAATAATAATATACGTGCCGGACTGGATTATTTTTTTAACGAAAAAAGTTTTTTAACCCTCTCCTATATCTGGCGTAGAAGCGATGCCCATAGAATTACGGATATTCGTTATGAGGATTATAAGAATAGTCTCAATAATTATTTGGGTTACTCCTTAAGGCGACAAGATGAAACGGAGCAAGAACCAAATTCTGAAGTTATACTAAGCTATAAAAAGAGTTTTCCACAAAAAGGCCATGAACTTAATACTTCTTTTACTTATCTGGATTATTGGGAAAACTCAGACCAATTATTTACCCAAAGCAACTATTTACCCACTGGTTCAGCCATAACTTCAAAAGACTTGGTTCAGACTTCTTTAAATGATGAATTCGAAAAGCAGTATCTGGTCCAACTCGATTATACAAAACCATTTGCCAAAGAGGGAAAAATAGAAGCTGGATTCCGCACCAGTTTTCGGAATATGGAAAATGATTATATCGTAAAGGAAAAGAATGCAGATGGCCAGTTTTTTGCATTGCCCGGCCTGGACAATATTTTCATTTACAATGAAAACATCCTGGCTGCCTATTCTATTCTGGGAAATAAATCTAAAAAATGGAGCTATCAGGCAGGTTTGAGAGCAGAATATACAGATGTTAAAACCACTCTTTTAGAAACCAAAGAGGTAAATCCCAGAAATTATGCCAATCTTTTTCCAAGTGCTCACCTCACTTATAATATTTCTTTGGAAAATGCCTTCCAGTTAAGTTACTCCAAAAGGGTTAGACGACCCGTTTATAATGACCTTAGTCCCTACGTTACTTTTTCAGACCAACGAAACTTCTTCAGCGGCAATCCCGATTTAGATCCAGAATTTACAGATGCCTTTGAATTGGGACATATCAAGTATTACGATAAAGGCACCTTTTTTTCTACCTTCTATTTTAGAAAAACAGTAGATAAAATCGATCGCCTTCGATCAGTTAATGAAGATGGCTTTTCTGTAACCCGTCCTTTTAATTTGTTAGGTGAGCAATCTTTTGGACTGGAGTTTACAGCAGATTATAGATTTAAACCCTGGTGGAAAATGGATTTTAATCTCAATTTTTTCCATGCAGACATTGATGGAAGTAATATTCAAGCAGATTACACTGCTCAGACTAGCTCATTCCTGGCCAGACATACTTCAAGATTTTCACCAAAAGGGGGCTTGGATATCCAGTTGAGGGGGAATTACGAGGGCAGACAACGCACCGCACAGGGAATCAGAAAAAGCATCTATTTTATAGACTTTTCTGTAAGTAAAAGACTATTTAAGGATCGTGGCACGCTAATTTTCAATGTGTTGGATATTCTAAATGCAAGAAGAAACAGATACATTACAGAAGGGTATAACTTTTACACTGTTGGTGATTTTCAACAGGTCAGAAGACAAATTAACCTAACCTTAAGTTACAGATTAAAAAAATAAGCTTAAAATATAGAGGCTGTCTGAAAAGATGGCCTCTTTTTTTATGTTACTTTATACATTTGGCTAATAGGCCCTTGTGAAGGCAAAGGAAAAAATGGATGATATTCAAGATTATGCCAAATGTATAATAGATTTTTTACCAAAAGTTTTATGGGTGAAATTTACCCCTAACACTCAGATCTGAATCAGGATTTACAGGATTTTACGGATCATAAATAGCGTTTCTGTTATATCTTTTCTGTTACATTATTTATTTAGGGTAAAACATCAAATATCGCCGCAGGAGGCATCGCAATTTGCACAACCTATGATGTTGAAACATCCTTAGAAATAGAAGAAACCTTGATGTTTTTATTTTTTAATAGTTCCCTCCCTTTAAATTGATGTTGGACATTTACACCCAATAAAATAGAATGGCTTTTTTAAGCCCATTTGGTAGCAAAGGCACCACCAATATTTCCTGTTCCTAAAATTGCTTTGTTCATTAGGTTAAAGTTTACAAAAGCAAAGATTCACATAAATGAATGCAACTGTTGTTTCATTTTCATCAAGTATACTTAAATCTGCTATCGTTTTTACCCCATCTACTACAGACATTGGTGCATATTCACCGCCTCAGTCAGTTTTTACCCAACCTGTGTGAGCAGAATTTACTTTAATTGGAGTATTCTTTAATGCTTCTGCCAAATATATAGAAAATTGATTTAATTAAGATTTTGAAGAGTTGTATGCCAAGGATTTTTTTAATAAAGTCAAAACCTTTTGAGTGAGTGTAATTGGGGCAAAGTAGTTTATTTCAAAAGTATGCTTTGAAATATCCATTGAGACTGTCTCTGTTGTTTTACCAGCCATAAACCCAGGAAAATCTAATTGGACACTGGCATAATTAATCAAAACTTCCAATTTGCCAAATTGCTCATTACTAAATTTGAAACATTATCTATATCGTTATTTTCTACATCTAATTGCATACCCAAAGCCTTGATACCTTTTGATTTAAACTTTTCTACGGATTCATTGCACTTTTATTGGGTTCGGGCGGTAACAATAATAGTATATCCCTTAATCCTCAATTGGTATGCTGATTCAAATCCAAAACCTTTTTTGGCTCACATGATTAATGCTACTTTTTCCATTTCGTGTGTATTTATTTTATTGACAAAGTTCACAACTATATATATATTTGGTAATAGTATAACCCAACAGTACGATTCATACTTATTGAAAATTATAAAACAATAAAATCAAACTCATTTGCCTGATTTTATTTATTAAGGAAAGATTTACTACAATCCTGTTCAGTTAGTTATGGAGCAAATAGGAGGTACTTGGAAGGCTCAAATTCTTTGGCGATTAAAGGACAGTACGATGTGTTATGGGGATATGAGAAAAAATATTCCTAATATCTCAGATACAATGTTGACTATGCAATTTAGGGAATTGGAAGAAGATGGATATATCGGCCGAAAGGTATATGAAGTTTTGCCACCCAAGACCGGGTATTCTTTAACTGAAAAAGTGAAAGTCATACTAAAATTTATTACCACCATTCAAAAATATGGACTGAAAATAATTGAGCAACAAAATTAAAATAGGCAAAAAAAAGGGCATACTAACAAAGTATGACCCTTATACTACTATTTCCGCTCTCCTTACAGACGAAAGATGCAGCTATGATGCCATGATTGAGTATGTAACTATCAGAAATTTAAAGGGTTGAACTTTTAAAATTTATTTCGCATGAGAGAACATACCCAGGGTTCGTTAATCAATTATGAGGTAGCAAATAACATTGAAATTCAATAAATAAGGAAAATCACATTTTCCTATTTTAGAAGCAATGGTTCAAAGGGGAAGAGCTAGTGTGAAAGAAAATAGGAAGATGAATAAAACCACATTAATTATTACATGCAGCAAATACCCATTTCATTTATCCAACAGATGCAGCAGGTTGTGCCTATTACCGAGGCCCAGGCTACTGAATTTTTTCAGAGTTTCAGACGATTCGATTTAGAGAAAGATGACTTTTTTGTGCGTGAGGGACAACTGTGCAACCGTATTGGCTTTTTAGAGACGGGCATGATTCGCCATTATTACATCAACGAAAAGGAAGAAATCACCCGGTGGATGAGTCTGGAGGGTGAATTTATCACTCAACTCGGCAGTTTTATCCGCTCAACACCAAGCAATCAATATTTACAGGCAATCACTCCATGTAAACTCTGGGTCATCGATAGGGAAACTTGGTGGAAACTATACCAGAAGCAAGAAATACTGCGAACCTTTTGGGTGCGGATGATTGAGCTCAATGTAATTGGATTTGAAGACCGGGTTTACCATCAACTCGCCAGTGATGCAGAAGAACGCTATTTATACTTTGTGAAACACTTTCCCCGATTCCTCGAAAAAGTACCGCAGAAATACATTGCCTCGATGATTGGCATTAAGCCAGAAAGTTTGAGCCGTTTAAGGTCCATACTTTCAAAGGGTATTTCTTAACATACATCAACTCGCTTTTAGGGTCCATATCCGATTTTTGTATCAGAAACAAATTGATACACAGAATCAAGTCGTACCCAAATGAAAATAGTTTTGACCATCTTTATCACATTTACTCTTGCAGTAAGCGTAGCGTCTCAGAATAATATGCAAAACAAGCATGATTTTGCTTTACTTTTCGGGCTCAATCAGCCTTTATTACTCAATGGATTTAATGCTGAGATAAATTACTTTACACCTAAATTTGTGTTTGATTACTCTCACGGTGTATCGCTTGAACTATTCAACACTTTACTGCCTGAAGACGTGCAAAAACAAAACCTGGCAGCCCATCTTCCTTATTCAACCGGTTTCGGAATTGGTTATCGATTTACCCGGTTTTTGAATTTCCGTGTTGAACCCAAATGGCATCGCTTCGAAATGTATTATAATGGCGAAACACGTACGCCTGCAAGTCAAATCATCGCTTACAATACCTTTACACTTGGCATTGGGTTGTATGGTAGATGGTTACCATTCAAAAACTCACCCAGATTTTTGAGGAATTTTATGATTGCACCTAGCATTCGGTACTGGCCAAACGTATCTTCCTCACTTTCGAATAATCTATTTATATACAACAACAAATTCACAGGTGAAACGGAAACATTACAAGCTCTTAATATCGGGGCGGTCAATACACCTTGGGTGATGAACATTAGCATCGGGTATCTCATTCTGACCCGATAAAATGATTGACGTATTCCACGAAGTTTATATTCCACAAGACATGTAAATCTACTTTAAACCAAGCAAATGAAAAGGAGAACATTTATTTTTCAAACAGGCACTTTGATTACAACTGCCATGCTGGCACAATGTAATACTGCCGTCGGTACAAAAACACCTTACACTATCAGAAGACCAAATCCAAATGATTTTAAAGCACCAGCACTAAAGGCCATCGCATTAGGCGTGAATGCCCCGAACCCACATAACACGCAGGCCTGGAAATTCCGGCTTCATTCCGATACCACGTTTACCCTGTATGTTGATGAATCGCGATTGCTTCCTGCCACTGATCCAACAACACGGCAAATTCACATTGGGTGTGGTTGTTTTCTAAGTGTTATGCAAGCCGGAATTTCAGTATATGGTTATACTCCACAAATTAATTTGTTGCCAGAAGGTGAATATCAGGTGGATCAAACCGGAAAGTTTCCTGTAGCCCATGTTTCGTTGATTTCAACTGAGCCAATTACCGATCCATTGGCCAAAGCCATCCTTACCCGCACAACAAACCGCCTTGCCTATCAAGACTATACCCTTTCGTTTGATGAATTCAAAACGATTCTTTTAAAAACAAAGGCTAAATACAGTACAATTAAACTCATTAATGACTCGACAGTTGCCGACCACCTCTCCTGGCTATATGAAGGAATGGTGATCGAGTCTACTACCTATAAAACCTATGATGAATCACGCATTTGGTTTCGGGAAAACGACTATCGCATTGAAGAACTGCGAGATGGAATCAATCTATCAGGCGCCGGAACTACGGGTTTCAAAAAATGGCTGGCCGAAAAGATACTAAAAGGTTTAGATGAAAAAGATTGGCACAATTCTTCCGCTATTAATCAATACCTAAGCAGTTACGAAAAAAAAGTGAAGTCATCCAAAGCGGTAGTTCACCTCATAACAGATGCCAATACCCAACTCAATTGGATACAAGCAGGCATGGATTACGCCCAGTTTCAACTTGCTGCTTCACTCCACAATTATTATATCCACCCGATGAGCCAGGTACTACAGGAATATGAAGAAATGAATACCTTGCGCCAAAAATACGATCAGTTGAATAAAATTACCGGTGAACAGAAAATCCAGATGGCGTTTCGCATCGGTAAGGCTGCTCAGCCCTTTTTCAGTTACCGCAGAAATCTAAATGATTTATTACTGCCATAATCTAATTAATTAAATCGTTCTATATTAGTAGCATTGCCTAACGATGGTCTTAATGAACATTTATAGATGACAATTACAAAGAGACTTAGCTGGTTACCTTAGGTAATGTCACAAAGAATATTAACGTTCGTTCAATCAAAAAAATGGAACTTTTCTGAAATGGCGCATTTATCAGAAAGTAAATGGTTAAAAGAAGAAACAGATGTTAAGCTTCATCCTTTCAGAAAAAGTCCATTTTGAAAACGGGAAAATAATTTTAATATCGGATGTTCGCACAGGATATTTTAAAAATATGTTAGTTCGCTTGCATTTAAATCTATTCCTCCTCCATATTTTTCATTTTCATGAGTAGCGTATAAGCACCGTTAGTCACAAAGGTTCTTCCAACAGGGCTGGAATTATCTTGTAAAGTAATTAATGTGTTCCCATCTGCTGAACCTTGGGTCAGTATTTCTATCATTTCATAGTTTTTGTCGTCGGTTACCTCATAGATATAATGCTTACCCTCAAATCGAACAATACCATTTTCTGGAATCACATAACCTGATTTAATGCGGGTCTCTAATTCAGCATTCATATACATTCCAGGGATTAAATAGGGTTCGTATTTATCGAAATGACAATGTACTGTTACCGCTCTGTCCTTTGTAATATCTTTTCCGATCAATATAATTTTCGCGTTGTGCTTTATTTCCTGCTCATTATTGTTAAAAGAAACGACCCTTTGACCTATAGAAAGTTGATTAATGTCCTTTTCAAAAACGGTTAACGCCAAATGAATATCCGATGGATTTACCAATTCAAAAAGGATGTCAGTTGGCATTACATATTTCCCAATATTCGTATTTACACTTGAAACATAACCATTTATAGGAGAAAGTATGCTTATTCTTCTGGAAAGACTATTCTCATTCACTTTGTCTGGATGAATCCCAATCAATTTTAACTTCTCTGCCAATGATTTAACTAATACTTTTTGGGTCAAAAAATCTGACTGTGCATTTTCAAAAACTTTATCACTTCCAGCTTTATTTTCATTCAATTCTTTCTGACGGGAAAGTTCTTTTTCAAGAGTGTTAAATCGAATTTTAGCTATAAGATAATCCTGCTGGATTTGAATATATTGCTGATCTTCTAAAGTTGCAATAATTTCTCCCTTTTTAACCTTCATTCCTTCCAATAAATGCGTAGATTGTAAATATCCACCCAGTGGGACACTGACAGCTATCATGTTTTGAGGAGGAACTTCAATAATACCATTTAGTTTTAGTACTGCTGAAATATCTTTTTGTGCCAAAACACCTATTTCAATATTTGTATTTTTTAATTGTTCTGAAGTAAGAACGACCTTATTTTCTGAGCCTTCCGTCGCTTGTTCTGCCTCTATTTTTTTATCGGGTGTACAAGAAGAAAGAAGAATTGGAAGAATAAATAAAAGATTATATTTTTTCATGGTGCCTGTTTATTTTGCTGCTAAATAATGAAGGTGAATAATAATTCGGTTCATTTCATGGACTACGTCGAGATACTCGCTTTCAATGGTTATCGCATTTTGAATTAAACCAGCCCAGATTAAGTAATTTATTTCACCCGTGGAATACTGTATGTCAGCTGTTTTTTTCATTATCTCTGCATTCGGTAAAGCTATCGTCTCATAATAGTTAATCATTTCCTTATTTTTTTCAAATTCCTGCAAATGAATTTGTAAATCATTGGAAAGTTGTTGAATGCCTGATTGCAAATTATTTTCACTGATTAACTCCAGCGTTTTTGAACTGTTTATTTTTGCTTTTTGAGCGCCTAAAAACAAGGGAACGCTTATCCCTACCTGAATGGCATTAAACCGATTCGAAGGATTATAAAACTTTTCATCTGCTCCAATACCTTGAATACTTGCATTGCTGTAAGCTAGTGTCAGGCCTGGAAGCTTTTCTGCTAAAGCTAACAGAGTAGTTGCTTTAGCTATCTCTTTCTGTTGTTGCCATATCTTTAAAAGTGGATTTGTATCCAGAATTTGCTGCGTTTGAATAACCTCGTTAAATGGAATTTTTAACGAACTATAATCAGGGGCAATTTCATCCTCTTGATTTAACAAGACTTTCCATTTTAATTTTTCAATCTCATCATCTCTGCGTAATTCCTTTAACTGCATTTGAATTTTACCCAGTGTTGTTTCAGCAAATATTTTTTCCAGCAAATTCGATTCTCCCTTTACATACCGAAGGGTCGCCTTTTCTAAAAAGGATTTATAAATAGTATCTGTCCTTTTTAATATTTTTTCTTTTTCCCTTAAATACACTTGTTGAAAAAAAATCTCTTTGACTTGCTTAATCAATTCATTTTCCTTTAAAGCTACTTGAAATTCATTCTCTTTATAAAATTCATTATTTAAGGCTTTTTTCCTTTTGTAAACCGTAGGAAATTGAACCGATTGTGAAATAACAAATTTAGAATCCTGATAAGCACTATTTATTTGCCCAAATTCTCCCAGTATTTCTGCAGGTGGTATTTCTTTGTAGGTATCAATCCTATTTTTCAAATATGCACCTCTCAAATTTTCCCCTTTTATACCAAGATTATTTTTTACGGCGAGCTGAATTACACTTTGTAAATCTAAAGTATCTTGAGCATTTGCATTGAATCCCAAAAACACTAAAATTAAAATAATGGATACCGGCATTTTAACATTCATTTGCTCTGATTTGCTTTTTTCAAATAAAATGTAAAGGATAGGTAAAACAATAAGCGTCAACAATGTAGCCATTAACAGTCCGCCAATGACTACTGTGGCCAGCGGTCTCTGAACTTCAGCTCCTGCACCCTGACTTAAAGCCATAGGCAAAAAACCTAGGGATGCCACAAAGGCAGTCATTAAAACAGGTCTAAGTCTGGTTTTAGTTCCGAGTAAAACAACCTCTTTTAAGTCCTCCTGCCCATTTTTCCTGATTCTGTTAAACTCTGCGATGAGTACAATTCCATTTAGAACAGCAACCCCAAATAAAGCAATAAAACCAACACCAGCGCTAATACTAAATGACATATCTCTTAAGGCAAGGAATAATACACCTCCGATAGCAGAAAGCGGAATGGCAGAATATATCAACAACCCTTGCTTAAATGAGCCAAATGCGAAATAAAGAAACAAGAATATCAGTACTAAGGCAATGGGCACAGCCAAAGAAAGCCTTTGTTTAGCCGCTATTAAATTTTCAAATGAACCACCATAGGTAATATAGTATCCTGTTGGTAAATTTATCTGTTTATCTACTTGACGCTGTAAATCCTGCACTATACTTTGTACATCTTTTCCCTGCACATTGAATCCAACAATTATTCTTCTTTTTGCATCCTCTCTTTGAATCTGATTCAGACTCTCCTCAACAGACACGGTGGCTACCTGGTTTAAAGGAATTTGAATTCCTTGCGGAGTAGAAATAAGTAAATGCTGAACATCTTCTAAATTTTGCCTTTGTTCCCCCGCAAGCCTGACCATAAGATCGAACCTTTTTTCATCCTCGTAAATCAATCCGCTGCTTTGTCCGGCAAAAGCGGTATTGATCGTATTGTTAATATCTTGAATATTTAAACCAAACTGAGCAATAGCCTCTCTTTTATACCTTATGATAAGTTGTGGAAGACCATCGATAGGTTCTACATAAATATCTTTGGCCCCTTCAATTTTTTTAGCTACACCCCCTAAAAGTTTTGCATATTTAGAAAGTGAATCTAAATTTTCACCAAATATTTTAAGAACAACATCCTGTTTAGCACCCGTCATTAATTCATTAAATCTCATGGCCACAGGATATTGGAAGCTGTAGGTTACTCCAGGCATAGCACTTAATGCGGTACTCATTTTTTCGGCCAGTTCGTCCCAGGTAGTAGCTGAAGTCCACTCCTTTTTATCTTTTAAAATAACCATCATATCTGATGCTTCCATAGGCATTGGATCTGTTGGAATTTCACCACTCCCTGTTTTACTGACCACTTTCTCCACTTCTGGAAATTGTGACAATAAAATATGTGCCGATTTTAAACAAGCCTCCGTTGAAGTATTTAAATTACTTCCCGTCAAAACTCTGGTATCTACAGCGAAATCACCTTCGGGTAAATCAGGGATGAATTCTCCACCTAATCGGGACAAAATAAAAATTGAAAAAAGAAATAAGCCCAAAGTTGATGACAATATCAACTTTGGAAAATGAATTGCTTTTTTAAGGGTTGCCTGATGCATTCCAACAAATAAATGCATCATTTTGTCAGAAAAATTTTCTTTATGTGATACCTTTTTACTTAAAAAGATAGCACTCATCATAGGTATGTAAGTCAAAGACAAAATAAAAGCACCCAGTAAGGCAAAAGCAACGGTTTGTGCCATAGGCTTAAACATTTTGCCCTCAATACCTTCTAAAGTAAAAATGGGTAAATAAACTATTAATATGATAATCTGTCCAAAAATAGCGCTGTTCATCATTTTACTGGCAGAATGCTGAACCTCCTTATCCATTTCATCCTGATTTATACTTGTAATACCAGTCAATCGTCTGCTTTGAAAGAGTCCATGCATTACTGCTTCAACAATGATTACTGCACCATCTACAATTAAACCAAAATCTAAAGCTCCTAAGCTCATTAGATTTCCACTTACTCCAAACAAGTTCATCATAATGACGGCAAAAAGCATAGAAAGAGGAATCACAGAAGCTACCAATATGCCCGCTCTAAAATTTCCCAGAAATAATACAAGGACAAATATGACAATAAGTGCACCCTCCAATAAATTTTTTGAGACTGTGCTAATGGCACTATTTACCATTTTGGTTCTATCCAGGAAAGGTTCAAGTATTACTCCTTCTGGCAGTGTTTTATTAATCTGCAGAATTTTTTCTTTCACATTTTCAATAACCCGACTGCTATTATCCCCTTTCAACATCATGACAATACCTCCGGCAACTTCTCCCTCATCATTATAGGTTATTGCTCCATAACGAGTTGCATTACCTATGCGAACTTCTGCAATATCTCTGATGAGTAATGGAAGTCCATTATCCTGATTTTTAACAACAATTTTGTTAATATCCCCGATGTCCCCAATAAGTCCTTCAGCTCTTATGTAAAGCACAGTGGATGATTTTTCAATATAGCCACCCCCAGTATTTTCATTATTTTTTTCCAGGGCAGAAAAAATATCCTGTATGGTAACATGAAGTGCATTTAATTTATTGACATCAACGGCTATTTCAAATTGTTTTACCCTACCACCAAAACTACTTACATCTGCGACCCCTTTTACTCCAATTAACTGTCTTCTTATAATCCAGTCTTGAATGGTTCTTAATTCAATAGGACTAAATTTTTCTTCAAACCCTGGTTTAGGTTTTACAACATATTGATAAATTTCCCCTAACCCTGATGTTACAGGAGCAAGTTCTGGGGAACCTACTCCTTTTGGTATCTGTGTTTCAGCTATTTTTAACCGTTCAGTAACTTGTTGTCGAGCCCAGTAAACATCGATATCATCTTCAAAAACGATGGTTATCAGAGATAATCCAAATCGTGAAAAACTTCTTATTTCCTTTAACCCTGGAATATTGCTATTCGCTTGCTCAATGGGAAATGTTATGAGTCGTTCTACGTCAGGGGCACCCAATGATGGAGTTACGGTAATAACCTGAACCTGATTATCGGTGATGTCAGGAACGGCATCAATGGGAAGTAGGGTAAACTGCAGACTACCGTAAGCGATGAGCGCTATTAAAAAAAGACCTACAATTAATTTATTATTAATTGAAAAAGCAATAATTCTGTTTAGCATAAACATTCATTAGTGATAAAATAACAAAACATTGAAATATATCAGCTAATCTGAGGCGGTTGCCAAATAGAACCCTTATTTAAATTCGATAAAAATATTTTCTTAAAACGTATAGCTCTTTTTAAATGAAATAAATCTTCACTTATACTTGATTGTGGCAAAAAACTAAATAAAACCATCGTAGGATTAAATTTTATGCAATCCTTTGTTTTTAAAGGTAAATTTTCATGCTCATTCTGCTGATGTTCATGTTCTTGTCCCGATGCGTAGTGTAAGTATAGAAAGGTTACGAAAGATTGGGTTTTTTCGTTTTTTTTATGAAGTAAATAATGTTCAAATAAAAAAGGGATCTTCAACACTTCGTGTAATTCCGTATTGCCAAGCAGAAAAACGATTAGAAATGATATTGATATTGCCTTTTTCATTTGGCTAAGTTAAACTATTACCAGTTATTTGCACAAAATTTAAAGCATAAAAAAAGCGCCAGTTAAAATAACTGACGCTTTTGGTGGGTAATATAGGATTCGAACCTATGACCCCCTGCTTGTAAGGCAGGTGCTCTGAACCAGCTGAGCTAATCACCCGTTTTTCTTAGCGAACGCAAATATAGGATTCCCATCCTTATTTTCCAAAGATATTTTCATTTTATTTTTATTACCTCAATATTTCACGGGGTTGCAGGCTAAACTGATTTAATTCCTCCAAGCTACCTGAAAAAACATTGAAATCTGTTCTACCATTAATTCCTTTTATTCTCCCTGAAGCGGTATATTGCCAAAAAGTCCAATTAGACCTGTCTTTTAATCTCGGTTCCCGCAAGCTATATCTTGCTATCCATAATGGATAAGCACTAAATTCATTCTTTAAATATTTATTATAAAAATTTTGATTTGTATAAATAATGGGTTTTACCCCGTATTCCATTTCTGCATGTAACAACCACGCGTGAACACCGATTAATAAATCTTTTTTTGAAACCCCGTCTAAAACTTCTACATCTAATACCGGTGGAAAATCTCCCATTTCAAGCTCCACACTTTCGATAAAATGATTTGCCTGCTTTTCTGCAGAAATTACAGGACGAAAAAAATGATAGGCTCCACGTTTTAATCCTTCCCGTTTTATGCGTTCCCAATTTCTGTTAAATAATTTATCTTTTAAGGTCATACCTTCCGTTGCTTTTACAAAAACAAAGGATATCCCTCTTTCCGAAATACTTTTCCAGTCTATAACATCTTGATAATGGGAAACATCAATCCCTTTTACAGGATAATTCCTGGTTATTATCTCTGTCTTTGGAAAAAAGATTACCCATAAACAAATAATTATAATTATTAAAAAAATAGTCTGCTTACCTATCTTCTTCATTTTTTTATGTGTTATCCAAATATCCTTATTTATAATCAAATTTTATTTACTTTGCCAAAGTTTATTCAAAATATGAACCATCGACAACTTTTTCTTAATCATCTCGCTCAAACTAGTCCAACTCCATTAGCATTGGAAATCGTTCATGCTGAAGGCCTTTATTTACATGATAAAGATGGGAAAAAATATATTGATCTTATCGCAGGTATTAGTGTCAGTGTGCTTGGACACAGACATCCAGCTGTGGTTCATGCTATTAAAGAACAAGTTGATTCCTATTTACATACCCTTGTATATGGTGAATTCATATTAAGTCCTCAGATTAAACTGGCATCTTTACTAACTTCTCATCTACCACCTAATTTATCCTCCGTTTACTTGGTAAATAGTGGTACAGAAGCTACTGAAGGAGCCATGAAACTGGCAAAAAAACATACTGGCAGATCAGAAATTATATCTGCAAAATTTGCCTATCATGGAAGTACGCAAGGTGCTGCATCTCTCATGTTTCCACATACTTTTACCGAAGCTTATTTCCCTTTTCTTCCGCACATCCATCATATAGATTTTAATTGTATTTCTTGCTTAGATCGTATTACAAATCAAACAGCTGCTGTTATACTCGAAACGGTTCAAGCAGAATATGGGGTTCGCTTACCTTCTGGAAATTTTTTGCAGCAAATAGCCAAAAAATGTAAAGAGACTGGAACTTTGCTCATTTTAGATGAAATACAAGCTGGTATGGGTAGAACTGGAAGCCTTTTCGCTTTTAATCAATATGATGTGGTACCAGATATTCTTCTTTTAGCTAAAGGTCTGGGGGGAGGAATGCCAATAGGTGCTTTTATTTCCTCTAAAGAAATAATGTCCGGACTTTCTGAAAATCCTGTGCTTGGTCATATCACTACTTTTGGAGGTCATCCGGTAAGTGCCGCAGCGGCATTTTCAACCCTGCAATTCTTAGTGGAAAGTGATTTGATTGGTCTGGTTGAGACTAAATCAAAACGTTTTATTTCTAATCTGTGCCATCCAATGATTAAAGAAATCAGACATGCCGGACTACTCATGGCAGTCGATCTTGATGACGCTTCATTGGTTCAAAAAGTGATACACCTAGCCATTTATAAAGGTTTAATAACCGATTGGTTTTTATTCAATGACCGTTGCCTTAGAATTGCACCCCCCCTAACGATAACTTTTGAAGAAATTGATAAGGCCTGCGAAATTCTCTTATCCTGCTTTAAAGAAATAAAAATTTAGAGTTCTTTCCTTAAAGAAGCTTTGGCTATATTAAGTTGATCCCGATACTTTGCTACCGTTCTACGAGCAATAGGGTAACCTTTTTCACCTAATATCTGCGTGAGTTTGTCATCTGATAAAGGAAGCTTTTTATCCTCTCCTGCAATTAATTCTCCTAATATTTTTTTTACTTCTATCGTAGAAACTTCTTCCCCATCACTCATCTGCATTGATTCAGAGAAAAAATCTTTCAAGCGTTTAGTCCCAAATTCTGTTTGGACATACTTGCTGTTAGCTACTCTGGAAATGGTCGAAACGTCTAACCCTGTGGTTGTCGAAATATCTTGCAATATCATGGGTTTCAATTTTTTCTGGTCTCCTGTCAGAAAAAACTCATATTGGTATTCCAAAATGGCATACATGGTCCTATACATGGTCTCATGCCTCTGTTTTATGGCGTCTATAAACCAACGGGCCGATTCAATTTTTTGACGAATAAATTTAACCGCTTCTTTATCCGATTGTGCACTCAGTCCTTTGGTTTTATCTACCCCATACGTTCTAAGCATTTCCCTGAAATGATCACTAATTCTCAATTCAGGTGCATTTCTCGAATGTAATACCACCTCAAGCTCATTATCCCTGTTTACAATGATAAAATCTGGAATGATATATTGATTATTGCTCGATTTGGTGTCCCCAATATAACCACTCGATGGCTTAGGATTCAATTTTAGTATTTCTTCAACCGCTTGCTTTAACTGCTTTTCAGAAATATTCAACGATTTTAATAGCTTGTCAAAATGCTTTTTTGAAAAAGCATCAAAATATTTATCTATAATTTTATATGCCAGTAATAAAGCATTTCTTGAAGTACTTTCTTTATTTGATTGCTCAATACGGATGGCTAATTGAATGAGTAAACATTCCTGTAAATCTCGGGCACCAATTCCAGGTGGATCAAACCGTTGAACTTTCTTTAATACCTTTTCAATATCAGATTCCGTAACCAGGATATTTAAGGAAAATATTAAGTCATCTACCAAGGCAAAGGTATCTCGTCTTAAATAGCCGTCTTCATCAATACTACCTATTATTTGTTTTGCTATAACTCTTTCTTTGTCATTGGCAAAGGTGGACAACCCTATTTGTTGTTCTAAAAAATCATAAAACGAATTTTCTAATACAACAGGCATGGAACGCTCTTCTTCATCAGGATTATATCCATCTCCTTGAAGTTTATAATCGGGGGTGTCATCTTCATTATCCAGATACTCCTGAATATAATCCACAACCTCCATTTCGTCATCAATAATCGGCTCCTCTTCTAAATCATTATCCATTTCTAAAGATTCCTCCGGCTCTTGATCTTGTGTATCTGTTTCTGTGCTATTTTCTCCTTCTTCGAGAGCTGGATTTTCTTCTATTTCTTCTTTAATTCTTTGTTCTAATAAGGCAGTAGGAACCTGCAACAGCTTCATGAGTTGAATCTGTTGTGGAGAGAGCTTTTGTATCTGTATTTGCTTCTGACTTAACCCTGTCCGCATATTTTGTTGTTCCGAATAATTTGTTTATTAAGCAAATATAACAATTATTTATTATGTGTGCTTTCTTAAATCTTCTTGTAGGCTTAACAATAGATAAGGTTCTTTTGATTAATTTTATGAAATAAAAAACGAAAAATAATGCGTGAAAGGATAAAAAACCGAATTCAATCGCTTCGGGATGACATGCAAAAACATAAAATAGATGCCGTTATTATCCCTTCCAGTGATGCGCATCAAAGTGAATATATCGCAGATTATTGGGCAGTAAGGGCTTGGTTAAGTGGCTTTACAGGTTCCTCAGGCACACTCATAGTCTTATCCGAATATGCTGCTTTATGGACTGACCCTCGATATTTTATACAGGCTGAAAATGAATTAACCGGCACGGGCATAACCCTGCACAAACAAACCATTCCCCATGCACCTGAACATATTCCATGGTTAAGCAAACAACTTTCAGCTGGTCAATGTGTCGGATTGGATTGCCGCCTTTTTTCTATGAGTCAAATGTCTTATCTGACTTCACAATTGACCGCTCAACAAATCAGCCTTTCAAGGAATTATGATCCTTTTAACAAACTTTGGCAGGACAGACCATCTTTACCAAAATCATCTGTCTTTGAACATGAAGCTGTTTATTCTACCTTAACAAGAACAGATAAAATAAGTATTTTAAGAAATAAAATGGCTGCACACCAAGCCGATTATTTACTCCTTTCTTCGCTCGACGATATTGCCTGGGTATTAAATCTAAGAGGTAATGACATACCTTTTAATCCATTATTCTATGCCTATTTAATTATTGGAAATGATTCTTGCCTATTTTATGTAAATGAAAACAAAATACCCTCTGAATTAAAAGAAAAATTTTCTATTGAAAAAATCAGCCTTTTACCTTATGATGAAATTTTGGAGTCTATCTCTCAATTAGGTAATCATACAACTTTTGTTATACACCCTGAATCCCTAAATGCAGCTATTTTTAATCAAATTCCCTCTAACAAAATCATTCCCCAGCCAAACTGGGTCATGGAACTTAAAGCTATAAAGTCAGGAAATGAAATAAAACACATCCAAAATGCAATGCAGAAAGATGGCATTGCGCTGCTTCGAGCTTTTAGATGGCTAGAAAAGGGTATTAAGGAAGGACAACTTATTTCTGAATTTGATTTTGCAGAAAAATGCGCCTTTTTTAGATCACAGCAACCTGATTATAAAGGAGAAAGTTTTAATGCAATTGTAGGGTTTAATCGCAACGGCGCTATTATTCACTATCACCCTGATGCTGAAAATGCAGCAATTATTACAACGGATGGACTGCTTTTAATCGATTCTGGTGGACAATATCTCGATGGAACGACCGATATTACACGAACCATTTTTATTGGTGAAAATCCACCCGAAAAGATAAAAAATCACTTTACTCTGGTTTTAAAAGGTTTTATTTCCTTAGCCTCCGCTCATTTCCCCGCAGGAACTGTAGGGATGCAACTGGATACGCTGGCAAGAAATCCTTTATGGAAACATGGTTTAGATTATGCACATGGTACGGGACATGGCATTGGATTTTATCTATCTGTGCACGAAGGACCACAAGGGTTTGCAACAAATCCGACAACCAGCAGGGGAACCACCGCATTTAGACCTGGAATGATCACTACCAATGAGCCTGGTCTTTATTTAGAAGGAGAATATGGAATAAGAATTGAAAACATCTTACTTTGCAAAGAACTGAGTAATGGATTTTTAACCTTTGAAGATTTAACTCTTTTTCCCGTTTCAATCCGTTTAATCGAAACCTCCCTTTTGAACCAGGATGAAAAAGATTGGTTAAACAATTATCATCGTTTAGTGTGGGATCGTTTATCTCCCTTTATTTCCGATGATGAAAAAGAATGGCTTAAACATCAATGTTCGCCCATTTAAATACTCAATACACCCAATATTAGTTCGTTATCTATGAAACAACCAGATATAAGAGAAATTTCTCTGCCCGAATTAACCGCCTTTTTGACTACCTGGGGACAACCCTCTTTTAGGGCTAAACAAATATATGGCTGGTTGTGGCAACATAATGCCCAGTCCTTTGAAGAAATGACCAATCTGCCCGTTCTTCTTAGAGAAAAGCTAAATGAGTATTATATTTTCCAAAATATCACGCTGGATAAACAACAAATAAGCGAGGACGGAACCATAAAAGCCAGATTCAGACTACACGATGGCTTTAATATTGAAAGCGTGTTGATTCCTGTCATTGAGGAGAACCGTTTTACAGCGTGCGTTTCCAGCCAGGTAGGTTGTAGTTTAACCTGTAGTTTTTGTGCCACAGGAAAAATGAAGAGAGAAAGAAATCTGACTGCAGGTGAAATAGTAAGTCAGGTGAATGCTATAAACAATTTATGCCTCGAACATTTCAATAAAAGTTTAACAAACATTGTTTACATGGGAATGGGTGAACCGCTCTTAGCTTACAAACCAGTTATGGACAGTATTGAAAAGCTAACATCACCGATGGGTTGGAACATGGCAGCCAAAAGAATTACTATCAGTACCGCAGGCATTGGAAAAATGATCAGACAACTGGCAGATGATGGAACAAAAACCAATCTGGCGCTCTCTCTTCATGCAGCTGATGACGAAAAAAGGAATCATATAATGCCCATAAATGAGTCCAACAATCTGAAAGCACTTATGGACTCCATTACTTATTATTATGAAAAAACAGGAAATAGAATTAGTTATGAATATATTGCTTTTCAAGGTTTTAATGATTCCGTCTCCGATGCATTAAACTTAGTTAAGCTTTGTCGGAACTTTCCTGTAAGAATAAATATCATTGAATACAATCCTATTCCAGATGCCCCTTTCGAAAAAGCAAGTGGAAATAAAATAGATATTTTTGCCAAGACTATTCGTGAAAAAGGGATTATGGTAACTGTCCGCCGAAGTCGGGGAAAAGACATTGATGCCGCTTGCGGACAGTTAGCAAATCAAGAATAATTTATACCGGAATTGAGTCAAAATTCACCAGCTTAACAAACTTTTGTATCCTTTCATCTATTTCAACTTTCGACAGACCCAGCAGTCTTTCCGTACTGAATTTTTCAACACAAAAGGAGGCCATTGCTGAACCATAAATGATAGCTCTCTTGAGATTATCAAAAGAGACTTCTCCAGTCATAGCTAAATATCCCATCAAACCCCCAGCAAATGTGTCGCCGGCACCTGTAGGATCAAATACTTCCGCAAGGGGTAGTGCAGGTGCATAAAATATATTCTCCCCTTCAAATAAAAGGGCGCCATGCTCCCCCTTTTTTATAACTACAAATCGTGGACCCATTTGATGAATCATGGACGCAGCAGTAACCAAAGAATAAGTTCCTGCCAATTGTCTTGCTTCTTCGTCATTAATAATAAGCATATCAATTTTCTTCAAAACCTTTTTTAGGCTTTCCATGGCTATATCCATCCAGAAATTCATGGTGTCAAGTGCAATTAATTTAGGTTTTTCCACCATCTGCTCAATAACCGACAATTGAATATCCGGTGTCAGGTTACCTAACATTAAAAATTCTGAATTTTTGTAGGTGTCGGGAAGTAGTGGATTGAAATCGGCTAAAACATTTAATTGTGTGTCCAGCGTATCTCTTGAATTCATATCATTATGATATCTTCCTGCCCAGAAGAAGGATTTTTCTCCTTTTTTTATTTCTAATCCTTCGAGATCGATATTTCGACTTTTTAAATCTTGCAAAACACCTTCTGGAAAATCGTCACCAACAACAGAAACGATTCTAACTTTCTCTGCAAAATAAGAAGCAGCTAAAGAAATGTAGGTTGCAGCTCCACCAATTGCTTTTTCAGCTCTTCCAAATGGCGTTTCGATATCGTCAAATGCCACAGTACCAACGGTTAATAATTTCATTGTTATTTTTTTTTAAAATTTATGGTGTAAATATTGCAATTTATTTAATATCCTCCTATTTTTGCACTCGCCTTTCGAAATTATGTGAAAGGTAACCTAACCTGCCTCAGTAGCTCAGCCGGTTAGAGCGGCGGACTGTTAATCCGTAGGTCGTAGGTTCGAGCCCTACCTGAGGCGCAAAAAGTCAATCCGAAAGGATTGGCTTTTGTTTTTTAAGCCCTTATCTCAAAAATCGGGTTAATTACATAGTCCTTATATCTTCTGTCGTTATCGTCTTTTAACTCTAACAAAAATATCTCACCTAAACCCGTCGATATTTTAAATATTTGATTAATATCCATTATTAGTTTTAACTTCCTTTTTTTCAAGGTATCTGTTGATTCCTGGCCCTTCCTTATAAAATCCAATAATTCATTATTTGATATTTCTCCCCCTTTTTCAAATAGGAAATATAAAAACGTCAGATGTTCTTCATCAAATAAGATAGGAGTATTCTCAAAAATTACTTTATTTTCGTCTTGGTTAAAAATAATAATGGGCTTGTTATCTAGAATTAATTTTTTCCTCTTCTTTAATTGAGTATTTAAAAAGACAATAACCACAAATCCCAAAATCATTAGAAAAAAGGGTTTTAATTGGTCAAACAAGGTAAAATAATATTTCTCTGCTGTCAGAAGGTTTTTTTCCAATTCTACCAGAGGTATAAGGATTACTGAATAAGTAGTTCCATTATTTACCACTTTATTTTTAATCACTGTAATTATTTGATCATCTTTTGGATTATAAACGGTTCCATATTCTACAAGAATTTGATCAACCAAATGATCAGTTTTATATTTTTTAAAGGAATTATTTTTAATATCAATTTTAACCACAGCATTATTGGGTCCTTTTTCAAAGGCATAAAAAATGCCATTAGCAAGAAAAGGAAATCTAAGATTCCTTATTCTGTTTTTATCTTTAATATGACCTAATTGTTGCCAGGTATTTTCATTTAAATCAAATCTCCATACATCGTTTAATTCTTGATTATTTACATTCTCCATATAGGGATTTTCTAAAGTGTAACCAGATGACATATAAAAATGACCTAAATTTTCGTCAGCTTGATACACGACTGCCTGTCTGCCTTTGGGCAAATACTGATGACTGGCATAAGGTCTTAAAAACCACTCTTTTGTTTTTTCAGAAAACTCTGTTATGTAGGGTTTATAACTGTAGAATCCATATCCTCCATATAGTAAAATTTTATCCTTATACTCAAATCCGCAAGCACCAAATTGATTTTTTTGGAGAAAAGAATGATCCATCCTAAGGATAGAAGAATCCCTAAAAGTATAAATCTGTCCACCACCACCGGCAAAGAAAATAACCTGTTTGGATGTATGAATAAAATTTAATTCTACAGGTTGCTTTAAAACGGTATCTAATTCATTCGTTTTATAACTAAAAGACTTCCAACCTTCTGATCTGGATGAATTAAACAGATAAAAACTATCTTTGGTTAGTACTACATAATCCCCATTTTGAGGATTTACCGCTATATTGAATTGTTCAGAATGAAAGTTTAACGATTGGTTTTCAACCTGACAAACAATCTCAGCATGTAGCAAAAAGGTAATTGCTAAATAAATGAAAATAGGTTTGTACATAAATCGAGAATTTTCGTTCAAACAAATATAGCGCGAAAATCAGTCAAATTATTATCTGCCTGTTTTCAAAAAATAATAGGGGAGCACCTATTTCCCCTATTATTTTTTGGAAATTCAAGAATAGGAATTTATATTGTACCCATAGATAGATTATAAATTCAAGAATTAGTTTTCAGCCAATTAAAAAAGCCCCAAAGATTTCCCTTTGGGGCTTTATTTTTTTAGAGACAAAACGGTACTATTTGCCGCTATCTTCTTCTATCACTGCAGACAACCCTTTTTCGGTCAAGGAGTCTTTAAAAGGCTTTAAAATCCTTTTTGGAGCTGTTTTAACCGTGGCTTTACCTTTCAGATGAATGAGAAGGGCTAACTGTTCGGCTTGTGCTTCAGAGTGGTTTAAAACTTGTATAAAGCAATCAATCACCCAGTTAAAGGTATTGTGTTCATCATTAAACACGACTAATCTGGCCACACTACCCGTATTATCAGGGTCTAAATCCTCTACAATCTCGGTTAAAACCAGTTCATCTGTATCTGTATGAGAAAACATCATAGCTATATAAATTAAGCCAAATTTTGTAAGGTACTTTTAACGGCATCAAAGTTCGGTAAATCTCCCGCACTTTCCAATACCTCCGCATATTGAATGATACCATTTTTATCAACAACAAAAGCGGATCTTTTGGCTACTTTCTTCATTCCGAGAACAAAATCTTCATAAAGGCAGCCATAATCGGTAGAAACGGTGCGATTAAAATCAGCAAGCAAAGGAAAATTCAAATTCTGTTCTGCTTTAAATTTGTCTAAGGTAAAAAGAGAATCTACAGAAATTGCTATAACTTGAGCATTTAAATTTTTGTAGGACTGGATATCATCCCTGGTATTACATAATTCTGTGGTACAAACACCCGTAAAGGCTAAAGGAAAAAATAAAAGAACTACGGGTTGTCCTTGGAAGTCTGACAGAGATACTTCTTTCTTCTCACTTGAGAATAGTGTAAATGCTGGCGCTTTATCACCGATTTTTAACATGGCGGATTATTTTAGTTTGAAATATATTTAATGATTTTTTTACTCATATTGTTCATGAAAGAACCTTTACGTTCCTACTTATCTTTGCATTTCTCCATCGTTTTATTTGGATTTACAGCTGTTTTGGGCGCTATAAATTCCCTTTCAGCTATTCCTTTAGTGTGGTGGCGTATATTATTAACCGTAATTAGCTTAGGATTATTTGCAAAAATAAAATCTATTTTTAATCAAGTCCAAATAAAAAATATATTATTTATTTGCGGTACAGGAATTATTGTGAGTTTACATTGGCTTACTTTTTATGCTTCCATAAAGGCTTCAAATGCATCCGTTGGTGTTTTAGCACTGGCAGCAACTCCCTTATTTACCGCCTTCCTTGAACCATACGTACAAAGGCGAAAAATAAATATCGTTGAAGTGCTTTTTTCCTTTTTAATCATTCCCGGAATGATTCTGATTGCCAATACACTTCCAGATGATTTTATAGATGGATTTCTCATTGGACTTGTATCCGCTTTTTTAGCAGCCCTTTTTAGTGCATTAAATCAAAAAATGACCCAATTCTCTGATGCTGTTACCTTAACATTTTTAGAGTTAGGAAGTGGTCTGATTGTAATGACCCTGTTTATTCCATTTTGGATAATCTTTAACCCAGAGGAAATAATTATTCCACAAAAGATTAACGATTGGCTTTCTTTGATCACTCTGGCTCTCTTATGTACTAGTTTAGCCTATTCTCTAACCTTACATGCAATGAGAAAACTAAGTGCCTTCACAGTAAGTTTAAGCATGACCTTAGAACCTCTTTATGGGATAGCTTTTGCCTGGTTGTTACTAAACGAAAACGAACAATTAACATACTCCTTTTATTTCGGGAGTTTGTTAATCATTATTTCTGTTTTTATTTATCCTATTTATAAATTCAAAAATAAAGAAGGAAAAATAAATTAATTTGTTTCTTCTGACGGAGTAGCAGGTTCCTCTATTACAACTTCTTTAACCTCTTCTTTTACTTCCTCAGGATGATAAAACTTTTCTTCCTCCTGATATGGACGAGGGCCAATCAATTTTTCAAGATCTGATTTATGTAAAACTTCTTTAGCCAGTAATTCATGGGCTAATTTTTCTAATTCAACCTTTTTCTCAATCAATAAATTTTGTGCTCTTTCGTATTGAACCTGAAGTAGCTGTCTGACTTCTTCATCAATTAAAGAAGCTGTTTCATCAGAATATGGTTTATGGAAAGAATCATTTTGCATGCCGTAAAATGAAACCTGACCAACTTTTTCATTCATGCCAAAAATGGAAATCATGCTGTAGGCCATTTTTGTAACCTGATCAAGATCATTTTGGGCACCCGTAGAAATTTTACTGAAAATTAGTTTTTCAGCAGCACGACCACCAAAGGTCATACATATTCTATCGAGTAATTGCTCCGTCCTCGTAATATTTTCTTCCTTAGGTAAATACTGGGCAAACCCCAAAGTTCCAATTCCTCGTGGAACTATCGTTACTTTTACTAAGGGAGATGCATGTTCAAGGTACCAGCCACAAATGGCATGTCCCGCTTCATGATAAGCTATAATTTTTTTCTCTTCGGGAGAGATTAGTTTATTTTTCTTTTCCAAACCACCTATAACACGATCCAAGGCATAATTGAAATCGTCTAAATCGACAGCCGTTTTATTTCGTCTTGCTGCAATAAGGGCAGCTTCATTACAAACATTTGCGATGTCTGCCCCTGCGAAACCAGGCGTCATTTCTGCCAAAATAAAGGGCTTAATATCTTGCGATTTAATGATTGTTTTTAGATGAACTTTAAATATAGCCTCCCTTCCTTTTAGGTCAGGGCGATCAATACCTATCTGTCTGTCGAAACGACCAGGCCTCAATAAAGCACTATCCAGAATATCAGGTCTGTTCGTTGCTGCCATCAAAATAACGCCTTTATCTGTTGAGAAACCGTCCATTTCAACTAACAATTGATTCAGAGTATTTTCACGTTCATCATTACCACCTTGCATATTATTTTTTCCTCGGGCTCTGCCTATGGCATCAATTTCGTCAATAAATACAATACATGGTGCCTTTTCTCTCGCCTGTTTAAACAGATCTCTAACCCTCGACGCTCCTACACCTACAAACATTTCAACGAAATCAGAACCCGAAATGGAGAAAAAAGGAACACTAGCCTCACCTGCAACCGCCTTTGCCAATAAAGTTTTACCCGTTCCTGGAGGGCCTACCAACAAAACGCCTTTTGGGATTTTACCCCCAAGTGCCGTATATTTTTTTGGTGTTTTCAAGAAATCAACGACTTCCATTACCTCCTCCTTTGCTTCGTCTAATCCGGCAACATCGGCAAAAGTGACGTTCACCTTACTGTTTTGGTCAAATAGGGTAGCCTTTGATTTTCCAATATTAAAAATCTGTCCGCCAGGACCGCCTCCTCCTCCTCCAACGCGACGCATGATAAAAAGCCAGATGGCAATAAGGATGATGACTGGTAAAACCCAGTTTAATATAGGTCCAATCCAGTTTGTTTTAGTAACATAAGCAGGGTGTATCCATTTTTCTCTTGGAATACCGGCTCTATCCTGAACCTCCTTTAATGATGTACTAAAAACCTCTACATTGCCAATATCCATAAAATAATGATATCTGTCTGTAGATAAATTAGATTTTTCTACATCATTATATTTAGAAAGACTATTCTTTTTAATATAAATAAGCGCCTTTTGATTATTGACAACCTCTATTTTATCAACATCAGAATCCCGAATCATTTGTTCCAAACGATTTTGAGTAAGCTGCTTATTATCAGCACCAATCATTGTGAACATATTAATGGCCAAGAAAGTCAAAATGATTACTCCGTAAATCCAAAAACCATTAAAGCGGTTACCGCCATTTTCCGGACTTACCGGCTTATTGTTATTATCCATGCCAAGAGGCTATTTTATTCAAAAATTATAATATACAAGGGTTCAAACAATCTAAAGTTATAATCGTTGCAAGTCATACCTTTAATTGTAAAAATTTACCTATAAATTCTCGTAAACCACTGTTTTTGCGTCACTCCATAAATCTTCCAGCGCATAATATTTTCTCATGTCAGGATGAAAAACATGCACAACAGTATTAAAATAATCTACGCAAATCCATAAACTTGATTTTTCGCCTTCCACGTGATTTGGTTTGAGGTTTAAGGTTTCCTTCACGTGACGATTTATATTATCGGCAATGGCTCTTACTTGTGTATTTGAAGTGCCCTCACAAATAATAAAAAAATCGGTGGGTGCATCATGAAGATGCCTTAAATCCATTTTTACTATATCTATTCCTTTAAGATTTTTAATGCTCTCAATAATCTCAATGTTAAGGTTTTCTACCTCTTTGTGAAACTTTTTTGGAGACTTTGCAATGGTTGTACTCAAAATGGTTGATGTTTTAAAAAAATTAAATTGGTAATTTTGAGGCAAGTTAAGAACTTTTAAAATAATAAAACTTGCATTTTAACAAGAATCAAAATATCGGCAGCGCGTATTTTCATTTTAACAGCATTCCTTCTACGCACTTATATGCTCTGGAAATGCTTTCCAATGAATTTCCAGCTCACGGAACCGTCATTTCTGCCGATTTTCAGGAAACTGGAAAGGGGCAAATGGGAAAGTCCTGGTTCAGCGATTCAGGAAAAAATATACTCCTCTCTATTATTCTTTATCCCGACAATCTGCTTCCATCAAAACTTTTTTTGATGAATATGGCCGTTTGTCTGGCAGTTAGAAAAACGGTATTGTTCTATTATCCGCTGCCTAAAAATGTTCATATAAAATGGCCAAACGATGTTTACATTCAAGACAAAAAAGTTGCCGGTATTTTGACCAAAAACAGTTTAAACTTTCATAAAGTTCAAAATACAATTATAAGCATAGGATTAAATGTTAATCAACCCTCATTTCCTGCTTCTCTTCCGGCTGCAACTTCCTTATTTTTAAATACTTTCAATGAGTTAGACAGAAAAATGGTGGAAAAGACTCTTTTTTCAGAACTGGAAAAATATCTCGGTTACTTAGAACACCAATCTTCTACCCTTAATTTGGAATATCATGATTGTCTTTGGGGTCTAAAAAAAGAATTTTCCTTCCTTGTGAAAAAAAAGAATGATAAAATTAATGGTGTCATTTCTGGTGTTTCTGAATCTGGAGAGTTAATCGTGAAATGTACTGTTGAAAATAAAGAATTTCGCTTCCAACATGGAGAATTAATTTATCTTTAAGTTTTACCCTTTAATTTTGAAGGCATGAAAGTTCACGTGCTCACTATTGGTGATGAAATTTTAATAGGACAAATTGTAGATACAAATTCCTCCTGGATAGCACAGAAATTAAACCTTATTGGCATGAAAGTCAGTCAGATGAAATCGGTTTCAGATGAATTATCTGATATAAAATTTCAACTGCAGCTTTCTCTCAATGAGGCTGATATTGTTATCATTACAGGTGGTCTCGGTCCTACAAAAGATGACATAACAAAAAAAGCGCTGGCAGAATTTCTTCATGTCCCATTGGTTCTGCATGAGGAAACGTATCAGTTTCTTATTCGCTTTTTTACAAAAATTGGACGTGACCCCAGTAAAATGGATTTGCTTCAACAAGCTCAGGTTCCCGAAAACACCCTCGTTCTGGCAAATAAAATGGGAACCGCACCAGGTATGTGGCTTAATGCAGGAAATGGAAAAGTGATTATCTCTCTGCCAGGTGTACCTTATGAAATGGAATACCTGATGGAAAATGAGGTAATTCCAAAACTTACCTCTTCCTTTCCTTCGGAAATAATTTTACATAAAACGCTCCTGGTCGCAGGTATTCCAGAAACAACACTTTCTCAAAAATTAGAAACATTTGAAACCTCATTACCTCCATTTATCAAACTTGCCTATTTGCCCGCTTTAAGTCAGGTAAGATTAAGATTGTCTTGTTACGGTGAAAATAAAGAACTATTAGAAAATTTAATCTTTGAAAAATCAGCTTTGCTTAGAAAAATACTGGGTAATCATATCGCTGGTGAAGATAATGATACAATGCCACTGGTTATTGGGCGGATACTTAAAGAAAAAAAATGGATGCTCGCCTGTGCCGAAAGTTGCACAGGTGGCTATATTAGTCATCTTTTAACCCTTATTCCTGGATCCTCCCAATATTTTAAAGGGGCTATTGTTTCTTATGCAAATGAGCTTAAAGAAAAATCTTTACATGTTAACCCTCAGACTATCGAACAGTTTGGTGCTGTTAGTGAAGAGACCGTTATAGAAATGCTTGATGGTTTATTGACTCATACAAATGCCGATGTTGGTATGGCTGTTTCAGGTATTGCAGGTCCCGATGGAGGAACTCCTGAAAAACCCGTTGGTACTATATGGCTGGCTTTGGGAACTTTGGAAAATAAACAAACTTTTCTTATTAAAGCAGGAAAAAACAGAGAAAAAAATATTCAATATGCAGCCTATGTGTCGCTAAATTATTTGCGTCTTTTTTTGTTAAATTGATTTAGGAATTATTTTAATAAAATACCTTGTATTTTTGCACCAATTATCACGGATAAAAATATCCTTATGACGCATTTTGAACTTGTCATGCCTAAAATGGGCGAAAGTATTATTGAGGCAACCATACTTCGATGGACAAAAAATATTGGCGATTTTGTTGAAGTGGATGATACTTTAGTCGAAATAGCTACCGATAAGGTCGATACGGACGTGCCTTCACCCGTTAAAGGAAAATTAATAAAAATTCTTTTTGGTGAAAATGAGGTGGTTCCTGTGGGACAAACAATCGCTGTCATTGAAACAGAAGTGGAGGAATCTGTTGATTCTTCAGGCCTTTCCGAAAAATTGCCTTCCGATAATACTTTGACCGTTGCAGAAGTTATAACGCCCGTTTTACATGCTAATTTGGTAAAAACAAATAACTATATTGGTAAATCACTGCGATTTTACTCACCATTGGTGAAAAACATGGCGCAACAGGAAAATATTACCATCGAACAACTCGATGCTATTCCTGGCACTGGGATGAATGGCAGATTAACCAAAAATGATTTGCTCCTTTACATTTCTCAAAGAACCCTTAAAACAAAGTCAGAAGCTTTTGTACAGGAACCTGCTGTTTTTCATACTTCTGGTGAAAATGAAATTATCGAAATGGATCGGATGCGTAAGCTAATTGCCGATCACATGGTTATGTCCAAAAAAACATCAGCTCACGTTACTTCTTTTGTTGAAGCCGATGTTACAGAAATAGTTCAGTGGAGAGAAAAAGTGAAGGCTCCTTTTGAAGCTAAATACAATCAAAAAATAACTTTTACCCCTATATTTATACAGGCGGTGGCGCGCGCTTTGTCCGATTATCCAATGGTAAATATCTCTGTCGAAGGCGACAAAATAATACTTAAGAAAGATATTAATATAGGTATGGCGACGGCTCTTCCTTCTGGAAATCTAATCGTCCCGGTAATAAAAAATGCTGATAAATTAAGCTTAGTTGAACTTACAACCAAAGTAAATAATCTCGCTGATAGAGCGAGGAAAAACCTGTTAAAGCCTGAAGAAATACAAGGGGGAACCTTTACAACAACCAATGTCGGTACTTTTGGCAGTATTATGGGAACCCCTATAATAAATCAGCCTCAGGTGGCTATCTTGGCTATAGGAGCCATTAAAAAGAAACCTGCCGTTGTTGAAACGGCTTATGGCGACCTCATCGCTATTCGACACCTTATGTTCTTATCTTTATCTTATGACCATAGAGTGGTAGATGGAGCCTTAGGAAGCTCCTTTTTGCGCAGAATTGCTGATTACTTTGAACGTTTTGATGTAAATCAGGGTTTTTAACTTCATATTTTGAACATTCATGGATTTTTTTCGCTCTTTTGTTCTTGTTTTCCTCTATATCTCTCTTACCTGTTCCTGTTTCGCTCAGGGATATTCAAAGAGATTTAATGAAGCAAACTATTTTTTCCAGCAGAAGAAATACGATGAAGTTTTAAATTATCTGCAATCAGGTAATAAGTTTTTTAAAACGGAAAATCCAGAAATTGTCTTTCTGAGTGCTGCAAGTCATTATTATTTAAATAACCTGGAAACAGCTGAAAAAGAATTTATTTCCCTATTGAAAGTTAAAAGTACCCTTCAGGTTGAAGCACTATTATTCCTCGGGCAAATTCGATTTCACAATCAAGATTTCACCAATGCCTCCAGCTATTTAAAAAATTATCTAAAAGCTATTTCCCCCACACACCCAAATAGGAATGAGGTTAGAAATGTTATTCGAAATTGTGCTACGGGACTAGCCCTGCAATACAAAACGCCTTTAGCTGTAGTCGAAAATATAGGAAAACAAATCAATACTCCAGGCGACGAATTTGCTCCATTTTGGAACCCTTTATACCAAAATAATATTTATTATACCTCTGCCGAACGTACTTCCGATATAAATGAACCCCCTCAAACAGACTTATATTTTAGTTCCAATGAAAATGGTATCTGGCAAAAACCTAAATCGTTTAATCCTGTTTTGAATTCTCCTAAACAAGAAACTGGCTTTGGATTTAATACATCTGGTCAGGTTTTATATTATTTCAGAGGAAATAATCTCTTTCAAGGTGCCATTTTTACAGATACATTGAGGAAATCAGGTAAATTTAAAATTAATCCTTATCTCACTTCCTTAAATTTTATTTCTGCCCATACTCCCCCGCATTTTGTTTCTGATACCTTAATTATTTTTGCTTCAAATTCCCTCGGTGGACAGGGTGGTCTCGATTTATTCAAAACAACAAAGCGAAATGGTTTCTGGTCTAAGCCAGAAAATCTGGGAACTGCCGTAAATTCTGCTTACGATGAAAATTTTCCTTTCCTGGCTCCTGATGGAACTACCCTTTATTTTTCATCCAATAACCCAGAAATAAGTATTGGTGGTTATGATATTTTTAAAACTTCTTTAAACAAGTCCAACAGTATCGTAAATCTGGGGCTTCCCCTAAACTCTACTGCAGATGACACTCATTTTTCTGCCGGAAGAGATGGAATTACAGCTTATTTTTCATCAAATAGAAAAACGGGGTTTGGTGCCAGAGACTTATATACTGCCTATTTTTTTTCTCCATTGACCGAAATGAATTTCCCTATATATATACCTGGAATCGCATTTAAAGATAACTTGAATACGGATTATTTTGAGTTCAAATCTATCCTTTTAAACGGAGCTGAACACCCACTGGAAAGTGAGTACAAATCTTATTTTAACACTTTAATCCCTGTCTTAAATGGAAATCCTAACTTAAAATTGTTTATTTCCGGCTATCCACATAAAAACCTGGCTTTTAGCGATGGTATTAAAAATAATCTAAATTTATTGACAGATATTCATCGTTTCTTTTCCCGAGCGTCTGTGAATACCAGACAGATAACTTACAGTATTGCTTATTCTTCGCTCTTTGAAAAGGGAAATCAAGGATTTTCTTTTCGATTCTCAGGAGAATTACCTATGAATATCGCGTTAAATACGACCCCTCTTTTCGAAGGCGAAAACGGAAATATTCTTAAAGAGGGCGTTTGCTTTAAATGGCTGTTAAAAGAAATCATTTATACCGATTTGCAAAAAACAGACCTGGAAGCTTTTAAAGAAACTGAAAGCTTGAGAATTGAATATTTTCCGGAAGAAAATAAAATACGGGTCTATGGTGGGCTATTTTCCTCCTTTAGCATGGCTCAATGGACAAATAATCAGCAACATAAAATTGTTGCATTTTTAGATGGTGGAATATTATCTAAAGAAAAAGCAACCGAACTCATTTCATCCTATCCTGTTCTGTCAGATTACATTCATCAATAAAAAATTCCAAAATGAAAAAACCATTTTTTAGTTCTCTATTGGTATTACCCATGATGCTATTCTTGTATTGTGGAAAGATTAATCCTCCTATGCCAAAAATATTTAGCAGTAAAATAGAGGTGTCATCCATAAAACTACCTGATGGATTTAAAATTGAGATTTATGCTGACAATGTGGTTAATGCTCGATCAATGGCACTTTCTCCTTCGGGTGTTTTATTTGTAGGTACGAGAGATAAAGGAAATGTATATGCTTTGGTCGATAGAGATGGGGACTATAAAGCTGAAAAACAATATTTAATCGCTTCTAAACTCAATATGCCGAACGGGGTTGCCCTAAGAAATGGAGATCTTTATGTCGCTGAAGTAAATAGGATTTTACGTTTCAAAAATATTGAAGAAAATCTGAATCAACCAGGCCAGCCAGAAGTCATATATGATAAATTTCCCACCGAAAAACATCATGGCTGGAAATATATCTCTTTTGGTCCTGATGGAAAATTGTATGTCCCCGTTGGTGCCCCTTGTAATATCTGCGAGTCCGAAGACAAAATTTTTAATTCCATTACCCGCATGAATCCCGATGGTTCTGGATTCGAAATAGTACATTCAGGGGTAAGAAATACCGTAGGATTTAACTGGCACCCTACATCAAAAGATTTATGGTTCACTGATAATGGCAGAGATATGCTGGGAGACGATGTTCCGGCCTGCGAGTTGAACAGAGCTGAAAAAGATAATTTACATTTTGGTTATCCATATTGCCATCAGGGAGATATAGCAGATCCTGAATTTGGTCAAAAGTATCCTTGTACTAATTTTGTTAATCCCGCTCAAAAATTAGGTGCTCACGTTGCTCCTCTGGGTATAGAATTTTATACCGGAAATAATTTTCCGGGTATTTATAAAAATCAAATACTCCTGGCAGAACACGGCTCCTGGAACCGAACAAAAAAATCAGGTTACCAGTTGTCGCTTATTACACTTGATGAAAATTATAACGTAATCGGTTATAAACCTTTTGCAACAGGTTGGTTAAACCCTAAAAATGAAGATGTAACCGGTCGCCCAGTCGATCTGGAAATGTTGCCAGATGGTTCTATGCTTGTTTCTGATGATTATGCCGATGTAATCTATCGAATTTATTATTCAAATTAACCTTTTTTATGCAAATAGCTGTTATTGGCACTGGTTATGTAGGATTAGTAACTGGAGCTTGTTTTGCCGAAACGGGCAATCACGTCATTTGTGTCGATATTGATACAAAAAAAGTGGAAAGGTTAAAAAATGGAGAGGTCCCCATTTATGAGCCCGGTCTGGATGTTATTTTTGAAAGAAATACCAAACAGGGTAGACTTTCTTTCACTACTAATCTGCAAGAAGCTATCAAAGAGGCTGCTCTTATTTTTTTAGCTTTACCCACGCCTCCGGGCGCAGACGGATCTGCCGATTTGTCTTATATTTTGTCAGTAGCCAAAGATTTATCCAATATAATTGTCGATTATAAAGTTATTGTCGATAAAAGTACCGTACCAGTAGGTACCGCTGAAAAGGTTTCAGAGATTCTAGCAGAAAATCTTTCTACCGATTTATTTGATGTAGTTTCAAATCCAGAGTTTTTAAGAGAAGGTGTAGCCGTAGAAGATTTTTTAAAGCCAGACCGTGTTGTTATCGGTACTAATTCCTTAAAAGCTCAAAAATTAATGCGTCAACTTTACGAACCATTCGTTCGTCAGGGAAACCCTATTTTTTTTATGGATTTAAGATCTGCGGAAATGACTAAATATGCTGCAAATGCTTATTTAGCTACGCGTATTTCTTTTATGAATGAAATTTCAAATCTATGTGAAATTTTAGGTGCCGATGTTGATATGGTAAGAAAAGGGATGGGCTCAGATTCAAGAATTGGAAAACGCTTTCTTTTTCCAGGCGTCGGCTATGGAGGAAGTTGTTTTCCAAAAGATGTTCAGGCTTTAGCCAAAACAGCAAATGAAAATAATTATCCTTTTCATATTCTTTCATCTGTAATGCAGGTGAATGATAACCAAAGAGTTATTTTGGCAAATAAAATTATTAACCGATTTAATGGACAATTAAAAGGATTAACTATTGCTATTTGGGGATTAGCTTTTAAACCCAATACCGACGATATAAGGGAGGCTCCAGCCTTATTCATTATTGAAGAATTACTCGCTGCAGGTGCCTCTGTAAAAGCATTTGATCCGGAAGCAATGCCAAATGTAAAAAAGGTTTTAGGAGATCGAATCCAATATGTAAATGAACCTTATGAAGCTCTTATTGATGCTGATGCCCTTGCGATTGTAACTGAATGGAGTCAGTTTAGAACACCTGGCTTTAAAATAATGAAACAATTAATGAGGCAGCCTAAAATTTTTGATGGCCGTAATTTATATGATTTGGAACAAATGCTGGAAGAAGGATTTTATTATGAAAGTATGGGAAGATCTGTCATCTCATCTTAATTTTTTTTTATGCGTTTGTTCTCCATGCTGTACCGATCTTTTAATTTATATTTTTATTCTGTTTTTTGTGGAATTGTCATTTTCCAAATGGGATGCTTCAGGCCAAAGAACGAAGTTGAAAAAGTCATCATTAACGATAATAATGGCTTTCCCTCTGAAATTTATAGCTTAAAGGATTCTTTACTTCATGGAGCCAGAATATTATTTTTTCCTGGATCAAAAGATACGGCTGTATTTGAAACCCATGAAAATGGTAAATTTAATGGTGCTTATAGAACCTTTTTCACCCATAATAAGATTAAATTGAGGGGTCAATACACTAATAATGAAATGTCAGGGCTTTGGTATAAATACGATGAGCGAGGAAATTTACTGGAAGAAGTGACTTTTTCTAAAAATAAGGAAAACGGACCTTTCAGAGAGTTTTTTCCCTCTGGAAAAATTAGTGTTTCCGGAACTTACAAAAATGGAGATACAGAAGAAGGTCCTCTGTTATTTTACAATGAAAATGGAAAATTAATAAAGAAAATGATTTGTTCGGAGGGTATTTGCCGAACCCAATGGAAAGAATCAAATCCATAAAAATGAAGAACTTACATTTCCTCTTCTTCTTGAGTATATGCTATAACGCATACGGCCAATTTCCAGGGGGAAAATCTGTTTTTAATTTTTTATCCTCTCCATCTTCTGCCCGATTAACAGGCCTGGGAGGTACCCAGATTTCCGTATCCGATAGCGACATCCAATTAATTGGGAGTAATCCTGCTGTTCTAAATCAGCAAATGACAGGGAAACTAGGTTTGAATCATTTTTTTCTTCCTGGAGATATCAGAAGTGGAAAAGCGGTTTATGCTTTCAAATTAGTTGAAAATAAAACCTGGATACATTTTGGTCTTCATTATATTCATTATGGTGAAATGCCCCGAACAGATGAGTATTTTCAGGTAAATGGAACTTTTAAGGCAAATGAAAATAGCCTTTCTGCCGGAATAACTCATTCTTTGGCTAACAGACTACAGCTTGGAACTACCCTGTCTTTTGCTCAATCGGCATTGGGTGAATTTGTTTCTTCTGCTTTGGTCTTAGATGCTGGTTTATATTACGCCGATTCCTCTAAACTTACAACCATTGGTATCGTTTATCGAAATGCAGGAGCACAATTAAATTCATATTCTCAACAAATTTCCCGAGAACCCTTACCCAGCGATTTACAAATTGCCATTTCAAAAAAATTACGTTATTTGCCCTTCAGATTTACCTTTCTATATAATAATTTAAATCGCTGGAATGTAAGATACTATAATCCTGACAATGAATCTTCAAGACTTATAATTGGAGAAGAAATAGCAGAACCGGCCGCGATTTCAATCTTTATAGATAATTTTTTCAGACACGTTATTCTTAACGGGGAACTCATTGTTGGGGCAAACGAAAATTTCAAGTTAAGGATGGGCTATAATCATCGGAACAGAAAAGAATTTGGAACTGTTGGTGTAGGTGGCTTAAATGGATTCTCTTTTGGATTTGGGCTAAGAATAAACAGATTTTCGTTTGATTTTGGCAGATCCATCTACCATTTAGGTGGTGGATTGACCCATATTGGAATTACCACCCAATTCAAGAAAAGTATTTTTTGATTATTCCATAATCAGGTTTAAATAAAGTAGCTTTTTTGAGCCTAGTTTCAACCTAAAAGATATGTTAAGAGTTCAACCATGAAAAAATCAAAAGCTATAACCCTCTTTTTTATTGCCGTCATCTTCGCGTTCAGCGCCACCGCTCAAGGGAGATATACTACTAAAGGAGGTGACCCTAACGGTATCCATAAATGGTATATGGGCAGACAAATTGCCCAGGTGATGAGCCATTATGGAATAGATTGGCTCGAGAGACAGGAAAGGGATATAGAGGAAAATACATCTCAATTATTGAAGAACCTTGACATAAAACCCGGAATGATTATTGCGGATATTGGAGCCGGAAGTGGTTACCATAGTGCATTGATGTCAAAAAAAGTGGGTAATGGTAAAGTTTATGCTGTAGATGTAGAACCGGAAATGATTGCCTATCTAAACAAAAGGATTAAGTTGGAAAAACTTTCAGGTATTGTGCCTGTACTTAGCAAAGAAACAAGTGTAAATTTACCAGAAAACACGGTAGATCTTGTTTTAATAGTGGATGGTTATCATGAGTTTTCCTATCCTTACGAAATGGCAATTTCAATGCTCAAAGCATTGAAACCAGAAGGCAAATTAGTATTAGTGGAATTTAGGTCAGAGGATGACTCTGTACCTATCAAAGACATCCACAAAATGAGTGAAGCTCAGTCTGTTAAAGAGCTAAAAGCGGCAGGATTCATATTCGAAAAAAACATAAAAAACCTTCCGTGGCAACACTGCATGATATTTAGTAAACCGACAAACTAATCTGATAATTTATAATTAATTAAAAGTTTCTGGGTAGATCATGCCCTATTTTCAACCATATGTGTCAACCATAAACATCAAACTTGAATTTTATTCATTTCATTTCCTGTGGTTTGTCCAGAAATACTTCCATGTCCACATCAAATTCATCCATTCATTGACTTTGGTTTACTTACAATGGTCTATATTGAATTTCTGTTATTAAATACTTATATCCCAACTTGTTGTAAATAGAAGCATAATTCACAATATCTATCCATAAATAAAATTATTTAGCTCAAATTAGCCGTATCCTTTCAATTTCCCTACATTTGCAGTACTTAGCCTGAAAAACCAAATAATCCATATATTTTAAATTGAACTCCAATTCATTGGGTATTATAATTTATTTATAAAATTTCAGGAAATGAAAGTGTTAAAATTTGGTGGGTCTTCTGTTGGAAAGCCTGAAAGAATCAGAGGAATTGTCACTATTCTCAAAGATTATTACCTAAGTGGTCAACCATTTACCGTTGTTTTTTCTGCTTTTGGTGGAGTTACCGATCAGCTCATTGAAATGAGTCAACGTGCTGCAAATGGTGATAATAGCTATCTTAATTTACACGAACAATTCCGTTTACGACATTTAGAAGCTGCTGAATCCTTGCTTATTGAACCTACCAGAAGCATTGTTATAGCAGAATTAGAAAATAATCAGGAAGTATTAAAAAATTTACTTCATGGCGTTTTTCTTGTCAGAGAAGCTTCTTTAAGGACAATGGATTATGTTTTGAGTTTTGGTGAAAGGAGTTCCTCATTTATAATTTCTCACGTTCTCAAACAAGCTGGTATACCCGCAACCTATTTAGATGCCAGAAAAATCATCAGGACGGATAAAAATTTTGGTAATGCTAAAGTTGACTTAGATGCTACGTATTTAAACATTAAGGAATATTACTCTCAAACAACTGAAATTCAAATAGTTACAGGATTTATAGGTTCGGGTAAAGGGGGATTGACCACTACTTTGGGAAGAGGGGGTTCCGATTATACTGCAGCCCTTCTCGGAGCTGGGTTAGACGCTGAAGCTATTGAAATATGGACGGATGTTGATGGCGTATTAACGGCTGATCCAAGAAAAGTACCTCAAGCTTTCACGATTCATAAAATGACATATGCCGAAGCGATGGAGATGTCTCATTTTGGGGCAAAAGTCATTTATCCACCAACCATTCAGCCTGCGTTAACAAAAAAGATACCCCTCTACATTAAAAATACTTTTAATCCTACTTTTGAAGGTACTCTCGTTTCAAATCATTCCGAAATGAGTGATAACCCAGTTAAGGGAATTTCTTCTATTCAACACATTGCATTATTAACTTTACAAGGAAGTGGATTAATTGGGGTTCCAGGTATCTCAGGTAGATTATTTTCAGGATTAGCCCAGAAATCTATTAATATCATTCTTATTACCCAGGGATCTTCCGAACATTCCATTTCTTTTGCGATACAGCCTGATCAAGCTCTGTTAGCAAAAGAAATTGTGGAAGGATTATTTGAAACAGAAATACAAAATGGGCTCATTGACAAATTAAAAGTAGAGACTGACTTAGCGGTAGTGGCTGTTATTGGCGAAAGAATGAGATATTTTCCTGGTGTGGCGGGTCGTTTATTTCAATCCTTGGGAAAAAATGGAATAAATGTTGTAGCCATCGCACAGGGGTCTTCCGAATTAAATATCTCTGTAGTAATCAGCAGGTTAGATGAGTCAAAAGCATTAAATGTAATGCATGAGTCTTTTTTCCTTTCCCATACTAAAACCATCCATCTATTCATGGTTGGTTGCGGTTTGATTGGAGGTACCCTTTTAAACCAGATACAGGCGCAGGAAGATTTCCTAAAAAAAGAACTTTCTCTTGAATTAAAGCTTGTTGGATTAGCCAATAGCAAGAAAATGTTTATTCGTAGAGAGGGTATTTCTCTGGTGAATTGGAAAGATACATTAAATGAAATGGGTGAGACGAGTAATCTTTCCAAATTTGTAGAAGCAATGGAGCATATCAATTTGCCTAATGCGATTTTTATTGATAATACGGCCAATGAAGAAATTACTCATTTTTACGAGAATATTTTAAATGCGAGTATTTCTATTTCAACGCCTAATAAGATAGCTAATTCTTCTGGATATGACAAATATGCCGCTTTAAAATCGTTAAGCAGAAGGAGAGGGGTTATGTTTCAATACGAAACCAATGTAGGCGCTGGCTTGCCAGTAATATCAACTTTAAACGATTTAATAAACAGTGGAGATAGAATAATAAAGATTGAGGCCGTTTTATCAGGATCTTTGTCCTTTATTTTTAACAGTTTCGGAAATAATAAAAAATCTTTCAGCCAAATAGTTGAAGAAGCTATGGCCTTAGGTTTTACTGAACCAGATCCACGTATTGACTTAAACGGCATTGATTTAAAAAGAAAGCTTATCATACTTGCTCGTGAAGCTGGTGCATTGATAGAAAGTGACGAAGTGGTAATTACCTCCGTTCTTTCTGAAAGATGCCAAAAAGCAGCAGATGTTGCCACATTTATTCAAGCATTAGAAAATGAAAATGATACTTTCCATCAATTATATTTAGAGGCAAACAGAGAAGACAAAGTTCTGCGAATGGTAGCTAAGCTAGAAGATGGGAAAGCCAGTATTTCTCTGGAAAAAGTACCAAATACCCATCCTTTTTCTCAATTAAGTGGAAGCGACAATATGATTGTTTTCACTACTTCACGCTATAAAGAAAGGCCTTTGGTGATTAGGGGACCGGGTGCAGGTGCAGAGGTAACTGCAGCTGGAATTTTCTCTGAAATTATTAAAATTGCCAACCAACTCAATTAATATTATGGAGATTCGCGTTTTTGCACCAGCCTCTGTGGCTAATATTGGGGTAGGGTATGACATTTTAGGATTTGCGTTGGAAAGACCTGGAGATGAAGTAGTTGCAAGATTTTACGATGGAAAAGGCATGAGAATTGGTCAAATTACAGGGACAAATAGATTGCCTTCTTCTGCTGATAAAAATACTGCTTCCTTTTCCGCCCAGGCACTATTAAATTATCTTGGTAAACCAGAAGTAGGTATAGAAATAGATATCCATAAAAAAATGCCTTTTGGTAGTGGTCTTGGATCAAGTGCAGCCAGTGCTGTTGCGGGTGTATTTGCCGTAAATACCTTGTTGGGAAGCCCATTAACAAAGAAAGAGTTACTTCATTTTGCTGTGCTTGGAGAGCAGTTGGCCGATGGTTCTTATCATGCTGATAATGTTGCCCCGTCATTATTAGGTGGCATCATATTAATTCGAGATAATCCTACCCTCGATATTACTTCGCTTCCTATTCCTGACGATTTAGTTGCAGTTGTCCTATATCCTGAGGTGGAGGTATTGACCAGAGATTCCAGAAATATTTTAAAGCCAGATATCTCCCTTCAGAAGTGCGTGGCTCAAACAGGAAATTTAGCATCTTTTATTGCTGGCTTATACCGTTCTGATTATGAATTAATTGGCAGATCTTTGACAGACCATATTATTGAACCTCAACGGGCTGTATTAATACCTCATTTTTATGAAGTTAAAAATATGGCTCAAAAAATGGGCGCATTAGGTTGTAGCATTTCTGGTGCTGGGCCCTCTATTTTTGCTTTATTCAAAGGTGAATCAGAGGCAGATAAGGGGAGTGATGCCATGAAAAATATTTTTGTTCAACATGGTATTCCTGCTACACCATATACCTGTAAAATAAATTCCAAGGGAGCAATCGTTCTCTCTTCATAAAGAAACATCCATGAAACTTTACAGTACTAAAAACAAAGAATTTGTTGTCGATTTAGAAAGGGCGATTATGGAAGGGTTGCCCCCTGATAATGGATTGTACATGTCAAAAATAAAACCATTGCCTCCTACTTTTTGGGATAATTATCATCAAAATTCTTTTCAGGAAAATTCTTTTCAAATTGCAAAACACCTTTTTGAAGGATCAATTCCAGATGAAAAATTAGCTGAAATAACTTATGATGCTATAAATTTTCCTGCACCCAATTATTCTTTGGATGAAAATGTTGCTGTTTTAGAATTATTCCATGGCCCATCTTTGGCTTTTAAAGACTTTGGCGCCAGATTTATGTCCAGAATAATGCAATATTACAACGATGCGCATAAAGAGGAATTATTAATTCTTGTGGCCACTTCAGGTGATACTGGTGGGGCCGTTGCGTTTGGATTTCATTATGTACCTGGCATTAGCGTTGTTATTCTATATCCAAAAGGAAAAGTAAGTGAATTACAGGAAAAGCAACTAACCACTCTGGGAGGCAATGTACATGCATTAGAAATTGATGGTACTTTTGACGATTGTCAGGCGCTGGTTAAAGAAGCTTTTCTGGATAAGGATTTAAATGCTCAACTACGCTTATCTTCTGCCAATTCAATTAATATTGCTCGTTTGATTCCTCAATCCTTTTATTACTTTGAAAGCTATAGGCAAATATCAGAAAACACACGAAAGACCAAAAATATTACCTACGTTGTGCCAAGTGGTAATTTTGGAAATATTACAGCTGGACTAATGGCAAAAAAGTTAGGTTTGCCTATCCACCACTTTATTGCAGCCACAAATGCCAATAAAATAGTTCCTGAGTACCTATCTACGGGTGTATATGAAGCAAAACCTGCTATTAGAACGATATCCAATGCCATGGACGTAGGCAACCCATCTAATTTTCCCAGGATTTTAGATATTTTTGAAAGTAATTCAAAAGAATGTTCCACGTGGAACAATGTAAAAAATGAAATCACTGGAATAGCTGTAGATGATACTCAAACGGAAGATGCCCTTAAAGAAGTATATCAAAATTACAACTATATTATTGATCCGCATGGAGCTGTCGGATATTATGCATTAAAAGAATATATAAAAAGTCATCCTGATACCTTTGGTGTAATATTAGAAACAGCCCACTCTTCAAAATTTAAGCCTGACGTAGAAAGAATTTTAGACAGGTCTATAGAAGTACCTGAAAGACTCTCCATTATGGCAAACAAAGAAAAAGTTTCCATTGAAATGAGCACAGGCTACGAAGAATTTAAAAAGCATCTTTTGAGGACTTTTA
>JBEAXK010000046.1:0-6389 GCA_041159865.1 Bacteroidota bacterium
CTGTAAATCCCAAACAAACAGAGAAAACAGATTTTGATGCTCTCTTTACAAAAACAAGAGAAAAAATTGAAGAATTAAAAAAAGCAGATCCAAATAAATTTTACGAACACAATATTTTTGGAGTTCTCAATAAGAAAAATACTTTTATCGTATTGGATATTCATACCAATCATCATATTCAAATTATTAAAGATATTACTTCTTAACATCTTTCATTTCAACATAAACCTTACAATTAGCAGCTTTATAAGTTTCTAGCGGAGTATTATAAGTTTTGCATTCCATTTCACTCCAGTTTTTTTTAACGATTTGATGGAGTAGTATTTCCAATTTCCTTCAATACTTTTTCAAAAATAGGAGCCACTGCCTTACCTCCCCAACCTCCGGAATAATTTGCGGCCATGTAAATGTCTAACTTTGGAATATAAAGAACCTGTGTCCCCCAAAAACCTGAATGACAATAAGCATCCATGGTATTCACCTGTACTTTGTACATTCCCATTCCATAATCCAATTTAGGTTTAATGGAATATTTACCTGGCTCCAACATCAGTGCTAATGTGGCTGGGTTGTGAAATATTTTCTCTTGAAAAAGTGCTTTGAAAAAGTCGATTAAATCGGCTACATTTGAAAGAATTCCTCCTCCTCCATAATAATCCATGGTGTGGCTGAAGTCGTAAGTATCTTTACTTTGAAAATACTGGTGGATCCTTAGTTGATCAGTTTGGGCATCCATACGTTCAAAATCTGTTCTTTCGAGGCCTAATTTTTCTAGTCCCAACAATTCTTTTATTCCTTCATCTAAGGAATTCCCGGTGTAGTTTTCGATCAGTTCTCCCAATATTACATAGCCCATATCTGAATAGCTAAAAAGTGTTCCAGGAGGACCAATTCGATCCCCTTTCTCTACACCCATTTGAATTTGGGCAGTTCGGGTCCACTCATAAACAGGTTCAGAAAATACCTTATCAAAGAATTCAGGAGCATGCGTATGGTCAAAAAATCCTGCTGAATGCCTTAAAATTTGAGCAATAGTGATTTGTTCCAAGTCATAGTCTTGTGCCAAAATTTTGGCATGTTTTGGTGAAAGGTGCTTTGAAATAGGGTCTTCAAGTAGTAAAACCTTTTTCTCCATAAGCCTAAGAATTGCAGCAGCAACATAAGTTTTGGTTACACTTGCAATTCGAAAAGTTTGGCTAACCAGCAAAGAATCACCAAGCTTAAGATCGTTTATTCCTTCTGCACCAGACCAAGAAAGCTGACCATTTCCCGATTTGATAGAAAAAAGTATTCCTGGATTAGTGGAACTGAGTTCGGATTTAAGTATCTGATTAAAATTTTGGGCTTTTATACCTTTAACTGAAAACACTGGAATTGTTAAACTAAGTATGAGGTGGATTGGCTTCATCTGGTAAATTATATCTTAACTTAGGACTAAAGTTTTTTGAACAATAGGGAGTATATTATAATCTTCTATTAATGAAATTATTGAATTCAGTTTTTGCTAATGTATTTGTAAATAATGCAGTATGTCCACCTGGTATTTCTACAAATTGACTATTTTGACATATTGTACAGGTCATAACTTTTTCCTTGAAAATCGGCCATGAATATAATTGAATAGGAGAGTCATCTATTCCTTGAATAAACAAAATATCCGACTTAAATCCATTACTAAAATTCAGTAATGACCTATCAAAATAAGCGCTTGAATTGTCGGGAGTTAATCCATACACATTTTTTAATTTTAAACAGGTAGTGGTTGATTGAACTTGACCATTTTCTTCAAGTCCACACCTGTAAACAAGATTTAAGGGTCCAGGAGAATTAGCAATTACTCCATTTGTTTGATGCATAATATTTAGACGAGTAACTAAATAGCCTCCTTGAGAGTGACCGGCTAAAAAAACTTTTCCTACAGTAATACCTAATTCTTGATTTGCCTTATTTTTTACCCATAACAATGCAGCTTCTGCTTGTATTATATTATCTCCGAAAAGTATATTTTCTTGAGGGTGTGCAACACTTACAATCATCATATTCTTTCTATCCAGAATACTTTTGAAATTATTAAGTGCTGTATTCGCAGCATTTATTTTTTCACTGTCGTATTGAATGGTTCCGTGAAATACAATAAGTACGTCAAGATTATTGATAGCAGGCTTATCTATTATAATATCAACATTAATATTGTTATAGGAAATATTCTTTGTTATTCTTTCCGCAGTTGGATAATCAACCTGATTATTCTTTTTACAAGAGAAAAGAAAAAATATTAGTAAATAAAAAAACTTCATAATGCTCTAGTTTTTTAACCAGACTTCAAATACATAGATTAGTTTGATTAAGTTGCATAAACTTAATACCATACAATTTACATGGTCTAGTTTCTTTTACTAATATACAATAATTATATTAAGGTCTTTTATTTTTTATGTATTATACAAAATTGGACATTCAATTCAACTCAATTCCTTTTTCATTTTAAAAATCACGTTTTCCATAAACGATTAAGTGATGGTCAATCCAAGAATACTAAGGAATATGAACTTAATGAATTTTAGCGAAAACGGTTTCCCAGGAACGCTCTTCGTCCCATACACTTGATTTTGCATTCGCCTGAACAGTAATAGAATTGCCATCATTGCCCAACTTCCATACTTCTGTCACGTAATGAATGACTTGACCTTGATGTGAAATCGAGATAACTATCATAGTTTGTCCATCCGCTGACCACTTTACATTAAACTTTTTTTTACTTCCCGGACCATAATTAACTTGACCTTCTTTGCCATCGAAGGTTAGCTTCTCATGACTTGTTGTCGGAGCTGCTTCAGGAGAGGCAGTGGGTGTTTCTATGGTAAGAAAATGTGCCTGATTTGCAATTTTCATCGTTTTAGAGGACATACGGTCATCTAATGAATAGGCACAAAAAATATTTCCGCCCATACTTATAGACTCTTTGGTTTTCCATTCGCCAGAAAAGTTAGCGCGATTAGTATCATCTATTTTCTGTGCTTGTACGTTAAAATAAATGGCTCCAGTTAGCAAAATAATGAGGCTTGAAAATACGGGTCTTTTAATTTTCATAAGTTTTTTATAAAACCTTTATGGGGTTAACTAATTATAAATCTTCGCTTTTAATCATTTTCCAGTTGGTTGGGTCTGTATTTTCTCGCTTTGGCAACTTCGATTTGTTTCCTATTTTTCACAACGTCGAAAACGGCTCCGATTAAAATACCCATTGCTAATCGCAAATATGCACCGGTGGCCATGTTTCCAAAAATGATTTATTTTTAAATATACTTGTTTTCCTGAACTATAAAGAATTTTTAGATGAATGGCAGCGTAAAGGAATAAAAAACCAAGCCCTTTTATAACCGAAAAAACATATGTCTAAAAATGCAGTTTGTGTTCAAAAGTTCATACCTTCTTGATTAAATCAACCTTGTTTAAAACCTCTTTTTTATTCGTAAAATGTATGAAACGATTAGAAAACTTATTACAATTGGGCGATCCTTTACTTTACGAAGTTTGCAAACCCATTTTGCAAACAGAATTACCTTTAGTTAAGGATTGGGTGGCAGACTTGCACAACGTAATGCAAGAAATCAGAGCAAAATATAAATTTGGACGAGCCATTGCCGCACCACAATTAGGAATTATGAAGCGACTGATTTATATGAATATTGACAAACCCATCGTTTTTATAAATCCGGAATTAACCTTTTTGAGTGAAGAAATGTTTGAACTTTGGGACGATTGTATGAGCTTTCCGAACCTTTTGGTCAAAGTAAAAAGACATAAAAGTTTGATCATAAAATATTTAGATGAAAATTGGCAAACTCAAGAATGGCAAATGACAGATGACCTATCTGAGTTATTGCAGCACGAATATGACCATTTAGACGGTATTTTGTGTACCATGAGAGCAATAGATGAAAAATCTTTTAAATGGCGACCCTGAAAATATCCTTACCAGTGAATTATTTTTAATAAAATACCAATCAACTTCCATCTCTTTGTGACATAAACCACTTTTTTCTTTCGTTTGATAGCTTCAAATATTTGATCAGCCGCTTTTTGAACCGGGGATACCCAAAAGAGATCTTTGCCTTTAGCCATGGCAGTATCAACAAATCCAGGCCGAACATCGGTAACTATGATCTTTGAACCATACCTCTTTGCATTTAGTCTCAATCCTTCCAGATAATTGATTTGATAGGCCTTTGTTGCGTTATAAGATGGCGCACTACCATTACCTATGATGCCTGCAATAGAACTGATATTTAAGAGATGACCATGGCCTTGATTTTTAAAATATCTCATTGTCCAGTCAGCAACACAAGTGAATCCCTGGATATTTGTTTTAATTACATTATTCTCAATATCAAAATTCAACGCTTTATTTTCCTCTCCAATACCAGCTGAAATAATCAATACATCCAGGCCGCCCATCTGATTAACAAGTTCATCACAAATCAATTCAATGGCTGATACATCCTGGACATCCATTTTCTTAATGAATACCCTTCTCGAATCTGATTCTTGTAAGGATGCCAGCAATGCTTCTCTTCTGCCTGTTACACCAACCATATAATTCTCACGCACAAGAATTTCGGTCAATGCTTTACCTATTCCACTGGTAGCTCCTATAATGATTGCCTTTTTCATGCTAAAAAACTATATCTATTAATTTGTTTTACCTATTGAAATGGAAAAAAAATCAAACCTTCCTCTCCTTTTCCCATTTATAAACAACGGATCCATAAATGTCGTGATGATGAAATGAAATAAGACTATTATTCTCTAAACGTTTAACATCGACCGACATAAAACCACCTTTTACCAAGTGAAATCGATGATAATCTTTGTTTTCTCCTGGCGTACCTCCAGCATGTTCGTCACTTGCTGCTCCAATACTAAATTCGTTTAAACCTGTTCCCGGATGAACAGAATGGTATTGCCAATGACGATCGCCGCATATTATAAAGAAATTTTCAGGTACATTTTCTTTTATCCAGTTTCTTATTTCATCGCCTTCATATTTAAAACCCGGATTACTATGGTTATCGTTCTTCTGTACACGGTCTGGTCCAACCAATGGCGTTGGGCTAACTAAAATTTTCCAGGTGGCAGTGCTTTCTTTCACCGTTTTCTTAAACCAGGCCTTTTGTTCTGCACCCCATATTGTTTTTCCTGGACCATCTGGCATATCATTGGGCGAACGAAAATCTCTTCCATCTGTAAGCCATATTTGAAGATCTTTACCCCATCTAAACGTTCGATAACTTAATCCGTCTGAAATGGGCGCTTGTTGACGGAAAATACGCTGACCTTCGGCAAAGGATAATTCCCCCATGTTAGCCCCTGGACTGGAATCATTGTCGAGCGTATCGTGATCATCTTTTAACCAATAGGTATTTACCTTCCTATTAAATTCAACCAATCGGGGCAAACTAAACATTCTTTCCCAGTGATACCGTGCAAGGCGTGCATTGTAAGCACGAGGCATATCATTGTCATAATAAACTAAATCACCGGTGAGGCAAGCAAAATGTGGCTTTAAAGCTAGCATAGAAGGATAAATATCGTGCCCATCCGGATGACCACGATCGGGATATCCCTGGCAGGTCATCAAACAAAAGCGTATATCCGAAATAACATTTTGAGAGGGCGCCGTTTGAAATTTTCCTCTTATTTTAAAAGAATCTGTTTCGTTTTTATTTGCTGAAACCTCACTTTCATAAAAATAAGTAGCATTTGACTGTAAATTTTTCAAATGAAAATGATGGATAAAATCCGTTTTTTCTGAAACCCCTACCCAATCACTCCTCTTCGCATTTTTAAGCGATTCTTCGGTACCATAGTGAATTCTCACAAAACCTGTGATACCCTGACACGCCCCCTCAAGTTCCTCGACTGGAACTTTTGGTTCTGGCAATGCATTATTTTTATAATCCTGAGCACGACCAGTTATGACGATTCCTTTGTTATTTCTTTCTTTATTTGCCGTTAACCTGGTCCAGATAATCGCAGTAGCATCAGTGACCTCTCCCACTCTGGTTCCCATAGCTTGAAATGCATCTAATACTATTTCTTCATTTTTCCATGCTGGAAATGCCATGGTAGTCAAAGCTAAAGCAGCTGATTCTTTTAAAAATTTCCTGCGCGTTTTTTTATCTGGATCCATTTTCGACATTTGATTTCCTATTATTATTCAATTACAAGATAGGTAAAATATAATTGGAAAGTAATCTGATTTTCACAAAAAAAGGGCCCCCTTTCAGGAGCCCTCCAAAGCACATTTATTTTACAAAATCCTAATTAACCTTTACAGCTATTGGCAGTGATTTTTAAATCCTCTTTTGAATTGACCACTTTTGTTG
>JBEAXK010000074.1:0-23130 GCA_041159865.1 Bacteroidota bacterium
CCTTTAGAAAAAGACAAATTTTTAAAGTCTTTTAAAAGGCCCGTTCGTCTAGGGGTTAGGACGCAGGATTTTCATTCCTGTAACACGGGTTCGATTCCCGTACGGGCTACTGACAATACAATTCCAACACGAACGGCCCGTTCGTCTAGGGGTTAGGACGCAGGATTTTCATTCCTGTAACACGGGTTCGATTCCCGTACGGGCTACTGATAAAAAGCGGCTGTTTAGTAAATAAACAGTCGCTTTTTTCATTTAGAAATCGAACAAATCTTCGAGGAAACTCTCCTTTTTCTTTTTCCCATAATATGGATCTTTATGATCTCTGTAGTCATGCTCTTTATATCTGGATTTTTCTTCCAGATAGGTTCCATGGTTTTTGGGTAAAGATCTCTCAATAATTTTATCGAGTTCTCCCCTATCTAACCAAACACCACGACATTTGGGACAATAATCAATCTCGACCCCTAATCGATCGGACATTACTAATAATTCATCACATGCAGGACATTTCATACGCTACTTTTTTAAATAATTAAACTATCTTTTTGGTAATGGATTTATTACATTTTATAGTATTCCTCCCATCCTTTTCGCGGAGGGGGACCGATTAATAATTCATTGGCAATGGCATGATTAGTTATTACTTTTTTATTTGTGTCAAATTCAAGTTTTGCATTTACACGCTGAGCTACAACACCTAAGGCCATAACCTGACAAAGTGGACCTGCTATCTCAAAAGATGAACGACAAATTTCTTCTTTTTTACATGCACGTACAAAATTCAAAAAATGATTGGAAGGACTTACAGGCACAACAGGCAAGCTTGATTCCAGATCTTTTGCCTTTCCTTCGGGAATAATTTCCAAAGTTGCGCTATGAGATCCCCCTTTAAACGTTAAATCTTTGCTATAAATGACCTTTCCAGGATATCTCTTCGTATTTACATTTCCAGCAGTTGGAGGAGGTATATCCTTGGCTCTAACAGGTTCACCGTAATAAGACGGATGTATTGGCTGGTTATTAAAACCTTCATACCAGGTTAGTTCACAAGCTGGCATTTTCTTTCTTTTCGGAAATTTAAAAACTAAAGTAGATTCCTGAGGAAATATAAAAGCACTATGTCCTTTCATAAAAGACGGATTTACTTCTGTTGGAAGACCAAGCTCCAAAAATTCATGAGCTGTATCAATTAAATGTGCGCCCCAATCACCTAATGCACCATTACCAAATTCAAACCAAGAACGCCAGTCACCATTAATATATCCTTTATTATATGATTTAAAAGAAGCTGTAGTAAGCCAGGTATCCCAATCTAGTGATTCTGGGATAGGTTGCTCTGGTAAAAAATCTGAAACTTTCATTCCATGCCACCTTCTGCCATTATTCATAAAAGCCGTTATATGGGTAACATCTTTAATAATTCCAGCTTCAGTCCAGCTTTTGAACTGGAAATAATTTTCATCCGAATGACCTTGATTGCCCATCTGACAGGCCACTTTATATTTTTTTTCTGCCTTCATCATAAGAGATATCTCCTGGAAGGTATGAGCCATAGGTTTTTCAACATAAACATGTTTTCCATTTGACATGGCAAGCATAGCAATGGGAAAATGAGAAAAATCAGGAACTCCTGCAGTAATGGCGTCAAATTGATTTCCAATTTTGTCAAACATTACCCTGAAATCCTGAAATCTGGCAACGTCGGGAAAAAGTTTCAAAACAGGCAGCGTATGCGTCGCCCCCATGTCGGTGTCGCATAAGGCAACAATGTTAACCAAACCAGTAGCATGTAATTTTTTGATTATATCAGCACCTCGATTACCTATACCAATGCAAGCTAAATTGATTTTTTCACTTGGTGGAATATGCCCAAGTTGTTTTCCTAATACAAAGGATGGGATTATAGATAGATTTGAAACAACCGAAATACCAGCAGCCCCTTGTTTTAAAAAATCTCGTCTTTTCATTTTTGTTATTGTGTTAATAAACCTTAGTATACAAAAAATACGAGTAAACAAACCTGCACATTAATTTCTTATTTCACAAAAACAACCTCATTGAATGATACTCTGTTTCTTTTACCCCAAATACCTTTTTCAGTTCCCTTTCCCACGGCTATTATCATATTAATTTCAGCTGAAAGAGGCAGATTAAGCTTACGACGAACTCTAACTTCATCGAATCCTTCCATTGGACAAGTATGGAAACCTTCAGCCGCTATGGAAAGCATAAAAGTTTGAGCAGCAAGGGCACATGACTTATGAACTATGATACGTTGCTTTGCTGATCCACCCATTCTGACAAATGGCTTGAACATGCTCATTACAAAACTTATACTATTTCTTAGGAAAGAGAAAAAACCTAAATAACCGTAACCATAAGCAAAAGGAATGAGTTTTTCATAATACTGAATCATTCTGCTTTGATATTTATCAGGCTGATCCACTACTTGATTTTTAATCTGATCTGCATTCCATTTCGCTCGTTGCTTCCATAAATCACGCCTGGTAACAAAAACAACCAAATGTTTGGCAGATTTTGCAGCATATTGATCCAGACATAAAGGTTGAAATTTCTTTTTTTCCTCCTCTGATCTAATCCAATAAAATTCCCAGAGTTGCATATTACTGCTGTTAGGAGACAAAATAGCTCTTTCCAGACTTTTTTTTACGACCTCGTCAGGAACCTCTACTTCCGGATTAAAACTTCTATTTGACCTTCTAAACTCTACAATCTCATCAAACGCAGCACCCAGCATATTTCATTCATTTAAAAATCAGAAGGACTCAACCCCATTAACGGTGGTATATTTAAAGCTAATTTTTTTGTCAGGATAAGCTATTTTAAATGCTGACTGACACATTAAAGTAGCCTCATGAAAACCACATAAGATAAGTTTTAGTTTCCCAGGATAAACGTTAATATCGCCAATGGCGAAAATACCAGGAACATTAGTTGAATAATCGAAGGTATTTACTTCAATGGCATTTTTATCAATTTGCAAATCCCATTCAGAAATAGGTCCTAATTTAGGTGTAAGTCCAAAGAGTGGTATAAAATGATCTGTTTCTTGATAAAAAACACCTTTTGATTTACTATCTATTTGTACTGCATCCAGGAAACTATTTCCTCTTAAACCAGTCACTTGAGCATCCGTCAACAGATTTAATTTACCACTTTGAGCAAGATGAAAAACCTTTTCAACAGAATCGAGAGCGCCTCTAAAATCATTTCTTCTATGAATCAGAGATACTTCTTTGGCAACATCTGTTAAAAAAATACTCCAATCAAGTGCTGAATCTCCCCCTCCGGCAATGACCACTCTTTTATCTCTATAAAATTCAGGATCTTTAATAATGTATTCAACCCCATTATCTTCAAAGTTTTCTAAGTTTTCTAACGGTGGTTTTCTTGGTTCAAAACAACCTAAACCACCTGCGATAGCAATAACGGGTGCTTTTATTTGAGTTCCCTTATTTGTTGTCAAAATAAAGGAATCATCTTCAAGTTTTTCTAAACTTTCTGCTCTCTCCCCTAAAGTAAATCCTGGGTTAAAAGGAGCAATTTGTTCTAATAATTTATCTATCAGTTCACCTGCTAAAACAGAAGGATATCCAGGTATATCATATATGGGTTTTTTGGGATAAATTTCCGTCAATTGCCCCCCAGCCATAGGTAATGCATCAATAAGATGACACCTCATTTTTAATAAACCAGCTTCAAAAACCGTGAATAGACCCACTGGACCTGCACCAATAATAAGTAAATCAGTTTGAATCATGAATTTATTTTTAAATGGGTACAAAAATAAGTGCAATAAGTTTAGAATGAAATGAAATTCAATATTTTTTAAAGAATAAAAAAAGAGACTGATTTCTCAGCCTCTTCCAAATATATCATTAAGAAAAATAATTTCCTTAATGTTTAATGATTCGTTCCGAAACAGGGATGCCAGAACCAGAAACTATTCTGACTGCATAAACACCAGGCGCAAGATCTTTCACATTAAAAGCTCTTGATACCGCCGGACCAGGGGGAAATTGCCAATCTCTTACTTTAAGACCATTGGCATCGAAGATAGAAATTTCAATATTTTCTTGTGTTACCAGATAATACTCAACGTGCAATATATCATCAACAGGATTAGGAAATGCCATCATTTTCATTTCTGGTTTATCCATTAACATTACCTTTTCGATATTGGAAGGAAGCATTGTACCGTCTTCCTTTTTCATATTGACTCTATAGTATTGCAAGCCCATTTTATCGGGTTTATCTACAAACTCAAAATATTTCATTTCCTGAACTTCCATTACAGGTAATTTTTTATCCGTAACTCTAGTGAAATGAATGCCATCCATTGATTTTTCAATGGTATAAACGGGTATATAAGCTGAAGTTTTATTTCTCCATGTGAGTTTTACATCAAATCCAGGCATTACCTCAGCTTCAATGGACATAGTTTCCGGATTATCTATAGATGGGCAATAAGTGGGATTATTTGTTACCGTAACTGACCCATTTAGAAAAACAGTACATTCTCTCTCTACTACCGTAACTTTAAAGCTAAAAGTTCCTATACCTGTGAATCGAACATTGGGTTTTGAACCATACGCTATAGATGATTGAAAACCAGGACCTAATTCCCAAGTAATCTGAGCAGAAGCGGTACTTGTTTGCACTTCTAAAAAATTATTGGCATTGATACATAAGGTCGGAGAACTTATTATTTTGACTGTTGCCCTATTTCCAACCTCTATTTTAACTACGTTTGATTCTAAAAATCCATAACACCCTCTTTTTCTGACACATCGAGCATAATAGGTCGTTTGATATAATGGGCCTGGATCAAATTCAGGTGAATCGGAATTAGGAATTGGACTAAATAAATTCATATCGAAGGTCAGCGCTCTATCCGTCGTGTACATCCACAAATATTCTAAATCACCTACGACACCTGAAGGACTAACTACATTGACTATTTTTACTGGATCATTGCCTGGACCGCAAATTAATTGATTATAACCAATTTCACCTCCAGAAGTAACATTTTTGCATTCCAAATAAAATCCTGCATCAATATCCATTCGATTTACCCCAGTATCAATCGTAATAAACTCTGTCATCATGGTAAATGGACTCATATCGCTATCCAGGTTTTTATCTGTTCCGCGTAGCCAGGAGGTTGGTGCATAATCAGGATTTGGTTTTGCAAAAGTCAGTTTATATTTACCAGAAGGCACATTAAACATATACATACCTGTACTATCCGTATAGGTTGTATCCATTTCACGAATTTTATTTCCCTCAATGACAGAAAGAATCACTTGTACATTCCTCAAACCAGGTTCACCTTGATTTTGGATACCATTCTGATTTAAATCATGCCAAACCCGATCTCCTAATTTAGCTAAACAACTATCTTTTTGAACTACCACATTTAAATCGAGAATCGTTATACACTCTTGTAAAAGTCCTGTATTATAATTAATCTCAAGACTGTAAGAACCTTTTCCAAGTTCAGCTGGATTAATTTCAGAAATCAATTTACCATTTAAGGTAATATTCAGATTTCCCAAAGCAGAAGTATCCAGATTAAATTTAAATGTTCCCCCATTTTCACATAAACTCAATTGAGACAAAGGAAGATTAGTAATAGGTATTTCAGGGTAAGAAGTACCTCCTTTAAATAGCATTGTATCAATTCCATTTGTAACTAAAGCGGTGTAATTAACCCCATCGACATGTCTGAATTTGAATTGGTATAATCCAGGTTCAACTTCTGGAACAAGGGTATTATTTGGAATTAATCTGGGTAAATTAGGTGTAGGCAGACTAAATTGATCAAAAATACCAACGGGATTTAATATTCTCCAAATCTGGCCAGACACCTCATTTCTTATTTCAAGGGTGGATTGAAATTGACCGTTTCCATTTTGTGTTGCATTATTTAAACAGATAGTATTGGTAGTAAGTGCTTGTGGCGCTGGAATCAAACCAGCATCGAAGGTAAAATTGGCAGTACCTTTAGAAACAACGAAAGGTTCCGTCATTCTTGATTTTCTATCTACATCACTATCTAACGAATCATTTCCTATCAAAGCGTTAGGTTTAGTAAAAACCATTCCTGAGGGAATCTGAAAGGTTATTTTATATTGACCAGGAGGAACTGGAAAAAAGTATTTACCTGACGCATCTGTTTGGGTTACGGCAAATCTTTCTACGAATGAATCCAGTCTGGTTATAAACACATCTACATTGGAAACACCCTGTTCACCTGGCGACTGCAGTCCATCCAGATTACTATCAAACCAAACGAAATCGCCCACCAAAGAATTTGAAATATCTGGATTCACTGTACAGTTTGTAACACAACCATTAGCATCAGTTAAAGTAATCAGATAGTTCCTGTTTTCCAAATTTACCGCTTTATATCCAACCTGTCCATTACTCCATTGAACTGTATAGGGCGCAATACCGCCACTTGGGGCAACTTGAGCCTCTCCATTATTCAAACTTGGATAGGTAACAGGTTTAGTTACCGCAATATTACAAACTGGGTTACCAGGATCATTAATACTTATATTCCTGGTGACAGGACATCCATAAGCGTCGGTTACCGTAACAATATAAAGACCACTTCTTAAATTCAATCTATTGGTAGTTAAGGAACCATCAGACCATCTTTGTTGGTAAGGAGCAATACCGCCTGAAACCTGAAGACTGACTGCACCTGTTCCTTGAACACCACAAATAATATCTGTGATTTGAGGATTAACTGTTAGGGCTACATCAGCCTCCAGCAGAGGAAAATTTCTGACAAACTCACAGCCATTTTTATCGCTAATAGTCAAAGAATAAATTCCAGAACCCAAATTTTCGCGTGATGCCAGGGTGCTTCCATTGTTCCATTTATAGGTATAGGGTGAAATTCCGCCAATTACCTGATTTACAGAAATGACCCCATTTAATTCTCCTTTACAACGCGGCGGTTGAACGGTTAAATTAGGTTTTAGAGAATCAACCACTTCTATTTGAAAATATTCAACGGAAGTACACCTGTTTGCATCCTCGACTGTTAATGCATAAAAACCTGTTGATAAATTTCCAACTGCAACCCCAGTCTGACCCGTACTCCATGCATATAAATACGGACCGGGTGAACCTGTCACTACTGCAGACAATGCTCCTTTCCCATTATTACAAACTATTTTATTTCCAACCAAAGAAATGACAGGTACAGATAATTTTGCAATAAAAAAACTATCAACGACACGACATTTATTGGCATCAGTAAGCGTTAGGTAGTGCATTCCTGCGCCCATATTATCAGGATTTGGACCAGTTCGACCATTTGACCATTGGTAAGTGTAGGGTAATACTCCGCCAGTTACCGTTGTTCTTAATCTTGCATTGGTAGCATTTCCACAAATTCGATCATCCCCACTTATATCCAGTAATAAAGCAGGAGACTGAAGAATTGTTTCTTGAATCACTTGTCTGCAACCAATTGCATCAGTTACCGTTGCCACGTAGGTTCCAGCCTTTAAATTTAAAATTTCGGATGTGGTAGCTCCTGTATTCCACTGAATTCTAAAAGGAGATTGACCCCCTTGAATTTTTAGCTGCAAACTGCCATTTGAAGAACCGTTACATTCAATTCCACTATTAGCAACATTAATGATCATTGAAGAAGCTGCTGCAGTCATTAGAACATTTGCCGCTTTAACACAACCCAGAGCATCTGTAACCGTAACAATATAGTTACCAGTAACCTTAAGTTTTATTAAACTATCAGATTCTCCTGAATTCCATTTAAACCTGTAAGGCCCTACTCCACCCACTGGACTGACTCTCAATTCACCATCCCCCATTCCCAGGCAGGTTTCAGCTTTGCTGGTAGTAAAAAGACTTATAGCTGACTGACTTTCCAGATTTGTTGTAATCATTGCATTACAACCTTTAGCATCTACAACAGTTAAAGCATAAGAACCTGCGGACAAGAAATTTAACGAAGAAGAATTACTTCCTGTATTCCAGGAAAATCTATAGGGAGCATTGCCACCAACAGGCTGTGCGACAATTCTTCCAGTAGTTTCTCCCGAACAAGCAGGCTGTGTTATATTTAACGGGATAGTAAGTTTTAAAGGTTCAGCAACAGTTGCCCGGGATGCAATTGCGCAGCCCCCTTTCTCTGTAACGGTAACTGTATAAACACCAGCAGCCAGATTTCTGATATCTTTTGTAGTTTGACCATTGCTCCATTTATATGTGTATGGTTGTAATCCACCTCCAGTTGATACGACTAGCTGACCATCCTGAAAACCATTACAAGATATATTTTTGGCATCAACAGCCACCACCATCGGTGTTATCTGGATAGGTTCACAAGTTATATTTGCACATAATCTACTGTCAGTAACAGATACACAGTATTTATTTTCTTGATTAATGATGGTTGTGTCAAAAGTAGAACCAGTGTCCCATGCATAAGTGTAAGGACCTACGCCACCTGTAACAATGGCTTTGACGGTTGTTGGATTGCCACAAACAATCCGCTCCATTTTAACACTTAATTTAGGAGGTTGGGTTAATATAAAAGTACCATTTGCTGATCTGTTTAAAGCATCTGTAACGGTAACAGAATAAGAACCGGCTAATAAGTTAGTAATTTCTGAAGTAATTGCACCATTGCTCCACTTAAAAGAGTAAGGAAGTGTACCACCAACTGGAATAGCCGTTATTTTTCCCGTTGGTAAATTAAAACAGGTGGGTTGAGTTCCTGAAAATTGCACACTAACGGTTTGACTTAATATCCAATAGGGAACAAGGAGAGTTAGTAATAGAAAGTTGAGTTTTTTTGAACGAACCATAAAGTTATAGCATTACAAATCAATACGATAATATCAATTTGAGGTTTGGGGGAACTTTTCACCTTGTAAAAAAAGAATATTCTAAGCTATTAGTCAAGTTTTTAAGCCGTAATAAACACATTTATTTTATCCTAAAATATTCATATATATTTGAAAATGAATAATTTATAATTTTTTATTATACGTAAAATCCTATTCTTATGTCATAAATCAAACTTTCAAAGAGCATCATAGATTCCTGTATATCAATTACATCTTTATCCAATTACACCCTCAAACAATTGAATTAATTTAGAAATTTCCTTTAAGATAAGTGAGCAAAAGCAATTAGTTCTGAATTAGGATTTACCAGATGGGGATAAGTCAATGAGTATCCCAAAAAAAAGTAAATCATATCGGATAATCCTTCCATTCAAAAAACAGATTTAAATGGAAATATGTAGAGAAAGGATAAACTGCATCATGAAAATAGAAATATTTTGGTAAATGTCACTTTTATACTTAATCAATGTATATATCTAAAAAATCCATTATTCCAGAATCATATGTTTCTTCAAATTTCCTGGCAAAAAATTTTTCTTTTTGTTTGGCATGAATCAATTCATTAGTATCATTTATACCAAAAACTAATGGGAAATTATAATCAAGCCTTTGCCAATTAACATGCATTAAAGATGGTTTTATCAAAATACTTTTATCCTTTTCTTGAAGAATTTTGATTACCGTATGAAAAAATATTTCATCGGGTATATAAGTAAACTTATAATATTCTATATAATTAGAATGACGATTCAAATAATCCATGATTTTTACTACTGTTTCATAATTTAATGCCCACCATTGTGAGCCACCAAATTGTGAGTGAACTGGAGAAATTCTTTGTTTAAAACTTTTGAATAAGAGTAAAAAAAAAATGAAATTTTTCTGAATAATACAGTTTTTAATTAACCTGAACGATGTTCTTAAAAATGATAGGAATGAAATATCTCTAAAATATGATATGAAAAACCCATTGCCTCTTTTTGGAGTCAGATTTATGTAATATTTTTTTGTTTTGTTTAAAAATTCACTAGGCCATGCTTCTTCTACCGTTTTTATATCTATAAAATTATAAGATTTATTAATTTGTAAATATTCTTTAATTTCTTTATTTCCTGCCAATGGATAATCTTGTCCGCTTAATAATATGACAAACCCTTTCCTATTATCCGTTAAAATTTGATTCAAACCGTTAAGAGTTGCCTGAACAATACTATAATTTCCCCAAATAGCATTAACCCTTTGTCTAATGAAATGGATGTTTTCACTGGATAGTGCAAACTCAAATTGATTGATATCAGATTTTAAATCTATATGAATGTAGAAATAAGAATGAACATCATTAAGTCTTTGAACCAAACGTTTTAATTGACGGGGTGAATGATGCGCAAGAATGAGATAATTCTTAAACATATAAATCTTGATATATAATGAGGACTCAAAATACATTAAATAGGTGCAATCAAATATAATAAATATATTTTCAGTTATTTCTAGCGTAGGTATTAAACTGAAATTTTAGTTACTACACTATTAAGGTTAAAACAATGATAATAACTTAGAGAATTTAATATATAGCAAAAAAAATAAGTCGCGCTATAAGAAATAGCACGACTTATTGACCAAAGTATAATCCCATGAACATAAATCTTGAGGATCAAATAAGACCCTTTTATATCTTGACTACTTACGTAGATTTTTAGGGTAAATATTTTTAAGAGCCCCTCAATGCCCTTTTCATGATACAAATATGGGAATATAATAGACCTTATCAAAGTACAAAATATACTTAATGTGAAAAATAAAATGTTTATTTTTTATTATACTTTATTATTATTTAAATACTTATGAAATAAATTGTGAATTTAAATTATATTTTTTTATTTAAAAGGATTAGAAAAATCTTTATTATTCAGAAAAGAAGAATCTGTTAACATATTTAGAAAAGCAATTAAATCTTTCTTATCTCTTTCCGAAAGCTTAAAAGGGAGTAAATTAGGATCTTCATTAATTACACCATGCCCCCCTTTTTCATAATGAACTAAAACTTCTTCTAAAGTTTTAAATCTGCCGTCATGCATATATGGTGCAGTTAATGCAATATTTCTTAAAGTTGGAACTCTAAATCTGCCACTATCATTTATATTCTGAGTGGCATTTCTTCTACCTGGATCTTTGAAATCTAATAAAGAAGCAACATAATCCAAGCCGTTATTCCTAAATTGGTTATCCGTAAAAAGGGGATTAAAATGACAATGGCTACAACCTGGATGCTGCAAATTTCCGGCAAATTCTATAAAAAATAACTCTATTCCCCTAGCCTCATCTTCATTTGGAAATCCCTTTTGACCCCATATTATCTGATCATATCTTGAATTTCCACTTATCAGGGTTCTCTCAAACTGTGCAATTGCCTTTGCCAATAAATCAATAGTGATATCACTTTTCGAAGTAATACCAAATGCCTCTTTAAACAATCTGGGATATAATTTGCTTCTTCTTAATCGCAATTCAACCTCTTGAATTTTATTATTCATTTCCAAGGGATCCTCTATAGGATGTAAAACCTGATTTTCTAATGTATTCACTCTGCCATCCCAAAAAAAGCCCCTGGTATTATAAGCCAGATTTACCAAAGCCATACTATTCCGATTAACTGAAAGACCCTTTTCACCGATACTTAATGCTAATCCATCAGTGAAAGACTTTTCTAAAGAATGACAACTCGAACAAGACTGGGTACTGTCTTTGGATAAAAGAGGATCATAAAACAACCTTCTACCTAAGGCTACTCCTTTAATTGTCAAGGAATTATCGGAAGGAATTATGGGTCTGGGTAGCCATGTTGGAACATTTAACAGATATGGAGTGGTATCCCATAGTGCATTTTTAAATTCAAGATCTTCCAAACAATCTAAACATACTAAAGGTTCTTTTTTACAAGAAGGTAAAAAGATCCATCCCAGAAGTAAGAAATAATAAAATGGAACAATACGCATAAATACTTCTTTAATAAATAAACCACCTGTTTGATGAATAGTTTTTACCCGTTTTTATTTCTAATAGCTGCATAATCTGTTAAAGTATTTAAAAAAGCAATTAAATCAAGCTTATCTCTTTCAGATAAGTTTAGCTTTCTGACATTTGGATTTACATTAAATCCATCATTTCCTCCTTTATTATAATGATTTATTACTTCTTCTAAGGTTTTAAATCTGCCATCGTGCATATAAGGTGCAGTAACGGCTATATTTCTCAAGGTCGGAACTTTGAATTTAAAACGATCATTAGGATTTTTAGTAACAAACTCCCTCCCCTTTTCTAAGGAATTTCCATTCATTTCATCAACAGTATGAATGCCATTATTTTGATATGATAAATCGGTAAAAAGAGGATCTACGTGACAATGACTACATTCGGCACTTGGAAGCGATGGATCGGCGTCAAAAAAAATATTCCATCCTCTCCTTTCATTTGGATTGAAATTTACTTCCCCTCTCATTACGGAATCAAATTTTGAATTATTTGAAATTAAAGATCTTTGATAATGAGCTAAGACAGCAGCGATTTTTAAGGAATCAACAAACACATTGCCGTATATTTTTTTAAATGCTTTTTTATAAATTTCTGCTTTATTTATTTTTTTTTCGGCTAAATGCCATGATAAACCCATTTCTAAAGGACTTCTAACCGGAATAAGCGCTTGTTTTTCTAAAGACATAACATTCCCATCCCAAAATAAACCCTTAGAATGAAATCCTATATTCAAAAGAGATGGAGAACTCCTTGTCAATGGTTTTATACCTGATGAAACTGACTTACCGTCAGTAAAAGCTAATGAAGGCATATGGCAAGTACTACAACTTACATTATTATCCAACGAAAGGATAGGATCAAAAAAAAGTTGTCTTCCTAGTTCTACCTTTTCAAGCGAAAATTTGTTGTCTTCAGATAAAACCATAGGTGGAAAACCTTCTATATATAGTGGATTTTTATCACATGAACTTATAATAGCTGATGCCATTAATAGAAACCATTTAAACATATCACTGGATTTTTAATCCTTTTTGGAGATTGGTCAATAAAAAAGTAACCATCTCTTTGTTAACACTATGATCTGTTGTGATTTTATTAAAATCCACAAAATTATTTTGATCCCTCCAAATAATATCTTTAACATCCACAGAAAGAATAATATCCGATGATTCTTTACTTATTAACAACGGTTTTTGCCATGATATTACTTTATAGAATGAATCTCCTCCAGCATGAAAAGTTAATTTCGAAGCAAATTTACCTGAATTATCCAAATCTGCATTCCCTTCTATTTTTGAAAAAACATACCCTGCAGCCCAAGACCAATAATTATCATCCAATGGATGAGGTGGGGGATAAGAAGCGGGACCCGTGGCATTTAACCGAGGTGCGACGCCAATTCCAGCCTCTAATCCTGTATAATTTCCTATCGGAATATTCTTAAAAACTAATTCAACGCCCTTTTCTGCATCTGTTAAAGTTTGAATATCTTTGAAACTAATCAAAGATATTTCTGAGAGTAAAACCTTTTTATTAATAGTAGCTGATTCATTTAGAAGATATAAATCGGACAGATAAAAATTAAACAATTGGAATTTAATTTTCACACCCTCTGTGTACTGATAATTATTGTTGTACATCTGTAAAGGAAGACCATTAAAGGTACCTTTAACAATTAATTTTACATTTACATTTTGAGATAAAGGAGTCTCATTGTCACAAGAAAAAAGGAATAAAATGAGAGAAGCGAATATTAAATTCCTCATTATTGAAATCAATTTAGTGGTTAATCAATTTGTTCCACCACAGTTACAACGCTAAATGAAGTTACGAGGTTATACAACCATTTTTTTCGAATAATTTCAGGTGAATCTTTAGAAAAATCTATTGAATTGAACCATTTGGCGTAATCTACTTCAATGGTGATTTCTTGATTGAAACCCGCACGCATATTGGTGAAAACAGGTAGTTCTATCATTTTGTTGTATTCATTTCCACTTAGACTAAAATTTGATGGGAAATTTTTAGATTTTTCTTTCCATTTCAACTCCATATTAGCAAATATATACCCTTTATCTTTTTGAAACAGGAAATTTTGATTCGTATTTAATGGATGACCGGCAGTAAAATTAAAGGGATTTAGAACATTTACGGAAGAATTCAAGCCTAAATGGAACTTTAATCCTTGTATACCTTTACCATTATGAAAAATAGCTGCTACCTTTTTCTTTTGAAATAAATTAGGATTCCCAATTAAAAAGCTATTTGGGAAAGTAAAAAAAACTGAATCATTTTGCGTATTTACCGTCCTGATTTGGATAGAATCAAGGGAAGGTATTTCTTTCATTTCTAAATCTATCAAACGAAAATCTGATAAAATAAAGGATAAATTTTCTATAAAAAAGGTATCTCCTGAAGGAATACTATAGGGTTGAGTCAAATAGTTTATTGGGTATATTGAATCTAATTGTGAAATTCGATGCCGAATTAATATTCTAAGTTCAGGTAACTTGCAGCAATCTAAACAGTTTACATCTGCATCTACAGAAAAATTGATATATCTGTAATCCAGACACCCTTCTTTTAAATCTTGTTCACATCCATTCAAAATCAATAGGATAGACAAATAAAAAAGAAAATATCTGGGTAAGGACTTACAGTTTATCTTTTTCCATTTTATTAACATAATCTTTCAATAAACTTTTAACAGCTTGTTTCACCTGAGAAGAAAACTCCTTGGTAATAATCCAGTTGTAATAATTTTTATCTTTGTATAGAACTTCTCCAGCAGGTTTACCTTCATATTTTCCAAAATTGAAAACAACTGTTCCGTCTTTTTCAACTCTGAGTTTTTGAGTAGCGTCAACAAACCGAAGATCATTGGTAAAATCATGCAATTGCTGAATATCAGCTGTTATAGGTGAAGGAGTGAGCACACCGTCTTCATTTTCAACTTCTTTACCTATATATTTTTCAAGCTGACCTTCAAAAACCGAAATAGTTGCTCTAACGTCGGAAAGTGCATCGTGGGCATCAGTTAGGTCTTTTTGACAATAAAAACGAACGGCTGCTTTAAGCGTTCTTGGTTCCATTTTATAAAAAATCCTTTGAACATCAATTGTTCTTCTTTTTGACATATCAAAATCAATCCCTACTCTGGAAAATTCTTCAATAAGCATTGGAATATCAAATCTATTTGAATTATAACCTGCCAAATCTGAATCACCTATAAATTTGAATATTTTATCTGAAACCTGGGCAAAAACCGGTTTATTAGACAATTCTTTAGCTGAAATACCATGAACCTGAAAAGCTTCTTCAGAAATAGGCACCCCGGGATTAATTAACATTGATAATTCCTCCGGATCTTTGTTATTTTTTGGAAACTTAATGATTGCCAATTGTAAAATCCTATCCCTCAATACATTTAAACCTGTACTTTCAATATCAAAAAAACATAAATCTTTATCTAAATTTAAATTCATTTAGTTGTTTTTAACTTTTCAATTTTTGCTCTCAATGAACTAGTATAATACGTTTCTACTTTACCGTCAGGTTTGCTGTAAATAAAATAACCTTCATAATCAGGCAGATATTCCAATAATAACTGTGACTTGTCAAATCCCATTGCCATACAAGCCGTTGCTAATCCATCTGCTATGGTGCATTTTGGACCAAAAATAGAAACGCTTAAAAGAGTATTTTTTTCTGGAAATCCAGAATATGGATTTAAGGTATGACTATATTTCACCCCATTTACTTCATGATAATTTCGATAGTTACCTGAAGTTGAAATGGCTTCATTAATTAAAGAAAAAATGGTCTGAATTGAATGAATATCCGCATCCTCTTTGGGAATATTGATACCTACCTGCCAATATATAGATTTGGGGTTTTTATTTCTAGCTACAAACTCACCACCTAAATCTACTAAATAATTTTTAACTCCTTTTTTATCAAGGAAATTACTTAAAACATCAATAGCATAACCTTGGGCTATTCCACCAAAATCCAGTTCTACACCAGGATATTTCTTATCAAAATAAAAAGAATCCCCTTTTTCAAAAAAATGAATATTATCTAATCCAACATATCTTAAAAGAGAATCTATTTTTGAACTGTCAACTTTAGTTACTGGCTTTCTACCTGTGTAACCAAACCCCCAATAATTAATTAAAGGCCCCACAGTGGGATCAAACATTTGTGTTGTCAGATCAGCGACATATTTAGCTGATTTAAAATTTTCAAGAAAATGAACAGAAGTAGATGGAACTACAAATTTGCCTTCTGATTGATTAAATCTGGAAATCGTTGAAGTAGGAATATAAGTTGAAACTTGATCATTTATGGCGATTAAAATAGAGTCAGCTTCCTTAAAAAAATTTCTATTTAGTGAATCCTTATAGGTCAATCTGTAATAGGTACCCATTGTTTTTCCTTCAATCACTTGAAAATCTTCCTTTGGAGTGGTTGCATCAGAACAACCTTGAAAGATAAATGAAAGAAAAAGATAAAAGAATGGAATTAACAAATTGATTTTCATATTTGCTTTCTGTTCATTAAAGAATCCATTGAATACCAACCTGGACCTTGTAAAAATAACACTACATAAGATACCAAATAGAAAACGGCTAATTCCTGATCCCCAAATGGATCTCCCCAATGAACCATTAACCAGGCAACAAGCATTGTTATGATTAATGGAATAGTTGATAAACGGGTAAACAAACCAAAGGCGATTAAAATTGAACACAAAGCTTCAGCAAAAACAGCTAAGGCCAAAGAAGGTGCTGGACCAATTCCAAAGGGGTCTGCAAATGTAATCTCTTCATCACCAAACAGCTTATTAAATTTTCTTAAACCATGACCATAGAACATGGCAAAGCCAACATATAAACGAAGCAAAAGTAATGCTATGTCTGTCTTTTTATCTTGTGACATAATAGAATATATTTTTTGATTAATCAATTAGTCCTTCCTTTTTAGCATCTTCTGCTAATCCATGCAACTGAATTGGACTCTGCTTCTTTTTAATTCTCATGTTTAAGAATTCAACAACCAAAGAGAAGAAAATGGCAAAGTATAAATATCCTTTTGGGATGGTTCCAATTTCAGAGCCAAAAACCTGAAGGTGTGCCAAATGAGCCGCTTCGGTCATCAACATAAAGCCAATCAAAATTAAAAAGGAAAGTCCAAGGATCTGTATTGATGGATGATCATTGACAAATTTACTTACTGGGGCTGCGAATATAAGCATAATACCAACAGATGAAATCACAGAAAAAATCATAATAAACAGATTATCCGTAAGACCTACTGCAGTTAAAATTGAATCAAATGAAAAAACTACATTGATTAAGGCTATTTGAATGATTACTTGCTGCAAAGTACTTTTTTTAGTAGTTGGACCAGGTCCAGCATGGCTGTTTTCGCCATCCAGTTTGTGATGAATTTCGTTGGTTGCTTTGTAAAGTAGGAAAATACCTCCTAAGGCCAATATTAAAGATTGTCCACTGAAACCACCTTTAAACCAGAATAAATCAAAAGAAACCAAAGGTTCTTGCATTGCAATAATAGTTGAAATACCGAACAACAGGATAATTCTAAAAATCATAGCTAGCATCATTCCTATAAATCTGGCTTTAGGTTGTTCAGAAAGAGACAATCTATTAGAAGCGATTGTAATAAAGATTATATTATCAATGCCTAATACTATTTCAAGAAAAGTAAGGGTCAACAAACTAATCCAAACAGCAGGATTTGTAAAATCAGGGATAACAAATGATGTAAGAAGTAACATTTAACAAAATATTTTAGTAAAAATTAATAAAAAATAACCTTAAAGATAGAATTAAAGTTCATCCTCTTCCAAGAGTAAATCGGGTCGACGAGATTTAGTTCTTTGATAGGCCTGTTCCATTCTCCATTCTTCAATATTTTTGAAATGACCAGACAACAGTACTTCTGGTACTTTTAGTCCCATAAATTCAGCAGGTCTAGTATATACTGGAGGCGCAAGTAAGTCATCCTGAAAAGAATCAGTTAAGGCTGAAGTTTCATCGTTCAGAACACCTGGTATCAGTCGTCCAATGGCATCAACCAAAATAGCTGCTGCCAGTTCACCACCAGACAGCACATAATCACCTACAGATATTTCTCGGGTAACGAACATTTCCCGGATTCTTTCATCAATACCTTTGTAGTGACCACAAATGAACAACAGATTATTTTTAAGGGAGAGAGAATTAACAATTTTCTGGTTTAGGCGGTCTCCATCTGGTGTAAGAAAAATAATTTCATCAAATTCTTTCTCCTCCTTAAGTTTAGAAATACAATTAAAAAGGGGTTCTGGCATTAAAACCATGCCAGCACCCCCTCCAAATTGGTAATCATCTAATTGAAGACTATTTCCAATTCCAAAATTCCGCAAATCATGAATTTCAATATGCAATAAACCTTTATCTTTGGCTCTTTTTAAGATAGAATGATTAAAAGGACTTTCTAACAAGCCAGGTAAAAGCGTAATGATATCAATATTCATGACATAAAGAATAGGATTATAATATTTTAATCAACTCCACCTCAAAAATCAAAGTAGCATAAGGCGGTATATCTCCACCCGCGCCTCTTTCGCCGTATGCCAGATTTGCAGGGATATAGAATTTATATTTTGAACCTAAAGGCATTAATTGAAGACCTTCTACCCAGCCTTGTATAACCTGAGTAACTCCAAATGTTGCGGGTTCACCTCTTCTTACAGAACTGTCAAATTCTTTTCCATTTAATAAAGTTCCAACGTAATGAACAGTAACTTGATTAGAAGGAGTTGGTTTTGCACCTGCGCCTGGTTTCAGTACTTCGTATTGCAGACCACTTGCAGTAGTAGTAACTCCTGGCTTTTTAGCATTTTCGGCAAGAAATTTCTCGCCTTCTGAAATATTAGCCTGGTATTTACTGGATTGGCTTTTTTGCATATAATCCTGAACCATTTTATTACACTCTTCGATAGAATATTTTGGCTCTTTACCTTTAAGCACGTCACTGATTGCCTGGGCAATAATTTCGGGATTTAAATCCTCGAAATTTTGTTGTTTCAAACTTTGTGCCATCAGCACACCAACGCTGTAACTTACTGAATCCATTTTTGCATCAGAATTTTGGGCCTTACATGAGGCTGTTATTAAAATAATAGCGGACATTAAAATTGTCCTTAATATACTTTTATACATGTAGGAAGAATTTAGCGGGGTTAAAAATAGTTGGCAAAATTAAAGTCTTTAATGACAAATTCCATCTTTTTAAAAAAATTATTATTCGCCCCATCGAAAACTCTTCCAATCCAGCCCTGATAAATCAAGTACTCTATCAATAACAGTACCTGCAACTTCCTCAATTGTAATTGGTTTTCCATAAAAAGAAGGAGTTGCAGGACATATAATTCCTCCTGCAAGTGTTACCATTTCCATATTTTTTATATGAATGAGACTCAGTGGCATTTCTCGTGTTATAAGGATTAACTTTCTTCTCTCTTTTAGTATTACATCTGCTGCCCTGGTAATTAAATCAGTAGAAGTTCCGGAAGCTATTCTCCCCAATAGTCCCATTGAACAAGGACAAACAACCATTACTTCATATTTGGCTGAACCTGAGGCGAAGGGTGCCATAAAATCCATTTTATGATAAAACTTAAATGGATAATTTTCTGGTGTCCATTTTCCAATTTCTAATTCCCAATTATAAATCGCATTATCACTCATGACGACCCCTACAGCATCAAATTGATCTGTCATGATTTTTAATCTATTCAGTAAGATTTTAGCATAAATTGAACCACTGGAGCCACCGATTGCAATAATAATTTTCATTCCATTTTTGTTTTTTAGATCAACAATAAATATGAAAATAAGTTAAAATATGTTAATTCGTTTGTGTACAAAATAAAAATAGTCTATTTTTGAAGAAAAAAGAGATGAATAAAAGTTTGTTTTCCTTAATATTTCTTGTTTCAATTGTATTTATAAGTTCTGGGTTCAAACATTTAAATGGAGACAAAAAAACCGAGAACCCTATAAAATGGTATAGCATTGAGGAAGCTGTGGCTCTTCAAAAGAAAAAACCAAAGAAAATTTTTATTGATATGTACACCGATTGGTGTGGATGGTGTAAGCGAATGGACGCTACAACTTTTACTGATCCAACAGTTGCAAATTACTTAAATGAGAATTTCTATTGTGTAAAATTTAATGCAGAGCAAAAAACACCTGTTGTGTTTCAAGGTAAAACTTTCAATTTTGTAAATTCAGGTTCAAGAGGTTACCATGAATTAGCAGCTGCTTTACTAGACGGTCAGCTAGGTTATCCATCTTTTGTATATTTGAACGAAAAATTAGAAAGAATAACCATTTCTCCTGGCTACAAGCAGCCATCTCAAATAATGCCTGAATTAAAATATGTTGGTGGAGGGCACTATGAAACATTGAAATTCAACGAATTCATCTCAAAGGAACAATAAATCCAAGCCTAAACTGAAGTGATTTTATCCAAAATAATACCTGTAGCAACGGAAACATTTAAACTTTCTGTTACTGAATTTGGGTGTCTTGGAATTTTAATTTTTATGTTTAGAATTTTTTCGAGTTCAGGTCTTATACCAGAGCTCTCATTTCCCAAAACTAAAATACCTGGTAAAACAGGTAGATTTTCATTTATGTTTATTCCGCTTAGTGTTGCACCCCACCAGGGAATTTGATTTGAAAGATTTTTAAGTTCTTGAAAGGAATACAAAAGTAAGGATACTCTGAAGACAGAACCCATACATGCCTGAATAAACTTAGGATTGTATCTGTCAACAGAATCAGGGGAGAACACAACTTGTTTTATTCCGAACCATTCAGCAGTTCTGACAATTGTTCCAGCATTTCCAGGGTCTTGGATACCATCTAAAAAAATGGTTAATCCTTTTTTTGCAAGTTCATGATTATAAAAATTTTCCTTTATACCTAATCTTGCAACTACCTGATTTGGAGTTTTTAAAGAAGATATTCTTTCAAGATCCTTTTCAGAAATAAGGGTGACTGAAATAGAAGGATGAGCGGTTAAAAGTTGAAAATTTTGATCTGCCCAGTTTGGAAGTGCCAATACCTCGAATATTTTATACTTTTGTTGGATCAAGGACTCTCTGACAATCTTATCACCCTCAATAAGAAATTCGCAAAAATGTTCTCTGAACTTTTTATTTTGCAGAGAAGATAAGTGTTGTAGTTTATTTTTAGAAAGCATATGACAAAGTTAAAAGGAATATTTAAAATTACATACGTCATCCCTTTAATGTGGATGATGGGGTGTTCAACTACGTCATATAGGAACAATAATGACTTATTATTAAAAAAATACCAAATAGAATGGCCTCAAAAACAAATTATTGAAGATAAGGGTAATCTAACGTACGCTATTAAATCAAATTTAAAGCCAAAACAAAACGGTAATTTTTTACTTTTTCCAAGAATTTGGTTCTTTTACAAGACAAATCAACCTAACGATACCACTAAATTTGATAAATGGCAAAGGGAAGTTATTGGAGAAGAACCTGCCATTATCAGGAAAAATTTAATGGAAACAAATGCAATAAATGCAAAAAACTTCCTTCAATCTAAAGGATATTTAGATGCAATCGTTACCTATAAAACAGATACGTTAAAAGGTTATAAAAGCGAAGTTACTTTTATCCTTCAACCTGGATTAAAATATCTCATTGATACCATCATTTTTAGTAGTCCGGATGATCAAATTTTAAAGGAAATCAACAAAATTGCAGGAAATACTCTCCTAGCAAAAAATAAGGCATTTGAATATGGTCTGTATAATCTTGAAAAGGAGAGAATTATAAAACATTTAAGAAATGAGGGGTATGTAAATTTTTCTCAAAATGCTTTTGATGAATTAGAAGTAGATACCGTAGAAGTTCCTTTCACTACTAAACTATATCAAAATATATCTCTCCCACCTAATGATAGTAATCATATTTCATATACCGTTCGTCAATGTTATATCCATTTAAATTTAGATGTTGACACCGCTGATATACAAATGGATACCATTATTGATGGCATCCAGCTAAAAACCAAACAATATGAATGGCAAGTAAAACCAAATTCGCTTATTAAAGCTATCAAATTTAGACCTGGAATAAAATACAAAGAAGAGGATTATTTAGAGAGTTTGAGATTGTTATCTAATTTGGGGGTTTTTAAATTCATAAGAATTAAACCCATAATTAATTCAGGGGAAGAATATGTGGATATTGAAATTGAACTATCGACAGCGCCTAAGATAGAGATTGGTTTTGACGTTGAATTAAATTATACCAACAGAAGTAATGCTGCTGGCGCAGGAAATCTAATTGGTTTAGCAATGAGTCCATCAATTAGGCACCGAAATCTATTAAAGGGAGCTGAAAATAGTTTATTTAATTTTTCTGCTGGAGTAGAATTTAATCCTGAACCTAAAAGTAAATTTTGGAATACCATTGATTTACGAGTGCAGAATATTATTTCAATACCTAGATTTAATAATTATTTAGGCCTGTGGGGAATAGTAAGGTATTTTTCTAGGAATTCCTCTAAAGATAACTTTTTGAAAAATTTCCAACAATATGCAACAGCAAAATTATCTGGCACTGCAGGATATGTTTTACTCCTTGATTTTTACAGGTACCAACTAGCAAATATAGCTTACGGTGTTGACTTAAACTTAGGACAAAATAAAAAATTATCTGTAAACCATACTGCATTTGATTATATAATCCCCTATTTTTATGTTCAGGGTCAGCGAATTTTAGAGACTAATCCATTTTTAGCAAGTAGCTTCTCTAAACAACTTTTTGCAAGTATCTTATTCAGAGATATAAATATTTCTAATCAGAAAGTTTTAAAAACACCTGGTTTATCAAGCCAATTTAATTTCAATTTTGAAACAGCTGGTTCAGAATTATGGCTTGCTAACCTATTAATTGATAAGATTTCAGGAGAAGAAAAACCTTTTAGAATATTTTCAACTGACTTTTCTCAATTCCTAAAATCAGAGGTTGATTTTAGATTATATTACAATTTACCTAATAAAAGTACCCTTGCTGCACGTTTGAATACCGGATTAGCAGTTCCATTTGGATACACAAAAACGGTAC
>JBEAXK010000119.1:0-3997 GCA_041159865.1 Bacteroidota bacterium
CGATAAAATGTAGGTTTATGACTCTTTTTCAGCCAGAACAACAGGTTCATTTAAATCATATTAACACAACTAATATTCTTGTAGAGGCTAAATGTGCCCATTGCGGAGAGCCTTGTTTGCCTAAGAAAGATTCTATCCATTCCTTCTGTTGCGAAGGATGTCAATCCGTCTATGAAATATTAGAAAAAAACAACCTTTGCGCTTATTATTCCTCAGCTGAATTAGCTTTAATTTCTTTAAAAGAAAAGGAAAATCAATCTTTTGAATATCTGGATGATGTTGATTTACAAAACCAGATTCTTTTTTTTAGGAGTCCAAAAATGAGTCGCGTCCGATTTGATTTACCCACTATCCATTGTGCAGCCTGCATCTGGTTATTAGAAAACCTACCTCGCCTCCTGGAAGGAATTTTAAGTTCCACAGTTCATTTCATAGAAAAGGAGATTCATATTTCCTTTAATGAATCCACTGTTTCCCTTAGGCAATTAGCTGAATTATTAGATAAAATTGGTTATCCTCCTCTCATTCGATTAGATAAAGCACAAAATAAACAGATATCTACCCATTCAAATGACCTGATTTATCAAATTGGAGTTGCTGGTTTTGCATTTGGAAACAGCATGCTTTTTAGTTTTCCTGAATATTTGGGCCTGACTCGTGATTCTGATCCAACAATAGTATTGGTATTAGGGTATTTAAACTTAAGTTTAGGCATTCCCGTCTTATTTTACAGTGCCCGAGATTATTTTGTTTCAGCATGGAAAGGTTTGAAAATCAGGGACTATAACTTAGATATACCCATTGTTGTGGGCGCAACCACTCTTTTTGTCAGAAGTGCTTATGAAATCATTTCGCAGACTGGATCTGGATATATGGATAGCCTGGCAGGTTTTTTATTTTTCCTTTTAGCTGGAAAATGGTTTCAGGAACGAACCTACAAACAAATTGCTTTTGACAGAGATTACCAGTCTTATTTTCCAATTTCTGCAGCAAAAATTACCAATGAAGGTATTGAAAATATCCCTTTACCTAAATTAAAAAAAGGAGATCAGATACAATTAAAAAATGGAGATTTAGTGCCTGCAGATGGGATATTAACCAGTGTTTCTGGATCCTTAGATTATAGTTTTGTAAGTGGAGAAGCTGCCCTAATTCCAGTTTCAAAAGGAGAAAAAGTATATGCCGGTGGAAAATGGAACGGTACTGAAGGAATTATTTTGCTTACGCAATCAGTTTCACAAAGTTATCTGACTCAATTATGGAATGACCCGGCTTTTCAAAAAGAAGGAAATAATATAAGCGTAAAACTAACAGGTCAAATTTCAAAATATTTCACTTTTACTCTTTTCACCATTGCTATTATAACTCTCATTTATTGGTTTTCCATAGACAAACCACTGGCTTTAAATGCATTTACAGCAGTATTAATCGTTGCTTGTCCATGTGCTATTGCTTTATCAGTACCTTTTACGTATGGAAATGTACTTAGAATATTAGGAAAGAAGCATTTCTATTTAAAAAATGTAGCATGTATTGAAGCCATTGCCAGTTTAGACACTTTTGTATTTGATAAAACGGGAACTTTAAGCTCTTCCCAGATTCAAAAAAGTAAGTATGTAGGTAAAAACCTATCTTCTTATGAAATAAATCTCATTTTAAATTTAACTGCATCTTCTACACATCCCGTTAGTAAAACTATATATGCGTACTTTCCTAAGAATAACTTTGAAAAATTGGATATCAGTCAGTGGGAAGAAAAAATTGGGTTAGGCCTTTCCGCCCAAATAGACCATCATCAAATAAAAATAGGTTCTGCAAATTGGGTACAGGTACCTATTTCAGATCAAGAAAAAGGAAATGTCTTTATTGAAATAGACGGAGAATACCTGGGCTATCTCTCTTATGAAAGAACATGGCGAGAAGGAGCAGCAAATTTTTTGGCGTGGGCAAATAAACAAGGTGAAACCTATATTTTATCTGGCGATAACAACAAAGAGAGTGAAAAACTAACTCAAATCTTCCGCATTCCTTCTAAAAACATGTTTTTTAAGCAAACCCCAACAGATAAACTAACCTTTATTAAAGATTTACAATCCAAAGGAAAAAATGTTTTTATGTTAGGTGATGGATTGAATGACGCAGGTGCATTACGTCAAGCAAATTTTGGGATGGTCATTTCAGAAAATCAGAATAATTTCACACCGGCATCAGATGGGATACTCGCTGCTAATAAATTAGATCAATTAGCTGCCTATTTAACCTATGCCATTAAAAGTAAAAGGCTGGTTCAATTGGCTTATGGATTCGCCCTTTTATATAACGCTATAGGATTATTTTTTGCCATTCAAGGTACATTATCACCTGTAGTTGCAGCTATTTTAATGCCTGCAAGCTCAATAACAGTGGTTTTGTGGGGATTAAGTACCACTTCATTATCTGCCAGAAATTTATAATATAGAACCTAAAAAAGGAACAAACCCAGGATGACAAATATCATCCTTAGGATAGACAAATGTCATGATTTTGTCCTACTAATGCTTTTAATTTTCGGAAAAATTCGAAAGCATGCGTATCATCTTAGTATTGATTTTCCTGAGCTTAATTCTGGCCTTATTATTTCTGGCAGCCTTTTTTTGGGCAGTCAGAGTAGGTCAGTATGAGGATGATCACACACCATCCATACGCATGCTTTGGGAAGATCAAATAACAAAAGATTCATCACTAGAAGAATGAGTATGGCAAACTTAGAAACTTTTTACTACGACAACAAAATCGTCCGAAATTTCGCTATTGCGACGATCATTTGGGGTATTGTTGGCATGCTGGTAGGTTTAATCGCCGCCTTTCAACTAATTTTTCCTGCACTAAATTTAGGAATAGCGGAGATTACTTACGGTCGCATAAGACCCTTACACACAAATGCAGCCATTTTTGCCTTTGTTGGAAATGGCATTTTTATGGGTGTTTATTACTCGCTGCAAAGGCTTTTGAAAGCCAGAATGTTTAGTACATTTTTAAGTCATTTTCACTTCTGGGGTTGGCAATTAATTATTGTATCCGCAGCTGTAACTTTACCTATGGGCTTAACCAGTGCCAAAGAATACGCAGAACTGGAATGGCCCATTGACCTTGCTATAGCTGTAGTATGGATAGCATTTGGCATCAATTTATTGGGCACTTTAATAAAAAGGAGAGAAAACCATCTTTATGTGGCTATTTGGTTCTACATCGCAACCTGGATAACTATCACCGTTTTACATGTAGTCAACAATCTGGAATTGCCCGTAAGTATGTGGAAATCTTATGGTGTTTTTGCAGGAGTACAAGATGCCCTCATACAATGGTGGTATGGTCATAATGCCGTGGCATTTTTTCTTACAACACCCTATTTAGGACTCATGTATTATTTCTTACCCAAAGCAGCGAACAGACCTGTTTATTCTTATAAACTATCTATTATCCACTTTTGGGCGCTCATATTTATTTATATTTGGGCAGGTCCTCACCATTTATTATATACCTCTTTGCCCGACTGGGCTCAATCGCTTGGCACTGTATTTTCAATTATGTTGATTGCCCCATCGTGGGGAGGTATGCTTAATGGTTTACTAACCCTCAGAGGTGCATGGGACAGAGTGCGTCAGGATCATGTTTTAAAATTCATGGTAGTTGCGATTACCGCTTATGGAATGGCAACCTTTGAAGGGCCAATGCTTTCTATAAAATCGGTAAATGCTATCAGTCATTATACAGACTGGACTATTGGACACGTGCATATTGGTACATTAGGCTGGAATGGATTTTTAACTTTCGGTATTTTATACTGGTTAATCCCTCGTTTATTTCAGACAAATATATACTCCCAAAAAGCTGCAAACGCTCATTTCTGGATTGGAACCCTGGGTATTATATTTTATGCCATACCTTTATACTGGGCAGGTTGGGTACAAAGTTTAATGTGGAAACAATTTACACCAGACGGATTTTTACAATACGG
>JBEAXK010000045.1:0-10507 GCA_041159865.1 Bacteroidota bacterium
CTTCAATTTCATTTTAGTCAGAGCTGGCAAGGATATTCAGTCCATGCAATTCCAACGATCGTAAAGGAATATCAAATTTTAGCTTGTCTGGCCGATGGAACTGAAAATGAAATTGTACATGTGAAAAATAATTATAAGCGTAATTGTTTGCATGAAACCAATATTAAAAATGTCCTATCTATTAAACTTAAATGTTTCGCAACCAACGGTATTGAACGTGCACAGGTTTATTCCTTGCGAATTTTAGAAAAAAGAGGGAACACGACATTTTCTTAATGGATTAAAATATTAAAGGTGAAAACATTTTTACTTTATGGTTCAAAGGATATAAAACTGGCGGAGAAAATTATCCCGGAACCAGGATACGGTCAGGTAATTGTAAAACCTGCATATACAGGAATATGCGGATCAGATGTTCATTACTTTAAACATGGATTTTGTGGAAGTTTTGTTCCCAAAAAGCCATTTGCTCTTGGGCATGAGTTTTCAGGAGTGATTTACAAAATTGGCTTTGGTGTTGAAGGTCTTAAAATGGGAGATGAAGTGGCGGTTGATCCTTCCATGCCTTGTAGCCATTGTAATTTCTGTAAGAATGGGAAATATAATTTATGTAAATCAATGAAATATTTTGGATCTGCCAGCTGTGACCCACATATAGATGGAGGTTTTGGACAATATGTTCTGGCCCCAGCTAAAAACTGTTATGTTCTCCCGCCTGGAATAAATATGTCGCAGGCTTCCTTACTCGAACCTTTGAGTGTTGCCATGCATGCCGTAAAACAATTTGATAGTCTGATTGGTAAATCAATTCTTATTACGGGTGGTGGACCCATCGGACAATTGATTTTGCGAGTTGCCCGTTCCTTCGGAGCACTTGAAATTACTGTGAGTGATGTAAGCAGGTATGCCCGTGATTTTTCTTTGCGGAGTGGAGCTAATAGGGTAGTTAATCCCTTAGATGATAATGACTGGAGGCAAATTGGAACTTTTGACCTTGTTTTTGAAGCCTCTGGTTCTCCATTAGCAGTTGAGAACGCCCTTCATGTCGCAAAACGAGGAGCATCAATCGTTTTGATAGGAACTTTGCCAGAAAATTTCCCAATTTCCGGAAATTTGATAATGAATAAAGAGTTGAAATTATCAGGCTCTTTTCGGTTTGCAAATGTTTTTGAAGATGCCATGAATCTGGTTGCTGCCGGAATAATCAATCTGGATGGAATTATTACAGATACTTACGCATTTGAAAATTTACCTGAGGCTATGCTGCGGGCACTTGAAAAAGAACAGACAATGAAAGTACAGGTAATATTATGAAATATAGTTTATTAGGTAATACAGGCCTCTCCGTTTCCAAATTAAGTTTTGGTGCTTCTTCTCTGGGAGGAGTTTTTCATAAGATAGATGAAAAAAAAGCAGTCGAAGCCGTTCATGTTGCCTTAAGTTTAGGCATAAACTATATTGACGTTGCTCCTGCATACGGAGGAACTCTTGCCGAAACTATACTTGGAAAAGCATTAAAAGAGGTCCCAAGAAATACCTATTTTATTTCAACTAAGGTTGGAAAAAATACAAACGCAAATGCCTACGGAACCGATACCTTTAACTATAGTGAAGAGGGTATCCGCCGTTCGTTAGATGAGAGTTCAAAAAGGATTGGGGTAGATTATTTTGATCTGGTTCTTCTTCACGATATTGAATATAATAATCGGCAACATACAGACTGGGCATTAAATGAGGGAATTCAAACGCTGAATGTTTTAAAAAATGAGGGTCGAATAGGAGCGACAGGTATTGGAATGTATCCTGTTGATTTATGGAAAGAAGTTTTAGAAAAGTATGTCATTGATGTAGCCTTAACGCATAATCTCTATTGTATCCATGATACACGTTTGATGTCTTTAATACCAATTGCCAAAAACAGAGGTGTCGGAATTATAAATGCTTCACCCTTTGCTTCAGGATTATTGACATCACAGGGAGCTCCTTCCTGGCATCCTGCTAACATCTCTCAGCGAGCTCTTTTTGCAAAAGCAGCAGCATTTTGTAAAAAAAGGGGAGAAGATATTTCTACACTGGCATTACAATTTTCAGCACAAAATCCTGAAATTATAACTACAATGTTTAGTAGCGCCAATGCGGAAACTATTAAACAGAATGTAAATTGGTTTTCAGAACCTATTAATTTGGAATTATTACAAAAAGTGCAGGAAATACTGGCACCCATTTCGAATCAAAATTGGAACTATTAGGTATGAGAATAGATAGCCATCAACATTTTTGGAAATACAACCAGGTCGATTATGTTTGGATGAATGAGCAACATGCAATAATTCAAAAAGATTTTCTACCAGAACATCTTAACCCTTTATTAAATACACTGGACTTTGATGGAACGATTTCTGTGCAAGCCAGACAATCTTTGGAGGAAACTGATTTTTTGTTACAACTTGCTGAGGATAATTCTTTCATAAAAGGGGTGGTTGGATGGGTTCCATTTTGTGATAAAAAGGTCGAAAAACATATTGAAAAATATAGGTTTGAAAATAAAATAGTGGGTTTTCGCCATGTAATTCATGATGAGCCTGATAATAATTTTATTTTGCGACCCGATTTTAATGAGGGAATTAAATCGCTCAGTAAGTTTGGCTTGTGTTACGATATTTTGATTTTTGGGCGTCATTTACCCCAGACCATTGAATTTGTTGACAGTCATCCCCGACAAATTTTTATAATTGATCATATAGCAAAACCAAAAATAAATAAAAATTCATTTGATGTAGATTGGGCTAATCACATGAAGAAAATTTCGGAGAGGGAGCATGTATATTGCAAATTATCTGGAATGGTTACCGAGATTTTACAGGAATCCTGGGATATAGATCTTCTAAAACCTTATTTTGAAACTATTTTAGATGCATTTGGTCCACAAAGAATGATATTCGGATCTGACTGGCCAGTTTGTCTTCTTAAAAGTACTTATTCTAACTGGGTTAATGCCGTTTTATGCCTCATAAATACGCTCTCTGTTAATGAACAAAGGGCTATTATGGGTGGAAATGCGGAACGTATATATTTACAAACCCATTGAAATTTTGACATAATGCGTATCGGTATAGTCATAAAGCTTAGACCAGAATGTATAGAAAGTTATAAGAAACTTCATAAAGATAATCACCCGGGTGTTCGCGATCTCCTAACCCATTATAACTTGTTTAATTTCAGTATATTTTTACACAAGATAGGTGATGAATTTTTTGAGTTTGGTTATTACGAATATAGAGGAGAAAATTTTGAGTCAGATATGGAGGCTCTGGCAAATGAGCCTCGAAATAAAGCATGGCTTGAAATTTGTAATCCAATGCAGATTCCTTTGCCAGGAGAAAAAGGTTGGGCAATTATGGAACAGATTTATTATAATGATGCAAACAAATAACTGGTCATAAATTATAAAGATCAACAGTCTCAATTATTACCGTTTTCCAGGAATAAAAAACCAATAGTAAGTCTTAATTTCTAAGTGATTAGTTATTGGTAATTAGTTCTTTAGGTGTTAATAATTATAAATTTTGTGTTCTGACGTGGAAAAGACGATGCTAGCATCGCCACTTCGAAATGGGCTCATAGACATCAGGTACCAATCACCAAGTAACTGAACTGATTATTAAAATAAATGATAAGATATCGAATTAGCTTAAAATTATTATAATCTTAAATAAGTGGATATTAATATTTTTTTGGTGGGTATATTCTTTAAAATATTTCCATGTAAAATTAAATAGCTATCGAAAACGTAAACGATAGACTTTTTTATTATTTGCTACAAATATTTTTATAACTATTTTAGAAATATTTAATACATTGAGAGGGATTTATTTCAAAATCGATTTGATAGCTTGTTTTTTTTATTTTTCTGAGAAACAGGTTTTCAATTTTCCAGGAATAAACATAAATGTTTGTTAAAAATAAATGTTATGAAAATACATCATTTTTTATTGGGGTTAATTATTCTGTTCTTTCCATGTCAATCGTTACTTTCTCAAACCCTGACGATTAAGGGAAAGGTTACGGATGCCAACAATGAAGAGTTGATTGGAGTAACTGTAAATATAAAAGGGACTACTTTAGGCACAGTTACCGACGAAAATGGAGCGTATTCAATTTCAGGAATAAGTAATAGTAATGTTTTGGTTTTCAGTTATGTGGGATTTATTACACAGGAAGTTCTCATTGGAACTCAGACTACCATTAATTTAATACTTGAAGCTGATGTGCAGAATCTTTCGGAAGTTGTGGTTGTTGGTTATGGTACTCAGAAAAAAGTTAATTTGGTAGGAGCTGTTTCTCAATTGAATGTTGATGAAAAGATAGTAAGTCGCGCTTTACCCAATGTTTCTTCTGCCCTTTCTGGACTTGTACCAGGGTTACAGGCCGTACAATCTTCTGGTATGGCTGGTAATAATGAAGCCAGCTTACTTATCAGAGGACTAGGAACCGTAAATAATGCCAGTCCTTTGATTGTGGTGGATGGGATGCCTGATGTTGATATTAATAGATTGAACATTAATGATATAGAGACCATATCAGTATTAAAAGATGCAACCTCTGCTTCTGTTTATGGTTCCAGAGCTGCAAATGGGGTTATTTTAATAACCACCAGGAGTGGTAAGGGAGCTAAAAAAACGACCTTAAATTTCACCAGCAATAATTCCATTATTGTTCCTACTAAAGGGATAGATTTTATGGAGGATTATGCAAGGGCTTTACATGTGCAGCAACAGAGGACAGCAGTAAACACGCTTCAGGGTAACCAACTATTTAAATTAGGTACTGTCGATGAGTGGATGGCCAAGAGTATGATTGATCCATTAAGATTTCCGGATACTGATATTTGGGATGTAATATTAAGACAAGGTTTATACAGTAATTACAATCTTTCTGCTTCTGGTGGAAATGAAGGGACGAATTTTTTTGTTTCTCTGGGTGGAAAAGATGAAAGAGGATTACAGATTAATAATGATTATGCCCAATATAATGCTAGGTTCAATTTTGATGGAAAAATTAAAAATAATATGAATACTGGCTTCCGTTTCAACGGGAACTGGTCTAAATGGCGATATGCTTTATCAGAGGGTTTTACAGATCCAGATCCAGGAAATACAGCAGGAAATGATCTTCAATATGCCATTGCAGGTTTAGTACCTTATGATCCTAAAACAGGTTATTATGGAGGAGTAATGGCTTATGGAGAAGACCCACAGGCTTATAATCCTTATGCACCTTATACGCTTAGCCCTTCACAAAATAACAGACAAGAAGCTAATATTCAGGCATATTATGACTGGTCACCTATTAAAGGACTAAAAGCAAGGGTTGATTATGCTTTAAATTACTATAATCAATTTTCCTGGAGTGCACCTATTCCAGCACAGGCCTATAATTTTCAGACAGAAACTTTTGGAAGTAGAAATTATGTAGGTGCAAATGCAGGTATTTCAAACTCTACCAGTACTGGTTTTAAAACCTTATTAAATGGAAGCCTTAATTATAATACAAAAATTGGGAAGAATAATGATTTTTCTGCTTTATTTGTATATAATGAGGAGTATTGGTATGCGCGTTCTCAGGGAAGTGGCAGAAATGACAGACTTCACCCATCTTTGACAGAGATAAATGCAGCATTGACGGATATACAGTCAACCAGTGGAACATCCAGCACCGAAGGATTGCAATCTTATATTGGAAAAGTTAATTATTCTGCCTTCAATAAATATCTTTTTGAAGTAAATTTCAGGGTAGATGGTTCATCAAAATTTCTTGATTCCAGTCGGTTTGGATTTTTTCCATCTATGGCATTGGGTTGGAAATTCACAGAAGAAAAATTTATTCAGAAATTCACAAATAAGTTCCTATCTAATGGTAAGATTAGGGTTTCTTACGGAAGTTTGGGCAATAATAGCGGTGTAGGTAGATTTGAACAACAGGAAACCCTTACTAATCTAAACTATGTTACAGGTACTTCTGTTCAGCGTGGTTTCGCAAATAGTAAGATGATAAACAGGTTATTGACCTGGGAAACTTCAACGGTTTTTAATGTAGGCATGGATTTGGCATTTTCTGGAAATCGTCTGGTAGTTACAGCTGATTATTATGACCGACTTACGACTGGAATGAACAGACCTTCTGAATTTTCCACTTTCCTTTTTTACGCCTATTCCCCTCCCCCGAGAACAAATATTGGCAATCTTAGAAATAGAGGGGTAGAACTAGATGTGTCCTGGAAAGACATGATTGGAAGTTTACAATATGGGTTTAATCTGAATGCGGCCATTAATAAGACAAATTTGGAAAAATGGAACCAATTATTACTGAGAGGTAATATATTTATAGGCATGCCTTATCAATTTGTATATTCATATGAAGATTTGGGCATTGCGCAGTCTTGGGCAGATGTATATAATGCAACCCCGCAGGGAGCAGCTCCGGGTGATTTATTACTTAAGGATCTTAACGGTGATGGTCGAATTACAGCTGATGATAGAAAAGCCTATCCTAATTTTCAGCAGGAACGTCCAACCACAACCTTTGCTTTTAATACATTTATTGCCTTTAAAGGATTCGACTTTACTGTTTTTCTTCAGGGTGCCGCTGGAAGAAAGGATTATTGGTTGAACATCTTCAATAATACCAACTTTAACAATGCCCGATATGCCGCATCCTGGGAGCATCTCTATAATCCGTGGTCTTGGGATAATAGAAATGGACTATGGCCAAGGCTTGGAGGAAGCGGAAATAACAGACAATCTACTGGTTTTTGGCTTGATAATATGTCCTATCTGCGTGTGAAAAATATTCAGATAGGTTATACAGTAAATTCAAAAGTACTGGCAAAAATGGGCATTTCTAATTTCAGAATTGTGGGTTCTGCAGAAAATATTGGTACATTAACTTCTTTCCGTGGTTTGGATCCTGAGAAACAAGGTGATGATAACAATGTATATCCTATCAATAAATCTTATTCTATTGCTGTAAACCTAAGTTTCTAAAATCTTCAGATGATGAAAAAACTATCTATTCATTTAAATATTATTACTTTTTTGTTGTTTACAGTAGTGCTTATTTTGCCTACATCATGCAGGAAAGACCTTCTTGACCAAAAACCTACTGGCGAACTTGCCTCAGAAAATTTCTGGAAAACGGATGCAGATGCCACAATTGCATTGATGTCGGCTTATGCTGCCACCAGAGCTGTTTTTGACAGAGATTATTATTTTGATGGTCACGGGGATTTTACCAGAGCAAGAGGAACCAGTGCCACCAGTGGAAATATTTTAAGGGGTGATGCCTATCAAGGTGCTACTTATGCTCCATCGGGTTATGGTTCTAGTTTTGATAAATATTTTAGTTATCTATATGGTGCTGTTAACAGATGCAACTATGTTATAGAAAATATTACCAATAAAATGTTGCCTAGTGCAACGGGTGCAAAATTAGCAGCGTTGGAAAGTATCATTGCTGAAGCACGTTTATTAAGAGGAATGACCTATTTTAGACTAATTTCCATGTGGGGGGATGTTCCTTATATAGATAAAATTATATATAGCAACAGTGAAGTAACTTCTATCGAGCGAACGAATATTAAAGTGGTAAAAGATGCTATTTTAGCAGATTTTGATTACGCAGTTGCCAAACTTCCTGCGAAAAATGCAGTTTTGGGAAGAGCAGCAAAACCTGCCGCTCTCGCTTTTAGAGGGAAACTTAATCTTTTTTGGGGAAGCTGGAAGAAAAATGGCTGGCCTGAATTAGAAGGGTTTAAGCAAGATCAGGCTGAAGCTCAAGCTGCATTTACAGCATCTGCAGCTGATTTTAAATCCGTAATAAATGATTTTGGTTTGACTTTATATAAAAATGGTGATCCTGGCCAAATAGATTCTTTAGGAAGAGCGGAAATATTACCTAATTATTTCGAATTGTTTACGCCTAAGGCAAATGGTAATCCAGAGATGATAATGGTATTTACCCATTCTGGAACGCCTACAACCCCTTCACAGGGAGAAGAGTTAATGCGTGATTTTTCAGGTCGTACAGTTGAAGGATCACAAGTGTGGGTACTTCCCTATTTTGAGTTGGCAGACAGATATCAATTGATTACAACGGGTGATTTTGCTCCAAAAATGGTTCCACTCAATCCTACAACGAATTCTGCTGCCAGAACAACAGTAAACTCTGCGGTTAATCCTAAAACTTATGCAAACAGAGATTACCGTATGAAGTCTACCCTCATGTGGGATTATGAAATGTGTATTGGCTTAACTGCATTGAAGTCAACTGGATTTTCACCCTATATCTATAAAACCTGGGCTGCCAATGTTACCATTGGAGGAATAAAATATATTTCCTATAATACAGATGGTGCATTATATGGATATGTATTTAGGAAATTTGTCAGAAATTATGAAGGATTAGGAAGAAGTGAAGGAGATTATGCGTTTCCAGTCATGAGATTGGCAGATGTATTTCTAATGTATGCGGAAGCCTCAAATGAAGTGAGTGGCCCCCTTCCTGATGCTGTAGCGGGTGTAAATAAAGTACGAGCAAGAGGTGCATTACCTCCTTTAGTTCCTTCAAAATATGCAAGTAAATCTGCTTTTTTCGATGCTATTGAGCAGGAAAGAATCGTTGAATTGGTTGCAGAAGGTCACCGTGGGTTTGATTTAAGAAGATGGAGAGCCATTGAAAGAGTTTGGGGCCCTCCAGGTGGTGTTGGTGTCTGGAAAAAGGATACCTGGGGAGCAGATATTACCAGGTATTTTTTGAATGCGTCAGATTTGGTTTACCAGCAGGCATACATTTTCAGAATACCCCCCAATGAAAGAGACCGCAATCCAAAGTTAACTCAAAATATTCCCTGGCGATAACCTGAATATTTATTATAACAAAGAATTTTAATCGTAAGCCATGACTATATATTTTAAAATAATTTTAGCCGTCTTGTTATTGACTAGTAGTTTTTTTTCTTGTGAAAAAGATAGTTTTGTAGATGAAGACGGACTTTTAATTACCTTCAGGAGCGAGTGTTTTGTCAGTAATTTTGAGTTATTGGGTGCTGATTTTGTGACGGTTAGAGCGGCACCTGCAATAATCGATACTGTTGCACAGACGATTGATGTATTGGTTCTTTTTGGAACAGATCTCAAAAATGTTTATCCACAGTTTACATTGGCAACGGATTGTAAATTAGATCCAAAAATAACAGGTAAAATGGATCTATCAAATTTGGCTGATCCAAAGATTTTTACGGTTGTTTCAGGAAACAGGTTAGTCCGAAAACCTTATAAACTAAATGTAAAGTATCAGTAAATATCTACACTTAAATCAAAAGCAATGCTATATAGAAATTTAAATTTTTTCTTTTTGGTATGGGTTTTGCTGACTTCTTTGACAGCATGCCAGGAAGAAGAATATATCTTACCTGAACCAATATCTCAACTTACGAATGATTGTCTAAAAAGGACGATCGGTCCAAGTATTGCGAGTTTACCTTTGGAATTTGCTTATGCTATGGCCATACCAAAATCACAAGGTAAGTTAGTATCTGCACAGGTTGAAGCCTCAATTGCTGGAGGAACAGGCACCTATTTGGAGCACAGGTCTTATTATACCAATTCAGGAGGCGTTGATGTCCCTGTTACGGTTGGATCACCTTCTACGGCAGTTGACGCTGGCAAATCATCGAAAGTTACTTTCACTGTTGATACTAACGCGGCAACACTTAGATATTACTATATAGTACCTGATGAAGCAAAAGGTCAAACGGTTTCCTTTACTTTTTCCGTAAATAGTAGCGATGGAAAGACTGCATCCTACAAAATGGGGCCATATAATATCTCAAAGATGAGTATTAAAAAGAATCTTACCGTTTCTAATGGCACAAATGCATATATATCAATTGAAGATATGGCGATTTATAATGCCACTTCAGCTGCCGCTATTCCCGATAAAGTAGATTTGGTTTATCTTTATAGAGCTAGTCCAGTTTCTTTTACCCACGCATTAGTATCTCCAGGAGCCGATGCAGCATATTTACCTGGTGTGACCTTACCAACAGGATTGAAAAAAAGTACGAAACTCAGAAAAGTTTTTGGACTTCAGGATCGAAATCTTGCTAATCTTCAGTATGGCATTTATGTAGATGATATTGATTTGACAAGTGTAGACATGACAGATATGCCTAATTTTGCAATTGGACTTAGAGCGGAAGCTGGCGTTTGGGTGGAAACAGCTGACAAAAAATATAGGGCCTATATTTATATCAATTCAGTAAATGCGGCAGGGTCAGCCGTTTTAAGTATGCTGAGATATACTTTATGATTTAAGTTTCATACATAGATAATTATCTTTTTTCCTGGTTTTAGTTCTATCTAAAACCAGGATTTTTATTTATTAAACTTATTTGAAAAGTTGTAATTCCCTGGTTCTAAAATATCAAAATAGTCCAGGATATTTTGTT
>JBEAXK010000076.1:0-2695 GCA_041159865.1 Bacteroidota bacterium
GAATAATAAAGGAATTAAAAAAGTAATAATTCCCCGATGGTTTAAAAAATTTAGACAAAAGGGGAAAGTCTGTTTTTAATTTAGGATAAAAATCTTAAATTTAGGGTTTATGTCCTGAATTAAGTTTAAATGAATACTTTGATAATGATTACAAATCGATTTTTCATTGTTTTTACCTTATTTTTCTCTTTATCTGATTTAGCTGGAGCCACTTTTTTAAATTTAATGATTCAGCTGCCACAAAATTTATCAAATCAGAATATTGCAGGTTCAGATTCTTATGAAAATGTAGCCAGACTAATAAAGCAAGATAAAACTCACCGATACAGAGTAATGGATTTGTCTGCCGGCAATCCTTTTATCAACGGAAATGCTGCTAAAGAATTCAATATCATTGGAGGGTATTCTGCAGCAAAATTAAGACGTTATGAAGATTTAATAAATTATCAAATATCAAATGGTAATCCCTCTGTCTATAATATGTTAAATACCAGGTATTTAATAGAGAAAGGTGCAGATGGACAGTTAAGACCAGCTGTGAATAATGGTGCCTTGGGTACAGTATGGCTCGTTAAAAAATTAAAGTGGGTAAATACACCCGAAGAAGAATTAGGCTCTCTTTATACATTTAATCCAAAGGAAGAAGCCATTGTGCACAAGGAGTTTTCTGCAAATCTTGCAGGACTTAATCCAACTGGCGAAGGAAAAATTGCCTTGAGTTCTTATTCCAATGTAGAATTAAATTACGAGGCTTTAACGAGAAAAGAGGAATTAGCTGTTTTTCCTGAAATTTGGTATGGACCAGGAACAGGTTGGGATGTATTTATTAATGATAAAAAAGTTGAACCCATAAGGGTAAATTATGTATTACGCGCTCTTCGTATTCCTTCAGGATATAGTGAGATTCAATTCATTTTCAGGCCTAAAAGTGTATATATCGGTAGGCAGATAGCCTTTGTATTTTCATTTATTAGTCTGGCTATGTTAGGAATTATTGCTTTTAATGGGCTAAAAAAGACACTTAAGGAACGTCCAACAGCATTAACAGAGGAAAAAGAACCGTTACTTAAAAAGAAAAAAAAGTAACTAAGAGGTAGTTAATTGGTCTAGTAGGCTTGCTAATTTTTTTGTCTGATTGACTACTGACCATTCGTTAGAATATTCAATGGTCATTTCCATATCCGCGTTAGATTGGTAATTCTTGTATAAACTTAGAAGCGCCTGTTTCGTTTTTCCTAAATCTCCATAGTCACAAGTAATATTAGAAGAAGCCGATCCTATGATACCGGAAATTTCGGAAGTTGTATCCCCAATAAAAAGGATTGGTCTTTTCAATGCCATGTATTCAAATGATTTTCCTGGTATACGCCCCTCTGCATTCGACTGGTAATTTAACAGGAGTAACAAAGCCCTGCTTCCTTTTGCTTTTTGAAGGGTTTCTTCTCTGGACAGCGTTCCTAAGTAATCCACTAAATCAAGAATCTCCGCTTTTTTTATTTCTTCCCAGATACTATAATCTATCTGGCCAATAAGTTGCAAGCGAAATTCATTGCGAAAATGATCTAAAGTGTCTCTAAAAAACGCAATAGCTTTAAATAGATTTACGGGATTTCTATCATAACCCATAATTCCAAAATAAGTAAGGGTAAATTTCTTATCAAGTTTATTATCAAGCCTTTTGTAATCGGCAGGGTCATACCCCCAATAAAGTACTTCTACATTTCTGGCACCAATTTCGGATAAGCTTTTAGCCCATGCTTTACTAACTATGGTGATTTTATCAGCATGAAAAAAGGCTTCCTGTTCTTTTTTATGATGTACAGCATTAGCCCACGGAGTTAATCTTAATAATTGATAATAATCCACCTGAGTCCATGGGTCTTGAAAGTCTGCCAACCAGGGAATACCGTATTTTTTTTTCAAAAGGGTAGCAATACGGGTATTACTATGTGGGGGACCATTACTGATAATGGCATCTACATGATGATTATCTAAATATTCTGACAAAAATTTGAAGGCAGGTTTAATCCATAATGCGCGTGCATCGGGTATAAAAAAATTACTTCTTATCCATACCGCAAAATTATGCATCCAGTTAAGCCGGGAAGGTTTTACATTAAATACATTATTGACATTTGCATTTGCTTTTTGGAAGGTTAGCATTTTGTAAATACCATAAGGTTCAATAATTGGACAGGATAGAACGGTTAAATCAGTTGGTATATCCGCGATATTTGAATCATCAAAAGATGGATAATGTGCATTTTTGGCGGTAAAAACAATCGGTTCCCAACCAAAGTTACTTAGATACTTTGCAAATTTCAGGCAACGAAGTACACCAATTCCTCCAGAAGGTGGCCAATAATAGGTTATGATTAGAACTTTTTTTTTCATTTCCAATTCCAGAAGCCTCCTCTTTGATGGTTATTGTTTTAATATTTCGCTAAAATTAAGGAATCTTCTCAACTTTTTCAAATCAACTTAATATTGTAGATGATGGTATACCTTTTAGATTGCCTTTACTACGGGATAACAAAGGCTTTAAGGATTTTGAATACCAAAATTTTAATTTTCAAAACAATTTGGACTACTTTTCTATTTAGTCTCAAATTCTACTATGAAATATTTTTTGTCGTTGTGGATTTTATGGATTTTTAACCCAATTTCAGCACAGGATTTTCCTTTGCCTTCTTTA
>JBEAXK010000086.1:0-30736 GCA_041159865.1 Bacteroidota bacterium
CTTCATGGTTGTAGAGGATATGCCTCTCTTCCCTGGTTGTGATACTGAAAAGACTAAAGAGGACAAGAAAAAGTGTTCAGACAGAAAGGTGTTTGAATTCGTTTTCAAAAATCTTAAGTATCCTGTTATCGCCAGAGAAAATGGTATAGAAGGTACCGCTGTTATTCAATTTGTCGTTGACAAAGACGGCGCCGTTAAGGATGTTTCTGTCCTTAAAGATATAGGCGGTGGCTGCGGCGAAGAAGCATCACGTGTGGTAAATACCATGAATGAGTCCGGAATTAAATGGACACCAGGTCGCCAGCGTGGCAGACCAGTAAAAGTTCAGTTCCGTCTTCCAGTAAGGTTTAAATTACAATAATTATAACTTTCTTATTGTAATTAAAAATGGTTGTTTTACTTAGGTGGAACAACCATTTTTGTTTTTATAAAACATGTTGTTAACCATTTTCGTTTTCTTGTTTTAAGCTGTTTAAATCGATATTATGCCACAAAAAATTATTTTCTTCAGTCTGTTTTTTGCTTTCCTAACCTACTCCTCTGTTTCTTTTGGACAAGATCAAAAGTTAGCTCAGCAATATTTTGCCGAAGGTGATTATGAAAGAGCGCTGGTATTATTTAAAAAATTAACAGAAACCACCCAGGGAAATACTTACTTTCTAGAAAGGTATGTAGATTGTTTGTTTCAATTGAAAATGTTTAAAGAGGCGGAAAAGGTCTTGACGAAAGAATTAAAAAAGAAAACGGCAGACCCTATTTTTAATATATCTCTTGGTCAGGTTTATGAAAAACTAGAAGATGATGATGCAGCCGCCCATCAATTTAATCAGGCTATTTTGAGAATGACCCCTGAACGGTTTTTTATTGTTCGTATTGGAAATACATTTACCAACATAAACCAATTGGACTGGGCCATTAAAACCTACGAACAAGGGGCAATTTTGTTGAATGATAATTTGGTTTTTTCCTATTATCTGGCCGATCTTTTCAGGAGGAAAGGTGATGGTCCCAAAATGATTAACCAATATCTCAATGTCGTTTCAAATCAAGCAGATAGAATGGATAACATTCAAATGATTTTTCAACGATACCTATTGAAAGAGGATTATAAAGAACTTAAAAAACAAATTTACGATCGAATTCAGACTGAACCTAATGCTATCGTTTATCCAGAGTTACTTATCTGGCTTTTATTGCAAGAAAAGGATTTCGCAGCCGCTTTCCGTCAGGTTAAAGCCCTGGACAGAAAATTAAAGGAAAATGGTAATAGATTGTTTCAATTTGCAAGTATGGCTGCAAATGAAAATGATTTTAATACTGCTATAGAAGCTTATGATTATATTGTTGATGTAAAAGGAATCAATTCAGGTTTCTATCTGGAAGCTAAAATAGAGGGCCTGCGTTGCAGAAGATTTAAATTGGTAGAAGAATCAAATCTTTCAAACAATTATATCCTCGAGCTGAAATCTAAATACAATGCTTTCCTAAATGAATTGGGCAGAAATAGAAATACAGCAACAGTACTCATAGATCTCGCTGAATTAGAAGCCTATTATTTAAATGATTTACCTGAGGCAATTACCTTGTTAACAGAAGTAATTGGTTTTCCGGGTATAAATCCAAGATTGCAGGCCACAGCTAAGCTTAACTTAGGTGATTATCAATTAATGAATGGTGAAATCTGGGAAGCTACTCTCTTATACTCGCAGGTTGATAAGGCATTTCAAGATGATTTACTTGGACAGGATGCTCGTTTTAGAAATGCCAGGTTGTCTTACTATACAGGCGATTTTACGTGGGCTCAGTCGCAGTTTGATGTTTTAAAAGCTTCAACATCAAAATTTATTTCTAATGATGCTTTAGATTTATCTGTATTCATTTTGGATAATCTGGGCCTCGATACAACTCCTGAACCTTTAAAAATGTATGCAAAAGCTGAATTACTAAGCTTTCAAAATCAAACTAAGGAAGCCTTTACCATTTTAGATGAAATAGTTCTAAAATATCCTGATCATAGCCTTATTGATGATATTTGGTATTTAAAAGGCAATATTTATAGGAAACAAAAAAAGTATGAAGAGGCAATTAGCTTTTATGAAAAAACGATTTCAGCCGATCCGGCGAGTATAAGAATAGACAATGCACTATTTGCTCTGGGAGAATTATATGAAAATAATGTAGTCGATATTGAAAAAGCAAGAACCTACTATGAACGCATTTTCATGGAATTCTCTGATAGTTTGTATGCGGTAGAGGCGAGAAAGAGGTTTAGACAACTTCGTGGGGATAAAATTCAATAGTATCAAATATATTGCGCCTTATTTACCTATAGTTAAAAAATAACATAGCAGAAATAAGGCGCAATATAAGATAATACCGAACGCTCTTTTACCTAAGACTAAAATGGAACAAATCAGGCTGCGATAAAATACAAAATAGGATTATTTAGTATGTGTATCGTCAGAAACGGTCAACTTATGACGACCTTTGGCACGACGGTTAGCAAGTACCCGGCGTCCATTTTTAGAACTCATACGGGAACGGAATCCATGTTTATTTACGCGTTTGCGTTTAGATGGTTGGTAAGTACGTTTCATTGCTGGTATTTTTAAGCAATATGCTCAATTAATTTTCAAAATGTTTGCAAAAGTATGGAATTTTAACAAGAAACAAAAATTTAAACAGTCATTATTTCTTTTTCCTTTCCTTCCAGTAGTTCATCAATCTTTTTTATATGCTTATCAGTTAATTGTTGAACTATTTCTTCTTTCTTTTTCCCCTCATCCTCAGAAAAACCATCTTTAACTGCCTTTTTTATTCCCTCCATTGCTTCTCGCCTTGCGGAACGGGAACTTACCTTTGCATCTTCACCTAAAGCTTTTGATTTTTTCACCAAATCGCGACGACGCTCCTCAGTCAGTGGGGGAAATGAAAGTCGTACTACCTCTCCATCATTCATGGGTGTAACACCAAGATTCGCTTCAAAAATAGAACGTTCTATGGGTGCAAGCATTGATTTTTCCCAGGGCTGAATGACTAAGGAACGCGCATCTGAGGTTGAAATATTAGCTACTTGATTCATCGGTGTAGGTGTACCGTAGTAATTCACTAATAAATCTTTTACGATAGCTGGTGTAGCCTTACCAGTTGTGATCTTGCCTAACTCTTTGTGAAGGTGATCCAACGCTTTTTCCATGGCTTCCTGGGCCGTTTCCACTAAAAAATTTACTTCTTCCAACATAGCAATTTGGATTATAACCAGAATTTAAAATTATTTTCTCTTTAGACTCCTTTCATTAATCATTGGATGAACCAAAGAAACGAAGGGCAAAATATAAAAGCATGACTAAAGCTGAGAAAGCAGCAGAAACATAAGTCATAGCAGCCCACCACAACGCATCCTTAGCACCTTCATGTTCAGCACCATGGGTAAATCCAGACTGATTCAACCAAACTAATGCTCTATTAGATGCATCAAATTCAACAGGCAATGTTATCAGACTAAAAACTGCGGTAACTAAGAATGTGAGCATGGTTATAAAGAGAATGGTTTGATTACCTCCAGATCCAAATAAACCAAGAGCTAACATAAGAAGCCATTGTTGTAAAGATGAAGCAATATTTACAATGGGGACAACCGCTGAGCGCAGCGTTAACCATGTATAAGCTTTATTATGTTGCACGGCATGACCACATTCATGTGCTGCAACTGCAGCAGCTGCAATTGTTCTTCCGTTATAAACATCTGGACTTAAATTAACTACTTTGGACATAGGATTGTAATGGTCAGTTAACATGCCATGTCCCTCTTCAATCCGCACGTCGTGAATGCCATAATATCTTAACATATTTTCAGCAATCTCACGACCTGAAAGTCCTGAGCGAATCCCAATCTGGCTATAATGCCTGAATTTATTTTTTAACCTTTGACTGATAATAAAACCAATCAATGATAAAACACCAGCTAAAATAAAATATCCCATGAGTTGAATTTTTTACGAATATAACGCAAATCCTTAAAAATTAGTTTAATTATAGTTAAGATATCCGGTCAAAACCTGTGTAGGGTATTAATGCTTTAGGAATAAGAATACCTTCATCGGTTTGATTATTTTCCATTAACGCTGCTACAATTCGGGCCAGAGCCAATGCACTTCCATTTAGAGTATGTGCCAGCCTGGTTTGTTTCCCATCTTTAAATCGTAGTTTTAATCGATTACTTTGGAAAGTTTCAAAATTGGACACCGAACTTACCTCGAGCCATCTTTTTTGGCCAGCACTGTAAACTTCAAAATCAAAAGTTAACGCGGAAGAAAATGACATATCCCCGCCACAGAGTCTTAATATTCGGTAAGGTAATTCAAGTTTGTCTAAAATCTTAGCTACATGTTCAATCATTTCATTGAGCATTTGATAAGAATGATCTGGGTGAGCTACTTGAACGATTTCCACTTTATCAAATTGATGTACTCTGTTCAGTCCTCTTACATGAGCGCCATAAGACCCCGCCTCCCTTCTAAAACAAGGAGTGTAGCCACACATTTTGACAGGAAGTCTGTTTGCATCCAGGATAACATCGCGTAGAATATTAGTGATTGGAACCTCAGCCGTTGGAATGAGATATAAATCATCTTTTTCGACATAATACATTTGCCCGTCCTTATCAGGAAGTTGTCCAGTGGCTGTTGCAGATGCTTCATTTACCATTAAAGGAGGCATAATTTCCTCATAACCAGCATTTACACCTTCATCCAGGAAAAACTGAATTAAGGCACGTTGTAATTTTGCCCCTTTACCACGGTAAACAGGAAAGCCACTACCAGTAATTTTTACACCTAATTCTAAATCGAAAAGATTATATTTTTTGGCTAATTCCCAATGAGGAACAGCCCGCTCATCTAAGGTAGGAAGTTCTTGTGGCCATGGCCTGAATACTTCGTTATCCTCTGGCAATTTTCCGTAAGGAACAGAGGAATGGGGTAAATTGGGAACTAAATATAATAAGTTATCTATCTCTTTTTCAATATTTCCCAACTGACTTTCCAAGGAAGCAGTATTTTCTTTTAAAGCATTTACTTTGGCTTTAATAGTTTCCGCTTCATCTTTCTTACCCTCTTTATAAAGCTTACCAACCTCATCAGAGAATTGATTCCTTTCGGTAAGCAATTTCTCAAGTTCAGTTCGCCATAGCTTTCGCTGATCATCAAGCTTTAAAATTTCAGAAATTTTCTCAGCAGCCTCAAAGACATTTTTTTTATTTAGCCCTTCTACGACTTCCAATTGATTTTGACGGATAACACTTATCTGCAACATAACTTTTCTACCCTTTTATTCGTAATTGAGCCAGAAAGAGGCCTTTTTTCTTCTTTTTCAAAAAGAATTCAATTCAAAAATTAATTTTTTTGCAAAGATAATACTTAGTATAAAAAAATAATCTATTTTTGCATCATTGTTTCCTTATAATGTGAAGGAACCGTGTATTTCACCCTGCTTTTTCCTTTTTCCTAGAATTTAGCCTCATTTATGTTGGCTCTTTCTTTTTGATATAAGTTTTTTTAATAACCTTTTATCATGTTCTTTTTTAAAATGGAAATTGGCAGTTTCAATTAATTATCCTTAAATGGTTCGATTAGCGAATCTCCTGTTTTTTTTAAAGTTTTATTCATGCAATACGACATTGTCCAGCTAAATGAGATGTTGGTACCTGAATTACGCGATTTAGCGGAAGAAATGCAGGTGCCAGGTTTCAAAAAATTGGCTAAAAAAGAGTTAGTTTATAAAATCCTGGATCAACAGGCTTTGTTAGGCACCAAATCTGAAAAGTCAAATATTCAGCCTGTCACCCCAGTTAGTAATTCAAAACCTGAGCAAATCAGTCTTGATTTTGATAAGACAGATGACATCCTTGCAAATGATTTACCGGTAGATATATCAGTTAACAGAGATGCTTCTTTGGTTCCTTCGGAAAATGTGACTGTGAATGAACCTGAAGGGTTAGTAGAACAGAAAAAAGAAATTTCAAGGGAATCAAACAGGATTAGAAGAACAAATTCCCCTCTGGAAGAAACTAATGTTAATAAAGAAATAAATCGTCGCGAGTTTCCAAGTGTCCGCAGAATTTCTTCCAGCAGAGAACCTCTTCCTGAAGATGGTTCCAATCCCACTGACAGACGCGATTTTTCAAGAACCAGGAGGAATCCTGAGATTAATCCGATTGAAAATAAGCCGGCAGAGATAGAAGGAGATGCCAGGAAAAACGTAGCTTCCCAAGAGTTATGGGATAAACCAGGTGCAGCTGAAATTACCCCAATTCCTGAAAATATGGATGCGGAAAACAGACGCATTTTAAGGAAAAGAAGAGAAGATGGTGAAATGCAAAGAGCTAATAATCCATTACCGCAACAAAGACCTGCCTTGCTGCCCAGAGATAACAGAGCACCTTTAAGGGATAACAGGAAGCCGCTTCCCGAGGTTCCAACCGCAAATGCAGACGCGCCTCAGCAACTTCCTGTTGCGCCACCTGCTCCTCCTGTAATCAAATTTGAACCAGAATTGGATGGTATCATAGAAAGTGAGGGAAGTTTAGAAATGATGCCTGATGGATATGGATTCTTAAGGTCATCCGATTATAATTATTTATCTTCTCCTGATGATGTTTACGTATCACCTTCACAAATTAAACTTTTCGGACTTAGAACTGGAGACACAATTAAAGGAACTTTGAGACCCCCCAAAGAAGGTGAAAAATATTTTGCTTTATTAAAGGTTTCTAAAATAAATGGAACTAATCCGGAGAATATCAAAGAGAGAATTCCTTTTGATTATTTAACCCCTCTTTTTCCTACTGAAAAATTTAAACTTACCGCTTCTTCTTCAGGTAAAGATATGGGTAACAGAATGATTGATCTCTTTACACCCATTGGTAAAGGTCAACGTGGACTCATTGTCGCTCAACCTAAAACAGGAAAAACGTTTCTTTTGAAAGATTTGGCAAATGCTATTTCAAAAAATAATCCCGAATGTTATATCATCGTCCTGCTCATTGATGAACGTCCTGAAGAGGTTACTGATTTCAAAAGAAGTGTTAACGCAGAAGTTATTGCATCCACTTTCGATGAACCAGCTGATAATCATGTCAGAGTCGCTAATTTAGTGCTGGAAAAGGCAAAACGATTGGTAGAAAGTGGACATGATGTCGTTATTATGCTCGATTCTATTACTCGATTGGCAAGAGCCTATAACACGGTAGCACCTGCGAGTGGTAAAGTGCTTTCAGGGGGTGTGGAGGCAAATGCACTTCATAAGCCAAAAAAATTCTTCGGAGCAGCTCGTAATATTGAAGGGGGAGGTTCTCTAACTATCCTGGCTACCGCTTTAATTGATACAGGTTCGAAAATGGATGGTGTTATTTTCGAAGAATTTAAAGGTACAGGTAATATGGAACTTCAACTTGACAGAGGTCTGGCTAATAAACGAATGTTCCCTTCTATAGATTTGACAAAATCTTCTACCCGACGAGAAGACTTGTTGCTTGATAAAGAAACGCTTCAAAGAATGTTTATTCTTAGAAATCATCTGGCCGATATGAAACCTGAAGAGGCTATGGAATTCTTACGAAAACATATGGCTGGAACGAGATCGAACGATGACTTTCTTTCATCTATGAATGGTTAGGCTATTTTGAACAGAATAATTAGATAGAAAGTCGGTTTCTATAAAATAATTTCTTATTTTAATTCATTATTAACCTCTAAGGGAAGCCTAAACAATTGTCGTGAAGGTTAGAATTGAAGATAATGACACTAATTGTTCGTTTAAAAATTGTACTTACCATTCTCCTTTTAAGTTGTTATCAACTTAAAAGCCAAGAAAAAGATTATGTTCCAAATGAATTTCTGGTCCAGTTCAATCCTGAAGTTTCAGGTGCTGACTGGTTTAATGGTATTCTTTTAGAAAAAAAAGCGTCGGGTATTTCAAACATGAAATTACTTTCCGAACAACTTAATATTTATCAGCTTAACATCAATCCTGGTGTTATTTCTGAAAAGGATGCCCTTCGTTTCCTTCAAATCCAGTCGGGTATCAGATTTGTTCAAAGGAATCATTATATAAAATTACGAAGTGTCATTCCTAATGATTCCCTTTTTTCCCAACAATATTATCTTCAAAATACAGGTCAGACAGGAGGAATTGTTGGCTTAGATATAAAAGCTGTAGAAGCCTGGAATATAACTCGGGGTGGATTGACTCCTGCTGGCGATACTATTGTGGTCTGTGTCATAGATAACGGAGTTGATATTGAGCATCCTGATTTGAAGGAAAATCTATGGGTTAATCGCGCAGAAATTCCATATAATAAAAAAGATGATGATGGAAACGGTTACATTGATGATTATCTGGGTTGGAATGTTGATTTTAAAACGGACGAGGTAAGTTATATCAATTTTCATGGTACCCCTGTCGCTGGTTTAATAGGTGCTTCTGGTAACAATAAAATAGGGGTTACTGGAATTAACTGGAAAGTTAAACTGATGGTTGTTACTTCTCAGATAGCTAATGTATTATCAGAAAGCAGAGCCATTGAAGCCTATTCCTATCCGCTGAAAATGCGACAATTATATAATACTTCCAAAGGGAAAAATGGGGCTTTTGTCGTTGCTACTAATACCTCATGGGGCATTGACAAAAAAAAACCAGACGAATTTCCCATTTGGTGTAATTTCTATAATGCCTTGGGTGAGGCGGGTATTTTAAATGTGGCAGCTACGATTAATCAAAGTATTGATGTTGATATTTTAGGGGATATTCCTACTACTTGCCCCAGTGATTATATGATTGCGGCAACAGCTATATCGGATAAAGGAGAATTAAGATATGGTTATGGAAAAAAATCAATTGACATTACCTCATTAGGATTTAATTTACTCACAACCGCAGACAAAGGTAGCTATGCCCGACAAAGTGGAAATTCATTTGTGTCACCCCAAATTGCAGGTGCAATCGGTTTACTTTATGCTTCACCTTGTCCAACTTTAGCGGTTTTGTCTAAAACTGACCCAGGTGCAGCAGCTCGTCTGGTAAGAAAAGCTTTGCTAGGAGGAACTACGATTTTAGATAGTCTGATAAGTAAAGTTAGTTCAGGTGGGGTGCTAAATATAGATAAAAGTATTCGATACCTTATAGATAGTTGTGGGAAATGCCCGCCTTTAGCAAGAATAGAGGTGAATAATGTCTCTACTACCTCAGTTCAGCTATCATGGATTACCAATGATAGTATTAAAAACGTGGATTTGTTTTATAGGAAAAAGGGGGAAGCTGAATGGATTTCTCTTACAGCAGGTAATCCATTGTTAATTAAAGATTTAATACCCTGTCAGGATTATGAATTAACCTTAAACAGAAAGTGTCTGAATCAAGAAGCGGGGAATCAGGTAATTGCTTTTAAAACTGATGGATGTTGTAAAAATCCACCAAATTTAGAGACCGTAATTATCGGAAATTCGGAATTGACTTTAAAATGGGATAAGATTACGGTTGCTACAGGTTATGTGCTCCGATGGAAATTATCGAAAGATACTATGGGGTGGCAGTCCATTCAGGTCGTTCAAAATGGAGCAACTATTAAAAATTTGCTTTCTTGCTCCGAATATGATTTTCAGATAAGAAGTTTATGTGAATCTGATCAATTAGTATTCAGTAGTTCTTTTAAAGTAACAACGATTGGATGCGGCAACTGTTTAGAGAAAAATTATTGTATTCCCAAAGGAATAACTATTGTTAGTGCTGAAAACGAATGGATTTCCCAAGTTAAAATAGGGGATTTTGTCTATTTGTCTAAAAAAGATGGGTATGGAGATTTTACAAGGAAAATAGGGCCAACTTTAAAGCCAGGTGTCTCTTATCCATTAACCTTGGAACCCGGATATTTAAATACATCTTATGATGAATTTTTTATTATATGGATTGATCTAAATCAAGACGGATCATTCACCAATGAGGAAGAACTATTTAACTCTGGGTCACCTAAAAAGGGAATTGTAAATTCGATTATGAATGTTCCCCTTTCCGCAAAATTAGGCTCCACCAGAATGCGTGTAGTAATGCAATATAGGCAGGAACCTGGTGCTTGTGTATTTCCTGTTGAATTTTTTGGTGAGGTGGAAGATTATTGTGTGAATTTCAGCAATACAGTCAATATTGTACCTCTTGTTACGAATGCTAATATAAAGGTATATCCAAATCCAAATGTGGGTACTTTTACAATTGATTTTCAAAAAGAACATCAATGGGAGTCGGTCACTTTAATCAATAGTATGGGGCAAAATATGTCCAGTTTTACAGTAGAAAAAGGAACGACGCAATTTCAATGGCAAGCGAAAAAATTGAACTCGGGCACCTATACATTAATTTTTAGGGGACAAATTGGCGTTTATGCTCATCGGATAACCGTATTATAATTTCTGGTCTATATTTTCAATTTCTGAAGCATCATAATTTCCAAACCAGTCTTTCAATTTGGTCTTGGCTTGTAATTTTACGGAATCATTGATGTAAGAGGCAATCGCTACTAATCCAATTCCTAATACTCCGAGATCATCAGTATAACCTATAAATGGAGTTAAATCGGGAAGTAAATCTATGGGAGCAATAAGATACCCCAACACGCCAATGATAATATTTTTGGCCCATGTTGGGGTTTCTTTTCTTTTAAAGGCATAAAATAGCAATAAAGATGAATAAACAGATTGAATGCCAATTTTTTTTGCGTAAGACTGAACCGTATTCCAGAAATTTGATTCTGAAAAGAACACAGCATATTTCCTGATTCGGGAAAGCATATTTAAAGGATTAATGATTAATCCAATCGTTGTTTCACCTCTGTAATTTCGTAAACCTCTATGATATCACCCACTCTCATTTCATTGAAATTCTTAATGGATAAACCACATTCCATTCCATTTCTAACCTCTTTAACATCATCTTTGAATCGTTTAAGAGAAGAAACTTCACCATGTGTATTTTCTCTGGTAGGGAAAACAATAATACCGTCTCTTACAAGTCTGATATGACTATTTCTGCTAATCTTACCTTCCTGAACATAACAACCAGCAATAGTTCCTATTTTGCTTATCTTATAGATTTCTCTAATTTCTACCATACCGATAACGGTTTCAACCTTGGTAGGTTCAAGCATACCTTCAATGGCGGCTTTTACTTCTTCAATAGCTTCGTAGATAATAGAATAGGTTTTAATTTCTACGCCCTCTTTTTCAGCTAATTTTCTTGCACCTAAAGAAGGACGTACCTGGAAACCTATGATAATGGCATCGGAAGCAGAAGCGAGAAGTACATCAGATTCGATGATGCCACCTACTGCTTTATGAATCACATTCACCTGAACTTTTTCAATGGATAGTTTGATGAGAGAATCAGAAAGCGCTTCAATAGAACCATCTACATCACCTTTAACGATAAGTTTTAATTCTTTGAAGTTTCCAAGTGCTAAACGACGTCCAATTTCATCAAGAGAAATACGTTTCGTTGCACGAGTAGTTTGTTCTCTGGTAATTTGAGCTCTTTTAGAAGCTATTTGTCTGGCTTCCTGGTCGGAATCCACCACTTTAAATCTGTCTCCTGCTTGGGGAGCACCCGTCAATCCTAATACTAATACAGGGGTTGAAGGACCTGCCGATTTGATTCTTTGACCTCTTTCATTTAAAAGGGCTCTTACTTTTCCAGCAAACTCACCTGCTACCAAAGAATCTTTATCGGAAAGCGTACCGTTTTGAACAAGGAGTTTAGTTACATAGCCCCTTCCTTTATCTAAGGAAGCCTCGATAACCGTTCCTACTGCAGCGCGGTTTGGATTTGCTTTTAGCTCAAGCATTTCCGCCTCCAGCAATATTTTTTCTAAAATTTCTGGTATGCCCAGACCTGTTTTAGCAGAAATATCCTGTGATTGATATTTTCCACCCCATTCTTCTACGAGAAGATTCATGGAGGCAAGTTCCTGTTTTATTTTCTCAGGTTGAGCGCCTATTTTATCTACTTTATTGATTGCAAATATAATTGGAACATTGGCAGCCTGAGCATGTGATATGGCTTCTTTTGTCTGAGGCATAATACTATCATCAGCAGCGATGATAATGATAGCAATATCGGTAACTTTAGCACCCCGTGCACGCATAGCGGTGAAGGCTTCGTGACCGGGAGTATCGAGGAAAGTAATTTTTTTATTGTCCCCTATAATCATTTCGTAGGCTCCGATATGCTGCGTAATTCCACCTGCTTCACCTGAAACCACATTGGCGCTCCTAATATAGTCGAGCAAGGAAGTTTTCCCATGATCGACGTGACCCATAACGGTTACAATTGGTGCTCTGTGCACCAAAAGAGCAGGATCATCTTCTATAATCACTACTTCCTCATCAGCTTGTTCCTCGACTGAGATAAATTCTACTTCTCTGCCAAATTCACCGGCAACGAGTTCTATAATTTCAGCATCCAGGCGTTGATTGATAGAAACGATAACCCCGAGATTCATACAAACCGTGATAACCTCAGAAATGGCCACATCCAGAATATTAGCTAACTCCTGCGCTGAAATAAATTCAGTAATTTCTAGTTTACCTGATAATTCATCCTGATCAAGTTGTTCTTGCTTTTCTCTAAATCGATCTCGTTTATCACGTTGAAATTTTTGGCGTTTGTTCTTTCCACCACCAGAAAGACGCGCCATAGTCGCTTTAATTTTATCTTCAATTTCCTTTTTTGAAACCTCTTTAGGTTCTTCTTTAGCAACTGGTGGTCTGTTAGCTGGTGGCCTGTTGTTTGGGCCGGAATTATTATTGTTGTTATTAGTAGAAGGCCTTCTTTGTTGCCCACCCTGATTGTTTTGTCCACTTTGTCCACCTGTATTGGGTCTGTTTTGCGGACTATTATTTGGCTGATTATTATTACCCTGAGATGTTCCCTGATTCGGGCTTTGATTATTATTTTGTCCTTGACCTATATTGGGGGAGTTTCCAGTTCCTTCAGCGCCAACTTTTTTACGTTTGCGCTTGCGTTTTCTTCTCGCCTCTTCTGATTCTACAGAAGGTGAAGCAGCTGATTTAGCTCCGGTTGAAGGTGGCTGAGTACCTCCGGCATTTGTTGGTTTATCAGCAGGTTGAGGCGGAGTAGGAGGTTTACTTCTGCCTCTGTTTCGATCAAAAGAATTGGTGTCTATTTTGCCTAAAATTTTCAATCCTCGAAGTTCAGGAGTTTCGGCTCGCATCATATTTTCGTCCTCAACAGCTATTGTAGGTACCGCTTTGGTGGTAACTTCTTCAGATTGAGCTGTTGGTTTAAATTCGGGACTTATTTTAGTGTCAACTACCTCCTTATTTTCTTTTGCCACCGGAACTGAAGGTTCCGGTTTTGTAGTCTCAGTTTTATTTACTATTTCTTGAACTTTAGAAAGAGGAGGACTGGCAGTAGCTTCAGTTGGTTTTGTAGAAACCTTAGCTGCGGATGGCTGAACGACCTCAGGTTTTTCTTTTTCTTTAGTTCTTTGTTGTAACCGGCTACTAAGGTCAATTTTCCCAAGGACAGTAGGTCTTTGCAATTGGATTGCACCCTCTGGTCTTTCTGGTTTTACTTCAACATTTGGGGTTACAACAGATTTTGAGGGTTCCGTTGCGGCTGCAGCTTCTTGCTCCTCTTTTACGGGTTTCCCAGCACCAAAACTGACTGATTTTGCCTGTTGCTTAATATCTCCTGATTTCTGGAACTCCTTTAACAGTTCAGCATACATCTGATCTGTTATTTTAGCGGTGGGTTTATTCTCCACCTCGTACCCCTTTTTGGCAAGATGCTCAACGAGTGTGGATAAACCCACGTTCAGTTCCTTTACTATCTGAATAAGTTTCAACGGCATTCGATTTAATACAAATTTGCAGTGCAAAACTACAAAAGAGTTTCGTTAAATTATAATAGGAATTTTATCATTCCTCAAATTCGGCAGCAAGAACGGATAAAACATCTTCAATTGTTTCAGTTTCCAGATCCGTGCGTCGAATTAGTTCTTCTTTACTAAGGTTTAATACGCTTCTGGCGGTATCACAACCGATTCCTTTTAAGGCGTCGATGACCCATCCTTCAATTTCGTCTGAGAATTCTTCTAAATCAACATCATCGATTTCGAATTCTTCATTATTTCTAAATACATCAATTTCAAATCCTGTGAGTAAACCCGCTAACTTAATATTTGTTCCACCTTTTCCAATAGCCAGTGAAACCTGTTCAGGATCTAAAAAAACCTTAACGATTTTTTTGTCCTGATTAACAGTAATAGAAGTTACTTTCGCAGGTGTTAATGCACGTTGTATGTAAAGCTGTAAATTATTGGTGTAATTTACAATATCTATATTTTCATTGTTTAATTCCCTGACAATACCGTGAATTCTGGAACCCTTCATACCTACACAAGCTCCAACTGGATCAATGCGGTCATCAAAAGATTCTACAGATACTTTTGCACGTTCTCCAGGCATCCTGACTATTTTGCGAATTGTAATCAAGCCGTCTTCAATTTCAGGTACTTCTTGTTCCAGAAGTTTCTCTAAAAATAAAGAATCTGTTCTTGATGCAATAACGGTTGGATTATTATTGCGCATTTCAACCGATTTGATTACTGCCTTAACTAAATCACCTTTCCGATAATAATCTCCTTTAATCATCTCGGTTTTTGGTAGAATAAGTTCATTACCCGTCGCATCATCTACAATAAGAATCTCCTTTTTTAGAATTTGATGAACTTCGGCAGTTACTATTTCACCTAGCCTATCGTTATATTTTTTAAAGACTTCTTCTTTTTCAAGATCCATAATTCTTGAAATAAGTGTTTGGCGGGCAGCCATAATGGCTCTTCTTCCAAAATCTTCTAACTGTAATTGCTCGTAACATTCTTCCCCTACTTCATAATCCGCATCAATCGAAATAGCCTCAGAAACAGATATCTGACTTTTTTCATCAGCAACCTCCCCATCGGGAACTATTTCTCGAACTCTCCATAACTCTAAATCACCTTTTTGAGTATTTACAATGACATCGAAATTCTCATCAGAGCCAAATTTCTTTTTGATAAGGGTTCGGAATACATCCTCTAAAACTCTTACCATGGTAGGACGATCAATGTTTTTTCCATCCTTAAATTCTGAAAATGTTTCTACAAGGTTCAACATATTTTTATCCTTTTAAAATGAAACCTTAACGAGTGCGTTTTTAATCGTGTTAAAAGAACACTTTTTCTCAAACTGGGTGTTTATTTTCTTCTTGCCTTCAAGTACTTTTTCTTCCCATACTATAGATACGCCTTCCTCATCAACTTCTTTCATTATGCCTGTCACCTGACTGTTGTCTTCAAGGGTTAAAACCAGTTTTCTACCTGTGTGCTTTTTAAATTGCCTGGGTAAAACTAAAGGACGGCTTACCCCAGGGGAGGAAACTTCTAAAGTGTAAGTTTCTCCAAGCCATTTATTTTCGTCCAGCAATCCTTCTAAATATCGACTAATAATTCGGCAAATGTCAAAGTCAATTCCTATGTCACTATCTATGAAGACTTCTACTTTCTGTTTGGCAGATATATTTATGTCCAATAAAAAGCAATGATTTATCTCAGGTTCCTGAAATTTCTCAGTCAATAACTGGCTTAATTTTTCCTTAATTTCGTCCATAAATTTTAAACTGGGTCTAAAATAAAAAAGAGGGTATTTTTCCCTCTCGCTTACTTTTTTTCATCCTTACTCGGCAAAGGTAATGAATATTTTTGTTTTTTTATTAATATTGACTTTATTTAAAGGATCAGCTGCAATTTATGTTCTAAATGTATGGTTTATTGCCTTTGTGTGTTACCTGTTTGAACTTAGAATCCTTTATTTTTGTTTTAAATACTTTTATTATTTAACCGGATGTAGTGATGCATAAAGATACGCTTCTGAATAATGCCTTGAACGGTGGTTTTTTATCACCAGAAGAGGGGGTTTACCTCTTTGAAAATGCGCCAACAGCCGAACTTATGGAGGTTGGTAACTTAATCCGCTTTAGACTAAATCCAGAAAATAAAGTAACCTGGATTATTGATAGAAATTCAAACACAACAAATGTTTGTATCGCTAATTGCAAATTCTGTAATTTTTACAGAAGACCTGGTCATGAAGAGGCTTACATTACTTCTTTAGACGAATATTCGATCAAAATAGAAGAAACTTTTCGGTTTGGTGGTGAACAGTTATTGCTACAGGGTGGCCATCATCCCGACTTGGGTTTAGCCTATTATGTTAATCTTTTCATGGAATTAAAAAGGAGGTATCCAACCCTTAAGTTGCATGCTTTGGGGCCACCTGAAATAGCGCATATTACTAAATTGGAGGGCTCAACTCATATTGAAGTTTTAAAAGCGCTCAAAGATGCCGGATTAGATTCGCTACCAGGTGCTGGCGCTGAAATATTAGATGACAGAGTAAGACGATTAATCTCAAAAGGTAAATGTGGTGCTGAAGAATGGCTGGATGTGATGCGGGCTGCGCACCAAATAAATCTCACAACTTCCGCCACTTTGATGTTCGGACATATTGAAACCAATCTGGAGCGTATGCAACATCTCGTCAAAATTAGACAGGTGCAGAGTGAAAAACCCGCAAATGCTAAAGGATTTATTGCTTTTATTCCATGGCCTTTTCAAGATGAAGAAACCATTTTAAGAAAATTAAAACGCGCGCGTAATGCTTGTACGGGCGACGAATATATCAGAATGATTGCCTTAAGCAGAATAATGCTTCCAAATATTCAGCATATTCAAGCGTCCTGGCTTACCGTTGGAAAAACAGTAGCTCAGGTATGTTTACATTCCGGTGCGGATGATTTTGGCTCTATCATGATTGAGGAAAATGTTGTTTCTGCCGCCGGTGCCCGTTTCCGATTCACCGCTAATGGAATACAAGAAGCCATTAAAGAAGCTGGCTTTGAACCTCAACTGAGAAATCAACAATACGAATATCGGCAAATTCCAGAAAATATGGAACAGCAGATTTTAAATAAAGAAACCATGCTGGTTGATTGATGTATTTTATCAAAAAAAGTTCTATGAGGTTTGAAAAAGCAGATGAAGTAATCTCTTTCATTAAATCTAAAACAGATTTTGAACCGGATTTTGGATTAATTCTCGGTACTGGACTGGGTGATTTATCTGATGAAATTGAAGTAGTTTGCCAGTTTAATTATGCGGAGATACCCCATTTTGCAATTTCAACCGTGGAGAGCCATAAGGGACAACTTGTTTTGGGTTACCTAGCAGGCAGAAAAGTGGTGGCAATGGCAGGCAGATTCCATTATTACGAAGGTTATTCAGCTGCTGAGGTGACTTTTCCTGTCATCGTATTGAAAAAACTAGGAATAAAACGATTATTTATAAGTAATGCCGCAGGTTCGGTAAATCCCGCTATTTATGCCGGTGATTTAGTAATTATTCGCGATCATATTAATCTTACACCTGATAATCCCTTACGAGGAATCAATGATGAACGTCTTGGACCAAGATTCCCTGATATGTTGCATGCCTATGATCATGAAGGCAATAATAAAGTGCTTCAGATAGCTTCTAACTTAGGGATTAAACTTCATGAGGGGGTTTATTTAGGATTACAAGGACCAAATATGGAAACTCCTGCTGAATATAAATTTGCACATATAATAGGTGCCGATGTTTTGGGTATGTCCACAGTTTCAGAAGTTATTATGGCAAAATATTTATCTTTACCCCTCTTCGTATTTTCAATAGCCACAAACAGATGTTATCCGTTGGATGAAATAGGGGTTTCAACTGTGGAAGAGGTCATTAGAATGGCACAGGAATCAGGTAAAACTTTATCAAAACTAATAAAGGAAATTCTTCCTTCTCTCTAAATATGTTAGCAAAACGAATTATTCCTTGTTTAGATATTAAGGATGGAAGGACGGTAAAAGGGGTTAATTTTTTAGACCTGAAAGATGCCGGCGATCCTGTAGAACTCGGCAAAAAATATAGTGAAGAAGGGGCAGATGAACTGGTTTTTTTAGACATAACAGCAACGCACGAAAAACGAAAAACGCTCGCAGTATTAGCCAAAAATATTGCCCTACATTTGAATATTCCATTTACTATTGGAGGCGGTATTACTTCTATTGATGATGCTTCTTATCTACTTGAAGCAGGTGCTGATAAAATTTCTGTAAATTCTGCAGCTGTCAAAAACCCTTCGCTTATTAATCAATTAGCCGATACTTTCGGTAGTCAGTTTGTGGTCGTAGCCATTGATGCTAAACAAATAAATGGGGAGTGGTTTGTCTATTTAAATGGGGGGCGTTTAGCAACAGATATTCCTCTTTTTCAATGGGCAAAAGAGGCCGAAAATAGAGGGGCAGGTGAAATTTTGTTTACTTCCATGGATCATGACGGCACAAAAAATGGGTTTGCTTGTAAAGCATTAGCTGAAATGTCTAATCTGGTTGGTATTCCCATTATTGCCTCTGGCGGTGCAGGAAAAATAGATCATTTTACGGAAGTGTTTACCATCGGTATGGCCGATGCTGGATTAGCCGCTTCCATTTTTCATTTTAATGAAATAAAAATTTCCGACCTTAAGCAATCGCTTCACAGGCATGGGATTCCCGTAAGATTTTAATACCTCAAAATGCAAAATAAAGCAAACAATATTCCTGATTTTTCAAAAAGTGAACTCATTCCTGCTATTGTTCAGGATATTAAAACGAAGGCTGTTCTTATGCTGGGTTATGTCAATGAAAATGCTTTTCAGGCAACACTAAGTACTTCAAAAGTTACCTTTTTTAGTCGTTCAAAAAACAGACTTTGGATGAAAGGAGAATCTTCAGGTAATATTCTCAATCTAAAGGAATGGCATTTGGATTGCGATGCCGATACCTTGCTGTTTTTTGTAGAACCAACAGGACCAGTCTGTCATACAGGTGAAGATACTTGCTTCTCTTTGCCTAATGAAAGCAATCATTTTTTGCATGTACTGGAGAAAATTATTAATAATAGAAAATTAGAGGGGCAACCCAATTCCTATACCGCTTCCCTCTTTGCAAAAGGCATAAATAAAATCGCTCAAAAAGTAGGGGAAGAAGCCGTAGAATTAGTGATAGAAGCAAAAGATAATGATAGAGATTTATTTTTAAATGAAGCTGCTGATTTGATGTTCCATTATCTCATCTTACTCTCTGCTAAAAATACTTCCTTAAACGATGTATTGCAAATTTTAGAAGACCGTCATAAAATTCAAATCAAACATAAATAAGACTATAACTATGACTTTACAAGACATTACAGCTCAATTTGAAGCTCAGTCAGGTAATTTTCCTTCTATCGGGAAAAGTATTAAATTTCAATTTAATGAAGGTGCCGTTTTTATCGATCTTAATGGCACTTCTCCGCAAATTAGTAATGCTGATAGTGAGGCCGATTGTACTATTGTTACCAGCATTGAAACGATGGAGCAACTTCGAAGCGGATCTTTGAATCCTATGATGGCTATAATGAGTGGAAAAATTAAAGTAAAAGGGGATATGAGCGTAGCCATGAAACTCCAATCGATGTTAGGATCTTAATCCGTTTTTATCTGTCAGATCAAATTATATCAACCTGGGAATGGATTATTTTTCCAGGTTGATTTAATAACCATTCGCTCATTCGTTTCTGGATGGTTGAAATGTATTTCTGAAGCATGTAAACCAATACCAGAATGCTCCCACATTTTTGGATGTCCCCCATATTGTATATCTCCGGCAATTGGATTTCCAATCGCTGCTAATTGAGCCCTGATTTGGTGATATTTCCCAGTAATTAATTCAATTTGCAATAAACTGTAATCTTCATTCCATTGTAATCTTTTGTATTTAAGTTTTACTTCATGGCTTCCAGGTACTCGATCGTTAAAAATAATCCCTTTTTTTTGTAACGTATCTTTTTTTAAAAAATGACTCAATTTTCCTTCGGTAAGTGCAAATTTGCCTGTCACAATAGCCAGGTAGATTTTTTTAATGGTTTTTTTTTCAAACTGGCTATTCAATACCTTCAAAACAGAGGGTTTTTTCGCTATTAAAAGAACCCCGCTGGTTGGTCTGTCTAAACGATGTACAATACCTACAAATGGTTTTTTAACAGTTAATAAAAGGTGAGAATAAACTAAGTCTTCTAAGGTTATGATTTGAGGTGAAATTTTCTCTACAGCTATTCCAGCAGATTTGTTCACAATAAGTAAAAACTTGTCTTCAAAAAGAATGCTTTCTTTAAACTGCTCGGGGGACATTAACGTAGTTTTTTATATTGACATATAACGGTCAAATTAAAAAAAAACGCATATTGATTTTCTATTTTTCGACCATCACTAGGTGGTTACAAAACTAAATTAATTTGTTTACAAATTTGCATGAACCCATTTTACTGGTAACGGATCAGGAGGCCTTTTGGTTATGACCTGAGAATTGTAAATAAGGAAAGGTCATCAACGAAATTACCAACAACTGTCCAAAGTGGAAGATTTGACCATGCACCTGGCAAACATGGCAAAATTAAGGTCTTACCTCATGGTCTTATTTGCCCTCGAAATATGGTGGGTGTTTTCGTAATTAAAAGGATTTTAAGTCCAATAAAAGAAAAATATTATAAGTAGTTCAAATGAATTGACAAAAATGCTGATGATTAAAAAATGTACCCTAAAACGTCTATATTGAATTGGAATTGATAATTTTTTCAACTTAAAGTTGATATCAAGATGATTTACAAAATAATATTATGTTGCGCATTTATTATTGCGTCTAACTTTTTGGAGGCCCAAAATGAAGAACTTCTAAACAAAGATTATACCTATCAAACTTTAAGTCCATATTTAAAAAAACTGGTGGATACTTTTTTATTAGATGAAATGCCCATTGGGAAAAATTTGACCGACGTATTGAGCAATCAAACGAGTATTCGCAGCAAAACCAGATTAGCTCAATCCCTCTTGTTTAGAAATGAAATTGGCGACCTGGAAAAGGCTACCTATATTTTGAACTGGATTTTAAGCCATCAACATAAAGATGAAACTAAACGAATATTTGGTAGCTGGAAAACAAATGTGACCAACGACAGATTAGATGAAAATTGGAGGGAATTTATTGGTTGCGACCTAATAATAATCCTGGAGAATTACAAAAAATTACTCTCACCGGAGCTAATTAGTTCTATTGAAAATAGCCTTTATCTGGCTGCAAAAGGTGCTTATGCAAGGAATGTTGGAGCGGAATACACCAATATTTCAATTATGAGTTCCTTCTTGTTAGATTATGTTGGATCACTAAAAAAGGATTCTCTTTTAAGTATAGCTGGATTAAAAAAAGCAGAGGAAATATTTAATTTATATCATTCAAATAAATCGTTTAGCGAGTTTAATTCTCCAACTTATTATGGTGTTTCTATGATTGGACTTGCTCTGTGGCGCAAATATGCAGTTCATGATGATATTAAAAAAATGGGCATGAATCTGGAAAATAGGTTATGGAATGAAACGGTAACTTTTTATCATCCAAATTTAAAAAACATGGCTGGTCCCTATTTTAGAGCTTATGGTATGGACATGCAGCAATATTTCTCCATTATTGGTTTATGGATATCTGTAGCCCTTGATGATGAAACAAAAGCACCCATACCTCTATTAAAAGGTCCTAAATATGGTGAAATGAGCAATATTTCTAGTATTCTACACCTGGGTTTATCTATTCCCAAAGTCGTATTAGACCAATTTAATAATCCAAATTCGAAAATATTCATTCAAAAAGCGATTCCGAATAAATACAAAGGTGATCCATTAAAAATGGTAACTATGCAAATGGACGAACATTGGATGATGGGCGGACTTTGGGGAAACCTTAGAAAATGGGAGCAAATAAAATCTGGAACCATTCATTGGTTAAATAAAAACAATGAAATCAATTGGTTAATGATTTTAGGCGACGGAAAAACAAACGTTAAAATAGTTGATAAAAAAATGGATATTTATCCGTCCCAGGAAAAAATCCAATCTATGGAATTGTTTATTTACACATCAGATCAAAATCCAGAAACTTTCAAAAATAAAAACTGGTTACTACCAACCATCCATTTAAAAATTAAAACACAATTAAAGAAATTTACGGCAGTAAAAATCGATGATTTAATTTCTTTGGAAAAAATAGGTATTTCTGAAAATATAAAAAACATGTATAGAATCACCTTTGAAATTCCGGACACCTGGGGACTAAATAAAAAATTAATAAGTATAAAACCTGCAAGATAAAATAAGGTAAATGATTGATTTTTAGTAAATAAGATTAAGTTAAAGAGATTAATGCTGTTATTTAAGCCAATTAAACCATATTCTTTGGTCAATAATTGGAATATTATTTTGTTCGCAAATGATCATCGTGTGTCCTGTTCCTCCAGTTTTTGGTTTTTCTAAATCGTCATAGAAAATGCCAAAAGTGGTAGGTTTGATTTTGTCCGTTCCAATGGCTTTAATGGTGTCTCGTAATATATAGGCCGCTTTAATGGAAAATCGGTTTTTGTCCCCGGAAACAAACTGGTCAATCAGCTTTTCCATTTTCTTATTTCCTTTTGACTGATAAACCACTTCTTCTTCCTCGGCAATATTTAGGCCGTCTAATGAAATCGTTTCATAAGCATGATTGGTTTTCTTTCTGTGTCCGTTGTAAGGGGTAATCACTTGCAATCTTTTATGGTCAACTTCGGTTACCCCATCAGAGAAAAACTGATCAGAACCGTCTGCATTTCCACTTCTGAATTTCATTTTGGTTGTATTTGAGGCCAGTAACATGCCGAGTGCCTTCAATTTTGCTTTGTCTTCATCTAATACATTTCTTTTTCCTTCGAGAAGAACGATGGCATCATCATGGTCAAACTGTTCTATAAATTCATTCAATGTCATTTCTGTATATTTTATTATTTTACTTTAAATGCATAATGATCAAAAATAAAGATTTCTTACCAAATAATTTATTTTTAAAAAATTACCCTAACTCTATAATATATTCATTATTTAGGATTAAAGTTTCTGAGCAATTATTCCGATTGTTTTGTTGGAATATTTATGGTTGGCAAAACGAATGTCAATTATCAATTTTTTTACCTACTACGAAGTGTTAGTAAGTAAAATGAACAATAAAATTTCTTTACCATTTAGATTACAGGTAGCGGAATAAAGGAATCAGTATTCCATTCTGACATGTGGTTGGTAAAAAATTGATCACAATACAAACAAATGTTTTTCAGCTTTTCAGTTTGTTTTTCAGCCTCTACCTGACTAACGCCTAAATGTTCTCCCATTTTGAGTGGTTCTCCAGCATTTAGAGCTATAAAAACAGGGTGAGAACTCACTTTCGAAAGGATTTCTGAAATTTTATTCTTTCTCGCGTCGCCCAACGGGTATTTAGTTCCTGGGCAACAAGGATTTATTTTCCAAAGTTGAATACTGATTTCCTGAGTAACATCGTCATGACCTCCTAAAAAGTTTCTCGCTCCCGAATGAATGGCACAAAAATTATGGGTAGGATTTTGTGTCCATGTATTCGTTTCCAATGCCCTTCCCCGTGCCCAGTTCCCTCCAAGCCAAAGTTCCTCAGTGGCTCCCCAATATCCCCAGCTTATGATGTCTTCTTGCAGGAAATAACTCGTATTGTCATCATTATCACAAGGTATATTCCACTTTTGAAAGATGGATCTAAGTTTTGATAAATGATTGTTTTTATGGGTATGGTACCTGTCAATACTGGCAATATCAAAGCGGCAAACACCCAGAGATAATAATTTATCTAATATTTTATCTGTTAGTAAATCGCCATTTGTTTGCAACATAACACGGGTTGTGTCACCGTATTTTTCTTGAATCGTCTTTAATATTTCATAAAGGAGCTGTTTTTCAGCGAGGGGTTCACCGCCAGATAAAATCAATCTATCTATTTTGTCAGGCAAATTACGGACTATTTTTAAACAATCCTCTAAACTAATTCTTTCCCCACGAGGGCCTGAAAGATTGTAACAATGATGGCAAGTATCATTGCATAACTGGGTAAAAACCCAATAGACTGAGGGTATATAGTTGAAATCTTGCATTATCGGCAAATTAAGTTGAATCTTTTAGAAAGTAATAGAATATCCTATCTTTTTGAATGTAGGGTATAAACCATATTTTCCTTTAGTAATTCAGATAAATTATTTGACAAAATTTCAATCTTATTCATTTCACTTTTTGGAAAGAAAATGTCGGTCATAACGGTTAATCCTTCGTCGGTAAACAATTCAACACTAGTTTTATCGACCATTAGATGAAGATTCAGGAAATTACCTTTCGACAGACAAGGCGTTGTATGTTTGGCTGCAAATAAGGGATTGAATTCAGAGATGCCTGCTTTTCGTCTATCTATAAAATAGTTATTTCCCGAAGGGTCATAACCAATGATCAGAGAATCGTTGGAAGTGCTTGAAATTAAAATTTGAAAAGGTTCCTTGCATTTTGACCTGTCGAAAGTAAGGAATGCCTCACAAATCGCTGGTGATTGATTGAGCATTAAGCATTTGTTTCCAATTATTTTGTCTTTGGAAATACTGATTTTATTTTTTCTATAAGCTGAAAATTCTTTAACCACAGTGCTTTTCAATTTCCATTCAGCAGGGGCAGTTTTCACTAAGGTAACTTCCCTAGGCAAGGTCATGGCACTACGCCAACGCTGTGTTGGTACCTGTTGAGCATATTGCCAGTTGCTCATCCAGCCGAGCATTATTTTTCTCCCATCGGAAGCAGGAATATCGGACCAGGAAACCATGGCATAATTATCGGTGCCTGCATCGAGCCAATACTGTTTATGATCCGATTGACTATTGGTAAATCGATGACCATCGAAATCTCCGACGAAATAACTTGTTCCTGTGCCTCCGTTTGGAGCTCCCGATTGCATGCTAACCACTAAAACCCATTTAGTTTCGTTAGTGCCACTTACTTTTATGGGGAAAAGATCGGGGCATTCCCAAAGTCTTTTCTCATCTTTCAGGCCATATTCAGATTCAAATTTCCAAGACTTTAAGTCAAAAGAAGTATAAAACATGGCTTTATCTTTAACGGCAAGCACCATAATCCATTTTTTTGATGCTGGGTGCCAGATAACTTTTGGGTCTCTAAAATCTCTATAGGTAGTATTTGGAATGACAGGATTAGCCGCATATTTCTCCCAGGTTCGTCCATGGTCTATGGAGTAAGCGATGCCCTGCGTTTGAAAATCATTGGTTCCCAATCGTTCTTTTTCAGCGTTATGATAGGTGAAAATGGCCACCATGGGCGGATTTTCCTTAGTGCCGAAGCCAATGGTATTTTCCCAGTCAATGACCGCACTTCCTGAAAAGATATAGCCCAGCGAATCAGGGTAAAGCGCAATGGGCAAATGTTCCCATTGAATTAAATCTTTACTCACCGCATGTCCCCAGTGCATGGGTCCCCAAACATTGCTTTTGGGGTAGTATTGGTAAAACAGATGATATTCACCTTTGTAAAAAACAAGTCCATTTGGGTCATTCATCCACATCGAGTCTGGTGTAAAATGAAATTCAGGCCTGTATTTTTCATCATTCCCCTCCTTGAAAGGATAAAGTTGGTTTGATGTAACCATGCCTGTTAAATATATTGCAAAAAATTGTAATATATAATATATGCCCATTCTGGATCTTTTTATTTTTTCCCAATATACAAAAAACTTAGGTTTATATAGTCTTGTAACCTCACAGGGGTTATAAATTTCTATTCTTTGATGAGTTTTAGAGGAGGTGAAGAAAAATCAGTAAGATAAAGGAAATATAAGCCTGGAGGTATATTTCCAAAATTCTGATTTTCAATATCATATCCTTTATAAATAAGTTGACCTTGACTGTTTTTTAATTCTAGTAATGGTTTTGGTGTTATATTTTTTCAAAAGTAATAAACTGGGTAAAAGGATTTGGATAGGCTTGAAACTTTTGAGAAGGCGGTAGATTTGTATCTTTGACCAAAGTTTGGCAAAAGGAATTTACACCGAGTAATTTTGCTAATTCATTACATAAAAAGTAATAATTGGCAACATCTGTGTCAGATAATTTTTCGGTCAATAGATCTATTTTTTCTAATGGATCTTTAGTAAGATTAAATAATTTTTGCTTGCCGTAGTCAAATTTCATTAGTTGATAATGTCTGTTTCGGATTGTTTTTCCATCATTATCATCGGTTGTTAATTTAAATATTTCGCTAAAAGTCCAGTTCCGAATGCTATCGGAATTATTTTTTAAGAAAGGCATTAAACTTTTACTATCGATTGGTCTACTGGCAGGTACTGATGATTTCCATGAATCAAATCCAAAAGTTTCCAGTATGGTGGAAAATAAATCGACGGTGTTAACGAGTACATGACTGGTTCTATCAGGATAAACCACATTTGGTTCTTATATGATACAGGAAACGGTAATACCATATTGATAAAGGGTTCCTTTTGAATTAACCGTTGGTGAAATTTTTGAGGTAGAGGGTGTATTCCAATTGTCACCGATGAAAATATAAATTCCCCCAACAATTCCACTTACCCTGTTCTAAAGCTATATCTTCCTGTTAAAATGGAGCTCCTCGTTGCAGAACAAACAGGATTCGCCATCATATTGGTAAACTTAACTACCTTTTGTTGTAGTTTTCTAATGTTGGGTTCATCAACGGTATCTCCGTCATTTTCTTAGAAGCCAAAATATTCCGCTCCCAGATCATCTGCTATAATCAAAATGGTATTTGTTTGAGCGAAGGAAAATGAAGAGACGCTCAAACAAAATATCATGAATCGACTTTTCAGCATAAAGAAAATTAACGGTAGAAAATCCTACAGCCAAAAGAAAGGGTTTCATTCAATAATACGGGTTGATTTTTCAAAAGTGCATCCACCGCATTAGCCACATAAGGAACTGCGATGGAAGTGTTTTGTCCATTATCGTCAATGGCACCTTTATATTTTAACACCCATTGATTTTGCTCTTTCCAAATGATGAATGCAGATGGAGTATGCTCAGCATCAAAATTTTTTGCAACAGATTGATTTACATCATGTAAATAAGGAAAGTTAAATTTACTTGCTTTTGCATTTTGCTGCATTTCTTTGAAACCTTCATCCTCATAAACCAAAGTATCCATTGAATTTATAGCCAAAAGAGGAACATTTAAGGATTTGTATTTTGCAGATAGTTCATTGAGTCTTTTAGTGTATAATTTAGCAAAAGGACATTCATTACATATAAAAACGACGATAAATCCCTTTGCATCTTTATAAGTTGTGGTTGAGATCATCTCATTATTTACATTTTTCAAGGTGAAATCCTGAATGATTCCACGCGTTTCCCTAATTGTAAAAAACAGACCAAAAATAAATGGGAAGATGATAAAGTTGGTAAAAGATATACTTCCATTCATTTTTTAGGGTTTTAAAAAAGTTCTTGAAATAGTCGTTTTACTACTCTGATCTGTTAACAAGAGGTGATAAATTCCTGCTTTTAAATGATGAATATCAATACCATTCTCAAGATGAGGTTGAGGAAGCATTAATTTTGTTCTTCCCAAAGCATCAATTATTTTAATATAATAGGCAGATTGATTAGGTGAATTGAAGCGGATAAAGATTCTATCCAGTGCCGGATTAGGATAAATACTAAAGAAGTCATCAATAAGTTTATAATTACTCGTTGCCGTGGTGTTTGTGACCACAAACTGACCCATCATACCCTCATCTTCGTGTAATGCAATATGACAATGATACATAAATGGATGTAAAGGATCAGCAAAGTCATCGAATTTTGCAATGAATTTTACTACCGAATTGGTATTTCCGGTTCTTCCGGGTATAAAAACTACATCCTTCCAACCTGCCTGGGAGGCATCGGGCGCAACACCATTGATGCTTAGTATATTAAATTCAACATCGTGAATATGAAAAGGATGGCCAAAATTGGAAGAACTTGTTATTTGCCAGATTTCTGTATTATTCAATGGAATGTTGTATTCATTGTAATTTAATTTAAACAACTTGCGATTGATGAGAAATGCAGTAGGTCCTAAAATATTTGGAAATCCAGAGCTATCGGAAATGGTTAATTGTCGGGTTAGCTGAGCATCAGCGGCTTTTAAATAGGTATTTGAAACCAAAGTATTTGGAATGGAAGTGATAGGATTTAGGGTAGGAGAACCCACATTTAATCTTAAAATATTAAAATCCTTTTTACCCAGATAATTTCCAAATGGTCCAGTTACGAAATTTTCTCCCCCCGGAATATTATTTCCCAGTAAAGAATTATAGGCCTTCAAATCGACATTGGAGCCGTTCTGATTTGTAAAATTTACAAGAATTTCAATCCTTTCGCCGGCGTGGAGTAAATATTTCGTTTTGGCAACAGGTTCGTTTAATAAACCACCATCTGAGGTAATTACATAAAAAGTTCGGCCATCATTGAAGCCTATGTTAAAAGATCTTTCGATGGCAGCATTTAAAACTCTAAACCTTACTACTTGTGCAGGAACTTCATATTTGGCACGCAGCGTCATATTAGTTAACATACTGTCACCATAAGGAACTATTGAAAATTGGTTAGAGCTATTAAAATCTCTATCTGTCAGGATGAGAGGAATATCATCAACACCATATTTTCTGGGTAAAGCTAAGGCCTTTTCTTTATCATCTCTGACGATTAAAAGTCCGCCAATACCTTTGGTTATTTGTTCCATCGCCATTTCATGTAAATGTGGATGGTACCAATAAGTCGCTGCTTCATTTTTAATCGTCCAATAAGGTTTCCATATTGTATTAGGTGGAATTATTTGATGAGGCCCTCCGTCCATTACAGCAGGAAGATGCATACCGTGCCAATGAATAGTAATACTATCTTTTAATTTATTTTGTACATTCATTTGAATCTGGTCGCCCTTATTTACAAAAAGGGTTGGACCCCAGAACTTACCATTGATTGCTCCTGTAATGGTTTGATTTCCTGTGTTTACAATTTGAGCGAAGGTATCAATAATGCGCAAATTAAAATCGGTGCCACTCAGGGTATCTGGAATCCAGAGATTATTATAAGATTGAGCGTTAATATCAATAGGTAAAAATATGGATAAAAAAAAGGATAAGAATAATGTTTTCATTTTTCGTTTGTTAAAGGAAATGGATATAATCCTATTTTAGTAAAGGATTAGAAATATAATATCGTACTCATAATTTTTATGAGAAGTCATAAAAAAGATAAAAAAGTCAGTTTTTACCTTAGCCTTTTGGTTTTATAGGTATCCAGATTTGTTCTTCAGAATGGGGATCACCCTGTTTATATTTTTCACCTAAAACTTCAAAATGAGGTCTATCATCCAGATGATAGATGGAAGTTGGAATCCATTTACTATAAATATAATCGAAAATATCGGTTGAAGTTCCTTTGTGATCAAATACAGCGTACAATCCGCCGTCAAGAACGAAGGTTTGTAATTCTGAGGGTATTTTGTCAAAGGTACTAACTTCTATTAAAGCCCATTTTAGAAAGGGAACATGAAGCTGGATGGAGTCAAAAAATCCTTTTGGGTAAATTTGTAAGCTATAATAATCGGTTGACACTTTAGGATGAATACTCCTTTGCTTTTGAAGGAAACTTTCCCAAAGGAGCTTAGTTTTGTCCTTCAAAAAAGACATTTCCATACTTAGGCCAACCAATAATTTAGATTTGATTGAAAGGATAGAAGGAGCATTCATTTTAAGTGTTCTGAGGTTATAAGGCTGGAATCATTTCATGAATTTACCTAATAATCCCATGGCGTCATCCACAACGGAGCCGTCTTTATTGGCATCAAGCATGGATAAAATGCCATCTAAACCTGATGCTTTTGCATTTTCTTTTGCTTTATCTTTTTGAATATCTAGCAAAGAACTTATACCTGCTAAATCCAGGCCGCCTTCTGCTTTAGTTTTTGAAAGAGTCTTCATGATTAAAGGGGCGATCATACTTAATAAACCACCCGCTTGAGCAGGATTTATACCTGAAGTTTTACTTAATTCATTGACTACTTTATCAGATTTACCGCCTAAAATATTGGAAACCAGACCAGAAACATCGCCACTATTAGGGCCTCCTTTGGCTACCAGTGCCAAAATGTCATCCGCCACAGAACCATCGTTATTTTTATCTAACAGAGACAAAAAACTGTTATCATCATTGTTGTCTTTAGCCGATTTGGATTTATTAGCCAATTCAGTCATTAAACTTGGAAGAGCACCGTTGACTGCTTTTTCAGCTTGTGTTGTCGAGACACCTAATTTTTCAGCTATCTCAGTGATTCCACCATTTTGAAGCTGAGACATTAGCATTTGAAACATTTCCATAGGAGTGAGTATTTTTGGGAGATTTTATAGATAATAAATTCAATATACAGATAATTCATTCATTTTTGACAGATTTTTCATTTATATTAAATGGAACCTGAAAAACTAAATATTATCCAAGTTAAAAATATTAAAACAATTTGGACTACTTTTCTATTTAGTCTCAAATTCTACTATGAAATATTTTTTGTCGTTGTGGATTTTATGGATTTTTAACCCAATTTCAGCACAGGATTTTCCTTTGCCTTCTTTA
>JBEAXK010000006.1:0-14419 GCA_041159865.1 Bacteroidota bacterium
GGATATGTAAGCCGTGCTTATCACGGTTGGTTTTAAAAACAAAAAAGCGAAGCCATTGCTGACTTCGCTTGTTTTGTTGTCGGGGTACCAGGATTCGAACCTGGGACCCCCTGCTCCCAAAGCAGGTGCGCTACCGGGCTGCGCTACGCCCCGAAAATCTGGCGGTGGAGGAGGGATTCGAACCCTCGGTACCGTTACCAGTACGTCAGTTTAGCAAACTGGTGGTTTAAACCGCTCACCCACTCCACCGACTATAACTTGAGTGAGAACTAAACGTATTTTAATTAGCGTTGCGAAAGTACAACAAGATTAGTTATCTGCCAAACTTTTTAACCACTTTAATTTAAAATTTTAGGTTTCTCTGAGAGAATTCTTAATTTTTTTTTCTAGTTCAAGGACGGTCTCTTTAAAATAGGTATCTGTTTCCATTAAATCCTGAACAGTTTTGATGGAATAAATAACCGTACTATGATCCCTGCCACCGAAGACCTCTCCAATATTTTTAAGAGACCTGTCAGTCATTGTTTTTGCAAGATACATTGAAAGTTGTCTAGCAATTACTATAGAACGTTTCCGGGTTTTACCAAAAAGTGTTTCAACTGGTATCTGAAGATGATCAGCGACAAGTTTCTGAATATTTTCAACTGTAATTTCTTTATTAATTTCAGTAACAAAATTCTTTATAACTTCTCTTGCAAGGTCGACATCAATTTCTCTTCTGTTTAAAGAAGCCTGAGCCATCAATAAATTGAGTACCCCTTCTAATTCTCTTATATTATTTTTAATATTATAACAAATAAATTCAATCACATTTTGAGGAATACCTACGCCCTCCTTCAACATCTTATGCTCAAGGATAGCCATTCGCGTTTCTAGATCGGGTGCTTGTAAATCGGCTGAAAGTCCCCATTTAAAACGAGAAATCAAACGTTCCTCCATGCCATCAAGATCTCTTGGAGGGCGATCTGAAGTAAGAACTATCTGTTTACCCCCCTGATGCAACTGATTAAAAATGTGAAAGAAAATTTCCTGTGTTTTATGTTTATTGGCCAAAAACTGTATATCATCTACAATAAGAAGGTCGATATGTTGATAAAAATTTACAAAGTCATTAACACCACCATTTCGTATTGACTGTATTAACTGATTTGTAAAACTATCAGAAGTAACATAGAGAACAACTTTTGACGGAAACTTCAATTGTACTTCATTTCCTATTGCATGTGCCAGGTGGGTTTTACCTAAACCAACATCTCCATAAAGAACTAATGGATTAAAAGAAGTTTGTCCGGGTTTTTTTGAAATAGCCAAACCTGCGGATCTCGCAAGCCTGTTACAATCTCCTTCGATATAGTTGCCAAATGTAAAATTTGTATTAAGCTGGGCATCAACACGCCATTTTTTAATACCTGGTATGACAAATGGATTTTTGATTTCATTGGAATTAGAAAAATCAGGATCCTCTTTTTTTTCTGTATTTTTTATTGGTTGATTAAGGTTATTTGATTGATTATCATTAACAAGAATTTGGTATTCAAGTCTAACTTTCTCACCAACCTCTTGTCGGATAGTTGATTTTAATAAACCTATATAATGTTCCTCCAGCCATTCGTAAAAAAATTTATTGGGAACGAGGAGCGTAAAAACTTTATCATCTAAACGAACTGGCCTAATGGGTTCAAACCAAGTTTTAAAGCTTTGGTTATTCACATTCAAGCGAATATTCCTAAGACACTTTTCCCAAACTTCAGTATGATCTTTCTGCATTACCCAAAATTCCAAAAAATTTATAAAATCCCAATGAATAATAAAATGTGATTTGGATATAAACTATATCTTTTCAAAATTTAATTTCTAAAGGGTTGTAAAAATGCTAAAAAAAAATGAATGCCTCACTATCAGGATAAAATTATTATCTATATTTTTAATTATAAACAATATTTTATTGGTATTCAATAAATTATAAATTTTTATTTTTATTAACTATTGTGTATCAAATAAACCTAAATTAGGTGCATGAAAAGGAATAGAGAGATGGTTATAAGCTCTTTGAGTTGCTTCTCTACCTCTGGGTGTGCGCTGAATAAAGCCTTGCATAATTAAAAAAGGTTCATGAACCTCCTCTAAAGTACCTGCTTCCTCCCCTACGGCTGTTGCTAGCGTAGTGAGTCCAACTGGGCCACCTTTAAATTTATTTATAATGGTTGTTAAAATCCTGTTATCCATTTCATCCAGTCCACATTTATCCACTTTAAGTGCCTGTAGTCCATAATTTGCAATATCTAAATCTATAGTTCCATTTCCTTTTACGGAAGCAAAATCTCTTATTCTTCTTAAGAGAGCATTGGCAATTCTTGGAGTTCCCCTACTCCTTCGGGCAATTTCTGCGGCACCTTCAGCCGTCATTGGAAGATTTAACAACTCAGCAGACCTAAATAAAATCTTTATTAAAGTATCTACATCATAATAATCAAGATGAAAATTAATTCCAAATCTTGCTCTCATGGGTGCCGTCAAAAGCCCCATTCTGGTAGTAGCACCTACTAAAGTAAAAGGATTTAAGGAAAGTTGAATACTTCTGGCACTTGGACCTGAATCAATCATAATATCGATTCTAAAATCTTCCATAGCAGAATAAAGATATTCTTCAACAACTGTATTTAGCCGATGAATTTCATCAATAAATAAAACATCATTAGGTTCCAGATTTGTCAATATACCAGCCAGATCACCAGGTCTCTCAAGGACTGGACCAGAAGTCATTTTTAGACCACATTGCAATTCATTTGAAATAATATGAGACAAGGTTGTTTTACCTAAACCAGGAGGTCCATGAAGTAAAACATGGTCCAATGCTTCCCCTCTTAATTTAGCTGCTTCAATAAAAACGAGTAAGTTATCTACAATATCCGGTTGACCATTAAAATCACTTAATGCTTTGGGCCTCAATGCCTTTTCAATGGTTTTTTCATCCTTACTCAAAGAAGATTGATCAGGATTCAGCATGGGATTATTCATAGATTATTTCTTTACTTGTCGGTGCTAAATTACCCTATTTTTCCATATTTTTATTTACTTTTGCGCCAACAAAACATGTGATTATGTCAGGATCAAAAATAAGTATGGTAAACGGTAAACTTACCGTTCCAAACGACCCAATTATCCCTTTTATTGAAGGTGATGGTACAGGGGCAGACATTTGGGCTTCATCCGTTCGCGTATTGGATGCGGCCGTACATAAAGCGTATAATGGTACTCGTAAAATTCATTGGTTAGAGGTACTTGCTGGAGAAAAGGCATTCAATTTAACAGGAAACTGGCTGCCAGATGACACCATTAAGGATATTGATAACTATATGGTAGCCATCAAAGGGCCCCTTACAACACCTGTAGGCGGAGGCATACGCTCCTTAAATGTTGCCCTCAGACAACAATTAGATCTATATGCCTGTGTCAGACCCGTACAATATTTCACTGGAGTACCTTCTCCTGTGAAAGAACCTCATTTGGTTGATATGGTTATTTTCAGAGAAAATACAGAAGACATCTATGCAGGTATTGAATATTTACATGGAACACCAGAACTCGAAAAATTAAAGAAATTCCTGATTGAAGAAATGGGGGTTAATAAAATCAGATTCCCTGATACTGTTTCTTTGGGAATCAAACCTGTTTCTGTAGAAGGTACTGAAAGATTGGTTCGTGCTGCTATTGAATTTGCTATTGATAATAATAAACCCTCTGTTACCTTAGTTCATAAGGGTAATATCATGAAATTTACCGAAGGCAAATTCAAAGACTGGGGTTATGAGCTCGCCGAAAGAGAATTTGGCGACAAGGTATTTACCTGGGTTCAATATGATAAAATATTGGCAAAAGAAGGTAAAGCTGCAGCTGATAAGGCACAAAGTGACGCAGAAGCAAAAGGTCTGGTTATTGTAAAAGATGTTATCGCAGATGCTTTCTTACAGCAAATCTTGCTTCGACCATCTGAATATTCTGTTATTGCAACGTTAAATTTAAATGGTGACTATATTTCTGATGCTTTAGCAGCTGAAGTAGGGGGTATTGGTATCGCACCAGGTGCAAACATTAATTATATTAATGGAAAAGCTATTTTTGAAGCTACTCACGGTACTGCTCCAAAATACGCTGGGTTAGATAAAGTTAATCCCAGTTCAGTAATTCTTTCCGGAGAAATGATGTTAAGATATATGGGATGGAAAGAAGCTGCAAATATGATTCTTTCTTCCATGGAAAAAACAATTGCAGCAAAACAAGTTACTTACGATTTTCATCGATTGATGGAAGGAGCTACCTTGTTAAAATGCTCTGAATTTGGAGATGCTCTTATTTCCAATATGTAAATAAAAAAAGAGACTGTCATTTAAGGCAGTCTCTTTTTTTCTTAAATAATTATAAATTACTATTTTATAATTAACGATTTAACTCCAATTCCTTCCTCACTAATTGCCTGTATATAATAAAATCCTGGGGCTACATTCGGAAGATTGAACATAAACGGATTTTTACCCTGAATAAAATCAACAGTTTGTTGTGAGAAAATCCTACCATTTGTATCCATAAATTTCAACAACACATTTTTTTGGTTTTCAGCAAATTGAAGATTTATATAATCAGATGCAGGATTTGGGAATATTGTAAATTGTTCTGTCAACGTATTTAATTCTGGAATATCCGTATATATTAAATTTGCCACATTTAGTCTTACCACTGGTACGATACCGAATACATTGCCACCAAAACCAACATAAGAATAAGTTTCCTTTGTCAAATCCCCAGCAATACCTATTAAAGCACCGAATCTAGGTTTTTGCTTCAGTATAGATGCAGTAATCATTCCACCGTAATCAATTTCATCACTTACCGTCATATCAAAATTAGCAGTTCCAGAAGCATAATATTCTAACATAACAAGATACTCTGTATTATCCTCAAGTTTTATAGGTTCCAGACCATTATCTTTATTTAAGGGAACGGTAACTAATGAATCAGGTTCCTCTTTACCACCTATAATATAAAATAAAGTGCCCAGACTTGTTCTTTCAGCAGGTTCTGCATTACCATTAGCATTTGCATCTTTCCATTTATAAATATTTAGCACAACTGCCTGATCTTTAAGTTGAGCTGCATTACCCATCATAAAAGAGATACTCTTAATAAACTTATTATTTCCTTTAGGGATATAATAATAATTGCCAAAAGCCCATGAATGAGGTTCACCCGCGGTCCAACTTGCATCTGCAGGTCTAATGGTTCTGGTTGGACCCAAATCTTTTGAAAAAGTAGTATCCGTGACAGTAAATAAAAACTCTTTCGTGTTATTGGATGAGTCTGCATCCACTTTATCTGAAAGAATTTCATAATAACCCAAATAAACACCTTTTGCCGTCGGAGTAAAAGTTTGTGAAAAAAGCTTATTTTCCACGATACCATTTGCAGGCAGTGTATCATAAATATTCCTTGCTTTAAAGACCTCTTTAAATCCATTATCTAAAATAGCTACATCTAAAGGAACTTTAAACTGGGTAGCTGCCCCTTTGTTTTCCACATCAGCAAGGAAATTTATAGGTTCTACAAAATCCCTAGGTGTAGCGGCATTTTGAGGAACAGCAAAAAAACTATTAACCTGAAGATTATAAGCCTCTTGTTCTACAATTTTTACGTCATCTATTCCCCAATAATAGTAATTTGCCTCATATCTAAACTTAACAATCAAACTTTTTGCGCCACCAGTTTTTGGCATAGGCACCCTTATTAAGGTTTTTTCATTTGCCGCATTCGTCGTAACATCTGTATTGATAGCCACACTGTCCCAGGTTACCCCCTTATTTGTGGACCAGCCTACAAAATAATTACTTCTAAATTGTCTTGTATATTGATGAAATTCAACACTATATGCTGGAGCAGTAGAATTATTTAAAATAATTTCGGGAGAGATTAACTCGGCAATTTGCGGCGCTGGACAAGGACCCTGACCAGAATTGGTACCACACCCTGTATTACTAGAGTTACTGTCATAAAAGTCAGATTCGAAAACCATAGCACCATCAAAACTAGAAGGAGAAGGAAAATAAGTAACACCTCCGCAGCTTCCATTCATAGCACCATTAGGAGAAAATTTCCAACTTACATTAGGAACTGCGCCACCCGAACATGAAGTAGTTCTTACTGTCCATTTATTTAAACCACATCTAAAATCACCCTCGCCAGGGTTGCCACCCCAAACAACTCCAGGAGCACTTTTCGTTGGAGAATCAAATCTTTTTATCGTAATATTTAAACCACCAGCCGTAATAAGAGATCTTAATTTATTTCCATCCGCCAATGTCATATTTAAAACGGGAATTTTTACATCGGCACCTGAAGCAGAAGAAGCCATGGGAAATATTTCTCCTGCTGCATTATTAAAAATAATTACAGCAATAGCTCCTTTGAGTTGTGCATTCAGGGCTTTATCAGAAAATGGACAGGTTCCTCTGTCTATAACTGCAATTTTACCCGTAAGATTATTATCAACCTGACAGCCTAATGTACTCGCCGAAGGACCCGAAACAAATGCCAGCTCTCCTTTAATCTGAGTTTCTGTAGAACAATAAGTTGCTCCAAAATTTGCAATCCATGATTTATAACTGCCCGCAACAGAGGCAGGAGCATCAATTATAACAAAATGAGAACCCTGAGCCATGATATTGTTGACAAAGAGGAATCCCCATAAAAGAATGGTCCATTTATTCCACATAACTAAAAATTTAAAATTAATAGGTAAATATAACCAAAATAATGACAAAAAAGTTACCTGACTTCTATCCAAAGTTAATTATGCTGAAAAAGAAGTTCCACATCCACAGGTTTCTTTTGCATTTGGATTATTAAAGCTAAAACCTCTGTTTTGAAGCCCATCTAACCAGTCGATTTCCATTCCAATTAAATAGATGGCATGTGCTTTCTGCATAAACACGGTTAGTCCCTCATATACATAAATTTCATCATTTTCCTTTGGGGTATCGAAGCCTAAAATATAAGAAAAGCCAGAGCAACCTCCACCTTTGACACCAATACGCAACCCATGATTATCAGAAATATTTTGCTCTACCTTAATTTTGCGCAATTGCTTTAACGCCCCTTCTGTTAAATTTACAGGCAGAGTAGAAACTTGAGTATCATTCATCTTATCCTAATTTTCGTACGAATATACAAATTCAAACATAATTTAAAGCCATACAGTTGACTATCACCTAAAATTTATTAATTTTAATTAAAAGATTTAAAGATAAACCAAATATGGCTTCAAGACGTAACTTTTTAGTAAAACTGAGTACTGTAGGTAGTTTGTCCTTCCTTTCCGCCATTGGGAAAAATACGCCTTCTTTTAATTCTATTCATCAGGCTAAAAGAGAAAAATCAGATGACGAACTTGTAACAGACGAAACTTTTTGGTATCAAATAAAAATGGCCTTTTCTGTTTCACCCACTTTAATCAATTTAAATAACGGGGGAGTTTCTCCACAACCTAAAGTTGTTCAGGATGCCGTAGAAAGATATAATAAACTGAGTAATGAAACACCCTCCTTCTATATGTGGAGAACCTTGGATGATGGCAGAGAACCCTTAAGAAGAAAATTAGCTGATTTAGCTGGTTGTTCAGCTGAAAATTTAGCCATCATGAGAAATTCTTCTGAAGCCTTGGAAAATATTATATTTGGAATCACCTTAAAACCAGGAGATGAAGTTGTTTTAACTAAACAAGATTATCCCAATATGATTAATGCCTGGAAGCAAAGAGAAAAGAGAGATGGTATCGTATTAAAATGGATTTCTTTAGACCTACCAACAACGGATGAAGATTATTTATATCATTCATTTACAAAAGCTTTTACCCAAAAAACTAAAGTCGTCCATATCACCCATTTAATAAACTGGTGCGGTCAAATCATTCCTACAGCTAAAATTGCCAGAGAAGCCAGATCAAAAGGTATTCTCTCTATTATTGATGGAGCACATAGTTTTGCCCATATTGAATATAAAATTCCTGATTTAGAAGGTGATTTTTATGGGACAAGCTTACATAAATGGTTATGTGCACCCTTTGGAAGCGGATTGTTATATGTTAAACAAGATAAAATAAGCTCCTTATATCCATTAATGGCGGCCGGTGAACCTTTATCTTCTGATATCAGAAAGTTTGAAAATCTTGGTACCAGGTCTTTTGCTATTGAACAGGCCATTGGACAGGCTATCGATTTTCACCACATGATCGGCAGTACCCTGAAACAAAAAAGACTAGAATATCTGAAACAATACTGGTGTAACAAATTGCTTAAAATAAAAGGCGTTACCATACACACCCCTTTAGATCCTAAATTTTCATGTGCCATTGCCAATTTCAAGATTGCAAATATGGAGACACATGCTATTTCATCAGAGTTATTAACAAAATTTAAGGTTCACACCGTTTCTATTGTATGGGATAATATTGACAGTGTGAGAGTAACCCCCAATGTTTATACAACTACAAGAGATTTAGATGTATTTGTTCAAGCGGTAGAAAAAATAGTCCAAAGTAGGTCCTAATTTAATCTTCATAGATTAAATATTTTTTTCTAACCTTTTTGAATTCATTTAATCCCGGCTGCCAGGTGTCTTTGATTTGTTGCTCAGTATAACCAGATTGAATCATTTCCCTTAATTTTGAAGAACCTGCCAGTTTATCAAAAAATAATCCCGCTAAAAAAAAGGATTCTTTATTAGGATAGTTTTGATAGAATTGTATTAAATAACTCAAATCAATGTACTTTTTAGCCTTTATTTGAAGTTCGTCAAGACCAGAAAGATCTATTCCCCGACAGCGTTTTCCTAATTGAGGAGGATTCATAGCACCAGGTTTAGGTTCAGGAGTAAACAAAAAATCTCCAACATTTAAATCAGGTGCACCCAACACTTGAAATTGTTTATTTGTTCCCCTACCCAAACTTATTTGCGTACCCTCAAAATAACAAATAGATGGATACAAATAAATAGATCTCATATTTGGCAAATTGGGAGAAGGAGGAATGGGTAAGTTATAGACATCAGAATGTTTATAGTTAAGACAGGATACAATCTGTAAATTAGTTTTTTTATTTTCTCCTAACCAATTTTCCCCATTGATCATTTGAGCATACTCTCCTATGGTCATCCCATGTACGACAGGGATTGGATGCATACCTACAAAGGACTGGTAAGCGAGATCTAAAATTGGGCCATCCACAAAATGTCCATTTGGATTAGGTCTGTCAAAAACCATTAATGGAACCTTATTTTCAGAGCATGAAAGCATTACATAATGAAGGGTAGAAATGTAGGTGTAAAATCTGGTACCAACATCTTGAATATCAAAAACAAGAATATCGATTCCTTCTAAATCTGATTTATCAGGCGCTTTTTTTGAGCCATAAATACTAAGGATAGGAATTCCTGTTCCAGGATCCTTACTATCTGAAATTTTTTCACCCGCATCAGCATTCCCTCTGAAACCATGTTCAGGGGCAAATATTTTTTTTATCTTGAGACCAAGTTGAACTAAAGAATCAACCAGATGAACTTTGCCTATGATACTTGTTTGATTTACAACCAAGCCGATATTTTTATCTTTCAAGAGAGGATAATAATAAGAAATCCTTTCTGCACCCGTTAACAACTGTTTATTTTGGCAAAACAAAGTTGCATTAAAAATAAAATGGCAAAGAATACTTAAAGTAAAAATTTTAAAGTTATTTTTCATGGATTTTAGCACTTTGGGCAATACTACGATGTAATATATAGCTTTTAATCTTAATTAACAACCTTAAAAACCTTTGAAATGCTTTTTTCTGTGATAGATATTGAGACTACGGGTGGTAATGCCACCCATAACAAAATCATAGAAATTGCTGTCGTAGTTCATGATGGACAGAAGGCTTTAAAAAAGTGGGAATCACTTATTAATCCAGAAACTTACATACCCTCAGGAATAACTGAACTAACTGGAATAACGCAGGAGATGGTAGCAGATGCGCCAAAATTTCATGAAATCGCAAAGGAACTTATCGAAATAACAGAGAGCACTATATTTGTAGCACATAATGTCCGATTTGACTATTCGTTCATTCGAAGTGCCTTTAATGATCTGGGCTACACTTTTACCAGAAAACTATTGTGCACCATACAGTTAAGCAAAAAAATATTTCCGGAATTACCTAGTTATGGATTATCAGCCATATCTAAAAATCTACATTTACCTAATCCTGACAGGCATCGAGCCATGGGCGATGCTATTACAACGGCAAGATTACTGGAAAAAATATTCCAGAAAGCAAATGCGAGTGAAATAATCAATGATTTGATAAACCTTGGAATAAAAGAAAGCAAATTACCCAATAATCTTTCCTTAAAAGATATTCAATCCCTACCAGATTCATGTGGAGTTTATTATTTCAAAGATGAAAACGGCATCATAATATATGTAGGAAAAAGTAAAAATATTCAAAAAAGAGTAGCTTCCCATTTTACGGATTACACAGAAAAAGCATCGAAATTACAGAGACTAGTGTATGAAATTGATTTTGAAGAAACGGGCTCTGAATTAATATCTCTAATTTTAGAGTCTTATCAGATAAAAGCTTTGATGCCTGAAGTTAATAAAGCCCAAAGAGCTAAAATTTATCAGTATGTATTATTCAGTTACCTCAATAAACAGGGATATTTGTGTTTTGATACAAAACCAAAAAAGGAAATAAAGAAGAATAAAAACATTGAGATTTTATCAGAATACAGTAAGATTACAATGGCCAAAAGCAGATTAGCTGCTCAAAGGCAAGAATTTAATTTGTGTGATCATTTGTTAGAGGGCGATTTACTTTTCGGAAACCCTTGTTTTCGTTATCAAGTAAGACAATGTAAAGGTGCATGTTGCCAAAAGGAAACTGCTGAACTATATAACGAACGAGCAGAACTGGCTAAATCAAAATTAAAAAAGAGCCTGAACGGAAGTTATTTAATTCTTGATCAAGGGCGATGCAAAGGGGAAAAAAGCATAATTGCCATTTGGAATGGTCAATTTTATGGGTATGAATTCATTGAAGAGGAGTTTTTCCAGGATTCCTTACTTAACTGGGAAAATTACATAAAGAAACAACCAGAAAACGGAGAAATAAACATGATAATAAGCAGGTATTTGACTAAAAATAAATTGGAAATTATACCTTTAGAAGTTTAGAAAACAACATATTTTTCCAGATAATCTTTCATTTCATTATGCAATTTATTTGCTTCTATTGCAGCGGCATTTTCAAAATCCGCACCTTTTGAAGCATAAATAATTGATCTACCGGCATTAACCAATAAACCAACCTCTTTAATAAGTCCATATTTGGATATTTCTTCTAAATTACCTCCTTGGGCACCAACGCCAGGAATAAGCATAAAATGATTAGGTATAATTTTACGAACTTCGACTAATTCATTGGGATGCGTGGCCCCAACTACAAACATCGTATTAGATGCATCACCCCAATTTTTAGCTTCTTTAATCACTTTCTGATATAATTTTTCCCCTGTTTCGAGGGTAAGAAATTGAAAATCATTACTTCCCGGATTAGAGGTCAGACCTAAAATCACCACCCATTTTTCAGGATATTGATAAAAGGGAGTTACTGAATCATTCCCCATATAAGGTGCAACCGTAATTGCATCTGCTTTGAGATCTTTAAAGAAAGCCTGAGCGTAGTATCCGGAAGTATTCCCTATGTCACCTCTTTTTGCATCTGCAATAATAAAATGAGTGGAAGGAATATAGGCTATTGTTTCTTGCAAAACGTCCCATCCAGCAGAACCCAACGTTTCATAAAAGGCAGCATTAGGTTTATAGGCAACACAAGAATCTTTTGTACAATCAATGATATGCTTGTTAAATTTAAGTATATCAGAAGGAGTTTTGGTAAAGTGAGCGGGTAACAAATTTAAATCTGGATCAAGTCCTACACAGAGATATGATTTTTTATCTAAAATATGTTTAACGAGGGTTTCCCGATTCATAAAATCAAATTGAATTAAATTTTAACGCCATTTATCGCCTCAACGCCTGAAATTTGAGGAATTTTTCCTTTAATGGCATCTTCTAATCCAGCCCTCATGGTAATAAAAGACATGGAACAGCTTTCACAAGCACCCAGCCATTTAATTTTAACAATAAAATCATCTGTTAACTCCACGAATTCCACATCGCCACCATCAACACGCAAGTGAGGTCTAATACTTTCCAGCGCATTTTCTATAAGGGGATAAAGCAATTCTTTTGACATGGTAGAAAGGTATTAAATATTTGCATTTACAATATTCAGGGTAGATTGAGCAATCTCTCTAAAAACAGGTTGGATTAAATCGGACTGATGATTTAAAAAGGCTGGCAGTCCATCATCACCACCTTCTCTGATTCCTTGAATTAAGGGAACCTGACCTAAAAGTTTGGTGTTACCATAACTTGCCAGTTTTTGTCCGCCACCCTGCCCAAAGAGAAAATATTTTCTATCTGGGTTTTCTACAGGCGTAAACCAAGACATATTTTCAACGACACCCAGAATAGGTACATTTACAGAAGGCAATTGAAACATATTTAGAGCTTTTACTGCATCTACCACTGCCACCTCTTGAGGAGTCGTCACTATAATAGCACCCGTTAATTGGACAGTTTGAACCAAACTTAGTTGAACGTCACCTGTTCCTGGAGGTAAATCAACAATTAAAAAATCTAATTCAGGCCAAATTGTATCCAGGAAAAACTGTTTAATAATACCTGACAACCTCGGTCCCCTCATAACGACGGCTTGTTCAGGTTCAATAATGAAACCCATTGAAATCACAGGCATTCCAAAAGCAGAAAGAGGTATAATTTTAGGCTGTCCATTTACGGTCTCTACTTCAGGTCTTTTTCCAGACAATCCAAGCATAGTAGGAATGGAAGGTCCGTACAAATCAGCATCTAAGATACCTGTTTTATAACCAGCTGCTTTGAGCGCCAACGAAAGGTTAACAGAAACAGTAGACTTTCCGACACCCCCTTTTCCAGAACCTACCGCAATAATATGCTTGATTTGAGGAAGCAGATTATTTTCAGGTAACGGAATAGAAATTTTATCATTTACTAAATGAACATGGACATTAAGCAAAGGAAATACTTTATTGATTTCCTGTACACAATTGAAATGAAGTGCTGATTTTTCAGTACTATTTAAGCCAAAAACATGAAGATTAAAAAAAACATTATCGCCTTCAATCCTCAATTGACTAATAAGATCGGTCGCAACAATATCCTTTCCCATTTTTGGATGAAGGACATTTTTAAGTAGTTTTGTTATTTGCTGTATATCCATAAAGGATTTTTAACTTTGTCAAAGGTAGTAATTTATAAAACAACTTGACATAAAAATCAGTTTTAAGACTTACCTTTGCAAAGATATGAGAATACACAGGGATATAAATAATTTACCCGCTTTTAAACAAGCGGTAATAACGATTGGATCGTTTGATGGTGTCCATCTTGGACATAAAAAATTGGTAAACAAAGTAATTCGCCTGGCAAAAAGTACAGGTGGAGAAAGCGTATTGATTACCTTCGACCCTCATCCAAGGCAGGTTGTTTTTCCAGCTGACCCATTTCAACTTTTATCTACACTGGAAGAAAAAATTATTCTTCTTGAAAAATTAGAGATTGACCACCTGGTAATTGTTCCATTTACGGTTTCATTTGCTCAGTTAAGTGCAGATGAATATATTGAAATGTTTCTGGTAAAACTATTTAAGCCACGATATATTGTCATTGGATATGATCATCGATTTGGATTAAGCCGGCAGGGAGACATTCATTTTTTAAAATGGCATGGTTCAAAATTTGGTTATGAAGTTATTGAAATTGAAAAACAAGAGATAGATGACATTTCAATTAGCTCCACAAAAATACGCAAAGCCTTACTTCAAGGTGATGTTAAACAGGCAAATTTATTGTCACAAGACTATTTTTTGCTTACTGGAAAAGTCATCCACGGGGATAAGGTAGGTAAAAAAATAGGCTTTCCAACTGCTAATCTTCAAATTTCGGATAAACATAAATTAATTCCCGCAGACGGTATTTATGCTGTTTGGATAAATATAGATCAAATTATTTATGAAGGTATGTTGTATATTGGCAAAAGGCCAAGTATTGATGCCAGATTATCCTTAAGAATAGAGGTAAATATATTTGATTTTGACCAAGAAATATACGATAAAGAAATCAGTATTTCGCTTGTAGAATATCTACGGTCAGATCAACAGCTACAATCGTTAGAAAAATTATCTGAAATTATCTCCGATGATAAAATCCACGCAAAAGCAGTTTTATCTC
>JBEAXK010000020.1:0-11954 GCA_041159865.1 Bacteroidota bacterium
TATCAAATCCAATGACCTTGAAATACTTGGCAAATGCCAATGCAATAGGTAAGCCAACGTAACCTAATCCAATGACTGCAATTTTATTTTGTTTATTTTTATACTTCGAAATCATCTGAAATTATTTATAATAAGAATTATACCATTTTACGAACTCAAAGATACCCTTTTTATAATCGATTTTAGGTTGAAAACCTAATTTTTGTAGTGGGGAAATATCAGAAAAAGTAGCCAATACGTCTCCAGGCTGCATGGGAAGTAAATGGAGTATGGCTTTTTTATCCAGCTGATTTTCTATTTCCTCAATAAAAGACATCAGTTTAACAGGCTGATTATTCCCTATATTAAATATTCGATATGGTGCAGAAGAAGATGCTATATCGGCTGATTCCGCCTGCCAGTTTTTATCCAGTTGGGGGGGATTTTTCATGACTAAATTTATCCCTTCGACAATATCACTAATATAGGTGAAGTCTCTTTCCATATTTCCATTATTAAATACGTCAATAGGTTTACCCTTTTTTATAGCCTCCGTGAATAAGAACAGAGCCATGTCAGGTCTTCCCCAAGGGCCGTAAACGGAAAAGAATCGAAGTCCTGTAGTTGGAATTCCAAAGAGATGGCTGTAGGTATGTGCCATCAATTCATTACTTTTTTTTGAAGCAGCATACATTGAAATAGGATGGTCAACTCGCTGTGCAGTTGAAAAAGGTAATTGAGCATTTAATCCGTAAACACTGGAACTGGATGCATAGACCAGATGTTTAACTGGAAAAACTCTGCAAGCCTCCAATATATTTAGAAAACCCGTAATATTAGATTTCACATAAGTATGCGGAAATTTAATACTGTGTCCAACTCCAGCTTGTGCAGCCAGATTAACAACAATATCGAAATTTTCCTTTTCAAATAAATACATTATACCTGCTTCGTCTTCCAGTTGCATGCGGATAAATCGGAAGGAAGGATAGGTGACACTCTGTACCAGCTCTCTATCGACAATATTTTCATAAATACCCAGTTCCTTTAACCTATTCCACTTTAAACCTGGTTCGTAATAATCATTTACAGCGTCAAAACCAACTACCTCGTAACCCTCTTTAAGCAGGTACTCCGCCAGATGAAATCCTATAAAACCAGCAACACCTGTAAGTAATATTTTCAAAGAGTAAAGTTTTTGTTTAAAAAATAAGAGCGAAAATACAAAAATATTGATGATTAGGAGGAGGTGATTGGTGATTGGTGATTGGTACTTGGTGATTGGTACTTAGGGGGTGATAGTTCTCTGGCGGTTGGCTGTTTCTCGGGGTCTTTCTAGGTGCTTGGTACTTGGTGATTAGTGCTTGGTGATTAGTGCTTGGTGCTTGGTGATTTTAGGGGTAGTTCTCTGGCGGTTACCTGTTGCTTGGCAGCTTTTTGGGTCTTTGGTGAGGTATTTCTATTATCCCATTTAGTAGGCGATGTAAGCATCGTCTTTTTTCGTTAGGGAACAAATTTTGAGTTTACGTCCTAATCCCTAATTACCAATCACTAAGCTCTTCGAAATTAAGCCTTACGATTATTTTTTTATAAGACTGTTCAATAAAGTGTGTCTATTGACTTTGAACCAAAAGAGAAGAGATGAAAAGCACAAGAAGTAAAAATTCAAAATTTGAAGAATTAGTATCTGATGAGAAGATGCGGGAATGAATCATGTCTCATCTAAAGACGAAGGGGGGCCTTTGTTTGGAGAAGGGAGTGTATTTAGTGAACTTTTGCAATCGTCGATTAATTCTACTAAATGGGCCAATGGAAATACCCCAACAATCTTTTTTTTTAAAATCAAAATATTTGAATATAGCCACAAAGAAAAATATTATTTCCAAAGGCGAGTTCATAATTTCACCCCTTCGGGGTTATTCAACAATAATAATTTCCATTGGCTATAATCATTTCATCCCTTCGGGATTAAAAAGTTTGCCTTGTATTTTTCATTTTGATTAAAAACTAATGATAAATGACTTTATTTTTTGTCATAGGGTGTATTGGGCATATTTCTTTCTGGAAAGGTATCTAGTAGATAATAAGCTTTAAATGAACATTAATCGGGACCATGAAAAAATCCCGAAGGGATGAAAGGATTATAACAAACACAGGGTATAACCAAATTCTTTTCTGTAATAAGCAAAATAACTAAAAAGCCAAAATCCCGAAGGGATGAAAGGATTATAGCAATCAGGGGTAACCTTATTCTTTCCTGTAATATGCAAAATAAACCAAAAGCTAAAATCCCGAAGGGATGAAAGGATTATAGAAAGAGTGTAACCTTATTTTCCCGACAAACGCAAAACAACCAAAAAGTCAAAATCCCGAAGGGATGAAAGGATTATAGAAACGGGGTAATTATTTCCAAAAGCGAGTTCATAATTTCACCCCTTCAGGGTTATTCAACAATAATAATTTTCATTGGCTATAATCATTTCATCCCTTCGGGATTATAAAGTTTTCCTTGTATTTATCATTATGTTTAAAAAATAATGATATATGGTTTTATTTTTTGTCATAGGATTTAATAGTCATAATTCTTTAAGGCAAGATATACTGGAAATAATAAGATTTAAATGAACATTAATCCGGAACATTAAAAAATCCCGAAGGGATGAAAGGATTATAGAAACAGGGGTAAAACCTTATTTTTTTTCCGACAAATACAAAACAATCAAAAAACCGAAATCCCGAAGGGATGAAAGTATTATAGCAACAGGGTAAAACCTTATTCTACCACCCAAAACGCAAAATAACCAAAAAGCTAAAATCCCGAAGGGATGAAAAGATTATAGAAAAAGGGGCATCTACGACCACCTAACCCTGAAGGGGTGACATAGCATAAGGCCAACTAATCCTGCTCATCCTTAAATAAAGAAAATCATGATTCAGACAAAAAAATCTAACTCATTAATCAGGATTATCAGATGAATCCTCCCGAACCACCCTTTTTGCCACCTGCCTGTTGTAATCCTTTTCGTTTTTGTGAACCTGCTGGGCAGGTCTAGGACCATGCTCGCCCGTTTGGTTTGCTTTTGCGACAGGATTTACCTTATTATTCTTTTTCTTTTTCATTTCGCAGGTACAAGGTTTTGACTACATTGATTACCTCGTAATGGTATTTTTAAATCTGGGTCTTTTTGGGGTGATATCGCCTAACCTTTCCTTTTTATTTTTCTCATAATCAGAATAATTACCTTCAAAGAAAACGACATTTGCCTCATCCTCAAACGATAATATATGCGTAGCTAAACGGTCAATAAACCATCTGTCGTGGGAAATGACCAAAACACATCCTGCGAAATCTTCAAGCGCATCTTCCAAAGCTCTCAATGTATTAATGTCAATATCATTGGTAGGTTCATCTAAAAGCAAAACGTTTCCACCTTCTCTCAGCGTAATAGCCAAATGAACCCTGTTCCGTTCTCCCCCCGATAAAATACCCAGCTTCTTTTGCTGATCATTTCCAGCAAAATTAAACTTACTAAGATAAGCGCGGGCATTTACACTGGCTTTTCCTATGGTAATCAAATCATTACCCTGAGAAACAACTTCATAAACCGTTTTTTGAGCATCTTGAAGCTCTTGGTGCCCTTGATCCACATAACTGGTTTGTACCGTATCACCGATAATAATCTCTCCCGAATCGGGTTTTTCAACCCCCATAATCATTTTGAATAAGGTACTTTTTCCAACCCCATTGGGTCCAATCACACCAACTATGGCATTTTTAGGAATAGAAAGAGATAGATTCTCAAAAAGTACTCTATTGCCAAAGGATTTGGTAATATTTTCTAAATCAATTACTTTATCGCCTAATCGGGCACCTGTGGGAATAAATAATTCTAATTTTGCCTCTTTATCTTTTAATTCTTCCGACGCTAATTTATCATAAGCATTTAAACGGGCTTTACCCTTAGCTTGTCTCGCTTTAGGTGCCAGTTTAATCCATTCCAATTCTCGCTCAAGCGTTCTCCTTCGCTTAGATTCAGATTTTTCCTCCTGTTCTAATCTTTTTGCCTTCTGATCTAACCAGGAAGAATAATTTCCTTGCCATGGAATACCCTCGCCCCTGTCTAATTCAAGAATCCATCCTGCTACATTATCAAGGAAATAGCGATCGTGTGTAACTGCAATAACCGTTCCCGGAAAGTTTTGTAAGAATTGTTCTAACCAATGAACAGATTCCGCATCCAGGTGATTCGTAGGCTCATCCAACAACAATATATCTGGATTACTCAGCAATAAACGGCAAAGAGCCACTCTTCGTTTTTCTCCTCCTGAAAGCACCTTAACAGGAACATTTCCTTCCGGACAACGAAGCGCCTCCATTGCTGTTTCTAACCGATAATCGAGTTCCCATGCATTGTTACTCTCCAGTTTATCCATTAATTCACCCTGTTTGTCAATGAGTTTCATCATCTCATCCCCATCGATGGGTTCAGAAAGCTTTATATTAATTTCTTCATATTCGCGAAGCATATCTATCAGGGACTGAACCGCCTCTTCAACGATTTCACGGACTGTTTTAGTCTCATCTAAAATTGGTTCCTGCGCTAAATACCCGATTTTATAGGTTCCGTCAAATTGAATTTTTCCCTGATAATTCTGGTCTAACCCTGCAATGATTTTTAACAAGGTCGATTTACCCGATCCATTTAAGCCCAAAACACCAATCTTTGCGCCATAAAAAAAGGATAACCAAATATTTTTTAGTACTTGTTTTTGTGGAGGAAACGTTTTTGTAACGCCTTCCATGGAAAAAATAATTTTTTCGCCTGCCATTTTAAAATAATTTTTTACAAATATAACTAAAATTAACCTCTTCCAAGTGGACCTTTAACCATATCAAAAAGACCAATGATAAATTCTAAATTGAACCAGGATTCAAATAAGGTATAATCATTCAATGGCGGCCAATCCTTCTCCTCCAAAGGGGTTTGAGCTAATAAATGACCGAAAAGGGCTTTATAATTTGCTTTTGACCACTCTTCTTCTTCCAGAGGACTGTCCATTTCTGGCACCAGATAAACCGTAGGTTCCCAATCTTCGGGTTGCAGAGAATCTGTCTCATTAAAACCTTTCGATTTTAAGAAAGTAAAAAATACATCGCTGGGTCTTACCAGCAAGATGCCCCTGTTTACCTCAGGATAATCGGGAAAGGATACCTTCATTGTTTTATATTTAAATATTTTCCTTCAATCGGCATGCGTCTTCCCATGCCAAATGCTTTTGGAGAAATGCGTAAAACGGGTGCTGTCTGGTGTCTTTTGAATTCATTTATATTGACCAGTCTCAATATTCTGGCAACTAAAGCTGCATCAAAACCAGCAGCGATTATTTCATCAGGACCCTGATTTTTCTCAATATATAAATAAAGAATCTGGTCTAAAATGGCATAGTCAGGGAGACTGTCTGCGTCTTTCTGGCCAGGTCGTAATTCCGCACTTGGAGGTTTAGTTAGGGTATTTACGGGAATTATTATTTCATCTTTATTGATAAATGCAGCCAGTTCATACACCTCTGTTTTATATAAATCGCCAATGACCGAAAGGCCACCACACATGTCGCCATATAAAGTTCCGTAACCCACAGCCATTTCACTTTTATTACTGGTATTGAGTAAAATTGGTCCAAATTTATTGGAAAAGGCCATCAATAAGGTTCCTCTGATTCTTGCCTGTAAATTTTCTTCTGCCAATCCAAAGGGTAAATCCTTAAAATGGGGTTGTAAATTTTTTAACCAGGTATCGTAAAGGTCATTAATGGGGAAGATAGTATGGGAAATGCCCAGGTTTTCAGCTAAAATGCGGGCATCTTCAATAGAATGGTCTGAGGAAAATTCAGAGGGCATTAGGACGACAGAAACATTTTTCTTTCCAAGGGCTCTGGTTGCCAATACGGCAGTTACGGCTGAATCAATTCCTCCTGAAAGGCCGAGTATCGCTTTTGATAAGCCTAATTTCCCAAAATAATCTTTTAACCCTAATAATAAGGCATCGTGGATTAAAGGGTATTTATCTTTCGAAATCTCTTTATTTTGCTCATTTGCGCTGACCTCATTTAAGGAATAGGTTCTGATACAGTTCTCAAAAAAAGGTAATTCATCAAATATTTTTCCATTTGCTGAAAAAACGAGCGATCCACCGTCAAAAATTAATTCTGTCTGCGCGCCTACCTGATTTACATAAAAAAGAGGCAATTTATATCGTAACACATTGGTTCGCAATACATGAATTCTTTCAGGCGCATGATCGTAAGCAAAGGGAGAAGCCGAAAGATTTATCATGACATCAGGATTTTCCTTCATTAATTCATCCATTGGACAAATCGTGTATAATGGATTTTCATTGCCCACATTCCACATATCTTCGCAAATGGTCAGAGCGATGCGCACACCTTTAAAAGTGAAGGTGGAAAAATAATCAGCAGGCTGAAAATACCTATATTCATCAAATACGTCGTAAGTTGGTAAAAGGGCTTTATGTTGAATAAAGGCAACTTTGCCATCGGAAAGAAAATAACCTGAATTATACAGATCCTTCCCCTCAGGTACTGGATTTCGCGTTGGAGAACCCACCAGAATACCAATACCGTCTGATAATTTTGCTAATTCCCGAACACATTCATCTGCTTTTTGAATAAAATCTGCAAAATTCAAAAAATCCCTGGGAGGATATCCACAAGTGGCCAGTTCAGCAAAACAGATGAGGTCACTGTCTTCAGCTTTTGCAGCGCTTACTGCTTTTTTCATTTTTTCTAAATTACCTGAAAAATCTCCAACGTGGTAATTTAATTGCGCAATCGTTATTTTCATAAAATTTATTTCAGGACAAAAATACATTTACTTAGGTCAGAATAAAAACCTATTTGTTCGGCGTTGATAATTTGCTTATTTTTACCATCCAAGAAGAAAAAGTTATGAGCGATTTTGTGGTTTCGGCGAGGAAATACAGACCAGCATTGTTTACTGATGTCGTTGGGCAAGAGCATGTTACCCTTACATTAAAAAATGCACTCCGCAGTAATCAACTTGCACATGCTTTTTTATTTTGTGGTCCCAGAGGCGTTGGAAAAACTACTTGTGCCCGTATATTGGCGAAAGTTATCAATTGTCAACATCCAACAGCCGATCACGAACCCTGTTTAACCTGTTCTTCTTGTCGCTCCTTTGATGAAAATGCTTCTTTCAATATCACAGAACTGGATGCTGCGTCTAACAATACGGTGGAGCATATCAGAAGTTTAATTGATCAGGTAAGGTTTCAGCCTCAGCAAGGTAAATATAAGGTATTTATCATCGATGAGGTGCACATGCTTTCTTCTTCGGCGTTTAATGCATTTTTGAAAACCCTGGAGGAACCACCTGCGCATGCCATTTTTATACTGGCAACTACGGAGAAGCATAAAATTTTGCCAACGATTATTTCAAGATGTCAGATATATGAATTTCGACGAATTCAGCCTATTTCAATTGTTCCACATCTGAAAGCCATTTGTCAGAAAGAATCGATAATCGCCGATGAGGAAGCCCTTCATATCATAGCGCAAAAGGCGGATGGAGCGCTTCGGGATGCCCTTTCTATTTTCGATAGAATGGTTGCTTTTTCTGGAAATGAAATGAAGTATGCCGATGTTATTGAAAATCTTAATGTTCTCGATTTCGATTATTATTTTCAAATGGTAGATTATTTTTTAGCCGAAGACAGGCTGAATATTCTTCTTCTTTTTGATGAAATATTGAAAAAGGGCTTCGATGAAGATTTGTTTATCAATGGTTTAGCTACTCATGTCCGTAATGTTTTGGTTAGTAAGGATGCTCAAACCTTGCAACTGCTTGAAGCAACGGGTTCACTTAAAGATCGTTACAGGCAACAAGCGGCTTTGGCTTCTGCCAGTTTTTTGCTAACCGTATTAAATTTGGCAAACGAATGTGATTTGAATGCCAGGAATGCAAAAAATAAGAGACTTCATGTCGAAATTTCATTGCTAAAAATGGCTCATTTAAATCGAATTTTAACACTTCCTACGGAAAATACGGCTTTTGCTGAAGAAAAAAAAAAGCCTGAGCCAGTCGTAAAAGAGGAGGTGGTTGAAAAAATAAGTAAGCCGGAATTCTCGCCTGTTACGCCCAAAGTAAGTATCGCTTTTGAACCCGTTGGTGGAGGTTCATTGCTGACAAAATTGATGAAGGAAATTAAGGAAGAAGAAAAAAAAGAAACCGAACAGGTAGCTGCCGTTCCTCTGACTCAGGAGACTTTAAATTCATTTTGGGAAGATTATGTGACAAATATTCAACAGGATTCTGCCCGAAATTTGCTTAAAATGGTATCTCTGGAATGGGAACCTGATCACACCATAAAGGCTGTTGCCTCGACAGGTTTACAGGAAAGTGCCATGAAACAGGATAAATTAATGATAGAAAAGTTGCGGGCACATTTCCAAAGGTCAGATCTTGCCTTTCAGGTTGTACTTATTAAAATGGAGATATCCGATACGCCCATTGTTTCAAACAGACCTCCTAGTTCCCGGGAAATTTTATCTCGTTTTCATGCAGTTAACCCCGTTATAAAAGAATTTGCAGAGCGCCTTTCCCTGCGTTTAGAGGAAGATTAATTTATATATATGATGTCTCGTCCCGAAGGTCAATCTTATTTTGATTCCGCTTTTCTGCATTTAATTAACCATTTAAATACATCTCAAAAAGAGGCTATCTCTGATTTGGATGGTCCAACCCTGGTGCTTGCAGGTCCGGGAACGGGTAAAACACAACTTATTGCAGCAAAAGTGGGTAAAATATTGATGGAGTCTGATACCCTTCCCCGAAGTATTCTCTGCCTTACCTTTACAGACGCTGGCGTAAATGCTTTGCGAAACAGACTTGTACAATATATCGGTCCTGAAGGACATAAAGTACAGGTACTTACCTTTCATGCATTTTGCAATCAAATTATTCAACAAAACAGATATCATTTTGGTCAAAATAATCTGGAGCCGATTTCCGATTTAGAGAGGATTGACATAATTAGAATGATTTTAGACCAGCTATCCTGGGATAATCCGCTCAAAAAAGGATATGCCAATGCGCATCAATTTGAGCGAGAACTGCAGTCGCTCATCCAGTGGATGAAAAAGGAGAATTTCAAGTCAGCGAGCCTGTTAGAGAAAATTGATGCGTATTGTGATCAGATGCCTTCTTTACCTGAATTTAAATATAAACGTAAACAGGGATCCTTTAATGCAGGCGATCTTAAAACAGGGATGTATCAGGATTTTTTACAAAAATATGCACGCCTGAAAGAAGCCGTAAAACTTTTTGATGTTTATGAAAAGGAGAAATTAATTCGCCATAGATATGATTATGAAGATATGATTCTATGGGTTTTACGGGCATTTCAGGAAAAACCATACTTTTTGAGTCTTTACCAGGAACAATTTTTATATGTATTACTGGACGAATTTCAAGATACAAACGGAGCTCAGTTTGAACTGGTCCAGACTCTTTTAAATTATTGGGATACCCCAAATTTATTTATTGTTGGCGATGAAGATCAGTCCATTTATGAATTTCAAGGTGCAAGAATTAAACATTTACAGGACATAAAAGATAAATATGGGGATGCTTTAAATTTGGTTCAACTCAAAGAAAATTATCGTTCCACCCAAGGTATTTTAAATGCTGCCTTTGCATTTATTCAAAGAAATACCCTTCGTTCATCTGTAAAAGAGTCAGAAAAAAATGCCTTAAACCCACTTATAGCTGCTTCTCCCTTACGCAAAACAGATTCAAAACCAATGGTTGTCGAGTATGGAAGTATTTTCCAGGAGGAAGCAGATTTGGTACATTCTCTTAAAAATTTATTTAAAAACGGGGTGAACCCGGGTAAGGTTGCCATTCTTTTTAGAAATAACAGACAGGGAGATCAATTGGTGCAATTATTTGAAAAAAACAGCATACCCTATCATACTTCGAGGCCTATAAATATTCTGAATACGCCTGTCATTTTTAAAATACTTAGAATTCTTCAATATTTAGTTCAGGAATGGAGGGAAACAGACAGTGGGGAGGCCAGTTTTTTACCTTTACTATATCATTCTCACTGGGAAATAAATATTTCCGATATTGGGAAATTAAATCAATTTAAACTGTCTTCTGACCTCAGCTGGCATAAAATAATGACAGATGAATCCATCTGGATTTCTCAGGGGGTAGAAAATACGCAACCCATAAAAAGATTTTACCGATTTATACAGGATGCTTTAAAACAAGGCTACAACAAATCCTTACCCGCTTTTTTAGAATTTTTGATTAATAAAAGTGGGCTTTTAAAGGCGACGTTAAAGCAAAAGGACAGAATTATTCAGGTACAAATATTAAACACCTTCATGCATTTTGGTGAAAAATCGGTAGAAAAGGAGCCGAATATTCATCTGATAGACTGGATATTAATGATTGAACGAATGCAAGACAATCAAATTCCAGTTGCTTTGGAAATGCCGCAGGTATCGAACGAAAGTGTTCATCTTTTAACCGCACACAGATCAAAAGGATTAGAATTTGAATATGTATTCATGTATGATTGCGTTCAAAATGAATGGGAAGGCAAATCAAATCATACGGGAGTTTTCTCTTTCCCCCCAACGATTCAATTGGAGCCCGAAACGGACGAACTGGAGGCTTCTCGCCGATTATTTTACGTTGCCATGACCAGAGCTTCTCAATTTTTGCAGATAAGTTACGGGATTGAAAATGCCAGTGGAAAAGAAAGAATGCCAACCCTGTTTATCACTGAATTGTTAAGTGATAAATTAGCCGATGTTGAGCGAAGAAGTGTTCAGGAAACCGATATTCAATGGATACAGGAAAATAGACTGAAACCAACTATTCTACCCCCCTCTTTTAGACCTGACAAAGCTTTTATAGATTACAAACTGGAATCTTTTGTACTGACGGTATCGAGTATGAACAGGTATCTGAATTGTCCTCTTTCCTTTTTTTACAGGGATATGCTGGGTATTCAATCCAGTAAAAATGCCTCTTCGGTTTATGGGATAGCCATTCATGATGCCATTTTTGAATGGACGTCGGGCTTAAAATATTCAAAAAACAAAAAGAATGAGGAGAAAAAGCTCGTCGAATTATTTGAAAAGCATTTGAAAAAATCAAAATCCTGGTTTTCAAAAAATGCCTGGGAGAATTATTTAAAAAGAGGAAGCGCCTGTTTATCTGACTTTGTAGCTACTTGCGACATTGAATTATTGAGTCAGTCAAGACCTGAATTAATGCTTCAATACATTGACGAAGCTGGATATAAATACAAGGGGGTCATGGATCGAATGGATTATCTAAAGGGTGGAAAGGTTCATTTAATTGACTATAAAACAGGGAAACCGAAGCGAAACACCTATCAAAAGCCATCCTGGAAGGGAAATTCACCTTATGGTGGCGTTTATTGGCGGCAACTTGCCTTTTATCATCTTTTATTTGAAGGACATAATCAGGATGGATTCACTCTAGCAGAAGCAAAACTGGTATTTTTAGAAGAGGAGATCCAAAATTCTTCGCGCGAAATAATTGTTGGCATGGAATCGGAAGATTTAATTGCCTTTAAAAATTTGATGCGGGAGGTAACTTCTCAAATTCAAGCGCAGGATTTTTACAGAGGATGTGGCAATACCACCTGCGTTTGGTGTAATTACCTTAAAAATGAAATTTTACCGGATCATTTGGAGGATCCTGACCATTTATTTCTTGATGATGGACCGTTTGGGTGATTGGTGATTGGTGATTGGTGATTGGTGATTGGTGATTGGTAATTGGTAATTGGTGATTGGTGATTGGTGATTTGGGCTTTGGAGGGAGAGAGGTTCTCTGGCGGTTGGTCTTTTTTCGAAGGCGTTAGAGGTGATTGGGGATTGGGGATTAGTGA
>JBEAXK010000121.1:0-78981 GCA_041159865.1 Bacteroidota bacterium
GTACCAAGTACCAAGTACCAAGTACCATTCACCAATCACCAAGTACCAATCACTAATCACCAAGTACCAAGTACCAAGTACCAATCACCAAAAAAAGATCCGAGAAACGGGTAACCGCCAGAGAACCACCGCCCACTAATCACCAAGTACCAATCACCAAGTACCAAGTACCAATCACCAATCACCAATCACCAAAAAAAGATCCGAGAAACGGGTAACCGCCAGAGAACTACCGCCCACTAATCACCAAGTACCAATCACTAATCACCAATCACCTCTCTACCTCAATCCTGCATTAATACTGGCCAAAGCACCATTACCTGGGCATAAATCCTCCTTTTTTAGAGTATTTAAAGGTCTGTCACAAGTATTTACCAGCTCATGAAGATCCATAGCACCCTGATTTAAATATAACAGGCCGGTAATGATTTCATTCTTTTCTCTTGCATGATGAACAGCTTTCATAGCTGAAAAACGGTCTAATGGATCCCAGTCATTGTCCAATTTATTAAAAGCTAATAGAGAGCCATCATGTAATTTTATGGCATGTTTTTCACCTGATTCGTAATTAGTCGTTATTTCCTCCATTTCTGGAACAAAATCAAACGTTCCAGTGGCTTCAAGGTGATCCCTCACAAAGTCATATGACTTGGTAGATCCCTTATTATTATTAAAAGTGACACAAGGTGAAATTACATTAATAAAGGCGAAACCGTTATGTGCCATCGCAGCTTTTATGAGGGGAATGAGTTGTTTTTTATCGCCAGAAAAGCTTTGTGCAACGAATGTTGCACCTAATTCGATGGCAAGGCCACATAAATCAATGGCTTGAAACTGATTAACTATACCTGCTTTACTTATAGATCCATTGTCTGCTGTCGCTGAATCTTGTCCCTTAGTTAAACCGTAACATCCATTGTTCATGACTATATAAATCATCTTCAGATTCCTACGTATAACATGAACAAATTGCCCCATTCCAATAGATGCGGTATCCCCATCTCCAGAGACACCGAGATAAATGAGTTCCTTATTGGCCATATTTGCCCCTGTTGCAACAGATGGCATTCTGCCATGGACACTATTAAAACCATGTGAATTACCTAGAAAATAAGTCGGTGTTTTTGATGAACATCCTATCCCTGATAGTTTAGCTAATTTATGAGGTTCAATATTCATTTCAAAAGCTGACTGTATGATAGCAGCACTAATGGAATCGTGACCACAACCTGCGCATAAAGTGGATAAGGCACCTTCGTAATAAGAAAGGGTATAGCCTAATTTGTTTTTTGGTAAATCAGGATGTCTGAATTTAGGTTTAATAAAGGTCATACGGTGGTATATTTTTCAACTCTTTCTAAAGAATGAGTTATTTGATTAACAATATTTGATGCAGTTATAGGTAATCCATCATAATTTAATATAGAAATAAGCCTATCAGCTGATATTCCTAGCTCAATCATGAGCAAACTTTTCATTTGAGCATCTCTATTTTGTTCAATGACAAATATATATTTGTGTTGTTCCAGAAATGTGATGGCAATAGGATCAAAAGGGAATGCTTTTATACGAATTCCGTCCACTTGATGATTAGTCTCTTTCAAAATGTCCATCGCTTCTTCAGCAGAGTATTGAGAGGTGCCAAAAAATAACATGCCAAAATCAGATTCGTTTTTTTTCTGATATAAAGCTGACGTAGGCACATAATCGCGTGCTGTAACCCATTTTTTTACCAATCGATCCATATTTCTCTGGTATGCAGGACTATTTTCTGTATAAGCTGCATATTCATCACGGGAAGTTCCTCTGGTAAAGAAAGATCCTTTGGTTGGATGTGTTCCGGGGATAGTTCTATAGGTTATACCATCATTATCAACATCTAAGTATCTGCCAAATCGTTGAATTTCTTCTAAATCATCGTAGTCAAGTACTTTTCCCCTTTGATAATCCCTATTGTCATCCCAGGTAAAGGGTGCAGAAACGTGATCATTCATACCCAGATCTAAATCGGTCATGATGATTACTGGAGTTTGTAATTGTTCGGATAAATCAAATGCCGTAGCTGTTAAATCAAAACATTCTTTAGGTGTTGAGGGAAAAAGTAATACATGTCTAGTATCTCCATGTGAAGCATAAGCAGCCTCTAAAATATCCGATTGTTGAGTTCTGGTAGGCATACCAGTAGAGGGTCCGGTCCTTTGAACGTCAATTAAAACTAAAGGTATTTCAGCAAAATAGGCAAGACCCAAAAATTCATTCATTAAGGATAATCCAGGTCCGCTAGTTGCGGTAAAAGCGCGAGATCCATTCCAGTTGGCGCCTATTACCATTCCAATCGCCGCCAGTTCGTCTTCAGCTTGTATAATGGCAACATTTCTTTTCCCAGTTTCTTTGTCTTCTCTGAATTCATCGGCATATTCCATAAATGCCTCTACAACTGAAGTTGATGGAGTGATTGGGTACCAGGCTGCAAAAGTTGCACCTCCATAAATAGCCCCTAATCCACAGGCACTATTGCCATCTGTCATAATAGCATCCCCAAGTAAATTTCTACGTTCAACTTTTAAATTAAAAGAACCTTTAAAGTTTGTCTTTACAAAATCTGCACCTAATTTTAATGCATTAATATTGGGCGCAATAAGCTTTTCTTTTCCTTTAAACTGATCAGCAAGTAAAGATTCAAAAACAGAAAAATCAAATTCCATTAATTCTGCTAAAGCTCCAACATAGATAATGTTTTTAAACAAAAGTCTTAAACGGGCATCTGTATAGGTAGCATTACATATTTCCATCAAAGGGATAGGAATAAAATGAATATCCTCGCGATGGAAGTGTTCTGGTAACTTTTTACTGCTATCATAAAGTAAATATCCACCAGGACTTACACTTTTAATATCAGCCTCCATGCTTTGAGCATTTACGGCTACCATTAAATCAATGCCATCTCTTCTGCCTAAATAACCTTTTTCACTAACTCTAACTTCATACCAGGTAGGTAATCCTTGTATATTAGAGGGAAAAATATTTTTTGGGGTAACTGGCACACCCATTCTAAAAATGGCTTTACAAAAAAGTAAATTGGCACTTGCAGACCCTGTTCCATTCACATTAGCGAACCTTACAACAAAGTCATTTATTTTTAATTTTTCTGACATAATCTGAAATTATCCTGCTTTAGTCACTTTATAAAGAAATTTATGCATATCCCAGGCCGATGTGGGGCATCTTTCTGCACATAATCCACAGTGTAGACAAACATCCTCGTCTTTTACCATGACTCTTTTTGTTTTCAGTGGTGCAGAAACATAAAGATCCTGATCCTTATTTAGTGCAGGCATATTTAATAATTGTCTTAACTCGTCTTCTTCTGCATTTTCAGTAAAGGTGATGCAAGTTGTAGGACAAATATCTACACAAGCATCACATTCTATACATTTATCTTCGACAAACACCGTTTGAACATCACAATTTAGGCATCTTTCTGCTTCTTTACAGCCTTCATGCTTCGTAAACCCTAATTCAACCTCTGTTTTTCGATTACTTAGGGTAATTTTTTTATCTGCCTGTGCAACGGTATATCTTAAATCATTTACGACAGCACTTTCATAAGCCCATTCATGAAGTCCCATTTTTTGACTAACCAGATTTACAAAAGGGGAAGGTCTTTGAGTCAAAGGCAAATTTCTACAAAATAAATCCATTGAAATAGCCGCCTGATGTCCGTGTGCAACTGCAGTTATCACATTTTTAGGGCCCCATGCTGCATCTCCACCGAAAAATACCTTTGGATGTGATGTTGCGTGGGTTAATGTATCTACTATTGGCATATCCCATTTATCAAAATCGATACCCGCATTTCTTTCAATCCATGGAAAGCTATTTTCTTGTCCGATGGCTATTAAAACATCATCTGCTTCTATAAATTCCAACGGTTCTCCAGTTGGAACTAATTTTCTTTTTCCATTTTCAAATATGGGGGTTACCTTTTCAAAATTCATGCCTTTTAATATCCCATTTTCCACTACAAATGAAACAGGTACGTGATTATCAATTATCGGAATATCTTCATGTATGGCATCCTCTTTTTCCCAAGGTGATGCTTTCATTTCACTATATGGACTTCTAACAACTACCTTTACAGATTCACCCCCTAGTCTTCTAGATGTCCTGCAGCAATCCATCGCAGTATTTCCACCGCCAAGGACAATCACCTTTTTTCCAATTTTGGTTGTATGTTCGAAGGCGACATTAGCTAACCAGTTAATACCAATATGAATATTTGCAGCACCTTCATTTCTTCCTGGTAAATCAGGTAAATCTCTTCCTTTAGGAGCCCCTGTACCTACAAAAATAGCATCATAATCTTTGGCAAGTAAGTCATTCATGCTACTTACAAAATGATTAAAATGACTGTGGATACCTAAATCCAAAATATAGTTTACCTCTTCGTCTAAAACAGATTCAGGTAATCGGAAGGAAGGAATCTGACTTCTCATGAAACCTCCACCTTTGAATTGTTCGTCAAATAAATGGATTTCATAGCCTAATGGAGCTAAATCTCTGGCTACAGTTAATGAGGCCGGTCCACCACCGACCAAAGCTATTTTTTTACCATTGGATGGAAATGGACCTTTGGGCATAAATGGTTTTACTTCCCCTTTATTGTCCGCTGCTACTCTTTTTAATCTGCAGATAGCTACCGGTTCCTCCTCAATTCTTCCTCTTCGGCAAGCTGGTTCACAAGGTCGGTCACAGGTTCGGCCTAATACCCCGGGGAATACATTCGATTCCCAGTTTATCATGTATGCTTCAGTGTATCTTTCTTGGGAAATAAGACGAATATACTCAGGTACTGGCGTGTGTGCCGGACAGGCATACTGGCAATCCACTACTTTGTGAAAATACTCTGGGTTTTTAATGTCAGTTGGTTGCATGAATAAGATTTAACAGGTGTTAATGTAAATTTAAGTTTTTTTACATTTTTGGCAATAAAAATCTTTATAAATTACATATTTTAAAATTCGATTCTTAAAAATAAGTATAAACCATCTTATTTAATAATTTTTTACACACCGAAATCCAGTATGTTCTGAACCCGTATCTGGACTCGATTTCATTCTGGCTGCCACCCTATATCCAGCACAATAGGAATCATTGCAAAGAAATGAACCTCCACGCATGGTTTTTTGCGCTGTATTTGGAAAGGATGGATCGAAACTATTCGTTGGACCTGTAGGATTTTCAACCGTTTTATTTTCTAAATCACATGTATAAGCATACCAGTGATACCAATCGTTACACCACTCCCAAACATTTCCACTCATATCAAATAAGCCATATTCGTTTGGTTTGAAAGAACCGGCAGGACTTGTTTTTATATAACCGTCATCACCTGTATTTTTATTTGGAAAAATACCTTGCCAATAATTTCCTTGTAATTTATCTTCTCCAGGTGCACCATTTCCCCATGCATATAATGCTTCTTCCCGTCCCCCACGGCCAGCATATTCCCATTCAGATTCTGTAGGTAATCTTTTTCCAGACCATTTGCAATAAGCCATGGCATCATACCAGCTAACATGAACTACCGGATGATCAGGTTTAAAATTACTTTGAGGTCCCTGAGGATGTTTCCAGTTTGCACCTGGAATAAAAGTCCACCATTCTGAAAAATGATGTTCTTGTGGCGCTACCTCCCTAAACACCAAAGAACCAGGTTTTAAGGACTCTGGGTCGGGCAGGGGAGTGCCAGGAGGCATTTGTTTCGCAATTTCATCAATATCAATGGGTCTTTCTGCAATAGTAATCCATCCGGTTGCTTTTATAAATTTTTCAAATTCTCTATTTGTAACTTCATACCTATCCATATAAAAGGCTGGTAATTTTATTTTATTTAATGGATATTCATCTTTCCTGGGTAAACTACCCTGAGTTTGATTTCTATCTTCAGGGTACTCTGTTGCACCTCTGGTGTATGTTCCCTCAGGAATTAGGACCATTCCTTCATTTTCTTCTGATCTATTTAGGTCAGGTTTTATTTTATTTATTTCTTCCATCCAAGATTTTTGAATGGCTTCATCTCCCGCAACTCCTTGATGACACATTGGTAAATCAGATGAGGTAAGATCTTTTTGGAGGGCTTCCTTACTTTCATTTTTACATTGTAAGTTGAAAAAACAAAGAATTACTAAAATGGTATTTTTCATAATTTTGGATGTTAAGGGTTTAAAATATCCCCTAAACGGGCAATCCTGAATTTCTTGTTTTCAGCTGGGATATGTTGTGAAATAAGTATTTTAGATAATTCAGCTACTTTTTCAGGATAGCGTTGGCTGAGGTCGGTTTCTTCATTTGGATCAGTAGATAAATTAAAAAGGACTGGAATACCATCTCCTTTATGCAATTGAACACGTACCATTTTCCAGTCTCCTTGCCTGATAGCCTGTTGTCCACCATACTCTGGAAATTCCCAATAGAGCCAAGGATGAGCTTTTTGTTTTCCTTTATCCAATAAAGTTGGTAAAAAGGAAAGACCATCTATATTTGCAGGGACTTTTGTGCCGGTTATTTCGCAAAAAGTTGGAATTATATCTGGAAAATATCCAATATAATCTGAAACGGCACCTGGTTTTATTTTGCCAGGCCAATGTGCAATGAAGGGTACTCTTATGCCTCCTTCATAAACTGAACCTTTTATTCGATCCGTTTTTTCTGAAAATGGACCTGCAGAATTAAAAAAAGCTGCATTAACCCCTCCCGCATAGGTTGGACCATTGTCACTGGTAAAAATAATTAAAGTGTTTTCATATTGTCCTGATTTTTTTAAGGTTGATACCAATTCTCCTACCTGCTCATCGAGATATGAAATCATAGCTGCATAGGTGGCCTTTGGGTATTGAGCAGGAACGTATCCTTTATCTCCTAAATAGGGTTCTTCTTTACCAAACTTCTTATGGTAATAATCAATCCAGCGTTTTGGTGCCTGTAGTCCCGCATGAGGTATAGGAGATGCGTAGTAAAGGAAAAATGGTTTGTTTTTATGGGTTTCAATGAAGTTTACAGCTTCTTTTAACATGGATTCAGGAGCATATTCCAAACCTGTATATGGGGAATAATTTTCTTCTTTTGTTGAATCAATTCCTGATTTCCATTTTTGGGAAGCCAGAATTAATGGATTTCCCAGTGGAACTCGCTTTTCATTTTTCCATAAAAAGGGTGGATAATAAGTATGTGCCCAACGTTGACAATTATATCCATAAAAAAAATCAAAACCTTGCCTTGTAGGCAATCCTTCGGTTTCTGGAGCACCTAATCCCCATTTTCCTATAGCAGCTGAAGAATATCCTTTTGTTTTCAGCATTTCAGGAAGGGTGTAAGTACTGTCAGGAATTGGAAATTGTCCTTCAAGCCTTGGATTTTCTAACATGGCGGATAAACTCCATACATCACCTCTTGCCCCCCATTCATCATTACCTCTGATAAATGAATGACCAGTATGTTTGCCAGTTAATAAAGTATATCTGGCTGGAGCACAAACGGGCGCCCCTGAATAAAATTGATTAAACTTTAATCCTTTCTTAGCTAAGGCATCAATATGAGGTGTTTCAATTTTTTCTTGTCCATAAACACCTAAATCTCCATATCCTAAATCATCAGCTAAAATGTAAATGATGTTTGGGGACTTCATTTTCTGAGCATGAACCTCTTGTTGCAGAAGGATGCTTACAAAAATAAAAAAATATCTCATTCCTATTTTCGTTTAGGTTATTTAAACTGTAATGCTAACGAAAATAGGAATTTAATATTGAAATTTTCAATTATTCGGTGCCCCGGCATTAATCCAACAGGTGAATTTTTCTAATTGTGCTGCTGTTAAACTGGTTGGTCCGTTGGAATTTCTTGGGGGCATTGATTTATTCATTATGACCTCTTTTTTAAAACTTCCATTGGTTGCTTCCTTTCCAAGTCCTGTATAATTTGTATAATCACCTAATCCAGTCCCGGATACATGACACGATTTAATAGCACATGTCTGTATAATAATAGGGGAGATGTCGGTTTTGAATGTTACCGTAGAACAAGGGTTTGTTGGGGTAACCTGTGGGTCATCAATGCCTTTATTACAAGATAAAAAGATGAATACTACTGATAATGTTAAAAACAAAGGACTTTTCATGGTTTAATTTTAGTATATTAACGAGGTAATTAAATGAGGGGTTGCCTTTAAAAGGATAGAATCAGCTAAAATGTACTCATAATTTCACCCTAAAAATTGTGAAAATTATAAAATTATTGTATTTTTGCACCCTCAATTGGTTCCGTAGCTCAGCTGGATAGAGCAACTGACTTCTAATCCGTAGGTCACAGGTTCGAATCCTGTCGGAATCACAACATAAAGCGCCTTGAAGATTTATATTTTTAAGGCGCTTTATATTTTAATCAATCATTGAAATACCTGACAATTATATTTCTTTAAAGGCAACGGGGTATTTCTATATAACGAGTAAAAGTTTGGGGTTAATAAATCTGAAAATCCTTTCCTCTCTTAATAGATTTTAAAAATGCCTATTTAAAGGCAATTTCATTTTGCTTTAGTTCATTTTTAAATTGATTAATATTCCCCATTTCCTTATGAATTAAAGTGAGTTCTATTCCGGCTATTTGTGCAAAATCCTGTAATATTTTTGTACTTATATTTTGGCTATAAACTGTGTGGTGAGCGCCTCCAGCCAGTAACCATGCAGTGCAAGCCATTTCCATATTGGGTAAAGGCTTCCATAATACTCTGGCGACGGGTAGATTGGGTAATGTATGAAGGGGAGTAACGGCTTCCACTTCATTTACTAGAAGACGGAATCTATGACCAAGATCTATCAGAGATGCATTCAACGCTTTTCCTCCAATGACATTGAAAACTAGTCTGACTGGATCAGATTTTCCACCGATACCTAAGGGATGTATTTCACAAGAGGCCTTTTCATGAGCAATACTAGGACAAATTTCCAACATGTGTGCACCTAATACCATTTCATTATTAGGCTCAAAATGATAAGTGTAATCTTCCATAAAAGAATTTCCACCTGCTAATCCAAGACCCATGGTTTTCATTGCCCGTAATAGGGCTGCCGTTTTCCAATCACCTTCAGCGCCAAATCCAAATCCTTTTTGCATTAAACGCTGAACCGCTATGCCTGGCAGTTGTGTCAATCCATGTAAATCTTCAAAAGTGGTTGTAAACCCCTTATAATGTCCCTTAGTCAAAAAATAAGTTAATCCTAACTCTATTTTTGCAGCCTCTCTGAGTGATTGGTAAAGAATACCTTCTTTTTCCAGTGATTTTGATAAATGATATTCATTTTTGTAAACTTCACATAAATCGTCTATTTCCGATTGTCTAACCTGTTCGATTTCAGAAACTAAATCACCAATACCATGAGTATTTACATGAAAACCAAACTTTATTTGGGCCTCCACTTTATCTCCTTCGGTAACAGCCACTTGCCTCATATTATCACCAAAACGCACAAATTGGGCATTCTGAAGATCGTGCCAACCTAATATTGCCCTGCTCCAGTCATTTAATTGATCGGATACACGCTCATTTTTCCAATGTCCCACAATTACCTTTCGAGGTATTTTCATTCGAGAGAGAATGTATCCAAATTCACGGTCTCCATGTGCTGATTGATTTAGATTCATAAAATCCATGTCAATTTCTTTCCATGGGATATCACGATTGAATTGAGTATGGAGGTGGCATAATGGTTTCTGTAAAATCTGTAAGCCGTTAATCCACATTTTTGAAGGTGAAAAAGTATGCATCCATGTGATGATACCTATACAATTTCGATTATAATTTACCTCGAGGATTAGGTTGTAAATTTCTTCCGTCGTTTTAAGAATAGGTTTAAATAAAATTTTTACTGGTATATTCTCATTATTTGAAAGGGAATTAGCAATGGTTTGTGCATTTTTCTCAACTTTTTCCAGTGTTTCTTGGCCATATAAATGTTGACTTCCAGTAATGAACCATATTTCTAAATTTTCCAAATTTTGCATGTTACTATTTTTCTTGTCCATAATAGGAATCTGGTCCATGTTTTCTCTCATAGTGTTTTTGAATCAATGAGGTTTTTAACAAGGGACTTTTTGGATTAATTTGTTCTGTTAACCAGGCCATTTTAGCTATTTCTTCTAAAACAGCAGCATTATATACCGCTTTTTTTGCATTTTTCCCCCAGGTAAAAGGAGCATGATTTCCAACCAAAATCATCTCAACTTCTTCATAATTCAATTTTGAATCATTGAAATGATTCATTATTTGAAATCCGGTTTCATACTCATAATTGCCATGAATCATTTCGTCATCCATAGGAGGTGCCGAGGGTATATTAACTGTTAAATGATCTGCATGCGTTGTTCCATAAATGGGTATTTCTCTCTGTGCTTGAGCCCAGGCTGTTGCATAAGTAGAATGTGTATGTACAATACTGCCAATATTTTGCCAGTATTTATATAGTACAGCATGTGTTTGGGTATCAGAAGAAGGCCTGTATTTTCCTTCTATAATTTGACCATCGAAATCTACAATCACCATTTTTTTTGGGGTTAACTCCTCATAAGGTATTCCACTTGGTTTTATGGCGAATACACCTTTTTTTCTATCGGACACACTCACATTTCCAAAGGTAAAAAGAACCAGGCCTAAGGCGGGTAATTGCATATTCGCTCTATAGGCTTCCTTCTTTAAATCACTATATAATCCCATGTATTTAAGGTTGATTTTCTAAAAATGCACCTAATTTTTGATATTTTAAGTATCTTTTATGATAAATAACTGTTTTTTCCTTATTTGGGAAATATTCTGTTTCAAATCCTGGGCCCATCGCTAACATAGCATGTTCAATATTTGAATATATTCCAGCGGCAGTAGCTGCAAACATGGCAGCACCTAAAGCACAGGTTTGCTCACTTTTATGAATTTTTATTGGCATGTTTAAGACATCAGACATCATTTGCATGATAAATGTCGATTTTTTTGCTACACCTCCTAAACCAATGATTCCTTTAACCGAAATTCCTTCACTTCTGAAACGTTCAACAATTGCTTTTGCTCCAAAACAGGTCGCTTCAACGAATGCATGGAAAATTTGTACAGCATCGGAACCTAAATTTAAATGGGTAATTGCTCCCTCCAGACTTTGGTTTGCATCAGGTGTTCTTCGTCCATTTAACCAGTCAATAGCTAGAGCCGATGTTTTTTCTAAGGGTAATTCATTGGCTTGTAGTGACAGTTTATTTATAAAATTTGAATCTAGGGATTGTATTAATGCCCTCTTCTGATCTGTGGATAAAATGTCAGATTCTTCAATAATTTGTATGGACGGCTTGAGTAGCATGTTTTTAAACCAGGCATATACATCACCAAATGCAGATTGGCCAGCTTCCAGACCGTATAAGCCAGGAATAATGGACCCCATTACCTGTCCGCAAATTCCTTTAACACACTTATTATTCAAGTCTTGAGATGAAACAACCATCATATCACAAGTGGATGTGCCCATTACTTTACTTAGAAAAAATGGTTCTATCTGGCCTCCAACAGCACCAACATGGGCGTCAAAAGCACCAATGCCGATGGTTACATCAAGAGGAAGGCCTAATTTTTCCGACCATTCTTTTGAGATAATACCTGCTGAACAATCAGTTGTATAGGTTTTTTTAGACAAATTCTCCGTAAATCCATCCAATAGTGGATCAATTGCTTTAAAGAATTCATTTGGCGGATAACCACTAAATGATTCTGACCATAACGCTTTATGACCAGCTGCACAAATGCCTCGTTTTAAATCTTTCAAGTTTTTTCCACCTGTTAATACAAAAGGCATCCAGTCACAATGTTCCACAAAACTGGCTATCTTAGACCTTACTTTTTCATCTATTTTTAAAATATGTAGTAGTTTTGCCCAAAACCATTCGGAGGAATATATCCCGCCAACATATCTCAAATAATTTGTATTACTTTGTCTGTTATAATAATTGATAGCCTCCGCTTCCTCAATACTGGTATGATCTTTCCATAAGATAAACATGGCATTTGGATTATCAGCAAATTCGGGAAGTAACGAAAGTGGTGTACCTGATTCATCAACGGCAATAGGCGTTGAACCTGTTGTATCTATGGAAATACTCTTTATATTTTTAATAATTTCTTCACTAAGTCCTTGAAGACAAGCTTTAATGGTATAGGTTAAACCTTCCAGATAATCAAGCGGATGTTGTCGAAACTGGTTCAAACCTGGCTGACAAAAAAGCTGATTTTTCCAACGCGGATAATAAAAAACGGAGGTGGCTATTTCATCTCCATTCAGTGCATTTACCAGCAGTGAACGGACTGAATCAGTACCAAAATCTATACCGAAAACATATTTATTCATAGTAATTTATCTGAAAATGAATACCATTAAACAAAGCTAAAATACTAAAATTAAAGAAGGATTCCCATTTTAATCTCTCCAATATTTGCTTCTTAGAATCTGCCATAAGTCTTATAAAAGAGCTGCTTTTGGCTGATTATACTGTATATTTATACTAAAATCTACCTGAAATGAGATATTTTTTCCTTATTTGTTTAAGCGCCATCTTATTGTCTACCCTTAAAGAAAAGAAGATTGAAAAAGAAGCATTGCCTAATATTCTGCTGATTTTAACGGATGATCAGGGGCTTCACGATGTTTCATATTACGGAACAAAAGACATAAACACCCCAAATATTGATTCCATTGCCTCCAATGGCATGAGATTCGATCAGTTTTATGCCAATTGTACGGTTTGTTCTCCAACACGAGCTTCTTTACTTTCAGGTACTTATCCCGATTATGTAGGTGTTCCTGGTGTGATTCGTACCTTTCCGGAGGATAATTGGGGATATTTAGATCCTACCGTAAAGTTGCTGCCTCAGTACTTGAAAAAGGCAGGTTATCATACAGGAATTATTGGGAAATGGCATCTGGGATTAACCTCTCCCAATTTACCCAATGAAAAGGGATTTGACTATTTTCATGGCTGGTTAGGTGATATGATGGATGATTATTGGTTACATAGACGCCATGATATTAATTACATGAGGAGAAATAAGGATGTTATTGATCCAAAAGGACATGCTACCGATTTATTTACTGATTGGTCAATTGATTATATTAAAGAGAAGAAGCAATCAAAGGAGCCATTCTTTTTATATCTGGCTTATAATGCACCTCATTTTCCAGTCCAGCCACCAAAAGAATGGTTGGAAAAAGTTAAAAAAAGAGAGCCTCAATTGCCAGAAAAAAGAGCTAACCTAGTTGCCTTTATTGAACATCTGGATGATAGGATAGGGGATGTTATTCACACTTTAAAAGAACAAGGTATGTATGAAAATACAATCATCATTTTCACAAGTGATAATGGTGGACATTTACCGGATCTGGCAAATAATGGTCCCTTTAGAGATGGAAAACAAAGTATGTATGAGGGTGGTTTAAGAGTTCCTACCTGTATATCATGGCCTTCTAAAATTAAAAAGAGAGGTATTTCAAATACAAATTGGTTATCCATGGATTTATTTCCTACATTATTAGAGGTTGCCAGGTTAAATCCTGATACTGTTTTGGAGAGTAAAAGTATGCTGGGTGAATTGAAAAACCAGGATTTCTTTAAAGAAGAAATTCGACCTTTTTATTTTACTCGAAGAGAGGGAGGAAACGCCTATAATGGTTCTTGCAGTTATGCGTTAAGATATGGTGACTGGAAATTAGTAAGGAATAAACCTGGTTCACCCATGGAACTGTTTAATTTAAAGTCAGATCCTTTCGAAAAATTAAATGTTATAAATGAAAACGCAAAAATATATGCTGACTTGAATAAACGTCTGATGCAACACATACAAAAAGCCGGCAAAATTCCCTGGCAAAAACCTTAAACAAAAAAAAAGCCATTAGAACATAATCTAATGGCTTTTTTTACTTAAGAATAAAGTTAATTATTCTGTTTTAAATTCAATATTCACTAAGGCAGCAGAAGGTTCACCCTCCTTTATTGGTTTTGTAACAAAGAAAACGTGGTGTTTTTTCTTATCTGTAACAGGGGATATTTTCATTTCAGCAGTACCAAAGAAGGGTGGTTTATTTCCATTCGATGCTAACTTAAAAGAAGTATTTCCTATTACTTTTCCGGTAGGACTATCTAATCGAGCCTCAATAGTATATCCATTTTTACTTGATTCTTGTCCTGCACCTGCAATTTGCAAAGTAACGATTTGGGTTAAATCGAGGTTTTCAAAAGCAAAAGATGCTTCTGTTGAAGGAAACAACATCAGGGTTTGACCACCATATTTCATGATACTAAATCCATTGAGATTTTTTGCCTGATCCATCCCAATTTTAGGGCTTTTTAAAACGACAGATCCATTTCCACTTAAGGGTTTAGATTCTTTCCCACCTCTGTCCGTAAAGCTGGCATTTAATACAAACATGCCACTTTCACTATAAGTTTTGCCCAATAAAGGATTTAATACATTTCCTTTAGCAGGTAAGGAGGGCTTTGGACCTTCCTTTTGTCCAAGTGATAGGATATAAGAAATGATTTTCTGAGCATCATCATTCTTTAGTTCTGAATTAGCAGGCATAACTGTTTCACCCCAAACACCTGAACCACCTTTTTGGATTTTATTCAACAAATAGGTTGTTATATTGGGAGTACGCCTATATTTTTTAGCAATATCTGTAAATGATGGTCCAATAGAAGGTTCATCCGTTTTATGACATGTAATACAGGTTAAGGTATTTACAATACTTTTTCCAATAATAGCATCAGCAACAATTAAATGTCCCTTTGAAGCTTCAGCCTGATCTAATCCTGAAACATAGTCAGCTGAAACATAAAGGGATGAGATATTTTTAGATGCTTTTTTATCATCCGCATCCTTAATATTCACAGAATATTCAACTGGTTTATCGGGGAAATAAAAGGTTTTATTACTTAATACATCAATGGAGACCTCGGGTGCAATATTACCTGCATAAACAGATATAAGTCCGCTTTTTGCTGATAAATTTCCTGTGTCACTTACCTTTACCTGAACATCATAATCTCCAATTTCTTTGAAAGTATAGGTTAAAGTAGGGACTTTTGTTTCAATGGTTTGTCCATTACCTAAGTCCCAGGAATAGGTTAAAGCATCGTTTTCAGGATCACTTGAAGTAACGGAAAAAGTAGCAACAAAAGGTAATGCGCCAGATGTTTTGTCCACTTTTATATTTTTTACCACAGGAGATCTGTTGCCTGCGTTATAATCGATTCTTGATAATGCGGCATCCATATTTTTTGCAAACCAGCCATTACCATATTCTAGCGCATAAAACCGTCCATCTGGACCAATTTCTAAATCAATGAGTGCATTAAATTTAGTAGATCCCATAAATGGCTCCATTTTATCGAAATCACCATTTGGAAGCATTGTTACAGCTTTGATCCAACCTCTGATCCATTCGTAAGGAAAAAATTTACCATCATAATAAGATGGATACCTTGTGGCTTCAGGGTACATATCACTGTAATATACAGGTCCAGCCATTGCATTTCTACCCCCTGTACCAACGGATGGAAAATCAGGTGAAGCTTCATATGGATACCATATGAAGGCAGGTTGTGCTGGGGGTAATTCTCTGATACCCGTGTTATTTCTAGAGTTATTTACTGGTTTTTTAGGATCAAAGGTTATTCCTGTTTCTCCAGTAATAAAATTATATTCTGCATAAGCATAGTTGTTTCCAACGAAATAGGGCCAACCAAAATTACCTGCTTTTCTGGCTTGATTTACTTCGTCATAACCTCTTGGACCCCTGGTTTTTAAACTATCGACATTGGAGTCTGGTCCCACTTCTCCCCAATATAAATATCCATTTTTTTGATCGATAGAAATTCTGTATGGATTTCTATTCCCCTGAACATATATTTCAGGTCTGGTCTTTGGCGTACCTACCGGATAAAGATTTCCTTCAGGAATATCGTAAGTTCCATCTGCATTTACTTTAATACGTAAAATTTTCCCTCTTAAATCATTACTGTTTCCAGAGGCTCTTCTGGCATCGTATTGTTCAAAACCTGGTCTGTCATCTAAAGGAGCAAACCCGCGTAAAACCAGTTTTTCGTTAGGTTGATTAAACGGAGTGGAATTATCACCTGTGGAAAGGTACAATAATCCATTTTTATCGAAGGCGATAGAACCTCCGGTGTGGCAACAAATATTTCGTTGAGAGTTAACTTCCAAAATAATTTTCTCAGACCCCATATCCCATTTATCGTTTTTAAACGTAAACCTGGATAGCCTGTTTACAGATTTTTCACCTGAAGGGGCATAATAAACATAAACATATCCATTGGATGCATAATCAGGATCTTTTTGAATACCCATTAATCCTTCTTCTGCATTCACGCCAGGGGTCTCGGTTTTCCAATAAACATCTAATTTAACAATCTCATTGGCTACATCACTTCCATTTTTATATAATAAAATTTCGCCCCTTCTTTGTGAAATAAGAATATCAAAATTGGGGAGAATAGTCATTTCAGTTGGTTCTGTAAACCCACCATTTACCAATAATTTTTTCTCGAATCTATTCTCTTCTGGAACTCTTTTTGTTTTTGCTTTGCCATAATTTAATGGCTTATTATCGCCAATAGCATATTTAATTCCACCTAATAAGTGGTTTAGAAACAACTCCTCGCTAAAAGATTCTTTCGTATGACCTCCTGCTGTATAAAAAGCCCTACCACCGTCAAATTCATGAAACCATGCAATCGGGTGATTACCCATTTTGAAACCACCCTGGTAGCTACTTTCATCTAATTTCATTAAGATATTAAGATTGGGATATAATTTTTTGTAGCTATACCATTCATCTGTTCTTTCCCAGATATCAGGAAGATTATTCGTTGAAATATGTGTTTTATCAGTTACCTGAACTTTCCCTTTTTGTACATTGGGATGGGGATCATTAATACCTGGGTGGTCTAAAAATTGTCCCCCTGCAAGTCTGTTATACCAGCCCCATTCATACTCTGTGTCAGCAGCTGCGTGAACCCCAACATATCCTCCTCCAGCCTGAATGTATCTCTCGAAATCAGCTTCCTGGTAATTGTTTAGAACATCACCCGTAGTGCTTAACCAAATAACTGCATCGTATTGAGAAAGATTTTCTTCATTTATTTTGGTAGCATCATTGGTCACATCAACGGTAAATCCATTGGCAGCTCCCAATTTCTTAATAGCAGCAATACCATCTGGAATAGATTCATGCACGAAACCTGCCGTTTTACTAAAAATTAAAACCTTAGGTGGTTCATTTTGAAACAGCATAGTAAATTGACCCATAAATAGCACACCAAGCACTAAAAAAGGAGTTTTTAAGAGATAAAGTAGATTCATCATTTGAAAATTCAATGTTTACAGGGTTTAATGGGCCTAAAGTAAGCATAATTTTTAAAAAATATTAGATTCTTTCCATTAAATACATTTGTTCAAAGTTTATGTGTTTATTAGCATACTTTAAAAATTAGATGTCCTATTAGATTTTAAAAAAGTGATTTAAACCTTATTTTTACCTTTTAATCGTACTTTTAATTTTTAGTATAATTTATAATAAAGTGATAACACATAGAGAAAAGGCCATTATTTTAACACTGAATACTTTTGATAAGCTTGATGCCAAGACTGCTCACGGCTTGATACGAGGAACCCAAAGGTTCGAAATATTGGCGGTAGTGGATAGTAAGAATTATGGAGTAGATGCTGGGGAAAAGTTAGATGGTATCCCGAGAAATATTCCAATATTAGCTTCTGTTCATGAGGCTGTTCATTCATTTCCTGATGCTTCAGTAGCCATAATAGGTATTGCTACTCATGGCGGGGTCATCCCTATTGATTTAGAAATAATTTTAATTGAATGTTTGAAAAATGGATTGTCTTTAGTGAATGGGTTACATGAGTTTTTGTCAGAAAAACCTCATTTTGTCGATCTTGCAACACAACATAATGCCTATTTAAAAGATGTTAGAAAACCAAAAAGCAGAAAGGATTTAAGCTTTTGGACAGGTCGGGTTAATCAGGTTTCCTGTCCCGTTATTGCAGTTATTGGAACGGATTGTGCCGTTGGCAAAAGAACAACAGCCCGACTTTTAACAGAGGCATTAAAAAATAATGGAAAGAAAGCCGAAATGATTTATACAGGTCAAACAGGCTGGTTGCAAGGTGGGAAATATGGTTTTATTTTTGACTCTACCCTTAATGATTTTGTTTCAGGTGAACTTGAAGACGCTATCTTTAATTGTTTTAAAAATGAAAATCCTGATTTTATACTTTTAGAGGGTCAATCTGCTTTGAGAAATCCAAGTGGACCATGTGGTGCTGAGTTTTTTGTTAGTGGGAAAGCAAAGTATGCTATTCTTGTTCATGCACCTAAAAGATTTTATTATGATGATGATCCAACATGGGGTGAAATTCATTCGCTGGCCTCTGAAATTATGCTCATAAAAGCATATGGGGCGACAGTAATTGGAATCGCTCTCAATACTCAGGATTGTACATCAGAAGAAGCTGTTTTTTTTAAAAATCAATATTTTGCTCAATTTAATATTCCAGTTATTCTTCCTTTAGAGGAAGGTTTTGATCGTTTTTTACCTGTCTTATTCAATCTTTAATTTGTTATCAATGTCTTTTTGGCTAATAAAATCTGAACCTTTTGTTTTTAGTTTCTCAGATTTAATTCGAGATGGATTTTCTATGTGGGATGGCGTCCGTAATTACGGTGCACGTAATTTCTTGCGTGCTATGGTGAAAGATGATTTACTTTTATTTTATCATAGTAATGAAGGATTAGAAATTGTAGGAATTGCTAAAGTTTTACATACAGCATACCCTGATCCTACAGCTGAAAAAGGCGATTGGTCTGCTATAGACATAGTTCCAGTAAAACCTTTTAATAGATTTGTTACTTTAAAGGAAATAAAACAACACCCTGAACTACAAGATATTGGCTTGATAAAGCAAAGCAGATTGAGTGTGATGCCCCTTACTGAGGATCAATTCCACATTCTATTGAATCTTGGTGAAACCAGACTTTAATATTTAAATGAGTAAATCGTATAACATTTTACTTTCATTCATGGATTGGAATTGAAGGCCATTTTCGGTCATCCTTTGTAAAAGAGATTCGTAATCTTCCTTGCATTTGACCTGAATGCCCACTAAGGCTGGTCCTAATTCTCGATTATTTTTCTTCGTATATTCGAAATGGGTAATATCGTCATTTGGACCCAAAACATGATTCAGAAATTCTCTTAAGGCGCCAGCACGTTGTGGAAACCGTATAACAAAATAATGTTTCAATCCATTGTATAGAAGGGCACGTTCCCTGATTTCTTCAGTTCTTGTGATATCATTATTGCTTCCGCTAACAATACAAACAACCGTTTTTCCCTTTATTTCTTCTTTTAAATCGTCTAAAGCAGCAATAGAAAGGGTGCCTGCTGGTTCTACAACAAATCCTTCGTCATTATATAACTGAAGTAAAGTATGGCAGACTTTTCCTTCATCAACTAAAATAACCTTAGAAATGGTATTTTTTATGATGGGAAAATTTATTTCACCTACTTTTTTTACTGCAGCACCATCTACAAAATTATCAATATGGGATAAGGTGATTACTTTATCCTGTATAAGAGATTCATACATTGCAGGTGCACCAGCTGGTTCAACCCCAATGATTTTTGTTTTGGGACTTAAGGCCTTAAAAACAATGCCACAACCAGCTATTAATCCACCACCCCCAATAGGTGCGATGAGATAATCTATTTCATGAGGGTATTGGTTAATTATTTCTAAGGCGACGGTTCCTTGACCTTCTATAATTTTAAGATCATTAAAGGGATGAATAAAAGCTTTTCCAGTTGCCTCGGAATAGGCTATTGCCTCCTGAAAAGCATCATCAAAAGTATCACCTACTAAAACAATTTCTATCCAGTCTTTACCAAATTTCTTAACTTTTGTAACCTTTTGCTGAGGTGTAACTGAAGGCATGTAAATTTTACCGTGGACACCTAATTTTTGACAAGCGAAAGCAAACCCTTGTGCATGGTTTCCAGCACTTGCACAAACGACACCCTGATTCAAAATTTCTTTTGATAAACTGGACATTTTATTGTAAGCACCTCTGATTTTATAGGATCTGACTACTTGCAAATCCTCTCTTTTCAAAAGAATATTACATTGGTACTGCTCTGATAAATTAGCATTTAACTGAAGTGCGGTTATATCTGCAACTCCCGATAGTCTTTTTGCTGCTTCTACAATATTGTCAAGACTGATATTCGCTGTTTCGACCATATTAAAGATATATAGATAAAAAAAGAGGTACTGTCGAAGACCGAAAATACCTCTTTTTCAATACAGTTTAGAAAAAATTATTCTTTACCCGCTTCAGGACGGAGGCTTCTAACGGTTTTTCCTGCTTGCCACATTTCACTATCTCTTAATTCTTTAAGTTCAACTTCAAGTTTTGCTCTATAGTCAGGCTGGCTGTTTGAGTTTATAGAAAGTTGTGCTTCGTTACCCGTAGCAACACTCGTATATAATTCTTCAAAAACAGGTTTTACTGCATCTCTGAATTTTTTCCACCAATCCAATGCACCTCTTTGTGCGGTAGTGCTGCAATTGGCATACATCCAGTCCATTCCATTTTCTGCAACCAGTGGCATTAAAGATTGAGTTAATTCTTCTACTGTTTCATTAAAGGCTTCTGAAGGACTATGTCCATTTTTGCGTAAAACTTCATATTGAGCAGCAAAAATACCTTGGATACAACCCATTAATGTACCTCTTTCACCAGTTAAATCGCTATAAACTTCCTTTTGAAAAGTAGTTTCAAAAAGATATCCAGATCCAATGCCAATGCCCAAAGCAACCACTCTTTCAAAAGCTTTACCAGTTGCATCCTGGAAAATAGCATAACTTGAATTTAAACCTCGTCCTGCTAAAAATAATCTTCTTAAAGAGGTTCCACTTCCTTTTGGTGCAACTAATATAACATCTACATCAGCTGGAGGTATAATACCGGTTCTTTCTTTATAGGTAATTCCGAATCCGTGAGAGAAATAAAGAGCCTTACCCGGTGTTAATTTAGCTTTTATTTGTGGCCATGCTGCAATTTGAGCAGCATCAGATAATAAATATTGAATGATTGTGCCTTTTTCCACAGCTTCATCAATAGAGAATAATGTTTCTCCAGGTACCCAACCGTCGGCTAAAGCTTTGTCCCACGTTGGAGAAGGAAATCTTTGTCCTACAATCACATTAAAGCCATTATCTCTCAAGTTTAGTGCCTGTCCAGGTCCTTGTACCCCATAACCTATGATCGCAATAACTTCATCTTGAAGGATATCCTGCGCTTTTTCTAAAGAGAATTCCTCCCGTGTAACTACGTTTTCTAAGGATCCTCCAAAATTTAATTGTGCCATTTTATTCTATGTTTTGAGTGCGGACAAATATAATCATACTTCATGTATTAGTTTTTAATTTCAATTAAACTTTGTACCTCATTTTTGCCTTTTTTACAAATTCTAAGTCTTTTTATCTCAAATAAATTAAAAAGTAGGACAATGTAAGCTTCCTTTTCTCCCATTTCGTGTCGTTCCTCCTTCCAACAATCGGTATCCCAGAGTAAATTGAATTAAATAGTACCAGTCTACTGCTGGTCCTCCTCGGGCATAAGGAATATCGGAAGGATTAGGATATAAAACAGGATTACTAATGTAGGCATTTAAAGCTAAACTTGAACCTCTTGGATTAGCTAATAAATCATTCATTACTACGGGTGCAGATGAAACATCGTCAATATAATCGCCAAATACTCTGTTTCCAATAATTTCAGTAGTTATTGTATATTTATTTTTAATGGTTATTGATATTCCTGCACCTGCAGGTAAACTGAAAACGAATGGTTTATAAAAATCTGGGTAACCTGCAATTCCTTGTCCTTCTGTACCTAACATTCTAAGAGGAATATTTCCATAAGTCAAATCTCTAAAGTAAGGTTCTGAAAGTTGTATCGTTGCACCCCCTGACAAAAAAGGAGAAATAATCATACTCTCTCTGGCTATAGCTAAGTTTATAATTCTCCATTCTCCTAATAAATAAGCCTGTTTTAAATTATTATAAAAATTTAAAGCTCTTGCTAAGGGGATGCGCCTATTCAATTCGTCTCCTTTTATATTGGCTATTTGTAACGCTAATCTAAGTCCAAAATGTTTGCTAAAATTATTTTTAATGAAAATGCCTCCTGTATATCCTAAGTCACGACTGGTATAATCAGATAATTTCCCCGATAAATCTCCGCTATATAATGTGGTACCTCCCGTTATTCCAACTTCCAATGAGGAAGACTGACTTTTTAATACTAGAGGCACTAAAATCAAAAAAAGAAAAATGAATCTCATTTTCAAAGTATTTAATTCAAAAGTAAACGTTGATTATCAAATAATTGATATAACTAAGTTTCAAATATAATGGGTAATATTTATTTTTTTTAATCTAAATGCCATGTTTAGGTGTTAAGGTTGCTTTGAGAAAGTAAAAAATTGTTATGTCTGTCAATAAAAATGAAAGTGAAAATAAGGTTAAACCAAAATTTTCAAAGGAGAAGTTTAGAAAAAACGGTTATATTTTCCGCTACTTAATTCCTTATCGACTTCTTTTCATTTTGGGAATGCTAGTGTTAAGTGCAGGTAGTATTCTTTTTTTAGTTATCATGAAACTTCCCGGAGAAGTTTTCAATATATTAGATAAAAAACCAACCTATCCGATTAATTTAAATCAGCTGTTTTTATCCATTCTTTTATTGTTAGCCTTTCAAAGTATTTTGTCATATTTTAGAATTAGATTATTTGCAATCGTGAGTGAAAAAAGTATGGCTACCTTAAGAAAAGATTTATTTAAAAATATGATTTCTCTTCCTATCCCATGGATTGAGGAGCAAAGAGTAGGTGAACTTACTAGTAGAATTACTAATGATGTTACTCAAATACAAGGAGCTTTAGCTACAACGGTTGCTGAATTTTTGAGGCAAATTATCATTCTGGTTGGGGGTATTGCATTCATTATTTTTGCTATGCCCCGACTTGCCCTTATTATGTTAGGTACTTTTCCTCTTGTTGTTTTCGCTGCAATGTATTTTGGAAAATATATAAGAAAATTCACCAAAGAGCGACAAGATGAATTGGCACATACAAATGTAGTTGTTGAAGAAACGATGCAAAATATTAGAACTGTTAAAGCTTATACAAATGAGTGGTTTGAATTAAACAGATATGCAACCCACTTAAATAAGGTGGTTTCTCTTGCCCTTAAAGGTGCAACTATGAGAGGTCTTTTTGCTTCCTTTATTGTTTTTGTAATGTTTGGGGCACTTTTCTTTATTATGTGGCAAGCTGCTTTAATGGTTGAAAATGGTTTAATGGTCAAGGGTGACCTGGTTAATTTTATCATTTTCACTGGGATTATTGGCGGCGCCATTGCCAGTCTAGGCACTTTTTATACGGAATTATTGACTGCTTTAGGCGCTGGAGAAAGAATTGTGGATATTTTACAAATGTCAGTTGAACGGAATATTGAATCTTCAAGATTGCCAGTAAGTAAAAGATTTTTTGGAAAAGTAGATTTCAAACAGGTTTTCTTCTCTTATCCTGGTCGTCCTGAGAAAAGGGTTTTAAATGGAATCGATTTAAATATTAAGCCTGGAGAAAGAATTGCTTTAGTTGGTATGAGTGGCGCTGGAAAATCTACCCTTACACAACTTTTAATGCAATTTTATAAACCTGATGCGGGTTCAATTTTCGTTGATGACCTACCTATAAATCAATATGATTTATTTGATTTACGAGGTAATATGGCTATTGTTCCTCAGGATGTTATGTTGTTTGGAGGTACCATTAAAGAGAATATTGCTTATGGATTTCCTTCTGCTACAGATGAAGATATCCTGGAAGCGGCCGTTAAAGCAAATGCATGGGAATTTATTGATAGTTTTCCATTTAAAATGGAGACCATTGTCGGTGAACGAGGAGTTAAATTGTCCGGAGGTCAAAAACAAAGGGTAGCAATTGCCAGAGCGATTTTAAAAGATCCCGCCATATTAATCCTTGATGAAGCTACTTCTTCTCTCGATTCAGAGTCGGAAAGACTAGTCCAGGAAGCCTTGCAGGTTTTAATGGTAGGAAGGACATCTTTAATAATTGCGCATCGATTGGCAACTATTAAAGATGTGGATCAAATTTATGTTTTGGAAAATGGTACTATCCTGGAAAAAGGTACTCACCAAAGTCTTCTTCAAAATGAAAATGGGTTATATTCCAGCTTGGCGAAACTTCAATTTGAATATTAATTCGCAACCTTTTGGCGATCTATTCTTTCCGTTTTTTTCTGGCTTTTTAACGGAATGTAACGGTATGGTCTATCCTTTAAATCTAAAAGCAAAGAGTCAAGATGTTTACTTAAATCCTGGATATCAGTAACTAACTCGTCATCTTTAACTAATTTTCCTAAACTACCATTTCCCGCATTAACATTGGCAATGATGCTGTTAAGTCCTGAAAAGGTAGTGTCTGCCGATTTCAATGTCATCTGTAAACCTGTTAAAGTTGTATTTATGGCCTCCATTGATTTTTTTGCGTCCCCATCTTTAATTTGCTTTGATATATCAGATACGTTTCCAAGTAAATTGCTTATTTCCTGATTATTAGTCTCAATATTTTTTAGTATGGAAGACAAACTCGACATACTTTGATTGATATTCTTTCCAGAAACACTCATTATACCATTTATCTGACGGGTTAACAATTCAAGATTGTCAATAGTTTTTGATAGATTTTCAATACTTTTTCCCATTTTACTTTCAGAATCACCAGAAGTCATTTGATTGCTTAGAGAATCTAATAATACAGATATTCCCTCTTGGAAAACGTTAATGTATGTTTTAAGGTCGTCTTTATCGACCATAGATCCGAGAATACCTAAATTTTTACCTCCAATAATGGATCCACTAGGCAGACAATTTCCTGAACAACCTCCAGGAATGGTCAATATAATAGAGGCTCCTCCCATAAATGTTTCGGTAAGAATATTGGCGGTACTCCCTTTCGGTAAAGCCATGTTTTCATCTAAATCTAAGGTTAATCTAATTAATCCTTTATCTAAATTTGGGGTGACCTCAGATACAAATCCAACCTGATAACCTAAATATTTTACTGGAGTAGATATATTGATTCTATTTACATTTTGATAATCAACGTAATATACATTAGATTTTTTCAAAAGATTTTTTCCAATAATATATTTGTAACCCCAAATGGATACTACCAGTGCGATTATAACCAGAAGAGCTATTTTAATTTCTTTTGACATTTGCTTTTTTTTTGCGCTTTATAATTGGCGCAAATATACAAATATCCTACTTCAATAGGGATAACTTTAAGGGATACCTAATTCTTTTTTAGCTTGATGGAGACTTATTCTTTCTCCATTTTTATCTACCACGATAAAAGCATCTTGAAAACCGGCTGCAAACATTTTATCTCGTGCCTTTAAAACTTCTCTGATATTATTAAAAGAATCTGTTCGATATTTGAATAAGCCATTTTCTTTTGATTGTTCAATTTTAAAGGGTGAATCTTTCCATATTGAGTCCATTTTTGAAATAGGGTTTGGAGTTGCAGCTATTTGTATCCAAAACTGATAGATGGTTTGGTTTGTATGGATGGAAGGTTGACTGGCAACTTCAGCAACCGTTTCAGGTAACTGTTCCATTTTCTTTTTATAAGACGTAAAGCCTTGAAATATACTTTCTGCAATTTTTTGCTGACCATCATAAGTTTTTAAATAATCCTCTTCTTCCCTGTTACTCAAAAATCCGATTTCTAATAAAACGCTTGGCATACTGGTTGCTTTTAAAACAACGAATCCTGCTTGTTTCACCCCTCTGCTTTTTCTTTTTGCATGAGTTGCATATTGGTTTTCGACAAATTGACCAAATTGAATACTTTGATCTAAAAAAGCATTTTGATACATGGAGAATAGAATGTGGCTCTCCGGAGAATTTGGGTCATAGTCATAATTATTCTTATAATTTTCTTCAAGTAAAATAGCTGAATTTTCCCTTTTTGCGACGTCAAGATTGTATTCAGCAGTATGCAAACCCATTACATAAGTTTCAGTTCCCCATGTGACAGACGATTTTGGCATAAAATTGGCGTGGATAGAAATAAATAAATCTGCATTTGCATCATTAGCAATTTTTGCTCTTTGATATAGTGGTATAAATATATCCTTGTCCCTAGTCATAATGACTTTTATTTGAGGATATTTTTCTTCGAATAAATCTCTTAAAATTTTTCCAACAGAAAGAACTATATCTTTCTCCTTAACTTTGATTCCATGTGTTCCTGGGTCAAATCCACCATGCCCTGGATCAATAACTACTGTTTTTATACGGTATGGAGGTTTGGCTTGTGATTTAACTTTAGTACCTTCGCCCTTAAAATGAGAATTATGATGGTTAAACTTAGACAAATAACGATTTTGAATCGTTAGCAAAGGAGAAAGGAAAGTAAATAACAGTATGAAATATCCCGTTGTGCGCATTTTTCTTAGGAAAAGGGGTTCATTCAAGTATTTCGGGAAAATCGGTCATTGACCGTTTAATGAAGATGCAAAGTAAACAAAATTATTACTTAAATCTAAATGCTTTTTTAGGAATTTTATTTTTCCTATCAGGCTTGTTTTCTCTTTTTGCACAAGTTCCCGATAATTATTTAATTTCTCAAGATTCAATTCCTGACACGATGATAGTTCAAAGACAATATGTCCGGTTTTCCAAAGATTCCCTGAGCGCTCCTATTGATGCATCTTGTAAGGATTCCATGATTTTAGATAATAAAAACAAAAAACTTTTTCTTTATGGTGAGGCCGTTGTTAATTATGAAAAAGTAGAGTTAAAAGCAGGTTATATTGAACTTGACTGGGATAATAGTATTGTATCGGCAAAAGGTACGGGGACTAAAGAGAGTAACCCTACCTTTAAAGAAGGAGAACAAGAAATCTCAGCTGCCGAATTAAGATATAATTTTAAAACCCAGAAAGGAAAGGTTTTCCAAAGTACTTCTCAACAAAATGATATTGTTATTCATTCTGAACAGGCAAAATTTATTCGTACTGCAGGTCCTGATTCTACTCAAAATGATGTTTTATTTAGTGTCAATTCTATTTTTACTACTTGCACCGCAGATCATCCTCATTTTGGTATAAGAAGTACAAAACAAAAGATTATTCCCAATAAATTAATTATTGTTGGTCCATCCAGGTTAGAAATTATGGATATTCCAACGCCAATATGGCTTCCATTTGGTTTTTTTCCGATTAATCCTCAAAGTAAATCTTCAACAGGTTTATTATTCCCCCGGGATTATGAATACTCACCACAATGGGGTTATGGTTTAAGGGATATTGGTTGGTTTTTTCCTATAAATGATTATTATAATCTCGCATTGAGAGGAAATATTTATTTTAGAGGAACTTGGGGAGTTAGTGCCTCCTCCGATTATAGAAAAAGATACAAATATTCTGGTTCTCTTAATCTGGCTTTTGACTCCAGAAAAACAGAAAATCTACAGACAGGCCTTTTTTCTCCTCAAAATTCAGTCCAGATTCGATGGTCGCATCGACAAGAAAGTGGTGCTCACCCAACGAACCGATTTGGTGGAAGTGTTAATATTCAAACAAATGGATTTCAAAACAGGGTTTTTAATGATGCAGCATCCGTACTACAAACACAACTAAACTCTAATATGTCATTCGATAAAAATTATACGGATAAGCCCTACAACTGGTCAGTTTCATTTAATCATTCTCAAAATCTTTTAAATAAGGAGATTACCATTAATTTTCCTGATTTTAGATTCCAAACACAATCAATTAATCCATTTAAGAGGAAAATAGCTTCTGGTGCCGAAAAGTGGTATGAGGCCATCGTTATGCGATATAGAAATGAAGTTAGAAATAGCTTTTCAGCTACAGATACAACCTTGTTTTCAACAAAAACTTTAAGTGATGCTAAATTTGGTGTTAATCAGGCCGTTGAGGCTAGTACTTCATTTAAAATCTTGCGATTCTTTAATCTCAATCCTTCGGCCAATTATAGGGAAGTCTGGCAAATGCAACAATTAAGAAAAGATTTTGATCCAACTCCCACTATTCGAAGAGATACCATTTATAATGAATCAAAAACGTCTTATCAAGTTTTATCAGATACCATTCAATACGGAAGGATTAATACTGATACGATTCCAGGATTTGCGTCCTACAGAACGTTTGATATGGGTTTTGGGCTAAATACTCGAATTTTTAGTACTTTGCAGTTTAAAAGTGGATTTTTGCGCGGATTAAGACATGAGGTGAGACCAACTATTTCTTTCAATTATTCACCTGATTATATCAGGCCTTTCTATGATACCTTATTAACCGATACCAGATATGCTGATAGGTATCAGGTTTATACTCCTTTTGAACAATCCATTTATGGCTCACCCCCTCAATCGGGTAAACAAATGGCCATTGGTTATTCATTAAATAATATTTTATTAGCTAAAATTGCTCCGAAAAAAGACTCTACGCTCAAAACAGTAAATCTAATTGATAATCTTGTTCTGACTGGAAATTATAATTTTGCTGCAGATTCACTTCGTTGGAGTCCTGTTTTTGTAAGTACTACGGCACGATTTTTCAAAGGAGCTACAACCGCTTCCTTCTCCATGATTTATGATCCATACGTGAAAAATGCAAGAAATGAAAGAATAAATAAATTTTGGTGGAAAGAAACGGGAAGACCTTTACGATTGGATCAAGCTAATTTGAGGATTTCTACTAATTTGACAGTAGGTAAAATTCGTGCTTTATTTCAGGGTAAACCTGAGGCTGTGGTTACAGATGTCAGAAATTCAAGACCCATTCAAAATAGTCCTTCAAATCTGAGCGAACAACCTAATAGAGGGAGTAAAATGCCTCTAGAGAATGCAGTAGAAGAGGATTTTTTGAGCCTTTTTGAAAATTTTTCCATTTCACATAATATTGATTTTACCTGGAGAGAAGAAAATGGAGCTATTAGATTCCTGGTTGAAACTAATTCTATTAATTGCCGAGGTGATATAAAATTAACACCCAATTGGGCTATCAGTGTGGGTAACTTTGGCTACGATTTTGTTAGAGAGGGTTTATCTTATCCTTCCTTTGGTTTTATTAGAGATTTACATTGTTGGGATATGTCTTTCAATTGGCAGCCTCAAAGAGGTACTTATAGTTTTATGTTGAGAGTTAAACCTGGTACGCTCGATTTCTTGAAAATTCCATATCAGCGAAACAATGGAGATACCTTGAGAGCTTTTTAAGCTTTTTGGTTATTTAGGTATAAATGATTTAATAGGGGGGATTGATTACCATTTCCCGATATATAAAGTAACATCTTTGCGCGTGTCATGGCTACATATAGTAATGCTTTATCCCTTTTTTCTGCTTCTTTCCTCTCTAATTCAGAATTATATTTCTTAGGTCTCAAAAAACTTTGGGTATTTAATCCTACTAAAAAAATTACCTTGAATTCAAGTCCTTTTAAACTATGAAATGTGGAAGTGTTTAGATATTCTGGCACATTTATTTCATTGTTTTTTTCAATCATTTTGATTTTATAACCTTTCTTAAGAAAGTAAGTATGGATTTCCTGAAGGGTATCTTTTTTTTGCGCAGAAATGCAGATGTCTTCTTCATTATACATATCACTTTCTAATAATTCTTTTAATTTTATTTCTATATACTTTAATTCTTCTTCTTTTGTTTTAAAATGGATATAGGTAGGTTCCGGTCCTTTACCAATAGAAAAATAACCAGCTATTTTTTCACTTGAATCACCAAAATCAGAAAATTGTTCGCTTCGAATAATTTTTACCGCATCTCTCCTTATTTCTTCAGTTGTTCTATAGTTTCTTAATAATCGTTTTGATCTTCCTACAGTAGAAATTTTTAAACTCGAAAAATTAATATGTCGATCATAAACCTTCTGTAATGGATCTCCAACCATGAACATATCATTAATCCCTGGTTTTACGATATATCTCAAAAAACGGAGCTCAATATTTGATAAATCTTGTAGCTCGTCTAAAATGAGGTGAGCGTATGGTTTTGGATTATTCGATCTAAAATGCTTATTCAACTCATAAAACAACTCATCCGATTCCAGCTTATATTGTTTTTTCTTTTCCTCTCTATAAATTAAATGTTTTTCCCAAAACAAGTTTTTTGTTTCCTGAGATATTTTAGTAACTCTACCTTCTCGATTTGTATTTAGATATACGTCTCTAGATTCAATCTGTTGGAATAGAATAACTTTTTGATATTCTTCTTCTGCAAATTCAGGAGTTATCATGGTATTATTCAGTATTGCTTCCCAGATCTTTAAATTTCTGGATTTTATTTGATTTGCATTAATCTGAATATCCTCGGATAAATAATTTTTTTCTGTTAATTTCGAGATATGTGGTATATCGGAAGCTAGTTTATGAGCTATTGCATGAATTGTCATAATATCATAACAACCTTTATAGGATAAATTTAGCTCTCCCACCAGCGCTTTGATGTTTTTTGCTAAGGCATTGGTATAGGTACAAAAAAGTAATCTATGGCCATCTCGGAGACCATTTTTAACTAAATTTCTAAATCTGTGCAAGGCTGCAACCGTTTTTCCCGTGCCTGCTCCTCCTGTTACTTTTACTGGTCCTTTAAATTCTGTTTCTACTAGTTTTGTTTGTTCTGGATGAAGGAAAAATTGCCACTTATCAAGTTCACCTTTAAGAAATTTCTGTAAATCTTCATCATCTGTAAGTAGTATAAAATGTTGTAAATTGTTGGCAGACTTCATCTGCTCTTCAGGTATTTCTGAAGCTGATTTTCCCTCTATAACTTGCGCTAAAAGTTCTCTTTTATCTATTCCATTTAAAATGGAATAGATTTTTTCGTAAGCTGATTCAGGCAGATATTCTTTTCTTGCTTCCAACTTATCTAAAGATACAATTTCTAAAATTGAATCTAATTCTGAATCAGGTACACCCAATTGAATTAAATCCTCCCTGTTTATTCCATAAGGATGAGGAAAATCCTTTTTGATTTTTTTTTCAAAAGCTACTTCAGGAACTAAAGTTTCCTCTTTTTTATATAATTGCCAAGAATGTACGTTATCGTTCCATTCAAAATATTTATTTTCTGCCCAGGCATGTGCTTCATCATGTTTGTCAACCCAAAGCATAAAAAAATAATTTCCTTTATTTGGAAAAGAAACAATGGCTCTGTAATTATCGTCTATTCTGACAGTCCTAAAACTTTTATCTTTAAATGTTTTAATTTTTTCAAAATCTATCGCTTTACTCTTTGAATTTTCTTGAAATTTTGGAAAAAAGGCCTCTACTTTCCTTTTGATTTCAAGGGGCAGTCTGTTTTTAGCTGCCATAAATTCTTTACCTATATAAATGTTAGGTTTCATTTTTTTCCCTTTAAATTAAGAAGAAAAGTAAGTTTAAAAAATAGAATTAGGGGAAATAATAGGGGAATTAGGGGAATACCCTTTTTGTCATTAATTTTACTAACTTTGTTTAGGAAATTGCTCTGTCGCGGCTCTGAAAAGAGATGAGGAAAGTCCGGACAACGCAGTGCACCACACCATCTAACGGATGGGCATGTTTTAACATGACAGATAGGGTCACAGAAAATTACCGCCAGTTTACTGGTAAGGGTGAAAACGGGAGGTAAGAGCTCCCGCATTGGTTGGGTAACCCATCAGTGGGATAAACCTTGTGGGTTGAAATGCCATGTATATCCTGGGTTCCTTTGGGAGGTGGAGTTGCACGCTCTACTGGAAACGGTCAGGAGGGGTAGGCAGATTGAGCTTTGTCGTGAGTCAAAGCCTAGATAAATGACAGGGAACCTTTCGGGGTTACAGAATCCGGCTTATAGATTTCCAACTTTTCCGGTATTGTTTTAAATCAAAATAATACCGGATTTTTTTAATGCAGAAATAATTATAAAATACATGTGAATTCTTTGTCAATAGAAATCATTAATTTTAAAAAATTAAAAGACAATTCAAATGGATTATTTCTGGCTTTTCTTATCTTTTTCATGTATTATAACTGGTATCTTGGGAAGTTTACTTCCAGTATTGCCCGGCCTACCTATAAGTTGGATGGGTCTTTTAATTCTAACCTTAACAAAACCTATACATACTGATTTTCTTCTTCTTTCCGTAACTGGCATTATAGCCCTTGGAGTTGGGATTTTGGATTATTGGATACCTGCAAAAGGTACAAAATCATTTGGTGGATCAAAATACGGTGTTTGGGGAACTAATATTGGTCTCGTAATTGGACTCATTGTTCCTTTACCATTTGGTTTTATCTGGGGACCATTTTTAGGCGCTTTTGTTGGAGAATTTTGGTTTGCTGCTCGTAAAGGAAATGAAGCAATTTGGGCAGCAACGGGCTCTTTTGTTGGCTTTTTAACATCTACCTTTTTAAAATTAGTGGTTTCTATTGTATTTTTAGGTATTTATATTACCATTGTCTGGAATAATATTTCATCCTTTTTCTAATTCATTTACTTTAATAATTCCTTTAATAAGACTTTGATCTTTTATGGTTTCATAAAAACTTTCTGTTACTTCTTCAAATAATAGGTTATGACTCATAAAGATGGAAGGATTTATTTTATGCTCATTCATTTTATTTATAACCTGTTGAAAATCAGATTTGGTAGCATTCCTGCTACTCATTAGTGTTGCCTCTCTTTTATGAAATTCCGGTTGGCTGATAGATAGTTCTTCTTTTTGCAATCCTATTAAAATCCATTTACCTCCATGAGCAAGGTAGTTTATCTGCTCATGCATGGCTTGTATATTTCCTGTAGCATCCATTACAATATCTGCAAAATTTCCATTGGTTAAGGTTTTAATTTTCTCAATTAAATCTAAATCATGGCCATTATAAGCATGATATATTCCTATCTTATCTTTACAAAATTGGATTCGATGTTCATTGACGTCAATAATTATTATTTTATCAGTTTTTGATTTTGCAAAGATTAAGGCACCAAGTCCAATGGGGCCAGCGCCAAAAACAATAACCCAGTCTTGATCAGATATATCTGCTCTCCAAACACCATGATATGAAATAGAAAGAGGTTCTACCAGAGATAAATAATCTAGATTTAAACCATTACCAAGAATAATATTTGATTGAGGTACTGCAAGATATTCACTAAATCCGCCATCTACATGAACGCCCATAACTTTTAAATTTGCGCAGCAGTTCGTTTTTTCTCTCTGGCAACTATTGCATTTTCCGCAAGATAAATAGGGGAGTATAGCAACTCCATTTCCTAATAAATTTTTATTATTTGCTTTTTCTTCAACTACTATTCCAGATAGTTCATGTCCAAGTACTCTTGGATAGGAAAAAAAAGGTTGATTTCCATGAAAGGCATGGATATCTGTTCCACAAATGCCAATTCGTTTTATCTGAACTAAGATTTCTCCTTCCTTTAGAGTTGGAAAATCTACTTTCCTTTTTTCAAATTGATATGGATTTAATAAAATGATTTGGTTCATCATGATGCAATCATTTATTTTAAAATTATAAGCTTTTTACTGGTTTGATTACCATTTAGAGAAAAAATAACTAGTATATAACTTCCATTTTCTAAATCATCTATGCTAACAGAAGCTTCTTTTTCAATCATACCTGATTTTTTTTCAACACCTAAAATATCCAATATTTTATATTGCAAATCCTTTTCATTTGATTCAATATAAATGTATAATTCATTAAATGCAGGATTAGGAAAAAAAGTAAATGACGGTTTATTCCAGATGTTTGTATTAAATGAGGGAGTAGCTGTTTTAAGTCTGACCTCATCAAAATATAAAATGCCTGTTTGAAGGTCATTGGATTCAGCAACAATTTCAAAACGATCAATGGATTTCCAATCAAATTTTCCTAAGGGTTGATGCCATGCATTTTCATCCCATGAACCCTGTTCTATAAATCTGGATAAAGGTATTTGAACCAATTGCCATGAATTATCCCATTTTACCATTTTTTCATCTAATCTGTACGTTATTCTCCATGGACGATCATCATTTTCTGTTTTGGTATCTAAAAATCGGACATCAATACTTTTTCCAGTTATATTACCACGTAGGTAAAACGATAACAAATAATTTTGTTGAAGCATCTTGCTTAAGTCACCTTCTGGAGAGAATTTCCAGCCGATAATATCATATTGTTTTGGGTTTTTCCATTCAATGGCATGAATACCAGCTAATGGTTGAACGTCATAATAATAGTTTATTTTGCCTGAGCCATAACTGCTTTCCCTTAAATCGCTGGCAAGAAAATCCTGATAAAGCCATTTTTCAGACTCTAATGGTTTTTTTTCATAAATAGATTGAGGAGGAACATTGAAGCCTAATGAACGAAGTAAAGATATATTTAGATGATGATTAAAAAGTCCCGCACTTCCTGGTTCAAACAGGCCAAAGCTTCCGTGATAATCCCATATTGTCCAAGGAATTTGCATATTTTCTAATTCTTTCCGTACCATTTCATACCATCTTACTCTATCTATATTATTTGAGCCATTACTATTAACGCCAAATTCTCCGCAAAAAACCCGAACATTCCTTTCTTTGGCAAATTTTGTCACAATAGCTAATTGTTCTTTAATAAAATTAATATTTCCTACCTGATAATAATTCTTAAAGCTACTTTCAACCCAGGTTCCTTTAAGTATTTCTGGGAATAAAGGCATGGTATTTAAGACAAAAGGGAAAGGTATGTTTTTAAGAGTTGACATTGATGGCGTTGTCCAACTTGCACCCTGATGTGTAAAAAGAAAGGGTTCATAAAAATGAAAGGTATAGATTAAATTATTGTCCTCATAAATGGGCAATTCTTTCAAATTCTGATAGTTATTCCAATTAGCAGGACCTACTATGATGGTATGCTTCTGATCCGTTTTTCTGATAGCGTTTATAACATTTTGCTGAATCTTATTCCAGGAATTATCCGAAATTCCATTGGGTTCATTCAATATCTCGTAATAGATATTTTTATAGGCTGATTGGTATCGGGTAGCTATTTGTGGCCAGATTTTCAATAATGGAATTTCAATGCCAACAGGAGTTGTGCCAGAAGGGTCAAATGTATGATTGTCAATAATAATATGTAAACCCAATTCTTCACACCAGTTTATAATTTTATCCAAAAAAAGAAATAGTAAGGGATTCACTGTGTAATCGGGAGCACCACTCGTTTGAGTGTGAAGATGAATTGGAAGTCGAATGATATTTGCTCCTAATTGTTTAATTTGTTCAAAATCTGTTTTCGAATATTTATTAAATTGAATTTGATTCACTTCATTAACCTGAAACCAATTGGTCAGATTAATACCTCGGTTAAATGGCAATGACGTTTGTGTTAATAAAGTTAAATGGCTCATGCACAGAAAAATGAAAAGGATTATCAATTTATATTTGTACAGCATGCTTTTTAAGGGAAAAGCTAAGAAATATTTTTTACTCTTTTCCTCTATTTGCAAGATAAAGCTGATTATTTTATTTAAATTAGACTTTATTATTTTGAACTATTAATCTTAAGGCATGAAAAAAAGGATTTTGTTTTTCCTTGTGTTGCTCCTCCCTTTTAGTTTATTTTCCCAGCTTAAATTGGCCTCCGTTTTTGGAGATCACATGATTTTACAAAGGAATAAACCTATAGTTATATGGGGTTTTAATACCCCAAATACCTTGGTAAAAATTCGTTTTGCGATGGAGGAAAAAGAGACTATTACCCTTGCAAATGGTCGTTGGGAGATTTTACTGCCTGCGAAAGATGTGGGTGCACCCTTTTCGATGGTAGTATGGGATGAAGATGAAAAATTTGAGGTTAAGGACATATTGATGGGGGAAGTCTGGCTTTGTTCCGGACAGTCTAATATGGAATGGAAATTAGAAAGATCTTTAAATGGTGCGGACGAAATTAAGTCGGCCAATAATCCAAATATCAGACATATAGAAATTCCTAAAGTCTTGTCTTTTACTCCTAATTCAGATTTTGTATCAAAGGGATGGAAATTAGCAAATGCTGAAGAGGCTGGCAAATTTACCGCAGTTGGATACTATTTTGCAAAAAAATTAGAGGCTGATTTAAAGGTTCCAATTGGTTTAATCCATTCATCTTGGGGTGGCACGCATGTTGAAACCTGGCTAAGTAAATCAGGAATGCTTGAATCATCCCTTTTTAAAAATTATGCACATGAAATGCCTGAGAGCTGGCAGGAAGATTCCATTTTTTGGGAAATAAAAACGATTACCCTTTTTCATGGAAATCCAGACTTTAATATAAATGGTATTGATTATAAATCTTTCCTGGCTCCTGAATTTAACGCTGAAAACTGGATGTCGAAAGATCCTACGGGGCAATGGGATTGGAAAGGTATTTCTTCATTTAGAGGGAATGCTTATATTTTTAGAAAAATTAATATAGAAAAATCACAGATTAATCAGTTAGCTACATTTCGATTTGGACGAAATAGGAGCGTTTTTAAACTTTATGTCAATGGAAAGCTTGTTCAGCACAGCTTTTTTGGAGATAATATCCAATTTTTAATCCCGCCTAACACCTTTAAAGAGGGTGAAAATTCATTGCTGATTCATTTTGGAGAAAATAATAGTGTAACGAAAGGATATATGGGGTTTGATGGTGCCAAACAAGATTTTAGTTTAGATTTTTCAACTACAAAAATTCCTTTGATGGATAAAGAATGGAAAATTCATCCTGATTGGTCTGCTAAAAGAAGGTATGAAAAATGGATGAATAACCAAGGAACTCTTTGTTATAATGGCATGATTTCTCCAATTGTTGGCTTTCCAATAGCTGGTGTTATATGGTATCAAGGAGAATCAAATGCAGGCAGGGCAACCGAATATGCAACTTCCTTTCCTTTAATGATTCAAGACTGGAGAAATAAATGGAAAGATGAATTTCCATTTATTTTCGCACAATTATCAAGTTATGGGCCTTTTAATGATAGTAATACAGGTTCATCCTGGGCGGAATTGAGAGAAGCTCAATTAAAATCATTAAATCTGCCTAAAACGGGTATGGCTGTTATAACGGATATAGGAGACCCCAATGATATCCATCCATTAAATAAAAAAGATGTTGGAATTCGAATGGCTTTATCAGCAGAAAAGATAGCCTACAATAAAAATGTTGTGTCAAGTGGACCTGTTTATAGTCAAATGGTTGTTGTAAAAAATAAGGCTATATTAAGCTTTAATCTAATGGGCTCAGGTTTGGTCGCTAAAGATAAATATGGTTATTTAAGAGGTTTTGAAATTTCGGGCGAAGATGGTATTTTTTATTTTGCAAAAGCAAATATCATAGGGGATAAGGTAGAAGTATATCACCCCAAAGTGGTTATACCTAAAATGGTTCGTTATGGATGGTCTGACTCACCAATCGATGCAAATCTTTTTAACACAGAAGGGTTGCCAGCTTCTCCTTTTAGAACAGATAATCTTCCTGGTAAAACTGCTAATTCTCGTTTTTATTAATTTGAAAAAAGGTTTTTATGAAAAATAAGATGAACATTACTCTTTTCTTTTTGATTTTGATAAGTTCCATTTTGCCTGTAACTGCAAAAACAATAATGGCTCCACCAAAATGGAAAGTACTTATCATTGATGGACAAAATAATCATAAATGGGCCTTGACAACTCCTATTATGAAAGGTTATCTTGAGGAAACGGGACTTTTTATGGTAGATGTTTTAACCTCACCTGCGAAAGAAGAATTAATGGATGCTTTTTTACCTTCATTTAAAGGTTATGATGTTATTCTTTCAAACTATAATGGTAAAGCGTGGCCTAGAGAAACAGAACTGGCTTTAGAGAAATTTGTAACTAAGGGTGGGGGATTGGTTATTATCCATGCAGCAGATAATTCATTTCCCTATTGGAAAGCATATAATGAAATGATTGGTTTAGGTGGCTGGGAAAAAAGAACGGAAAAGGACGGTCCTTATGTCTATTATAATGATAAAAATGAATTAATTAGAGACACAACCCCTGGTCCTGGAGGGCATCATGGACTTCAACATGAATTCGTAATTAAAACAAGAATGGCAGATCACCCCATTATGAAGGATATTCCTTTAGAATGGTTACATACAAAAGATGAATTATATGATCTAATGAGAGGGCCAGCCATAAATATGAATATTTTGGCTACTGCATTTAGCTCAAAGGAACAAAAAGGTACGGGCAGGCATGAACCTAGTGTTCTAACTTTAAATTATGGTAAGGGGAAAATCTTTCATAACATGATGGGTCATGATACCTACTCTATGCATTGTGTTGGATTTATAACCCTTCTTCAAAGAGGTACAGAATGGGTAGCCTCGGGGAAAGTTTCTCAGAAAATACCTGCTGATTTTCCAACAAAAGAAAAAAGTTCAAGTAGGGAAGCAAATAAGTAACAGCGTTTTAACTTATATATTCCGACTTATTTTACAAGGATTGCCAAAAGCAAGTACATTGTCTGGTAAATTTTTAGTTACCACACTACCAGCTCCTATGCATACGTTATGGCCAATAGAAATGCCAGGAAGTATAACTGTGTTACCTCCTATCCAAACATTATCTCCTAGGGTAATTGGTTTTGAATAGGTTTTGTAACTGACTTTTATTTTTCCATCCAGTGTTTTTTCTTCTATTCTTTCTTTTGAAGAAAGAGGATGACTGGCGGTCAATAACTGAACATTGGGTCCAATCAGTCCATTTTTGCCAATTTTTATAATATTGTTATCTAGAAACATAGCATTGACATTAATAAATGTACCTTCTCCTATAAAAATATGTTCACCATAATCACAATAAAAGGGAGTTTCAATCCACACATTTTCTCCTAAATTACCCAGAAGCTTAGAAAAAAGATCTAATTTTTCAGTTAAATCAATTTGTGGATAGCCATTAATTTTAGCCATTAAATTTCTGGCAATATGATATCTTTCGATTAGTTGAGGGTCTCTGGAGTTATAAAATTTTCCAGAAAGCATCTTCTCTTTCTCTGTCATAAAGCTATTTATTTTTAATTGCAGAAAGTATATTTATTTGATCAAGTAAGGTAGATTCATGAATTATATAAGGCTTATTTTCCAAAATCGAAGAAGCAATATGGTCAAATAAAATATTCCAGTTGCCGGTCTTTGTTTCAATTTCGCCCCTAAACTTGTAGGAACCATTATCAACATTCAAAATTCCACTATATTTTTTATCCTCAATGCCAAAAGGATACATACCAGGTAAAAGTCCTGACTTTAAGTGATCCTCTTGTGGATCAATTCCGTATTTTATGAAGGAGCCATTTTCACCATGTATAATATATCTAGGGGTTTCTTCCCGAACAAACATATTAGAAGATAGGAATACTTGTTTTCTTTGGTAATCAAGATGTAAATCGAATGCATCGTCTATAATGGAACCTTTTCTCTGAATATAGGTCTTCCCCCAAAAATCAACCGGAGTACCAAATAAAGAAAGTGCCTGATCTAAAATGTGAGGGCCTAAACCATATAATATACCACTTGAGGGAGTTATTTGCTCTTTCCATTTTTTAGGACTTAGCAGGGTTGAAAGTCTATTATAATGTGCTTCATATCTTATGATTTCCCCTAATACACCACTATTTATTATGGTAGAAACAGTTTGAAAATCACTGTCAAACCGCCTGTTTTGGAAAACAAATATTTTTTTATTTACATTTTTAGCCAGGTTAAATAGTATTTGTGCCTCTTCGGGGGTAGAGGTAAATGGTTTCTCAACTAAAATATGTTTTCCTGACTCCAAAGCCATTTTTGAATAGGTAAAATGCGTTTCATCAGGCGTCGTTATACTCACTAAATCTATTTCTGAATCTTCAAGGGCTTCCTCAAAGGTTAAAGTATGTATACAGTCTGGAAATTTGCTTCGAGGATTTTGATTTTTTGTAACAATTCTTTTAATATTAAATTGTGGATTGTAATCAAAAAATGGAGCTTGTAAAGTTTGCCCAGATAAACCATAACCGATAATAGCAACTTGAATCATAAAAAGTTAATTTAGGAATGAAAGTTAATAATAATCCGTATTTTAGTAAAGTAATCTTTAAATCATATTTTATGAAAAAAACAAGGAATAAATTCAATGTCTGTGTTAGTATTTTATTGATTTTACTTTTACCCTTAGTTGCGGTTTGTCAATCGTTCAAGGGCGTTTTTGAAGAAGTGGTGAAATCAGATGCCTCTACTTCAACAAATAGAATATTGTTGGATGATGATTATTTTGTGTGGACGGCCTTTACCTCAAATCCGGCGAGTTTCACCCATACAATGGGAGGATATATATCTACCGTCGGAAATAAATTTCAGGTAAAATTAGAATTTAATTCTATTATAGATAAAGATTCAATCAAAGTTTTAAATGGTACTATTACATTATATGAAAATAAATTGGATATTACCATTGATAAATTTAAGACTATCCATCTTTTAAAAGTTGAGCCTAAGAAGCAAGAATTGGAGGGGAAATTTTTAATGGCAGGAAGGGTTACTGATCAAGGTGAAAGCAGAAGAAGACTGGACGTACCTCGTAAAACCATGAAATTTTTAATCGATGACCATTTTCAGTGGATTGCATTCAACACGGAAACGTTTGAATTTAGCGGAACTGGAGGTGGGACTTATATAGCGGATAAATCTGGAGCATACATTGAAAAAATTGAATTTTTCTCTAAAAATTCAACTCGGGTAGGAGCAATACTTCCTTTCTCATACAATCTTAAAGATAAAGATTGGTTCCACCAGGGTAAATCGAGTGCTGGCGAACCTATGCATGAAATTTGGTCTAGACGTATCCCTTAGGTAACTTTTATCTGAAGTGCTTAAATAAAAAGCCAATTGCCCGGTAAATTATATCCAAATTATTTGCCTTTTTATGCATTTATTTTTCCAGCGGTCTTTATTCCGCTGCATCATTTCCACCGAAATTGAACAACATTGAAAATCTTAATGTATTATCCAAAGGATTTCTTCTGCTGGTAGTTGGAACAAGGTATGAGAAATTTAGACCAAATAAATTATACTTTAGTCCTAATCCAACCGTAAAAAACTTTCGATTTCCTTTTTGTCTGTGCTCTGAAAAATAACCTGCCCTAACTGCGAACTGCTTATCGTACCAGTATTCGGTACCAATAGAATAGGTGAATTCTTTAATTTCTTCACTAAATCCCTCAGGTGCATCTGTCCATGATGAAAATATAGCCCCAACGGGAGATATATCTTTATAATCGGCACGTCCATCTTTATCTTGATCACAATCAAGTCCCTGACAAGGAGAAGGGACCAGCATTTTATTAATGTCCGTGGTAAAAGTTAAGGTATTATGGGTATCAAAGTTAAAGGTCCATGCACCCCCTAATCCAAAGTTTGCAGGAAGAAAATCACGATAAAGAGAATTTGTATAGGTTATTTTTGAACCGATATTGGTTATTGCAAGTCCAATTGTTAAATCAGATTCACCTTTACTTACTTTAATGGGTGTTTTATAGGTCATTGAAAAATCTGCTGCTCCTGCGATACCTGGTTCTATAACTTCACCATTTACAATATTGCCTGCCGCAAGATTGGAGTAAATAAATTTGCCCGTAACAGCAGCGGAAAGTTTTTCACTTAATTTTCTTGCATACGCACCAGAAAGTTCAAACTCATTTGGTCGTCCAGTATTTAAAGGAGTACCATTCGGGTCTGTAAATTGAATACTTCCAAGTGAAAAGTATCTCAAGCCAAAACCAACCGTTTGTAAATCACCAATTTGTTTGAAACCAGTTAAGTAAGCCAAATAAACATCATTTAAACCAATTGATCTTAACCAAGGGGTGTAAGTCGCAGCTAATCCCAAAGATTGATCTGAAAAAACCAGTTTAGATGCATTGAAATGCATGGCATTTGGATCTGCAGAAACGGCTATTCCAGCATCACCCATTGCTCCAGAACGGGCATCAGAAATGATTCTTAAAAATGGAACTGCTGACACCACTGTATTGGTACAAGGTGTTCCATCGAGATTATAATACTTACCATCTTCGCCTTGATAGCATTGAGCTTCAACATCTTGAATGTTGAACAAAGTAAGACCGAGGATGATACCTCCAAGTTGGAAAAAATGCTTCATGTTTGAGAATCAATTTTAGCTTATTAGGGCAAATATAATATTTTTTTATCATTCGTTTGGTTTAACATCAAAATGTTTGCCAAACCTCACTATTTTAAGACGAAATAAAATATATTTTATTTTAAGAGAACTAATTTTTCAAATTTGCTTTCTCCAGAAATGGTTTTTCCACTGCTTCCACTGGAAGAAACATATACACGATACAAGTAAATACCCCTTCCCAGTGGGTCACCAAAATCATCTCGACCATCCCATGAAATACAATCACCCAGTGTCAAAGTTTCTGTTCCTGACCATATTCCTTCAATCGTCTTTACTCGGTGACCTGTGACCGTAAATATTTCAATTCTAACATCTAACAGGGTATTTCCTAAGCTATGATTAAATTGAAAACAGGTTCTGTCAATAAAAGGATTTGGGTAATTCAAAACATTTTTAAGTGCAATACTTGCATTATTACTCACTATAAAATTTAGGGTTTCTTCTGTTGCGTTATTAGCAACATCCCATGCCTTAACGGTTAATTTATAGGGCCCTTCTTCCAGATTTTTAAATGGGTACCGAACCTCACCTTGATTTGGTTTATCTAAAACTCCAGTGTAAAAATCATTTAATACAAAAGTGTTTTTACTGTTATCGTTTAAAACTGCTTCCAGATCGTGGCCGATACTATTACCAACAACATTGATTCCGTTTTCGTCAATTAAATCTATAATCAATAGAGGATTTGGATGGGTTATATCGCCGTCAGTAAAAGAGGTGTTATTCAGATATAAAGAAATTTCAGGTCCTTTGGAATCGTTAATCTTATTTTCAGCTGTCCCTCCGATTAAAAAGTGGTTGAAGAAACCTCCTGCATCTTCAGTTTTGTTATCAGATAAGCCATAATAACTAACTTTGCCATTACCAATCTGATAATTTATGTCTTTGGGTATTACAAAAGAAAAGGAAAATTTTCCATTTTTTACAGTCGCATTTCCGGAAAACAAAATATTTTTCTGAACCATATATTCTACTTCATAACTTCCATTATCCTGAGCTAATGTTTTGGTTAATATTGTTTTATCAAAAATACTTGGTTTCACAAAACCATTAAAATTCTCCAGAATTTTATCTGATTCATCCACAATAACACCTGATATTTGCACTTTCGATAATGCACCAATGGTGTCAGGCTGATAGTTTGTATCAATTATTTTATTGTTGATATTTGTGGTAATTACTTTTCTTAAGGGTATAGCCAATTTTTGAGAGGGGTCACCAATTAAGGTATATTTTCTTGAATTAATCGTTATGAAACTTCCACTTAAGTTGTTTTTTGCTTCTTTAAGTGCTTCTCCAATTGTAGATATTCCTCCATTTCTTCTTTTAAACAAAGAGTTCAAAGTTTGATCTGTTAATTCTGCATTTTGATTTGCAAATACCGCTCTCACTGTGGTTAACAACCCTATTGCTCCTCCATTTGGATTTAAAAAAGCTTCCTCGCCAGCAGATACAAAGCCTGGATCATCATAGGCCGTAAAGGAACAAGTAGCTGTAATAAAAAGAGGCATTTTGAATCTGTTCTTCCAGTTCAAAATATCTGGAATAGTTAAAACTCTCTCTTGTGCCCATCCTTTCGGGCTTCCATGTCCTAAATAGGTAACCGTTAAGGCACCTCGAAATATAGACTGACTAATACTTTCTGTTACTTCAGGAAACCGGTTTCCTCCGGAAGTTGATACCTGTGAATAAGCATCTAAATATATTTTTTCAAGATTCACAGCCGGTTGTTGCCTCTGTATTTTATCGGCTATTTCATTTGCATCTGCTAAATGAAGATTGCCATCTTCATCGTCCGCTACAAATATCATTCTATTTCGCCAGTCATCAAAAGCCTCAGGTTGTTTATCGTATCTAATAATCTTGTCAACAATTAATTCTGCCTCTTGCAACGAACTTACAGGTAACCTGCCAACAGCAAGTAACAATCTTCCTGTTAAAGGATCTACATTATCCGTTGTTTCTAATATACCATAAAAATCGTCAGATGGAAAAGCATACAAAGGGTTATAGGATTCTCGCTGGAAAGTGGGTATGAAATTGTTTCCCTGTTTGTTAATATTTCTATGGTCATAGGATCCATCACCAAAAAGTAAAAGATACTGAAGTTGATTTCCTTTTTGGTAAATCATTCTTGCAAAATTACGTATAGCAGTTGGGTCAGGTTTTCCACTACTGAATTCATGATAAATAGATTCAACTGAAAACACAGAAACTTTTAGGTTACTTTGTTTAGTTCTGTGTTCTGCTAATCTTCTCGCTGCTTTTTCAAAGGCCGCAGGACATATAATAAGCATGTTAACTGAAGGAGATGCATGTAAATTCTGGTTGAGTACTTTTATATGAAAAGTTGGTACAGGAAGGGTATTATCAGCCTTAAAAACAATGAATTTTTTTAATTTTCCCTCTGTTAAATAAGAGAATTTTATACTATTATTTTCAAGAGTTCCCTCCATAGAGGAAATATTAAAAGTATTTGTAATGTCCCAAATTTGTGCGTCAGGTGGCAAGTTATCAATACTAAATCCAGAAATATTTTCTTTAATGGAATTCCAGTTACTCAAAAACAAAGGTGTATTTCCCCATTTGTTAACACAACGTGTATTTATTGAAACAAAATCTATCCATCCCTGACTTCCATCATTAGGTCCATTCGGGAATGGATAACTAATGGTAAGATTGATTTTTTCTTCTGCTATATTTAGGGTTCCTGATAAATCTGCAGGTCTTACATAATCCTCAATATTTGCAAATTCACCTTCCAGTCTGCTAACGGGTTGAGCAGGATTGCTGCGAATTGTTTTGTCATTTAGCATTAAATTGAAAGAGGAGGATTCAAGTGACCTCACTACCATAGAGGCATTTACCTTCGTAGGAAAAGAGGAAATAATGCCTGGAAAACTAAAGGCGTTATTGTATTTATATTCTCTTACATTTTTAAATAGATCACCATACCATTCATTACCTGATCCTTCTGCTGACTCCCAGGCCTCTAATAAATTTACTTTTTCTTCCTCTAAAACACCATATTGATCAGATTCATTCCAGTAAAGAGACGGTTCCGCCGCTTTTTTTTGAGATGAAACTCTTTTCCCATTTTGAGGACTGAGGATTAAATAAAGGTATTGTACATTTGAAAAGTAATTATTTTTATAATTGAATGTTTGATTTTCTGCATTTTCATTCCATGAATTTGGTCCTTCTGCATAAAATACCATAAAATCGTTTAAGTCCCATTTTCCATCTTCCTCGCCAAAAATTTTGATAGGAATTTCCTCTAAATCATCAATGTTTTGAAGGTTTACAGCAAAAGGTAACATGCCTGATTGTCCTGCATATAATTTTATTTGCTTTGGATCAATTCCAGCAGGGTCTAATTTTAATTGAGACCGAAGAAAATCCGTTTTTATTTGGAAAACTCCTCTCTGATGGATGGAAAGTTGATAGATATTACCAGTTTTTAAAATGCTTTCTGGTTTAAAATCAATTTTTCGTAAAGAAGTTTCTTTATTAATTCCTGGGAGAAAGGTAATGGTTGCGCTAACAATTTTATGCCATTGTCCAGCTTTTTTATACAGTGGGATTAATATTATTTTCGCATAAAACCCATTATTTTCCTTTTCGATCACATGGGATAGCTGTATTTCGTTGAATTTTTCCAAACCATTTTTTTTCCAGTAATTCCATTCCACAGGTTCAGAAATTATATCCTCCAAACTAATTCTTCCTTCGCTGGAATTAACAGAAATTTCTTTTAAAAAAATAGGAATTCCGGGTAAGGCGTCATCATATACAGCACCCTTAAATTTCAAAATTTCAACAATCCTTTCGTCCACGGATGTTTTGAGATTCGTTATCCATTCAGGACGGAATGGCATTGAAATAGATTGAGCTTTTGAATAGAAGCTTATAAATAATAGTATAATGAATAAATTTTTTTTCATGACTTTTGTTATCCTTCTCTTTTGCAAAGATATAACCAAAATGTTTTAAGCTGCCTGAATTCAATTTTAATACATAATTTTTTTATTTATTATGTAAAATCTCCTAATTAAATTTCAGCTTTTGGTAAGATAATGACCATTTTTAATTAAATTGTCGCTGTTTAAACAAATGAAGGTATCAATGCGAAATTTCTTGTTTTTTAAGTTATGGTGGTTATCCTTATTGATTTTAGGGACAACTGTTGGGACATTAAAATCGCAAGATGCCTTGTTTACTCAATATTTTTCTTCACCCGTTGCAGTTAATCCTGCATTTTCTGGTGTAAATGATGGGCTTAGAATTAATAGTCAATTTAGAATGAACTGGATTAACTGGCCAACGCCATTTAAAACAGCTCAAATAACACTTGAAAGTTTTGTACCTCAATATAATAGTGGGTTGGGTATTAAGTTATTGACTGATGATGCAGGAAATGGGGTTCTAAAAACAAATCAATTAACAGGTCTTTATGCTTACCAATTGCAAATAAATAAGGAGTGGTTTATTAGATTTGGACTTGAAGGTGGTGTTAATCAAGTTCAGTTAAACTGGAGTAAGTTGTTCTTTGAAGATCAAATTGATCCCTTTACAGGTTTAAATCCCTCTCTTTCGGTAACTGAAATACCACCAAATGGCCTAACAAGATTAGAATTGGATTTGGGAACTGGAATACTGATTTTTAAAAAAAATATTTACGCAGGTGTGAGTTTAAGGCATCTGAATAGATTTAATCAGTCCTTTTGGAATAGAAGTATTTTAGAAACAGGAAGGCCAATGACTTTGAGTGTTCAATCAGGTTTTGACATGCCAGTTCCAGGAAGAGCTATTGGTAAAGGAGATGTATACCTTTCTCCAATGTTGTTATACATGTCTAATAATGAGAGTAAAGTTTTACAGCTGGGAAGTTCCTATCACCTAGGGCAATTAATAACTGGGTTATGGGCTCGTTTTGGTGGTTTACATCCCATTGAAAGTATGGTGGGTATTGGATTTAAATATGGAATATACCGAATCATGTATACAGCTGAAATTCCGTTGGACGGTAAGGGTTTACAACGTACCTTTGGAAGTCATGAATTAACCTTATCTTTACGTTTTTCAGAGGCTTTTAATTATATTTCAAAAAAATCAGCACAAAAAACATTGAATTGCTTTCGATTTAATAACTAATTGCAAAAAAGGTTTCTTACTTTTGCCTGATTTTTTTAACGAATATATCAATTTACTAAAATAAATGAGTTATTGTTGCCGTTAAGTTGAAAACCATGAATACATTGAATATAATGAATCGTTCATTTCTCTTATTTTTAGCCTGTTGCACAGGCATTCTGTTTACTCCGTCATGTAGTAAATCATCAAAAACTGTTTCTGAAACTACAGGTTGGTCATATAATGACCCAAAATGGGGTGGTTATGAAAAAGTAGATTACAAAGGTCAGGATACTGGACCAAATCTTGTTTTAGTAGAAGGTGGAACTTTTACGATGGGTTTGAGTCAGGAGGATGTAATGTACGAGTGGAATGCCGTGCCACGAAGAGTTACAGTAACCTCCTTCTATATGGATGAAACCGAGGTATCTAACAGAGAATATCGCTTTTATACCGAATGGTTAAGTAGAACTTATGGGGGAACCTATCCTGAAGTTTTAGAAGATGCATTACCAGACACTTTGGTTTGGCTGGATGAGTTATCTTACAATGAACCTATGGCTGAACAGTATTTCAGATATCCTTCTTATGACGATTATCCGGTAGTGGGTGTTTCCTGGCTTCAGGCCACTGAATTCTGTAAATGGAGGTCAGATCGTGTTAATGAAACCCGTCTAATCAAACAAGGGGTTTTAAATCCTAATCTTGAACAAAAAGACCAGGATAATTTTAATACGGGAGCTTATCTTGTTGGTCAGTATGAAGGTAATGTCCGCAAAAATGTCAAGGATTTAGCTACGGGTGAATCCAGACCTGTAAAAATCGAAGATGGTATCTTATTACCAGGATATAGGTTGCCAACCGAAGCTGAGTGGGAATATGCCGCTTATGCATTAAAAGGAAATCTTGTGCCTGGAGATGAAAATATTTCAGCTGGAAGAACATATTCCTGGAGTGGAAATACAGTAAGATATCAGAAAAGAGATAAATATCAGGGAGCTATTCTTGCTAACTTTAAAAAAGGATCAGGTGATTATATGGGTATAGCAGGTAAATTAAATGATAATGCTGCTGGACCTGGTCCTGTAAGAGCCTATTTGCCAAATGATTTTGGTTTATATAATATGTCAGGAAATGTGAATGAATGGGTTATGGATGTTTATCGTCCTATGACAAGTAGTTCTCTGAGAGATGAAGAAAATCATGATTTAAATCCATTTAGAGGAAGTAAATTTCAAAAAATGGTTAAAGACGAAGATGGTAGGCCTGTTGAAAAAGATAGTTTAGGAAGACTTAGATATGAGTTTTATACTAAAGAAGAATTAGCAAATAGAACCAACGTTAGAACTAATGACGCGACTAATTACAGAGACGGTGATGAGATTTCTGAGGTAACTTATGAAACCGATGTTCATACCTTAATAAGTAACAGATCCAGAGTTTATAAAGGTGGTTCTTGGGCAGATAGGGCTTATTGGCTTTCTCCTGGTACCAGACGTTTTATGGATGAAGATCAAACGAGTCGTGCTATCGGATTTAGATGTGCTATGAATAGATTAGGTGGTGCCACTGGTAACAATGCCCCTGATGGGAATACCTTTCAAGTAAAAGGTAAAAGACCAGTCAGAAGATAATTTAAAACTTTTTCTTTTAAAGAAGGGATGTAGTTTACTATATCCCTTCTTTAATTAAATATTATGGATTTACAATTACTTTATAAATTGTTCCTTTCTGGTTGTGGAATTTGCACAGATTCTAGAAAAGTAAAAGAGGGAGACATCTTTTTTGCCTTGAAAGGAGAAAATTTTGATGGTAACAAATATGCCTCTCAGGCAATTAATAGTGGGGCAGTGATAGCCGTTATTGACGACGAAAGTTTACCTGTAGATCCAGCATTTTTTAAAGTTAATAATTGCCTTGAAACCTTGCAGTTAATGGCAAATTATCATCGAAAACAATTTTCTATACCTATATTGGCTATTACTGGTAGCAATGGTAAAACTACAACAAAGGAATTAATTGCCGCAGTACTAAATACCCATTATCCAACTCATTACACTAAAGGCAATTTAAATAATCATATTGGAGTTCCTTTAACCCTTTTGACCATGCCATTGAATACGGAGATAGCCGTTATTGAAATGGGTGCAAATCATCAGGGCGAAATTAATGATCTCTGTCAAATCGCAGAGCCCACACATGGTGTCATTACAAATATTGGAAAAGCACATTTGGAAGGATTCGGGGGAGTAGAAGGAGTGAAAAAAGGAAAATCTGAACTTTTTAGATATCTAAAAGACGGTTGTATTTTCTTAAATCAAATGGATGAAGTTTTGGTCGAGTTGTCTAAAGAAAATAAAAAGAAAATTGGTTATACTCTTTCTGATCATCCGGACCTAAATAATGCGCCATACGAAATAACAAATTTACCTACAGAGGAGTTTTTAAAAATTTCCTTTCTATCAGAGAATGGATCTAATTTAATTGTGCAAACAAATTTAACAGGATATTATAATTTAGGAAATATTATGTCAGCTATTGCCATTGGGAAATATTTTAAAGTACCCGCTAATAAAATTAAAATGGCTTTAGAACAGTATGTTCCTTCTCAAAATCGTTCTCAATATGTAGTATTTAAAGGTGCGAAAATTATATTAGACGCATATAATGCAAATCCGTCCAGTATGGAAGCAGCTTTAAATAATTTGATTGCGATACAACATCCTTTTAAAATAGCCATTTTAGGTGATATGTTTGAATTGGGTGAAGAAGCTCCTATTGAACACGTTAAAATAGCAGATATCGCAGATAATAATCAAATTCAAAAGGTCATTTTAATTGGTAAAAATTTTGCAATTGCAGCAAAAAATAAAAAATGGACACATTTTAACTCTACTTTAGAAGCACATGCCTTTTTTCAATCATTGCCTTTTTTAAATTCGCTGATCCTAATTAAAGGTTCCAGAGGAATGAAATTGGAAGCTTTATTAGAAAATTAACTATATTGAGGGTCAATTTATCCTCTTATGCTTGAAAACTGGTTAAAACCCTTACCAATCGAAGATTTATGGTCTCAAAACACACAATCCTGGCAGTTAGGAGCTAAAACTGTGTGCTATGCAGCCGGATTTGAATTACCTGTTTGGACAAATTTTCCCATCGCTTTAATTACAACCGATTGCTCTGGAATGAGTGATTTGAGAAAAGTTCTTTACTCATATAAGGCATTTCAACCGGATTTTGATTTCCTTGATTTAGGATCTTTGAGAAAATCAAATGATACCTTTACATTACCTCTCTTTGAAGAAATTTTTAATGCGGGTGTTTTTCCTATTCTTGTTACCAATGACAGCTCTTTAAATAAGTCTTTTATACAAGCTTTAAATAACGTTTATTCTACTTTCCATCTTACAGCCATTGATGATCGGTTTAGGTTTACTCCTTATACCTTAAATGAGGAAATTCCTTATTGGGATTCTTTTTTATCAAAAGAAAATGAACTTTCTGAAGGTGCTCATATTGTAGGTATTCAATCGCATTTAATTCCTTCAAGTGGTTTTAATTATTGTGAAGAAAATGGAATATCCCTGCATCGTTTAGGTCAGTCGAGATTGAATATTCAGGAATTGGAACCTTCTATTCGACATGCAGATATATGTATTCTTGAAATGTCCTCGTTAAAATTCACTGATTTTCCCAGCCAAATTCCTCAAAGTCCAAGTGGTTTTTTCTTAGAGGAAATTTGTCAGCTTTCTCGCTATGCTGGCTTGAGTGATTCTTTAAAAGGGTTTAGTATTTCAGGGTTTGATCTAAATAATGAATATACGATTGATCCTCATGCTTTAGCTCAAATTATATGGTACTTTTTGGATGGTTTTAACAATAAAAAAGGAGATTTTCCAATCAACTTTGATGGAATGATTGAATATTTAGTGGAAGTTAAAGAAAGTGACAATATGCTGACCTTCTGGAAAAGTAACAGGAGTGGGCGTTGGTGGGTGCAGATTGAAAAATCAATTAAAGAGGTTATAGCTGGAAGTATAAATATTCGTTTAATTCCTGTTTCTTATCAAGATTACCTGGATGCCTGTGAAGGAGAACTTTCACCCAGAGTGCTAAAAGCGTTAGTTAAATATTCTTAACATATTTTTATATGGAAATTTTAGCTTTTAGAATGAAATTATTTCCCGGTTACGTAGCTGAATATAAAAAGAGACATGATCAGATATGGCCTGAATTGAAACTTTTATTGAAAGAACATGGCATCAGTGAATATCGTATTTTTTTGGATGAAGAGACACATTATTTATTTAGTGTGATGACTGTCGATCAAATTTCATTATTGGATCAATTACCTGATAATCCTATAATGAAAAAATGGTGGTACTTTATGAAGGATATTATGGAAACAAATGAAGATAATTCTCCTGTCAGTGTTCCATTAAAAGATGTTTTTTTTATGGAGTAACAGTAAGATTCAAATAATGAACACCGTTATTATAAGTTTGATGTAATAATTGATTTAATTGATTAAAAGCCAAAGGGTCGTTCTCGAAATCTAAATCATCTATGCCTACAATAATGATTGGATAATCAGGATCCATTTTAAAAAAGTCAAAATATGCTTTTTGAATATTTTCCAAATAAGTCGCACTCATTTCTTTTTCAAAAGTCCTTCCTCTTTTTTTTATCTGCTTTAGTAAATTTTCAACAGGTCGATGCAAATAAATAACAAGGTCAGGTTTTTTAAAATGTGCATTTAGAACGTGAAATAAGCGTTGAAAAAGACGATATTCCTCTTCGTTCAAATTATTTTTTGCAAAAAGTAAAGTCTTTATGAATAGATAATCAGAAATTATTTGCTGATTAAATAAATTCCCCTGAATGAGTTCTTCTTGTAACTGTCTATGACGTTCTGTCATAAAAAATAATTCTACAGAAAATGCATGTCTCTCTGGATTTTCATAAAAATAGGGTAAAAATGGGTTGTCAGAAAACTGTTCTAATATTAATCTGGCCTGGTATTTTTCAGCTAATTTTTGGCAATATGTTGTTTTTCCAACGCCTATATTCCCTTCAATGACAATATATGGGTAGGCCAAAGTTTCATTTTTCATATATCTATAAAGGTTGCCACATGTTGATTTCGTTATCATCTTCAAGTTCCTCTAAAAGGTTGATATTTGTTTTTTTTAACAATGGATGAACCATTAGAGGCAAGATTTCAGACAAAGGAACTAAAATAAATCGCCTTTTTTGAATGAGGGGATGTGGAATTTTTAAAATTTTACTGTTAATTACCAAAACTCCAAAGTATAAAATATCGATATCTATTGTTCGGGGACCAAAATGAACGGATCGTTCTCTCCCAAGTTTCAATTCAATCTTTTGAATAACGGAAAGTAACTTAAAGGGAGGGAGTTCTGTCTTGAGTACCACTATCTGGTTTAGATAAAAATCCTGGTTTTCTGCACCCCATGGTTCTGTTTCGTAAATGGAAGATTTATTTAAAATAGGACCTATTTTTTTTTGTATGGCTTCTAAGGCTTTTGTAAGAAAAGACATTCTATCCCCAATGTTAGATCCTAAACTCAAAACTGTCTCCGTGACCATGTAAAATTAGTATTATTTTGTATCCGTAATTTGCTGAATATCCTTTTCTATAGAACGCATTTTTTGCATGCAAAGATTTAATAGAAATGCTGCTCTGGAAACTTTTTCAGCTAATAATTCAATTGAGATAGTGTCAGATTCTAATTGATTTATTATGGTTTCCAACTCTTCATAAGCCATTTCATAACTAATAATTTCTGTATTCATTTTTAAAAATTATGGTTTTTTATCAATAATTATACTTCGAAAACTGCCATTTTCCCAAATAGTTTCTATTTCCATTTCAACGGAAATGCCATCTTTAGGTTGTTTGTTATTTGGTAATACTGTAATCGTAAATCCTCTTTTTAAGGTACTAGAAATTGAAAGGAGATTTATGAACCTATCCAAATAACGAAGTTTTACCTCTTCTTTTTTTAATCGGTTCCTAATTAAATTAGGTAAATATTTTTGAATATGTTCAAGTTTTGTGTGGGTACGATCTATGATTCTCATTGGGCGAAGAGATAGTTCATGTTGAAATCGTAGTAAATTTAAATTGGATTGTTGTATTTTATTTTTTGCTGAACTATTGATATTTAAGACCATTTGTTGGATAGAATATTCAAATGATTGATTATGCTGCAAAATGTATTCAGCTACAGCAGTTGGAGTTTTTAAAGATATGCCAGCAACTAAATCAACCAGTGTTTCATCTATTTCATGTCCAATTCCAGTAAGTATTTTAATAGGAAAAGATGAAACTGATCGACATATTTCAATGCTGTCAAAGCCTGATAAATCAAGTTTGGATCCTCCTCCTCTCAAGATTAGAACGACATCAAATGTCTCATTTGATAATGATATTTGTTGAAGTTGGGTTATGACTGTTTCTTCAACAAGATTACCCTGTAATGAAATAGGAAATAACTGAACGCTAAAAGTATATCCTGAAGTATTATGGTAAAGTTGATGTATAAAATCTTGATAACCAGCTGCTTGTTTATTGCTAAGGATGGCTATTTTTTGAATAACTACGGGTAGTTTAATATTTTTATTTGGTTCGTTTAGTTTCTCAGCATAAATAAGTCTTTCAAGTTCCTGGCGTTTTTGAAACATTTTTCCTAACGTGTAGGCAGGGTCAATATCTTCAATAACTAGTTTTAATCCGTAGCGAGCATTATAATCTACCTGAACTAATATTAATACTTCTCGTCCAGCTTCCAAAAAGGCAAGTAATGGTTCTGTCAGTTTTTGGTTTAACTGTTGAAAGATATTTTGCCATATAACAGCACTTTGCTGTGCAATTACCTTATCAGAATTTCCTTCTTCTTTTTCAATTAAATCAAGATAGGCATTTCCCCTGACTACTTTACAACTGGCAATTTCTGCTTTGACCCAAATTTTATCTTCAAAATTTAGAGAGATTACTCTTCTGATGAGCGTACCTAATTCAAGAAGCGAAAAAATAGTATTATCCATTCATTTTCTTTAAATAATTCTAATTTAATTTATTTCTTATGTAGATGATGTTTGCCACAGGTCTTTCTCCTTCAGCATCAAATTTTTTATTATCGGAAGGGTGATTTACAATTCCATTTATTTTTGGAGTATTTAAAAATAGGGTAGTGGAACCACCTCCATCTAAATTCAACGCATTGGGACATTTACAAGATAATAGAAATTCAGCCAGTTCGTTAAGGTTTAAACCAACGGCTTCCTTATGCCTGCCATCTACTGCGATTAACCACATTTCTTTTTTTGTCAGGCAGATGGCACTCCTGGGATGTTTCAGGTCATTAAAGGGTCGTTTTAAAAGAACATTAGCTTCATTATTTTTTATAAGTAATGGACCTGTAACCAAGGCATCTTCGACATTTTTAAGTTCGGGTATTCTTTTTGATCCAAAAGTGGATGTAATTTTGCTTCGGCCATTTTTAAAAATAACCAGTGCATTTGCACCTATTTCATTTTCAATTGATAATAAATTAGGTTTATTTTCATTAATAATTTTTCCATCTGCATATAAATAAGATACAGATCCTCCTGCTTTCATGTCAAAAAAACCTCCATTTATAGCAGCAACTGCTGCTACCTTTTTTGCGAAGGAACTTGTTTTAATTAAGGTATCATTGGAAAATGCAAGGTCTAACCTAAATTTTGAATAATTTGCTTTTAAGATTACAATGTATTGATTTCCCCAATCTTCGTGGTTGCCTGACCAGCGCTCCATTTTCAATCCTTTTTTTATCCTCTCAACTTTAATTCTTACAAAGCGCTGGTTATAGGCAAAGTTTGGCAGAATGAACAAAAAAAATAGAAAATAAAAATATTTCATCATAGATTAGTTTGTAAGTAAAGGTAAACAATATATCAATAATTTAAATAAGGTAATCTTTTGCTTTAAAAATGAATGGTTAGCTAAAATATTATGTTCTCCGTTTCTTTTTTAAGAGAAAGTCATTAGATTTGCAATCCACAAAAGGGTGATTAGCTCAGTTGGTTTAGAGCGCTGCTTTGACAGAGCAGAGGTCACTGGTTCGAATCCAGTATTACCCACCAAATACTAACGGAGTGTAGCGCAGCCCGGTAGCGTACTAGCATGGGGTGCTAGTGGTCGCTGGTTCAAATCCAGTCACTCCGACAAAAAAAGGCAATCATGTATTGCCTTTTTTATTTTTTTAAGATAGGTTTTACCTTTAACTTTAAATTTCGAAGCTGCATTATTTTTAGGAACTATATCCATAGTTTTCTAAAAATCTCAAAGACTTCAAAATAATATCCTAAATAAGTTATTCTTCTGCCATACCAAATGTTTGAATCTTATTTATGTATCCATAAAAGAGCTATTCTTTTGCTTTAGAATGATTGGGATTCAACATAGTTTAAAGAAGCTTCTAGTTTTTCAATAGCTAATATTGACTGCGGTGTTGGTTTTGCATCAACGGTTTGTAAAACATGGAGCATATGAAGAAACTTTTCTTGTAACCCAACCAAAGTTTCCTTTTCAGGTGAGGTTTCATAAATACTTCCATATAATATATCAGCACCAGAGGGATTACCAGATCCTAATTTAGCTTGTAATACAATCATTTCCTCTTTAGTGAGTTTTCCAGATTCAAGCTTAGCTTTAATCCTTTCTCTTAAAATTTGTAGTTTTTGATAGGCACTATAGCATAATAACGAATATTTAGATTGAATTTGAATATCATCTGAAGTCGCTGTAACCCTTGGATCCATTTTAACTTCAAGGGTATTTTCCTTAACGATTCCATCTATATTTAATTTTATTTTATAAAATCCCGGATGAACAAATGGACCGTCAGGACCTGCGGGCGTGTTTTTATAGACTGCTGCGATGGCATAACTTCTTTGACTGCCTTTGGGTGGAGCATACCTTAAATCCCATATAAACCTTTGATGACCTGATTGTGAAGAAAGCATTTGTTCTGGTCTAAACCAATATGTTGGATAACCCATTAAATTAGTATCTAAATTTTCCTTTAGATCAGAAGATGAAAATTTCCTGATAAGATTTCCTGCCATATCCGTAATTTCGAGAGATACCTCTTTTGCGCCTTTTTCAACATGGTAGTCAAGGATGGCACCATCAGGTGGATTTTTGCCCGTTGGCTCTTCAGGTGGGAGAGGAGTATCGGAAAACATATTCCAACGTACTCTATGAGCAATGGTTGGTTTGTATAGATAATGAGTATTTAGTTTAATGCTTAATTCTCTGAGCATTGATATATTATCTAAAATCCAGATGGAACGTCCATGGGTACCAATTACAAGATCATTATCATGAATGATAAGATCTCTAATGGAACTTGCAGGCATATTTAGTCTTAAAGATTGCCATTTCTCTCCATCATTCACAGAGAAAAAAACCTCATTTTCTGTACCTGCAAATAATAAACCTGGTTGTTTTGGGTCTTCTCTCACCACATTTACAGGATCTTTTGCAATCCCATTATTAATTAAGGTCCATGTATTTCCACCATCTTTGGTTTTATAAATATACGGAGATAAATCATCCAGGCGAAAGGAGTTAATTGAAATATAAGCCGTATTTTTCTCAAAATGACTGGCATCAATTTGAGAAATTTTATCCCATGACCTTAACAAAGGTGGGGTCACATTTTTCCAGGTTTTCCCCCCATCTAGAGTAACATGGACTAAGCCATCGTCTGTTCCTGCCCAAATAATATTTGAATCTAGAGGGGATGGGCCTACAGAATAAATAACCCCTCTTCTTTGCATTTTATCTAAATCTGGTGTTTTGAAAGCCCCAATATTTTGTGGAACTTCAGGTTGCTCTCTGGAAAGATCGGGACTTATTTTTTCCCATTGGTAACCACCGTCCATTGTTTTCCAAAGTACATTGGAGGCAAAAAGAAGCATTTTAGGATTTGCAGGGTGAAAGAGTAAGGGCATTGTCCTTAAAACCCTGTATTGACCTGATCTTAAAGGTTCTGGACCAACAAATTGAGTTTGTCCTGTTTTCTTGTTAAATTTTAAGACTCTTCCCCCATAAATGATATCTGGATTTAAAGGATCTGGAGCGACATAAGCATATTCGTCTGCCCCAACTCCATACCAATCCCGAAATGAAATTTGACCTCCATTTCCTCTGCTTGAGACGCCAATGGCACCACTTTCTTGTTGTCCGCCATATACATGATAAGGAAATTGATTGTCGGTAGAAACGTGGTAGAGTTGTGCTGTCGGTTGATTATACCATGAACTCCATGATTTTCCTCCATTCACTGTAATAACAGCACCTTGATCAGCAGCGAAAATCATAATATCCGGTTGGAGAGGATTTATCCAGATTCGATGATAATCATCGCCACCGGGTGCTCCTTTGATAGAGGTCCAGTTTTTGCCCCCATCAACTGATTTATAAGCAGCTACATTTGCAATAAAGACTACCTCTGGGTTATTGGGATGCACTTTTATTTCAGCAAAATCACTTCCCCGACCCCAAGTTCTGGGGTCACGGCTGACTAAGCCCCATGTTTCTCCTCCGTCTTTACTACTATAAATTCCGCCATTTGTTTTTGCATCAACAGTAGCATACATTTGATTGGTATTGCTAGGTGCGAAACAAACCCCAATTCTCCCAACTCCTTCAAACGCTCCTGGTAAACCTTTCAAGACCTGATTCCAGGTGTTACCCCCATCTATGGATTTAAATAGTCCGCTATTTTTTCCTGAAAAACTACCGTTTTCCCAAGGTCCTTCTCTATGTTCCCATAGGCTGGCAAATATAACTTTAGGATTAGAGGGATTATACTCAACCTGAATAGCACCTGTATTTTCATTGATGAATAATACTTTTTTCCATGTTTTTCCTCCATCTTGGGTTCTAAAAACGCCTCTTTCTTCATTGGCACCATAAGGGTGACCAAGTCCAGCTACAAATACTTCCAAAGGATTGACTGGATGTACAATGATTCTGCCTACTTGTTGTATGTCATTTAAACCAATATGTTTCCAGGTATTTCCACCATCTTCAGATTTATATATCCCATTACCTATGCTTAAATCGGGACGATGAAGACCTTCGCCTGTTGCTGCATAAATAATCTTAGGATTGGAAGGAGAAACAGCAATATCACCTATAGACCCTGTTGGCATCTGGTCGAAAATAGGCTTCCAAGTTCTGCCATAATCGTCTGTTTTCCAAACGCCACCATTATTAACACCTATGTAGAAAAGGTTCGGTTGTGTTGGCACCCCAATAGCACCAACAGTTCTTCCGGCACGGAATGGTCCAATCATTCTATACTCAAGATTTTGAAAATCAATGGGTTTGATAGATTGAGCATAAACTAAGATGTCTGTATAAAGGAGAATAAACAGACAAAGCCAATATTTGTCAAGACGCATAATTAAAGTTTAGGTTTCAAAATTTAGGTTTAAGATAACGTTTTTTAAAGAGAAATGGGATTTAATTTTATATAGGGAAAGAGGTAGTTTAAAAAGACATGGCTAGCTTTATAAACCTTGTTATTCCAAAATTTGTTATCCGATAAAAATATAAAAATGAATTGGGAAACAGTTGTATTTGAGGCGAATAAAAAGAAGGATTCGATTAATTTTAAAGTAGTTAAGACAGATTCCGAATGGAAAGAAATTTTGACTCCGGAAGTTTATCAGATAACCAGAAAAAAAGGAACGGAGAGACCTTTTTCAAATCAAATGTGTCATGCATTTGATCCGGGAATTTATGAATGTGCTTGTTGTGATACCCCCTTATTTTCTGCTGATGAAAAATTTGATAGTGGCACTGGTTGGCCGTCATTCACCAAACCCATAAAAGATAATGCTATTGCTTATTATGAAGACCGTAGTTATGGTCAACAACGGATAGAAGTTTGCTGTCAATCTTGCGATGCACACCTGGGACATGTATTTCCTGATGGACCAAAACCAACCCGATTGCGTTTTTGTATTAACGCCTTATCATTAAAAAAGGTAACAGATAAATAAAAGCGTATATTAATGAAATATGACGTACCTTTGCGGCTTAATTAAAAATAATACATGAATTCATTTTCTGACCTGGGTCTTTCACCTCAACTACTTGTCGCTATTGAAGGACTTGGTTACAAACAACCAACCTTAATCCAGGAAAAAGTTATTCCTTTTCTGCTAACCGGAAAAGAAGATTTAGTCGCTTTGGCTCAAACCGGAACGGGAAAAACAGCCGCTTTTGGACTTCCATTAATTGATTTAGTTGATGCAAGTCAATTTTGTGTTCAGGGGCTTATTTTAGCTCCAACCAGAGAGCTTTGTTTACAAATTACCGGTGATATAAATCGCTTTCTTGGCGAAGAACCACATCTAAATATAGTGGCTGTTTATGGAGGAGCAAGTATCCAGGAGCAAGTTAGAGCCCTAAAAAGAAATGCTCATATCGTCGTAGCTACCCCAGGTAGATTAGTAGATCTGTTGGATAGAAGAGCTATTAAGTTAGACGATATCAAAATTTTAGTTCTTGATGAGGCGGATGAGATGCTGAATATGGGCTTCCAGGAAGACCTTGATGCGATTATCTCTGCTTGTAGTACTTCAAGAAATACCTGGTTATTTTCTGCGACCATGCCAAATTCTGTGAGAAACCTCGCAAGGAATTATATGGTTAAACCTGTTGAAATTTCAGCAGGCGAGAAAAATTCGGGAAATGTTAATATTGAACATCGCTATTGCATCGTTCAAGAAAAGGATAAATATGCCGCTTTAAAACGATTACTTGATTACAATCCTTCCATTTATGCACTTATTTTCTGCAGAACCAGAATGGATACTCAGGATGTGGCTGATAATTTAATGAAGGATGGTTATACCTCAGGAGCACTTCACGGTGATATGGATCAAAAACAGCGTGAAAAAATAATGGATAAGTTCCGGAATCGAGCACTTCGTATTTTAGTTGCTACCGATGTTGCTGCACGTGGTCTTGATGTTAGTGGTCTAACGCACGTTATACACATGAATATACCTGACGAACTTCCATTTTACACACACAGAAGTGGAAGAACAGGTAGAGCAGGTGAAAAAGGTGTCTCTATTGCCTTGGTAACTAACAGAGACGCTTACAAAATAAGAAATATAGAAAGTTTATCTAAAATTCATTTTCGTCCATTTCCTGTTCCAAGTGGTCAGGAAGTATGTCAGCAGCAACTTTTAGAGTTGCTTAGAAGGGTTAAAGAGGTTGAATTAAATGATGAAGAACTAGATACTTTCCTTCCTGATGTACTTCATTTTCTTAAGGATATGTCCAGAGAAGATTTGATTAAAAGATTTGCATCTCTTGAATTCAACAGATTCTTAGAATACTATAGAAATGCACCTGATTTAAATCCTGTTTCAAGAGATAACAGGGACAGAAAACAATCTCAACATGGCGGTTACTCTTCTTCATCAACAGGTCAACAATCTGCTTCTCCAAGAAATAGTAATGTACCAATGTCTAGTTTTGTACTTAATTTAGGAACAAAGGATAATTTAGATAAAGGTGGGCTATTAAGAATTATTTGTGAAGCTGGCGGTATTCATAAAAGTAAGGTTGGCAGGATTGTAACCGGAAATGTAACTTCTACTTTGGAGTTGCCTATGGATACCTTCATGCAGATACAGAAAAAGATTGCGAAAACGAGATTTCGCGGAAGACCTTTAGTTTTGGAACAAGCCAGGGCAAAACAAGGAGGAGATGATTTTGCAAAAAAGTTCACTCCAGGGGAAGAAAAGCCAGAGAAGAAAAAAAAACTGAGGGATAGAATGACTATTGTTCAAGATTTATAGGAACCATCTTTAGTATCCTAAAATTTTGCCTACTTCACTTTTGTAACTTCTTCCAATGGGTAACTCTTGTCCATTAATTTCAATATGGCTCGGAGTAAAAGCAGATATTTTTGGTGCAGAAACCAAAAATGACCTGTGAATTCGAAGGAAGTTGTTTTCCATTAGTTTTTGTTCCAGAAAACTAATCTTTTGTTTAGTAACTACTCTTTTGTCAGATAAATGAATGATTACATAATCTTTTAGACTTTCAATATAAATGATGTCTTTAAGATTTATCTTAATCATTTTTTTATCTGACTTAACGATTAGGGTATCTGTAGAAATATAAGGTTCATAATCTTCATTTCCTGATATGTTACCCGCGGTCTGTGTCGCAGTCTGGATTTGACCAAAAGCCTTACTCAATGCTTTTAAAAATCTTCCAAATGGTATTGGTTTTAATAAATAATCTACAGCATCTAAATCAAATGCTTCCAATGCATATTCTCTGTAAGCCGTAGTAAAAATTACTTTAGGAGGATTTTGTAATGTTTTTAAGAAATCTATTCCATTTAATTTTGGCATTTGGATATCTAAGAAAATTAAATCTACGGATTGATTTCTTAAAACTTCGAAAGCTTTCAAAGCGTTATCACAGCGTGCGGTTAGTTCCAAACCATCCACCCTTTGTATGTATGAAGCTAATACATCTAGAGCTAAAGGTTCATCATCAACAAGAACGCATTTTATTTTATTCATTTTTGGGAATTAGTGAGATTTTTAAAACAATCGTAAAGGAATCTTCTTCTTTAAATACTTCTAAATTATAGCCATCATCACCGTAGATTAAATCTAGTCTTCGTTTTACATTTTTAAGCCCAATTCCTTTTGTATAATCTGCTTCAAGATCACTTTCAGAGTAAATGCAACTATTTTCCACTCTGAAAATAAGATTATGTTCTTTAATTTTAAGGTCTATATAGATAAATGAATTCTCCGTATGCTGACTTACTCCATGCTTAAAAGCATTTTCTATAAAGGGCAGCATTAAAAGTGGTGGAATTTTATGTAATTTTATTTGTCCGCTAATGTTAAAATCTACATCTAATCGTTCGCCATATCTTAATTTTTCTAAGGCAATTAAATTCTGCATTTGTTCAATTTCCTTTTCAAGGGATATTTGACTTACATTACAATCGTATAGCATGTAATCTAAGAAATGTGAAAGTTTTAATACCACTTCTGATGATTGATCAGATTTTTGTAATGTCAAGGCATACAAAGAATTAAGCGTATTAAATAGAAAGTGTGGATGTATTTGAGATTTTAAAAATTTTAGTTCTGCATCTAATTTTTCTTGCGATAATTCTCTGGCAATTTTTTCGTTTTGATAATTTCTTTTAATCAATTTTATGGCAGCCGCAGCAAATACGATGGTATAAACATTGGTAGTTCGTTGCAAAGCCTTAGTAAAACTAGTTAATGGAAAAGTGGCGTAATCATAGTTAGGTACATAAAAAGGCACATAAAAAAGATGTAATAAAATCCGGTCTAAATAACCAAATCCAATAGCTGTTAAAATAAAAATTAAGGCAAAAGAGATATATTTTTCCTTGTCCAGAAAACCTGGGATAAGAAAATATAAAGTTAGGTAGGTGGCAGACATTCTGACGGGTAAAGTGACTAGTACCTCAATAAAACTTTGTATATAATTGTCTCTGAAACTTGCAAATGCGATTGTAAAATAGCCAAGATAAATAAGCCAGAAAATGAGGTGGGCTATGATTCTGTTTTTAGGATAAATAAATTTATCGAATCTAATTATGGAAGCTGATGCCATCATTTTTCTATTTAGTAATACTTAAAGATATAATAAAGATGAAACAATACAAGATTTAAAATTCGATACATTAATTTTTTAACGCTTTCAACCAAAAATATAGATAAGTTGCATTTGACCTGAATTTTCACCTGAATAGCATCATAATACTCATGTTTGGCATAATAATATTTTCAAGAGGTTTTTACAATGTATTTTTGAAAAAGTTAAAACACCATCCATAAGTTATTTTAAATAGCAACTAATCTTAATTTTGCCATCGTTTACCTTGTATTCGATGGCATTTTTTTATCCTAAAGCTACATCTAAAGTCATCATTAAGGCAAACCCAAATATCGTGGACATGGTTGCTAAATCGGTATTACCAGCTAAATGAGATTCGGGAATTAATTCTTCTACCACTACATAGATCATGGCACCAGCAGCAAAAGACAAGGCAAAAGGAAGTAAAGGTTGCATCAATATTACAGCAGTTGCACCTAAAACTCCTGCTAAAGGTTCAACAACGCCTGAAAGTTGACCATAAAAAAAAGCCTTTCTTCGGCTCATTCCTTCTCTTCTTAAAGGAACCGAAACGGCCGTCCCTTCAGGAAAGTTTTGAAGGCCTATTCCTATAGTTAAGGCAATGGCTGCTCCTATACTGGCTGAATCTATTCCGTGGGCAGCTGCTCCAAAAGCTACTCCAATTGCCAAACCTTCAGGAATGTTATGAATAGTAATGGCAGACACCAATAAAATACTTCTTTTCCATGAAGAAGGGACTCCCTCTGCTTTATTCATTTCAAAACCAGGATGTAAGTGTGGTAAATAACGATCTACGATCCAAAGGAAGATCCCACCGCCTAAAAAACCAATAAGTGCAGGTATCCATGATGCTATTTTCCCAGCCTTTTCAGTCATTTCAATGGCCGGTGCCAATAATGACCAATAACTTGCAGCAATCATTACTCCTGCTGCAAAACCTAACATGGCATCGAGGATTTTCTGATTCATTTTTTTAAAAAAGAAAACAAGAGAAGCACCTAATGCAGTTATACCCCATGTAAATAAGGTGGCAAATAAGGCAAGTAATATCGGGTTGATACCTTTAATTGATGCTATAAATTGTTCCATATTTTGCAGTATTAATCCATAAATACTAAATGTTTTCTTTTAGGGTCGAAATAGCTGGGGCAATCTTTGAGAATGCAATATCATTTTCCTGAAATTTTTTATAAATACTGTCGTTTAAATCACATTTTAATTCAAAACCTTTTGCACTGTTAGCGGTCCAGATCCATGCCCTGATACTTATACCGACTGGATTAATTTGAACTATTTTTACCTTTACTTTAGATAAATTCTGTTCAAGTTCCTCTTCTGTACGATTATCAAGAGCGAGTGGGTGATTCATAGAAGTTTCTAGTAAAATTGTTTTTGCCAATTCTATATTGGTTCCATGTTCCAGTTGCAATTCTATCCAATTGCATATCCTGTCATCCTCAAAATCTGAATTAATTATGATTTCATTTCCCATTAAGGTGTTTGGAACAATGATACGTCTATTTTCAAAATCGCGAATAACCGTGTGTCTTAATGTTATATCTTCTACAATTCCATTAAGCGTATCTCTAATTCTTAATCTGTCATTAACTCTAAAAGGTTTAAAAATGACAATAAAAATTCCGCTTATGATATTACTCAGGGTCTGTTGGGACGCAAAACCTATTGCAACTGCTAAAATTCCTGCTCCTGCTAATATGGAATTTGCTACTGTTCGCATACTTGGAACTGAGTAGATGGCCAATGAAATACCTATAATATAAATGAGAGCAGTTAAAAAATGCCTTAAAAACTGATAGTTTGTTGGGTCATTCTGAATGATGACGGTTGACTTTAAAATAAAACGTCTGAATACCTTATTGAATATATAAGCTAGGATAAAAGTTCCCAGTAAGATGCCCAAGAATTCAGCATATTCTGATAGTTTATTTTGATAAAAATGAATTAACCAGTTTAACATCTCGTTTTCTTTTATTCATTAAACAACAATTCTACTTAAAATGGTTTTATAAGTCAGTAAAAAGTTGGAATGAAATATGCATTAGAACCTAAATTTAGAAAAGGGTATAGAATTAAAAAAGTGGCTTCTTATATTATCAGCTTTCTTTTTTCATTTTATTTGCTAAAATATTTGTCTATAATATTTGGCAAATCCTTTTACGACAGGAAATTACCTGTTTTATTGGAAGAAAAAGGTAAAAAACTTAAATTATTGTTTTCTGAACTTGAGGGGTTGTTTATTAAAACGGGACAGTTTCTTTCTATTGCAGGGTTTTTCCTTCCCGAAGGATTCAAAAAACAATTGGAAGGTTTACAAGATGCAGCAACTGCCCAAAATTATTTAGAAATAGAACGTTCCCTGTCTATTCATTTTAAAAATTCACCAAATACCTATTTCAAAAGGTTTGATAAAATTCCAATAGCGGTAGCTTCAATTGGACAAGTACATCGTGCATGGTTATTAGATAACACAGCTGTGGTTGTGAAAATACAACATGCACACATAGAAAAAATGGCAGAGATAGATTTGAAAATAATTAGGAAATTAACCTATTGGATAGGGAGATTATTTAAATTGGAAGGTTTAGATTTCGTATACAAGCAAATTGAGGAACTTATCTTACAAGAAATTGATTTTGAAAAAGAAGCAAATTCTTTAATTTCAATATCTACTGCGCTTGCGGATGAATTATATTGGTCTTTTCCAAAAGTTTTCCCTTCACTTTCAGGTAAAAAAGTTTTAGTCATGACTTGGTTAGAAGGTAAAAAAATTACAGATAAAGAAAATTTTCTACTTAATAAAATGGACGCTAATTTAATATTAGACAGGTTATGGGGTGGTTTTTGTAGAATGATTTTTGAAAATGGTTTTTATCATGCAGATCCTCATCCAGGAAATATTTTCCTTGATAAAAACGGTCAAATTTGTTTGCTCGATTTTGGTGCAGTCAGTACTATATCTCCATTGTTTAAAAATGAGATTCCTGGGTTAATTATTGCTTTTTCAACGATGGATGTGCAAAAACTAACTAAAAAGCTCATTACACTTGGATTTATAGTGGATTCTCCATCTTCGGAATTACTTGCAATTAAATTGGCGAAGGCATTTAATGAATTTTTGGAAAAGGACCTGGATCAATTATTTGACCCACAAGGTGCTTTAAATTCTGCTTTTTGGAAAAATCCAGTTAGTAATATTATGCTGAATACAAGCTTAAAAGAATTTTCGGGTTCATTTAGAATTCCTAAAGATTATATATTGCTTGGAAGGACTTTTTCCCTTTTGTTAGGCATTTCTTTAATCCTTCGGCCGGGGGAAAATCCATTAAAATATTTATTGCCAGTTTTCAAGAAATATTTAAATGAACCTGGGTCTGCCCAATGGATTAAAGAAGCGGGAATTATAGGAAAAAACATATTAAGTCTTCCAAAATTAATTAATGAAACTGTTCAGCAATTTCAATCGGGTAATAGCAGTTTAAAAACGCCTGATATTTGGAAAAGTGCAAAGCTTTTGTACATTCTGGGCCAACAAGTGGCACTTCTTTTCTTATCTGGCATTTTTTTTTATATTTCATTGAATAAATTTGAAGCAAAATATGGGATTAATTTGGAAGCTTTATGCTTCATTTTAGGCACAATTAGCTTATTAACCTTTATTTCGAGATGGAAGAAAGGGGAATATTTATTAAAAAATTAATACCTTTAAATCAAAAGAGAAAGACTTTCAGGCAAAGTATTTGTTCGGATTTTATGATGGGAAGTAGTAAAAATTACTTTTCGATTTTTCAATAATATAATTTGAGGAGATTGATGGTGTACTTCAAACCTCGAAGCAATTTCATTTGATACAGATCTAAATTTTAATAAATCTAAATAATAGAAAAGAAATTTTTTGTCTGTATTTTTAGTCCCAATTTCTAAATTTTCTTTTGCCTGGGCACTGATTCCGCAAGTTGTAGAATGCTTGAAAATAAATACTGGATTATCATCAGATAATGTAATCAGTTCATCCAGTTGTTTTTCTTCGGTCAAATGGGTCCAAGAATTGTTCATGATAATTTTTATATATAAACAACCGTATTTTTTTTATGGTTTAATTAAGGATATAATTTTATGAAAACAAATGCGATGCGTTTACTGGATACTCATGATATTTTTTACGAGACACTAACCTACAACCTTAAAAAGGATGATTTTGATGCTACTCAAATCGCTTTGGAAAATGGAATTCCAGTAAATCTTTTATTTAAAACCTTGGTTTGTACAGATGAAATCAATCAAATAATTATAGCAGTTTTACCATCAAATGAACAGTTATCAACTAAAAAACTGGAAAAAGCAGCTAAAACGAAAGGAATAACTTTACTTGCTTTGGATGAATTATTAGGAAAAACTGGTTATATGAGAGGGGGGTGCTCACCATTAGCAATGAAAAAGCAATTTACTTTATTTTTTCATGATTCAGTATCCTTAAATGATCTCATCTGGGTGAATGCAGGTAAGAAAGGTTGTTTGATAAAAGTGGAACTTAAAAACCTGTTGTTTCTAACGAAAGGGAAAATTTCAGATATTGTCAGGTAAAAATTTGATTACTAAGTCTGTTGTTTTCTTGGTCTCATTAAACCCTCTTGAGCAACAGAAGCAACTAATTTTCCATCTCTTGTAAAAATATTACCTCTTGTAAAGCCTCTTGAATTAGAGGCACTTGGACTGTCAATTGCATAAAGTAACCAGTCATCCATTCTAAACGGTCTGTGAAACCACATCGCATGATCAAGGCTTGCTAATTGAAGTTTTGGAATACTTCCTTCTTTTCCATGAGGTAATAAAGCAGAGGTCAATAAGTTATAATCAGAAGCATAGGCAAGAACTAATTGATGGTAACTTGCAATTTCAGGCATCTCACCAATTGATTTCATCCAGATATGACGAAAGGGTTCTCTCTTTTCAGGAACTGCCGGATTATATAATTCTACAGGTCTGAATTCAATGGGTCGATCCAGATTAAGAAAATCGTACATGTTTTGGGGTAAAAATTCCCCAAAATGTTTTGCTAAATCTTTCCAGCTGACTAATTGTTCTGGTGACTGAACCACAGGCATTGAAATTTGGTGGTCAAAACCAATTTCATCTGACTGGAAAGAGGCAGACATTAAAAATATTTCTCTACCTTGTTGAATGGCTTTAACTCTTCGAGTGGTAAAACTACCTCCGTCTCTGATTCTATCTACTTGAAACACGATAGGAATATCTAAATTTCCTGGTAAAATAAAATAAGAATGAAGCGAATGTACATGTCTGTCGAATGGGACGGTACTTATAGCCGCACTCAAGGATTGAGCTAATACTTGTCCACCAAAAACATTGGCACTTCCAACTGTTTTTGAGTGCCCTCTGAACAAATTTTCTTCAATTTGCTCTAGTTTCAATAAATCAAGTAATTCACTAATTTCTTTCATATTTAGTAGGATAATACCTGTTTAACTTTATGACTCAACAGAGAAAAATCTTCATCTGATTTCAAAGCACCAGCAAATAATTGTGAACCCATACCCAAATAGTTTGCACCAGCTTTTAACCATGACTGAATACTTTCCTGAGTTGGTTCTACACCGCCAGTCACCATAACTTTTATATTGGGCAATGGTCCTTTTATTGCTTTTACAAAGCCGGGCCCAAGTACATTGCCAGGGAATAATTTAATGACCGTAGCCCCTGCTTCTTTAGCATGCCATATTTCATTGAGGGTTGCTGCTGCCGGAAGCCATGGAATATGATGCTTTTTACAAACATCACCAACTTCTAAAGAAGTAATGGGTTGAACGATAAAATCTGTTCCCATTTTAATATAATCCAAAGCATCAACAGCATTGAAAATGGTACCAATTCCAAGGGCCATCTCTGGGCAGTGGGAATCAACAAAATTCCTTAATGCAGAAAAAACAGCAGGAGCCTCAATACCTCTATTTGTAAATTCAAATACCCTCATGCCACCGTCGTAACAGGCTTTGACAATTTTTTGCGAATATTCAATATCTGGATTGAAAAACACAGGAGCTATTTTAGTTTGTTCCAGTAAAAGAAGAACTTGAGCTGCATTCATTGAGGCCATTTGTTTTGATTTTATTCTTTTTGCCGCAAAATAGGCATTTTAATATATATTGTAAACAATAAATTGCTAATTTGCACTCAATTTATTCATTTACTTTATGATATGTTTTAAATGTATCCCCATGAAAATTAATGTTTCTTTACTTTTTGCGTTTTTAGCTCTTTTTTTGAATTCTTGTGCAATGATGACCTCTCTAGGCTTAAATAATAAGGCCTCATGGGATAAAAATGAACCTGCTGTACCCGAAGAAGAAACAGCATGGAAAAAAGCACAATCCATAAATACGGAGGAAGCTTATGTAGATTATCTGAGTAAATTTCCTTTTGGCAAATTCAAATATGAGGCTAAACTTCAGTTGCAATTAATGGATACTGAGTCAGCTTGGGAAAAGACAAAACTGGCTAATACAGAGGAGGCATATAAGGTATTTATGCGTGATTATTCTGGTTCAAAATATAATGCAGAGGCATTTACTAAACTGACTAAAATAAGACAGGAAGAAACCTGGAACCGAACAAAAATGATGAATACGGCTGAGGCATACAATGATTTTATGGTGCGATTTCCTCTTTCTGACCATATTCAGGAAGCAAAAAATAATTACGCAAATATTCAGAGTGAGTCAGAATGGAATAGAATTAAAGATTTTAATAATGTTTCTATTTTTGAGAATTACTTGAAATCATTTCCAAACAGTATCTTTAAAGATCAGGTTTATGCCAAAATTCTGACTTTAAATACGGTTGGAATATCCAGGTCTTCAGCGTCCAATGCGATACCTACTGCTAATAATAATGGAAGGTCAAGAAATATGATTCTTCAAAAATCAGAACCTCAAAAAATAGATTCAGAGGGTAAAATAAGAGATTTGGGTGCAGAGAAATGGGATGAATTAAATGCCTTAAATACACCGGAAGCATACCAATCTTTCTTAACTCAATTTCCAAAACATAAATTTGCTTCTTTGGCAAAGAAAGAACTGGCTATACTTGATGAACAATCCTGGATGAGAACTAAGTCTGCTAATACCAAGGATGCTTATGAAAACTACCTAAAGATTTTTCCTTCAGGCAGATATATTAAAGAAGCTAAAAAGAAGAGTATTGATCAAGAAGTTGAAACCATTCTTGCTGGTAATTATTTGGCCTTACCTTCAATGAATCAAAGTGAATCAATTCCTGGCTCAAAACTAAACGAAATTACCATTAAAAATATCACAGGTTTTACCTTGGTAATTATTTACAGTGGTCCTGTTAGTGAAAAAGTAGAGGTTAAAGATGGAAGTACTTACGTAGTCAAATTACCAAATGGACAATATAATATTACTGCCACATTAAATTCAGATTTAATTGGTTCTTTTGTAGGTAAAGAAATGCTCACAGGGGGTAAATATGAAACCAAATTCTTCCTTGGTTATTAATTACTTATTCAACAGATCTTTTACTGATTAATCTTTGTTTGCTAAAATAAGTATCATCTTCTGACTGATCTCCATCCCAATCCATCAGACTGGTCATTAAAATTTGTCCTTTTTCGATATCAATTTTATATTCAAGTGTTTGGTCTGATTGAACTAAAGTGAGTGTGTCACCCTTTAATTTCCAGATTCCAAAATATTCACTAATCAAGGAATTATCTCTTCCCCTAAAGGTTTGATGGTATTTATTTCCTTTATCAAAATACATTCTAAATGGCTTGACCTGGAATTGATTTTCCCATGATTCTTCTCTGGCTTCAAATAATGAGTCTTTAGACGAGGCTTGATAACTGTCAATTTTTACACTCATATAAGTGATTTGCCATGTTCCAGGAATTTTGTTGCTTAATTCCTGTGATTTTTTTTGCTTCATCTCTTCTTCATTAGACCCACAGCTTAGTATCGTAAGCAGGCCAAAAGTGATTAGGGAGTTTAAAAATAATTTCATTTGATTTGTCTTTTGTTGTGTAAAAATAGTAATTATGTTGAAATGGGTTTAAAAACTAATTTTTGATTTTTTAATTCCGCTGTTAAAACTTTTAATACAAAGTTTTGGTTACTAATTTTCAAATCCATTACATTGAATATTTCAAATAGTTTTCTCAATTGTGTAAGATGGAATGATTTCACTATCTTCAAAACAGTTACAGAATCAAAGGATGAGTTGCAAAATATTTTTGCATTTTCTGTTTATGAAAATATAAATGATATTTCATGTAGCTGGAAAATTACGGAATCTAATCATTTAATTAATCCTTGGTTGTCATTTGCTTTTCAAGAAAATATTTCATCCATATTACCTGAAAATGTAAGTGTAATTTATGGTTCTTTAACCATCCGCAATGTGGTAATAGGATATTTTCCCATTTATTTATTTGATTTTTCCTTGAATAAAAGCTTACCATTCAAAAACCCGGTTAAAAAATACTTAGGAAAATTAATTAAGCCTAAAATTCTTTTAATGGGTCAATTGCTTTCAACGGGACAAAACTATCCATTGAATGAATATCTAAAAGAAAAACTATTTCAAAAAGAATTACATGCCTTCATTCAAAAAGTAGCTGTTAATTACTGTGCAAAGGCAATTTTATGGAAAGATTTCTTTACTAAATGTGATGCTTTGAAGGAAAATGGGTACTTTTCATTTTCCTATCAACCTGCGATGATTATGACATTATCTGCCAAATGGCAAACTATTAAAGATTACGAGCTTACCTTATCTTCAAAATATAGGGTCCGGTTACAAAGAGCCAGAAACAAAATGAAAGAGGTTATTTGGCATAATTTAAGTGAAGAAGAAATAGTAAAATGGCAATCTGATATATATAAATTATATACTGGTGTAGTTTCTGAAGCTGTTTTTAATATGGCTACTGTTCCAGAATCATATTTTTCAAGTATGAAAAAAACTTTCAAGGATAAGTATAATCTGGTAGCTGGTTTTTTTGAAGGAGAATTAGTCTGTTTTTATTCCACTTTAGTAAATGGGGAGACTTTGGAAGCTAATTTGGCAGGATTTGAGGAATCCTCTAACATTGAAAAACAACTTTATTTAAATATGTTGTTTTTAATCATTGAAGATGCGATTAACACAAAAGCAGGAAAGATAAATTTCTATCGAACTGCAATGGAAATAAAAAGTTCTGTAGGAGCAAAAGGATATGATACCCTCATTTATATTAAACCAACTTCGAAATGGATGGCTCCGCTTTTTCCTGTCCTTATTCCTTGGTTTTCACCTAAAACTCCATCCTGGCAACCTCGTTCGCCATTCAAATTAGATCATTTATGAATATCTTTTATCCAAATCTTCCTTTTTGGAGTTGGATTGGCTTGTTCTCCTCTGCTTTTTTTATTGGAATGGCAAAGGGAGGTATAAAAGGAACAGGTTTATTTGTGATTCCTATAATGGCTATCCTCTTTGGTGGAAAAGTTTCTTCTGGAATTGTTCTTCCTATGCTTCTATTGGCAGATCTTTTTGCAGTAAGACACTACAAGGGAAATACAGAATGGAAGACTTTATGGAAATTGTTACCGATGGCATTGATGGGTATATGGATGGGTCATTATCTTGGAATGTTAGTTTCAGATAAAATTTTTAAGTTGTGGATGGCTGGAATTGTTTTGGGAAGTTTAGTCTTAATGCTTTTACAATCAAAGGGTTATGTTAAAGAAGAAATGGTTCAACATCCTGGTTTTGCATCCGTTATAGGATTATTGGGAGGCTTTAGTACAATGGTCGGAAATGCTGCAGGTCCTATAATGTCTGTATATTTGTTGGGACTTAAGTTACCGAAACTGATGTTCATTGGAACCAGTGCTTGGTTTTACCTTACGGTAAATATAATGAAATTACCCTTTCATATTTTTTCATGGAAAACCATAAACCTTGATACCTTAATGCTCAACGTTTATGGTATTCCTTTTTTGGTCATTGGATTTATATCAGGTGCTTGGGTTATTCATCATATAGATGAAAAAGTATTTAGAAAACTGGTTATTTGGATGACATTACTTGCAGCTTTGAGACTACTTTTTGATTTCTAAACGAAATCCTGCTGCTGTACCACTCCAGTCTGGATCTGCTGCTGCTTTCCATAAACCAGATTTTAAATCAAAATGTAATGCATGTACTCTGCCCATTTGACCTGGTAGTTTAACCTCCTCGATAGGAATTTTTAATTTCCTTAGGTTTCCAATCGTTTCAGATTCTATCCAAATATTTCCTAAGTGATTCTCTATTAATAATTTATCTGGTAGCTGATAAATTCTTGCAGCTTCTACTGCCTTTTCAATAGATAAATTTTGATCTATAAAACGACTGATTACCTGAACAACGGCGGGTACAATTCTTGCTCCACCAGCTGCTCCTAAAGCTAAAATCGGTTTCCCGTCTTTAAAAACTAAAACTGGAGATATATGTGATGATGCTCTATCCATAGGTTCCATTTTTCCAAGATATGGACCCATTGTGGTAGCGAATAAAAATCCATGCTTTTCTGAGGTAACTTTTGATCCAAGAAGAGGTCCTAAAGATTGAGTAACTGAAACTATATTACCAAAATTATCAGAGGTAACAAAATGAGTAGTATGTCCATCTTTATGGCTATTGGTATCATATTGCATGGTAGCTGGAAGAGGAGCCTTCCATCTTTCATTGGCAAAAGCCGGACTGGCAACTTTATCTTCCTCCTTATATAATAAAGTTCTGTCTTCATATGCTTTATGATGTGCAGCTGCATTTGCGAGTACCCAGCCAGTTTCAGTGGCTCGAGTCAAATCAGTTTTCTCTAGTAAATGAAGCATTTCGATTACGATGGCACCATAGCAAGGTAAACCCATTGCAACAATTTCATATCCTCTGTAAGATCCTTTTAAAATTTTTGCATCCATCGCTTGATATTGCTGTAAATCAGAGGTATGTAAAAAACCACCTCCCAGAATGATTTCCTGCGAAATATCTTGTGCGATTTTACCATGATAAAAATCTAAACCTTCATCTTTTGAAATAGATTTTATAGTTTTGGCGAGTTGCACTTGTTTAAATATAGTATTTGCCTTGTGTGTTGAATCGTTATACAAAAAATATTTTTTAGATCCTGGGAAGGACAGAAGTGAATTTCTTACCATAGATTGTCTGAGGGCTTCATCAGGAAGCATTAAAAATCCTTTTTTTGCTAATTTAATTGCTGGGGATAAAACTATAGAGAGAGGTAAAACTCCTTTTTCTTTATGTAATTTTAAAATACCTTTTACCATTCCAGGAATGCCTATTGTTTTGTAACCATCTTCGGCTTTAGAATCATCGGGAATATAATTTTTTGGTACCTGGGTTGTTGCATCTATGCCATGGGCTCCTTGGTTATAACTGTAATATAAAGCCTGTAGTCTTCCACCTAATCCACTCATACTTGGCTCTGCTACAGCTAAAACAAATGAAGCGGCAGTAGCAGCATCAAAAGCATTTCCACCTTTTTCCAGCATTTCAATTCCAACCCTGGTGGCTAAAGGGTGAGCTGTAGCGATAACACCATTAGTAGATTCAGCTTCCTTTTGAGACCATAAAACCAGCGTGCTTTTAAAAAAAATGAATAAAAACAGAATAGATTTTTTCATAAAAAGGTATTTTTTTTTAAAGTTTCTAGGAAAAATAAGGATAAATATCTATCTCACCCATTTTCCATCTAATATTTCTTTATGTATATGGGATACACCTAAGTCATTTAAAATTCCAGGAATTCTAAGTTTATGAGTATCTGAAATAAATATTTGTCCAGTAAAATCAGTCATTAAGTGATTCATAAGAGATTCTACTCTTGTCGGATCTAGTTTGTCAAATATATCATCTAATAATAAGATAGGATCTAGGCCCAGGCAGTTTTTCAGATAGGTGAACTGAGCCAGTTTTACTGACAGAAGAAATGATTTTCTTTGACCCTGAGAAGCAAATTTTTTTAATAGATTATCCTCAAGTGTGAAAATCAAGTCGTCCTTATGAATTCCTTCTGTTGTTCTTTGTAAGATAATATCTTTTTTCTTGCTTCCAAATAATAATTCTGAAAAAGAGGATAATGCTAATTTAGAGGTATAAGAAATGGCTACTTTTTCTTTTTCATTGGATATTCGATTATAGATTAAATTGAAGACAGGGTTAAACTGTTTGATAAAATGATTTCTTGCCTCAAAAATATAGTGGGCAGGTTTTTCCATTTGTTCGTCATAAATTTTTAAAAGCAAGGAATCACTTGTTTTATCAATGGCCATTTGTTTTAAAAATGAATTGCGTTGAAATAGAATTCTATTATATTGAATTAAATGAGCCAGGTATGCTGCATCTGTTTGAGCAAGGGTATTATCTAAAAATTTCCTTCTCAATTCACTTCCTTCCATAATAATAGCTATGTCATCGGGAGCTATAAAAACAATTGGTAGGAAACCTATATGAGAAGAGAGTTTTGTCAAGGGATTTAAATTTACTTCAAAAATTTTAGGCTTATTAACCTGAATTTTCGCAACGATTTTCTCCTGATGATTTAATCTTTCGTAATGACCCTCCAATCTAAAAAAGTCAGCATTAAACCGAGAGACCAGAGAATCATGAGCGGTCAGGTAGCTTTTTGTCATGCTTAAGTAGTAAATGGCATCCAGTAGGTTTGTCTTACCCATACCATTAAGTCCTGTAAAACAATTTATTACAGGGTGAAAGTTAAACTCTTCCCACTCATAATTCTTATAATTTGTTAAGATTAAACGATTTAACCGCATAGCAAAATAGGGGTTTGTAACTTTCTAAAATACAAATAAACATGGTTTTAGTAAATTTGGTGGCTTTCAATTTATATCTTCTACAATATTAGTTTATATTTGTCAGGATTTTAAAAAATCAAGATTCAATAAAAAAAAGAGGGTATGAACACCGTCATAGACAAAAAAAAGACAAGTAAGGGAAATCCTAAAACAGATGGACATCCAAAGGAAAGGTATCTTTTCTGGTTTGAGTTAATGTTGCGAATCAGAAGATTTGAAGAAAAGGCCTTAATGATGTATGGCCAGCAAAAAATTCGTGGTTTTTGCCACGTATATATAGGTCAGGAAGCTGTGGCAGCTGGAATTGAATCAGTCATTCGCAGAGATGATGGTATCGTAACTGCTTACCGTCAGCATGGAATTGCTCTGGGCAGAGGTATTAGTTCAAAAGCTGCAATGGCCGAATTGTACGGTAAAGCAACGGGTGTTGTTAAAGGTAAAGGTGGTTCAATGCACTTTTTAAGTGCGGAACACAAGTATTTTGGTGGAAATGGAATCGTTGGTGCTCAAATTCCAATTGGTACGGGTATTGCATTTGCGGAAAAATATAAAGGAACAGATAATCTATGTGTGACTATGTTTGGTGATGGTGCAGCCCGTCAGGGTGCACTCCATGAATCATTCAATATGGCCATGAGTTGGAAACTTCCTGTTTTATATATCGTTGAAAACAATGGTTATGCAATGGGAACCTCTGTAAACAGAACCAGTAATGTAGTTGAATTATATAAAATGGGCTTGTCTTATGATATGCCTAGTGAAGCAGTTGATGGAATGTCTCCTGAAGCTGTACATGAGGCCATTGAAAGAGCAGCCGCACATATAAGAGCTGGAAATGGACCTTATTTCTTAGAAATAAGAACTTACAGGTATAAAGGCCATTCTGTTTCTGACCCCGCAAAATATAGAACAAAAGAAGAGGTTCAATCTTATCAGGACAGAGATCCTGTAAAAATGATTGAAGTAAAAATGTTGGAGGAAAAAATTGCCACCGAATCAGAAATTCAATTCATTAAGGATAAGATTAAGATGGAGATGGAAGAAGCTATTGAATTTGCAGAAAATTCACCACTTCCACATCCAGATGAACTTTATACAGATAATTATGTGCAAAAAGATTATCCTTTTATAATGGATTAATTTTTTTATAATAATTCATTAAGAAATTTTACTTTTGCATTTCTTATGAAAAATTGTTAATTCTATTATCAAGGCAGTTAAAAAAAACATGGCAAAAACGTCTAAAAGTCCAAAGCAAGATGAAGTTCTTGTAGATATCGTTGAAGTTCGCAATAAAACGCAGGAATTTTATCATAAATATCAAAATATTATTAATTACGGTGGAGCAGCAATCCTGATTGTTGTTCTTGGATTAATTGCTTATAACTTTTTATACAAGCAACCAAGGCAGATAGAGGCAGTGGAGCAGATGGCTCAGGCTCAAAGACTCTTTGAAAGAGATTCATTTGCTGTTGCCTTAGAAAACCCTGGAGGTGGATTTGCTGGTTTCTTGGGAATTATTGAAAATTATGGTGGAACCCCAGCAGCAAATTTAGCTCATTATTATGCAGGTGTTTGCTATTTGAATCTTGGTCAGATTGAAGCTGCGCTTTCATATATGGAAGATTTCTCCCCTAAAGGTACTGTTTTAGCAGTGATGAAAGAAGGTATCATTGGTGATTGTCATGCTGAGTTGGGTGATTTGAAAAAAGCGATGAAGTATTATGTAAATGCGACTGAAATTCTTGATACAGATGAACTTATGACACCCCATTATCTTAAAAAAGTAGGAATGCTACATCAGCTTAATGGTGATAATGAAAAGGCAATTGAAGCTTTTCAAAGAATTTTACAAGATTATCCTAACTCTTTCGAAGCTGCTGATATTGAAAAATATATTGGTAGATTAGAAGCAAACTAAATAAAATTGTCCTCATCATCAAACGGTCTTTCCCTTTATGATGAAACACAAATGCCGAATATCCAGGGTTGGAAATTCGGCATTTGTGTTTCTGAATGGAATAGTGAAATTACAAATTCGCTCTACATGGGTTGTATCAATACCCTTGTGAAACATGGCGCCAGTTTGGAAGACATTCTAACCTACCAGGTACCAGGTTCTTTTGAATTGCCTGTAGGAGCAAAATTACTTTCAAAGAAAAAAGAAATAGATGCCGTTATTTGTCTGGGTTGTTTAATTAAAGGTGATACAGCTCATGATGAATATATCGCATCGGCAGTCGCTCAGGGTCTTACTCAAGTTTCTATTTTATGTGATATTCCTTGTATTTTTGGAGTATTAACGGTTTTGAATGAACAACAAGCCATGGATAGATCCGGTGGAAAGTATGGAAATAAAGGGGTAGAAGCTGCCGTTACTGCCATAAAAATGGCAGCATTGAAAAGATTGTCATAAGATGAAACTTCACCTGATTGATACAGGTACCTTTAAACTGGATGGTGGTGCCATGTTTGGTGTCGTTCCTAAGGTCTTGTGGCAAAAATTAATTTCTCCTGATGATTCAAACAGGATAGAGATGGGTATGCGGTGCTTGCTTATTGAAACGGAAGACAGATTGATTTTAGTCGATACAGGCATTGGAAATAAGCAAAAGGGGAATTTTATAAAACATTTCTCTCCTCTCAATACCCACCTTCTGTTGAATAATTTACACAAGAAAGGTTTTTCAAA
>JBEAXK010000125.1:0-54067 GCA_041159865.1 Bacteroidota bacterium
AGCAGGTTATTGTTGGGGGTTGATTTGGTATTGGTTGAAATAATAGAATATAAACTATGTGGTTCAAAAATATTCTTCTTTATTACTTTTATTTTGGGATGAATTTCTTTGAGTAATGTTATATCATTATTAATGAAATACTGTTTATTTGCTGTGTAAACCGTTATATCCCAACCTAATTCAATTAAATGATAAGTAAATTTTAGCCATCTCCTTACTCCCACGCCACCTTCAGGGGGCCAATAGTAAAGAATTATTAAAACTCTTTTTTTGTAACTTTGCATTTTAATTAAATTAAAAAAACCGAAACACGTTTACAAATCTACTTAATTTCTAATTACAATTTTGAGCACTTTTCACCTAGAATTGGCTAATAAGGAAATTTTACTTTTTGAGCTTTAAATGAAAAAAAACATAAATGTTAGAAAATAATTATTCAGAAGATAATATCATTTCGCTCGACTGGCGTGAGCATATAAGACTTAGGCCAGGTATGTATATCGGAAAATTAGGAGATGGTTCGACCCCTGATGATGGTATTTACATCCTTATAAAAGAGGTGATTGACAATACAATCGATGAGTTTGTCATGGGACACGGTAAGCAAGTGGTCATTAAAATGGATGACCATTCCATGGAAATCAGAGATTTTGGACGTGGCATTCCATTGGGAAAAGTGATCGAATGTGTCTCACAAATAAATACAGGTGGAAAATATGATTCTAAAGCATTTAAAAAATCTGTTGGTTTAAATGGTGTAGGTACAAAAGCGGTCAATGCCTTGTCTTCAAAATTTATGGTCTCCTCCTATCGCGATGGGAAACATAAAAAAGCAGATTTTAATCAAGGTCTGTTGGTAAATGAGTCCTCTTTACTTGATTCTTCAGAATCAAATGGTACCTGGGTGTATTTTGAGCCGGATCCTGAGATTTTTAGAAATTTTCGTTTCAGAAAGGAATTTATCGAAAATCAATTATGGAATTATGCCTATCTAAATGCCGGTTTAAAACTTGTTTTCAATGGAACAACCATCGTTTCTAAAAATGGATTATTAGATCTATTGGAACGAAAAACAAAAAATGATGAGTTACGGTATCCCATAATACACTTAAAAGGAGATGACATTGAGTTAGCCATTACTCATGGAAATCAATATGGTGAATTGTATTATTCCTTTGTAAATGGACAAAATACCACCCAGGGTGGAACACATTTGTTAGCCTTTAAAGATGCTATCGCTAAAACTGTTGCAGAGTATTTTAAAAAGAACTATGACCGAAGAGATGTTTTAAGTTCTATTATGGCTGCTGTAAGTATTAGAGTGGAAGAACCCGTTTTTGAGTCACAAACTAAAACTAAATTAGGCTCATCGCACATGGGACCAGACGCTCCATCGGTTCGCACTTTTATTGGGAATTTTGTAAAAGAACAACTGGATAATTATCTACATAAAAACCCTGAAATTGCTAAATTAATTGAAAAGAGAATTCTACAGTCTGAAAGAGAAAGAACGGAAATTGCAGATATTAAAAAACTAGCAAACCAAAGAGCAAAAAAAGCAAATCTCCACAATAAAAAACTTAGGGATTGCCGCATACATTTCAATGACCCTCCTAAAAAGGTGAGTGATGAAGATCGCAATAAAACTACTCTTTTTATAACGGAAGGTGATTCCGCAAGTGGTTCTATTACGAAAGCCAGAAACGTTCAATTTCAGGCTGTATTTAGTCTAAGGGGAAAACCACTAAACTGTTTTGGTATGACAAAGAAGGTGGTATATGAAAATGAGGAATTTAATCTTCTCCAACATGCGCTTAATATTGAAGATGGTATCGAAGATCTACGCTATAATCAAATAGTGATTGCCACCGATGCTGATGTAGATGGGATGCATATCAGATTGTTATTACTTACTTTCTTTTTACAATTCTTTCCCGATCTAGTTCGAAGCGGACATGTATATATCTTAGATACACCTCTTTTTAGAGTGAGAGATAAAAATCAGAAGTTTTATTGTTACTCGGAAAAAGAAAAACAAGAGGCTATTGAAAAATTAAAAGGTAAACCTGAAATCACCAGATTTAAAGGTTTGGGCGAAATTTCTCCAGGTGAATTTAGTAGCTTCATTGGTTCTGATATTAGATTAGATCCCGTATTCTTAAATGATGAAACGGATATTGATGAAATTTTAGCCTACTACATGGGTAAAAATACACCCTTGAGACAGGAGTTCATTATTGGAAATCTTCGATTTGAAAAAAATGACATCCTTGAATTTGCTGGAAATTAAGGCGTAATTATGTCAGAATTGTAAAAGGTTTATCCCTTTTCTACACTCGATTAACTGACATTTTTGTCATGGCACAAATATTGTCACTATTTCTAGCCCCAGATAAAAATAGCTTACATAAGCTATTGTCTGACAAATTGTCATATTGATTTATTTATTAAATATTACTATGTTCGAAACATTTTTTGGCAGTCAGGAAAAAGATGATGATACAGAATTCATGCCTTTAATCCCAATGGAGGATGACGGTTCTATGGGTAAAATGGATAAAATTCCTTCTCAAATTCCTATACTGGCACTCAAAAATACCGTGCTTTATCCGGGCGTAATTATTCCTATTACAGTTGGCAGAGATAAATCAATAAAATCTATTAAAAAATCTTTTGATACAAGCCGAGCTATTGGGGTTCTCTCTCAAAGGGATATTCAAAAAGAAGATCCCGGAATAGCAGATTTATATGAAATAGGTACTGTTGCAAAAATAATGAAATTACTTCGTATGCCCGACGGTACCACAACGGCTATATTACGAGGACAGCAAAGATTTAAATTAGAGGAACTTACTAAACAAAAACCTTATCTGGAAGGTGCTATTTCTCTTATTGAAGAGCAGAAAAAAAATGGGAATATTGAATTTACTGCCCTCATATCTACGATAATGGATATGGCTAAAAGGATTATTGAGCTTTCGCCGAATATTCCTTCTGAGGCAATTGCCATGTTGAAAAGTATTGAAGATAATACTTTTTTACTCAATTTTATTGCTTCAAATCTAAGCTCTACCATTGAAGTAAAGCAACTCATTCTTGAAACACATGACCAATCTGGAAAGGCAGAACTCATTCTTGGAGAAATTTCCAAACAATTACAGTTGCTTGAATTTAAAGATCAAATCGAATCTAAAGTGCGTGTTGATATTGATAAACAACAGCGGGATTATTTTTTGAATCAACAATTGAAAACAATTCAAGATGAATTGGGCCAAAATCCTCAGGAGGAGGAAATTGAACGGATTTCTGCAAAGGCCGAAAATATAAAATGGCCTGAAAAAACAGCTAAGCATTTTCAAAAAGAAATTGCCAGACTAAAAAGAATTAATCCACATTCACCCGATTATAGTATTCAGATTACCTATTTAGATTTGTTAACTGAACTTCCTTGGGACAAAACTTCGGCAGATAATTTTGATTTGAATAAAGTCAAAAAAACCTTGGACGCGGATCATTTCGGTCTGGAAAAAGTGAAAGAACGTATTATTGAGCACCTCGCAGTTTTAAAGCTGAAAGGTGATATGAAAGCGCCAATCATCTGTTTGGTAGGTCCTCCAGGTGTTGGTAAAACCTCATTGGGAAAGTCTGTTGCCAGAGCTTTGGGTCGTCAGTTTATACGTATGTCTCTAGGGGGCATTTCGGACGAAAGTGAAATAAGGGGACACAGGAAAACATATATCGGTGCTATGCCGGGTCGGATTATTCAATCCTTAAGACGAAGCGGTACTAATAATCCAGTGTTTATTTTGGATGAAATTGATAAAATTAACAGAGATTTTCGAGGTGATCCTTCTTCTGCTCTTTTGGAAGTTCTCGATCCTGAACAAAATAGTACGTTCCAAGATAATTATTTAGAGCTGGAATTTGACTTGTCTAAAGTCCTTTTCATTGCAACAGCTAATTCTTTAAGTACTATTCAGCCAGCATTGCTTGACAGAATGGAGATTATCGAGATAAGCGGTTATTCCGTGGAGGAGAAAATGGAAATCGCCAAAAAATACCTGATTCCAGAACAATTAGAGGCACATGGCCTTCAAAAAAAACATATCAAATGGAAGCCTGCAGTTCTGGAATATATGATTCAGCACTACACCCAGGAATCAGGGGTTAGGAATCTGAGTCGTCAAATTGCGTCGGTTATGAGAACCATAGCTAAATGGGTGGCGAGTGATGAGGAATATCAACCTGAATTGACCACACAAATGGTCACTAAATTTTTAGGACCTACTACTTTTAGCCCAGATCAATATACTGAAAATAAAACACCGGGTGTTGCTATAGGTCTTGCCTGGACCCAAATGGGAGGTGCTATTCTTTTTGTGGAATCTTGCCTTACTAAAGGAAATGGTAAACTTATCATGACAGGTAATCTTGGTGACGTTATGAAAGAATCTGCTACTACTGCCTTAAGTTTTGTTAAAGCACACGCAGAGGAGTTACATATTGATATCGAACTTCTGGATAAAAGAGATATTCACTTGCATATTCCTGAAGGGGCAATTCCAAAAGATGGTCCATCTGCGGGTATTACTATGCTCTCAGCTATTACATCAATCTACACGGGAAGAAAAGTATTTCCTTTCCTAGCAATGACAGGTGAAATAACGCTTCGGGGTAAAGTACTGCCAGTTGGAGGGATTAAAGAGAAAATACTTGCAGCCAAAAGAGTGGGTATGAAGGAAATAATCCTTTGTAAGGAGAATGAAAAGCATATTCTCGAAATAAACCCCGAGTATATTAAAGGTTTAAATTTTAAATATGTTACAAATATGTTCGAAGTTCTAAATCTTGCTCTGGAACCTGCACATAAATAATTTGCCTTTTTGTTGGTTATTTTGTATTTTTAGTCGAAATAAATCGAACCATTTATTTCAAAGGTGCGTCTTTATCTCAAACTACAAGGCATGAAACTTTATTATTTGCGTTTTCTTCCAGTTATGATTTTTTTCCTGTGTGCGAATTATCTCTTTAGCCAAAAAAATAGCAATGAGCAACAACAATTAGTTCAATTTTCTGGATTGGTTCTGGACGGAAGTGATCAGTCAGAACTATTCCCAGTGCCTTATACAAACATTCTTATCAAGGGTAAAAACAGAGGTACCTATGCCGATTTAAAGGGTTTTTTCTCTATCGTAGTTGAAAAAGGGGATGTTATCATTTTTTCTGCGGTTGGGTATAAAACAATCGAATTTCAAGTTGCAAAAGATTTGGAAGAGGATAAATACTCTATCGTTCAATTAATGTCTCAAGATCCAATTAATCTTCCGGAAACGGTAGTTTTTCCATGGCCTAGCAGAGATCACTTCAGACTTGAATTTTTAGCCATGGATGTAACCCCCGAGTTGCAAAAAATTGCAGCCACTAATATGGCAAAAGAAGTATTGAAGAAAGCGGAGACCTCAGTTGCTTATGATGGAAATGAAAATGCGGATTATTTCATGAGGCAACAAGCTTCCAACTATTACTACTATGGTCAAAGACCTCCTATGAATATATTTAATCCCATTGCATGGAAAAAATTCTTCGATGCATGGAAGAAAGGAGATTTTAAAAAGAAGGAGGATTAATTCTGGTAGATTCTTTTTTTACCCCAAATAAGGAGCTGAATCCCATAAGCGCTTAAACAAAATAGTAAAGAGGTAAAGGTTAAAATACCAGCTCCTACATAAAATTTTGTCGTCTGCATGTTTATATAAGCAATTCGGTAACTATAGAAATCAGAAAAAATAAATAAAGCATGGATGATAAAAAGTAAAGTGAAAATATGCACAAGTATCTCTAAATAAATGGTTTGCCTTTTCTTCTGTATGCTTCTTGAACTTTTTTTCTTCACCTTGATATATCTCAGACTAAATAATAAATAAGCAAAAAACTGAATTAAATAGGCTCCTGTTTCTAAACTACCCAAAAAAGGATTCATTTCTGTAGATATTTTGGGTAGTATGCCTGAATGATAGCTTGTAAATGTTATGAGAAAGTAAAAAATTTGTCCAAAAGCCAGGATGAAATGTTTTGCATCTGTCCATCTAAGATGATAATTGGGGAATAGTTCTGTTTTTATGTAATAAAAAAAGAGAACTGGTAAGGCTAAAGTAAAGTAAATGGGTAGGAATCTTACTCTTGGAAATAGTTCAAATAGTCCGAGTATTCTTAAAACAAAATGTAATTGGGTTAGTCCAAATGCCAGTAATAATAGAGAAAAGAAAAAATAGGATCGAGGTTCGTTCTCTTTTCTAAAAAAAAATCTAATACCCACTAAAATAGTTTGGGTTATTACAAAACCAATGACGGTCATGACAATCCAATAATAAACGGTGTGCGACTCCAGAGAATGAAGCACGCGATAAAGATCCATTCTGATTGGTTTTACGTTATCAAAGGTAACATTCTTTTTTCCAATGTCAAAAATCACCCTACAGTAATAATTTCTTCATTTTAGGCTTAAATATATCCATCTACTTTTGCCTGTATTTTAAAATAAAACAATGAAACTATATTCTCCAGTAACACCAGAAGAAGCGGTATCGCATATTAAATCAAACGATAATATTTTTATTCATAGTGCAGCAGCATCTCCCCAGGTCTTGGGTAAAGCACTGGCTGACAGACATCATTCATTGAGGAATGTAACTATTTATCAAATTCATACAGAAGGTAAAGCTCCTTATGCAGATGAGGCTTGTAAAGATTCATTTTTGATTAAAAGCTTATTCACAGGTGCCAATATGAGGGAAGCAGTGGAAGCGGGAAGAGCAGAATTTGTACCCATATTTTTAAGCGATATCCCTTATCTTTTTAGGCGTAGAAAGGTTCTTCTGAACGTTGCATTACTTCAGGTTTCTCCTCCTGACAAAGCTGGTTTCTGTTCTTTGGGTGTTTCCGTTGATACCTCCCTGGCAGCTGCTGAATGCGCAACATTACGAATTGCTGAAATTAATACCAATATGCCAAGAACCCATGGAGATGGGAATATTCATATTAGTAAATTTCATTGTGTAACCGAAGTAAATTATCCTCTTCCAACGCATATCGTTTCGGAACCAACTGAGGTGGAAATGAAAATAGGCCAGCATGTGGCCAGCCTGGTGGAAAATGGAGCTACCTTGCAAATGGGTATTGGAGCAATTCCAAATGCAGCCTTATTTGCTATGAAAAATCATAAGGAACTCGGCATACATACAGAAATGTTTTCTGACGGGATTATTCCGCTTATCGAAAGTGGCGTAGTTACGAACCAGCACAAAACGAAGCATAAAGGGTATGTGGTGACAGGTTTTATGATGGGCACATCAAATTTATATAACTATGTGAATGATAATCCATTAATTAGAGTTCTCGACATTATGTATGTCAATGATACCGCTGTAATCAGACAATTACCCAAAGTTACCGCTATAAATAGTGCCATTGAAGTAGATTTAACTGGACAGGTGTGTGCCGATTCTATTGGTACCCGGATTTATTCTGGGGTTGGAGGTCAAATGGATTTTATAAGGGGAGCAGCCCTATCCGAGGGGGGGAAACCAATCATTGCGCTACCATCTTTAACAAACAGGGGTATAAGCCGTATTACGGCTATGTTAAAGCCAGGTGCTGGTGTTGTGACTACACGGGCACATGTTCAATATATTGTAACCGAATATGGCATTGCAGATCTTTTTGGTAAAAGTATTCCAGAAAGAGCCAGAGCGCTTATTCAAATTGCGCATCCATCTTATAGAGAGGAACTGGAAAAGTCGGCCAGAGAAATCTGGCATTTAAAATAGTCTTATCCTTCAAAAGTAGAATGACGGTAAGCTATGAATGACGGGTTTAATAAAACTTCTTTATTATACCTCATGGGTTTACCGTCTTCTACATTGATAACTATGCCCCCAGCAGCCGTAAGAATACACTGAGCAGCAGCAGTATCCCACTCACTTGTTGGTGCCAGTCTGGGATAAACATCTGCTTGACCAGAAGCGAGTAATAAAAATTTTAAGGAACTACCTCTGGCTACAAGTTCTGGTTCATTTAATTTATCAATGAATTGTTCCGTCTCTTTATTTAGATGGCTTCTTGAAGCCACTACTTTTAATCCTTTTTCATGTATGGAAAAGGAACTCGTTTTTAATTGGATGGTTACTCCGTTCTTAATCAAAAATGCCCCAGAATCCTTAACAGCATAATAAAGATCTCCATTTACAGGTTGGTAGACAACGCCTAAAATAGGTTCTCCTTCTTTGATTAAAGCTATATTTACAGTGAAATCGCCATTTCTATTTATAAATTCTTTTGTTCCATCCAAGGGATCTACCATCCAGCATAATAGAAAATCTTTCCTTATTTGATAGGATTCCATTTTGTTCTCTTCCGAAATAATAGGAATATTTGGAAACTTATCGGACAATGAACTGCATATAATGTTATTTGCCAGCTTGTCAGCTTCCGTTAAGGGCGAGCTATCTGCTTTGTTATCAATTTGAAATTCCTGTTGATTATAAATACCGAGTATCGCTGCACCTGCATCTTTGGAAATATTTAGGACTTCCTGTACCACCTCATTCAGATTCATGTTGATTTTTTTTGTAATTTATGGAAAAAGTTCTGTTGTTTTGTACATTATATCAAGCTTTTAATTTTACAAAATGAATAAAATTTTAGTAACCGGTGGTTGTGGATATATAGGCAGCCACACCTTGGTAGATTTAATAGATCATGGATTCGATGTTATTAGCGTGGATAATTTATGTAATGCTACGGAAAAATCATTGGCCGGTATTTATAAAATCAATGGTAAAAGGGTAAGAAATTATCAGGTTGATCTGACAAATGCGTCAGCATTAGCGGATGTTTTTTCAGAAAATATGGATATTATCGGCGTTATTCATTTTGCTGCATTAAAGGCCGTTGGAGAATCAGTTGAAAAGCCATTACTTTATTACAAGAATAATCTTATCAGTTTGTTAAATATATTGGATAATATGGCCAGGTTTAACATTCCAAATCTAATTTTTTCCTCTTCTTGCTCTGTTTATGGCAATACGGATGTCTTGCCAGTTACAGAACAGACTTTTAGGCAAGAAGCGGAATCTCCTTATGGCAGAACAAAACAAATGGGGGAAGATATTCTAATGGATCTGGCAAAAACAGACAGTCAAATATCCACTATTTTACTTCGTTATTTTAATCCTGCCGGAGCACATGAAAGTGCTTATATTGGAGAATCTCCTGCAAATCCAGCATCTAATTTAGTACCCGTTATTACGGAAGCTGCAGCAAATAAAAGACCACCGTTAACTGTTTTTGGTACAGATTATCCTACCAGAGACGGATCTTGTGTCCGCGACTATATTCATGTGATGGACTTGGCACATGCACATACCCTGGCACTAAAGTATTTGCTGGAAAATAAAAATGAAGAAAAATGTTCTGTTTTTAATCTGGGAATTGGAAAAGGAGTTAGCGTTTTAGAAGCCTTATCTGCATTTGAAAAAGAAACAAATGTGAAAGCCCCATTTGTATTGGGAGAACGACGTCCAGGAGATGTAATTGAAATATATGCTGATTACCAAAAGGCAGCAGAAAAACTAGGCTGGGTGCCAAAACGTAGCATTGGAGATATCATGCGTACAGCCTGGGAATGGGAAAAAGTGAAAAATTAACAGGCATTATTTCCGGATAATTAATTAAAATTAGAGAGTTAATCATTATTGTACTTAGAAACAGTTAATCGGGTACGAGCCATTTCTCTGCGATTGTCCTTTTCTTTAATGGCTTCTCTCTTATCAAATTCCTTTTTGCCCTGAGCTAAAACGATTTCAACTTTAACGAAACCTTTGTCCGTGAAATACATTTTGTAGGGAACTACCGTTAAACCTTTTTCCGTAACCCGCCTTTCCCACTTTTTTAATTCTTTTTTTTGAAGAAGTAATTTTCTTATGCGCCTGGCGTCATGATTATAATAAGTGCCATTTTCATATTCGGGGATATATAGATTTCTTATAAATAATTCACCCCTTTCAAAGAGACAATAGGCATCGGATAGATTCACTTTGCCGCCACGGACCGATTTAACTTCTGTTCCTGTAAGCATAATTCCTGCTTCCAGGGAATCAAGAAACTGGTACTCAAATCGAGCCCTTTTGTTCATATAATCGGGCGTATTTTTTTTCTTTTTATCTGCCATTTGGAATTATTCTTTAACTGGGATATTATTTTTTCCTTTTGAATCCTGAATGGTACGCATCATTTCAATTCTGCCATTCATTGGAATTCTGGTTTTAACTTCACCTCCCCGAAGGTGAAGTATTAAGAAATCGGTCATTTTTCTATACAAATGTAATCTGCTGTTTCCACCGCTTATACTGTGATTTTTATTTGGGTAAAAATAAGTATCAAATTGTTTATCCTCGTTTATTAGGGCATTGGCCATTTCAGCTGTATGTTGAAAATGAACATTATCATCGGCCATGCCATGAACAAGTAAATATTTGCCCTTTAGTTGACCGACAAAATTTACGGGAGCATTTTCATCATATCCTTTAGGATTTTCCGAAACAGTGCGCATATAACGTTCTGTATAAATGTTGTCATACCATTTCCAATGGGTCACAGGAGCTACAGCAATAGCAGCTGAGAAAACATCTTTTCCTTTTAATAAACAGAGGGAAGACATAAAGCCCCCGTAGCTCCATCCAAATATACCTATTCTTGTTGCGTCAACGTAAGAAAGAGAACCTAAATATTTGGCTGCTTCAATTTGGTCTTCAGTCTCATGTTTTCCCAGCTGCATATAGGTAACTTTTTTAAATTCAGCCCCCCTTCCTCCTGTACCTCTATTGTCAACACAAGCTACAATAAAGCCCTTTTGAGCTAATAACTGAAACCACCAATAATTCTGACCTTTCCAGTTGTCCGTAACCTGCTGACTTCCCGGGCCACCGTAAACAAACATTAAAACAGGATATTTACCCTGTGGATTAAAATTCGCTGGTTTTATCATCCATCCATTTAAGCTTACTTTTCCAGGTATTTGAAAATCAAAAAAATCAACAGGCTGAACATTCACCGATTTTTGTAAAGACTGTAGTATGTTATTTTCTTCCAGGCGCTTTAATTCTGTACCATCTGAAGAATTTATGGAATAAGTTGGTGGTTTTTGTATACTGGCATGTGTTAAGATAAACATCGTTTTTGTCGTATTAAATTGTGCACTGTTCCAGCCCGGTTCTTCTGCAATTTCCTCTAGTCTGGATCCATCCAGTTTTATCCGACAAATTTGTCTTTCTTTTGCATGATGAATAGCTGCCTGAAAATATACCCAACCAGAGCTTTCATCAACCCCATAAAATGCAGTTACCTCCCAGTTCCCTTTGGTAATGGGTCGAATGAATGTCCCATCATTATGATACAGATACAGATGATTCCAGCCAGATACTTCACTGGATCTTATAAATTGATTTTGATTAGATAAAAAGGTTAAATGATCATCGATAGTCAAATAAGTATCTTCTTTTTCTTCCAGCAAAAGTGTTAAATTCCCAGAATCTCTGTCCATTAAATACCTTTTTAAATGATTCTGATGCCGGTTAAGCGTCAAAATACATAAATAATCAGGCTTTTTTGTCCATTGAATACGAGGAATGTACTCAATAGTAGAATCCGTAACAGCAAAAATTATTTTTTCTGTAGAAAGCGAGTAAATACCAACACTTACTTTTGCATTTTCATCGCCTACTTTAGGGTATTTAAAAGTAACATATTCCGGATGCGCTTCAGCATTGAAATTAGTCAAAGTAAATTGGGGAACCTTTGTTTCGTCAAATCTTAAGAAAGCTAAAAATTTACTGTCTGGTGACCATTCAAAAGCTTTGGATAATCCAAATTCTTCCTCATAAACCCAATCCCCGGCACCATTTAAAATTTTATTTTTAAATCCATCAGATGTAATAGCTGTAATAGAATCGCGAATGATATCCCATATATAAAGATTATTATCAAATAGATAAGCTACGTTGTTCCCATCAGGTGAAAAAGTGGGATATGAGATTTTTCGACCTTTATGAATCTTTTTTAAGTTGTTTTGTTTTCTATCAAAAAAAAAGGTAATCGCTTTGTTTGACCTTCTATAAATAGCTTCCTGTTCAATATGAATCAACAATTTTTGTTCATCCTGACTAAATTGATAATCATTGATATTACCATCTAAAACGGTTTTATAGTTATTATTTTCTGCGTCAAAAATGGTCTCAACCTCATTTCCAGACAATAAATGAAAAGAAATGATTTTGTTATTTTGAAGCTTTGTATAGTGTAATCCATCTGTTAAGAAGGAGAAGCCTGGAATTGATTTCGCATTAAATTTATTTTCCTTCCATATATTTTCCAGATTAAGATCAGTCGAGCTCATGGTATTTTGGGCTATTAGGGAATTTATTAAAATCATCCAGGAAAAGAAACTTATAGATAAACGCATATTAAAGGAAATAACGATATTTAAAAATGAAACTAACTTAGGTAACAATTTTCAAACAAAAGTGGTTTTCCTTTCTAAAGAAAATCATTGATTTAATAAAGTTTTCAAAAGAGTATCAATTTCTTGGGCTTTTTTCTTTTTTTCTCTTTGTGTAGGGGGGGCTGCTCTTTCTTTGCAATCTGAGATTGGGCATCTTTCACAGGTAGTGTGTACTTGTTTTTGAATTAAATTTTCACTTGATGCAAAAGCTATTTTTTCTTGTAAACGATGATCTAACAAAATACCAAGGGTTAAACTTACTTTCGAACCTTTTTTAGGATAATTCAACCTGGAATGCGTCAAACAAAGATATGATTCTCTGTTTTCTTGAAAACGTGCAATTTCAGCATGCATCATGGAGTGGTGGTTGTTCTGCTCATTTAATATGGAAGAGACCGCAATCCAACGCCTGCAATAGTGTTCTGATAAATTATTACCGTGAGGCTGATGTTTTTTATTTAAATGTAATTCTCGATCAACTTTTAAGGAATCGTCATCTTGCAAATAAACAAAACGCATGAAGAAAATATCTTTTAAGCCAAAAAATTGAGGTAGAATATTGGTCATTCTGTGATAGAACATCTCAGGGGTAACCATATATTGGTCTATTATTTTAGAAAAATAATCAGAATTCCAGGATTTCTTTGAAAAAATATCTTGTAAGGATAAAATAAATGGTTCTCTTGGTAAATGTAGAGCTACGGAAAAATAGATGGCTTTAGAATGATTTAAAACCTCTTCAAAAACTTTCCCTTGCGAAATGGATGATGTATAGGCTCTTTCTTTTAGATGTAAGAAATTAAAGGCAAGTTCTTTTCCAAAAGAAAAAGACCGTTGCATGTTGTTTAAATTTCCTTTAAGTAGAAGTTGATTTGCTTTTGGTAAAAACAAATAATAATACAAATTTTGTAAATTCTCATATTTATCTAAACCTCTAAATTCAATTTGATAATCATAGGTTTTAGCTAATATAGACGCTAAAAGTTGGTCAGAAATGGGTCTTAGTGAGGGAATATTATGTTCATGAATAAATTGATCAACAGCATATTCAATTTCTTCAAAATAATTTTGATGCATTTCCAGATAGGAACGGAGTGCAGCAAAATAAAAGTTCTCCTGCCTTAATGCATAATTTCTGGATAATTCCAATAGCGTAGAAATGAAAGCACCGACTCTGGTTGGTGCCTGAGCAATAATTTCAACTACTTTTGATAGATCAATTCCAAATAATTCTAAAGGTAATTCATTTAGAAAATTTGAATCTAACAATTGAATAACGGTATCTAAACCATCATCCTCGCCAAATGTTACCAGTTTATCGGGTGATTGCCCTAAGGCTGAGGACAGAGAGTTTAATTTATCAGATTTAGGAAATTTTTTACCTTTTTCTATTTCATTTAAATAGGAAATAGAAAGACCTGTCTGCTGGGATAACTCCAAAAAAGAGAAACCTATTGCCTGACGCAGTTGTTTAACTTTTAGTCCGAAAAGAATCCTGTTAGGAATATGTTTGCTACTCATATTCACAAATTAACGAATTCTTTTTGATAATTGATTGAATAAAAAAGGTGCCTCTGGAAAAGAAGGCACCTTTAACTTGGAGTAATTATTATTTTATGTTGCAAATAAACCAATTATCTTTTGACAAATCAACAATCAAATTGACAAATCAGGAAAAATTGATTATCAAAACAAGAATTTATATCATTTCTCTACTCAAGGTTACATAGTAAGCGGGAGTTAATCCGGTAACTATTTTGAAAGCTCTTATAAATGAAGAGGAATTTCCAAATCCACATGCATTGGCAACATCTTGTATAGAATTCATACCGTTTGTCTCTAATAATAATTTTTTCGCCTCTTGGATTCTTAAGGTATTTATGTATTGATTGAAATTCATTCGGGCAAATTTATTTATGGATAAAGAAATGTATTTATCATTTGAAACCAAAGCAGTACTTAAGTCAGAAATAGTTAAACTGGGTTTTAAATAAAATTTTTCATTTTCCATAAATTGCTGTATTTCGGAAAATAAAGTATGAAGCTTTTGATCGGTGCTATCTGTATCGGGCGTAATTATATCCAGAACTGGTTTAATAGGAGGTAAATTATTAAGTTGAAATATTTTTCTGTAACTACTCCTTAGTTTTAAATAAAGGATAACGATTAAAATAAGCACAAAAGCTAAAAGAATAATGATTATAGTATTAATAACAATGGTTTTATTTTTGAATTTATTCAAGGCAGAAAGTTGATGAATGGATTTTGCAAGTTCTTCTTTTTCATAAATAATAGACCATTCCTCATAATCAGAATTAAAATTATCAGTTATTAATTGTTTATTTTCTTCCTCATATTTTTTAAAGGATTTTTCAAATCCATCCAAATTGCCTTCATAAGCATTCAACTTGACCTTTAGGGCTGCCAATTGTAATTTATTTTCTATATTTGGATATGTGGCTAAGTTCTTTTCAGCTTCTCTCATGTAAAACTTTGCCTGGGAAATATTCTTTTGCTGCAAATACAATTCAATACCACTTATTAAAATAGTGGTGTTGAACCCGTGAGTTTCAAAAATTTTACTAAGACTGTTGGCATTATTGAAATAAAATTCCGCCTTTTCAAAATTTTTAAGATCGAGGTTTGTAAAGGTCAGATTTGAATATATTTTAATTATATTAAAGGTATCTTTAATGTCTTCAAAAAGTACTTTGCCTTTTAACGCATTTTCTACTGCCTTTAATCGATCTAGGGAATTGTAATAAACGCTGGCGTTTAAATAAGTTAGACCTACATATTCTTTATTCTCTAATTTTTTAAAGTAGTCTTGAGCTTTTTGATTTAGGAATAAAGCGGATTTAAATTCTCCTGCTTTTGATTTCAATAAGGCAATATTTAACCATGATTGTGCGATTCCGAAGGAATCTTTTCTTTTTTCGGCAATTTTTAAAGATTTCTGATAAGCTGATAAAGACTTGTCGAGTTTACCCAGTATCTCAAAATTTACTCCAAGGTTGTTAAGACATTTTTCCGAAAATTCAATATTTGTCTTACTATATTCTTGATTTAAAGCATTTTGAAAGTATTTTGCAGAAATAATATTTTGATCTTGGAAGTAAAAAATGAGTCCAAGGGCATAATTTCCTTTAGCGATTGAGCTATCTATATTTTCTTTTAAGGCAACTTGTAGATATTTATCAGCTAATTTCTTTGCCTTTTGTAAATCGGAAGGTATTAGCCTAATAATTTCCTGAAACGAAGAGGATGTTTGACCTATATTTATAATTGGGATTAAAAATCCCAAAATAATAATAAGTGAAATCTTTCTAAACATCATATTAAGATTAGTAAATATAAAACTTTTGTTCAGTTACAATGTTCCTGAATGTTCTCTGTAAATAACAGCCAGTATCAATTGCCCTACGGCCCGTAATGTATTTCTGTCTATTTTATCCAGGGTATCTTCTGGAGTATGCCAATGTGCAACAAAGCCTGTTTGAGTGTCTATAGGTCTGTTTATAATATCAATCATAGGTATTTGGGCAATAGAATTGACAAAATAATGATCATCTGTAATCGCACCGACACGGTCATTTACAAAATAATTATTGTAGCCCATAGCCTGAGCGAGATTCCAGACTTTTTCCACCACATTTCCCGCATATTGTACGGATATTTCTTCTTTCGCAAATCTGGCACCTGAAGCACCAACCATATCTAAAAGAATACCATATTCAGGTTTGTTGTAGGATTGATAAATCAAGTTTTTTGAAAAATATTGACTACCCAGACACCATGTTTCAGAGGCTCCTCCATTGCTATCTCCATAATCTTCCAAATCAAAAAACACAATGTCCACCCCAAATTCTAGAGGGTTAAGCTGTAACTGTCTAGCAATTTCTAGTAAAACACCGACGCCACTTGCTCCATCATCTGCTCCTAAAACGGGACGTTTTTTATCTCCAACGGTTATAGGGGAGTCTGTATAAGGTCTTGAATCCCAATGGGCACCTAATAAGATTCTTCTTTGAGCATTTGGGTTGAACCGACCGATGATATTATTGCCATTCAGAGATTTGCCGTCAAATGAATTTGCATTGAATTTTTGCTCGATAACTTCAGCACCAAATTTTTTTAATGATGTTGCTAAATAATTTTGACAATCCTTATGAGCTTCAGAATTTGGAATTCTGGGGCCGAATGCGATTTGTTGGGACACATATAGAAAAGCTGAATCTCTCTCAAACCTTGGAACTTTTAGGGTAATTTCTTTTTTCTCTACCTTGTTTTTAGCGTCAGACTGACAACTGTGGAGCGCTGAAAAAAGGAACAAACCGATGAAAAACAGAATTCTGGAATACATAAATATGAATTAAAAGAATGATCAATTAAGATGAGAAATGTGTCCAGCCCTGAGCGGTAATAGCATGTCTGTTTCCACCTTTTGTGTGCAAAGTAATGCCATCTTCCTTAGGAACCATTTCCCCGATAATATAAATATCTGTTAAAAATTTTATTTTATCAATATCCGCAGGTTTAACAGTAAATAAAAGTTCATAATCTTCTCCACCACTCAAAGCGCAGGTTATAGGATCAAGTCCAAACTGGATGGCTTGTAACTCTGTATCAATCAGCAAGGGAACTCCAGATTCCTCAATAAATGCACCCGTGTTTGATTGTTTGCAAAGGTGAAAAACTTCAGAAGCCAGACCGTCTGATATATCCATCATGGATGTAGGAATAAAGTTGTTTTTTTCGAATAAATCAATGATATCTACCCTGGCTTCGGGTTTTAATTGCCTTCCTATCAGATAATTATTTTCTCCAAAATCGGGTTGAATTTCAGGATTGTCTAAAAACAATCTCTTTTCTCTTTCTAGTAATTGCAGTCCTAAATAGGCTGCACCCAGGTCTCCAGATACACAAATTAAATCTCCTGTCCTGGCTCCATTTCTATAAACTAAATTTTCTTGACGACCCTGACCCACAGCGGTAATACTTAAAACAAGTCCTCTAGGCGAAGAAGTTGTGTCCCCACCAGCCAAATCTACGCCATAAAATTCGCAGGCCTTTTGAATCCCCAAATATATTTCCTCAACAGCTTCTACAGAAAAACGATTTGAAATTCCAATACTGACGAAAATCTGTTTTGGCCTCGCATTCATAGCATATATATCAGATAAATTTACAACGACTGCTTTATATCCCAGGTGTTTTAAGGGGTGATACATCAAGTCAAAATGAATGCCCTCAATGAGCATATCTGTGGTTATAACAGTTTTAAATCCTTGATTATCAATAACAGCAGCATCGTCTCCAATGCCTTTAAGAGTAGAAGTATTTTTAATAGAAAAGGACTTTATTAATTTATCAATGAGACCAAATTCGCCAATTGTATGAATTTCTGTACGCATGGTTTCTTTATTATCGGAGGTATTCATTCCTTCAAGTTTTTGTTTTTTTCAATAAATAAGTCAGATTTGTAAAACATCCATAAATTTGGAATTGAAGTTCCCAGGCATTTACTTTTTTCAAATGGGGGTAATTTTAAACTACATGCTTGAACCAAGTCAAAGGAAATAGAATTCATTTGACATTGATTGTCTTCTAAATACAATAATTTACCGGATGTTGTTTCAGTAAGACATTCATAATCTGCAAATGCAGCTGCATGACTTACCGTGTTTTGTAAAAAAGAAAGGACATGAACTTTGATATTTTTTCCGGCTAGTATCTTTGCCGATTCACATATTGGTTGTTCCGGATGCGGACATGTATTTGCTCCATCACTGATAACAATTAATGATTTTTTTACCCTCAAATTACTTGAGAATAAATCGGGGGAAAGAGCAATCATTCGAGCTAGGGGTGTACTTCCTTCCGGTAAAATACCTGAAATGATAGCTTGGATTTCTTTTATGGAAGTATTTCCAACTTTCTTCCATGCTACGGGTACTGATTGACAATCCCCACCAATGGTTCCAATTCCCACTTGATTATCAGAAATTAACTTATCTAAAATTCGGTTTGTAAGCCATTGAGTGGTTCTGAATCTATCTAAACCAGTACAGCTTACTTTTTCAGTTACCATAGAACCTGAAATATCGACCAAAAAAACAATTTCATCTTCAGGTTGTACTTGCAATTTACTTAATAGTTTATCCTGCCAGTCTGATGATAATTGCGCTAAGTTTACTTTTGGCTTTTTAATAATTGGGGCTGAAAAATCTAAACATAAGGTATCATTTAGAATACTAAAGTTATGTTGAGCAAATAAATTAGTTGGATCTGAATACAACGATTTTTGAAAATAGGATGCTGACCTAAATAAACTGATAGGATAGATGTGACCGTGTAATTTTTTGTCATTTGATTTATCGAAATTCATGCCCTGATTTGCAAAAACCGAAAAACCCAGTGCATTATATATGATACTAACAATTGATTTCTCCTCTAGTTTTTCAAATATTTTTTTTGCAAAATTTAAGGATATTTGAGCTTCGTCAAAATTTGAATTATAAATTTGAATCATACCTCTAAAAAAACTGAGTAATGCTTTTTTTTCTTGAATTTCAACCTCGGTTCCTCTTACCAAACTATTTGATTGACGAAGTAAATCTTCTGCCTCTTTTAACTTATATAATTTACCTTGAGTAAGAGCAAAGGATAAACAAAAAGTGAAATTAGTTGGAATATGGTCATAAGCACTTTTAAAATATTGGTTAGCGAGTGGAATATTTCCTTCTTTGAAATGGTTGACGCCAGAAAAATAATCCTGAAAAGCTTTAGTAGGATTACCTTTTATAGGATATACTGGATTTGCTTGCCATCCTAAAAACAGGAATAATAGGAATATCCTCGGACCAATAAACATTGGATATAAAATATGATTATGGAATGAAACGCAAGGCTATAAATTGGGTAATAATACCTATAAAATAACCAGCATAAACCTGTGCAGGACTATGAGCTTTCAAATATAATCTGCTACTACCAGTTAATCCTGCTATTAATATTATCAATACGAATATTAGAGATATAGGGACCAAATAAATATTTGTACTAAAATCCTGAAAGAAAATAATTGTATTTCCTTTTTGAAAAAGAAATAATATCATAAAGCCTAAAATTCCACCTATCCCAACTGTATGGGCACTAATTTTATCAAAAATATTAATAAAAAAAGCTAAAAACAACCCAATGGAAGAACCTAAAATAGCTCTGCTAAAAGAGGAAGGTATGTCGGGATTATCAAGAAAATTTCTGAACATCCACAAATAAAAAATACCAGTTATAATATAAGGAGCTATCCTATCTTCTTTTTCTGGGAGTTCTATGGATTTTGCTAATCCAATAAAAGTCAGCATAATAACAGCAAATCCAGGAATAAAAAAAGTAGTCAAAAATATTCTAAAAAATAATATTATGGCTCCTGAATCTGACCATTTACCGAAGCCAAAGTCAAAAGGATCGGTGAAAAGTAAAATGATATAAATATAAGTGATAGCCAATAGTGGGTGTGTTATCCAGGAAATAAGGCTTGCCAAAGTACGAAGCATCTTTTTTTTGGCTAAATATAAGGTTTGTGAAGGAATTAATACAACCATATATTAATTTCATTGCATCATTAGAATAAATGTATCTTATATTAGCGTTATTAATGGATAAATTGAATAATCAAATGTACAACATGAAAATGATCCTTCGGCTAACTAAAGGTTTCGTCCATAAAGGGATGATTGCCACCTTGTTCTTTCTTTTTATTGGCCTTTTTGCTCATGCACAACGTGTTGCGTGTGTAGATATGAGTAAAATACTTGAAAATTTAGGTGATTATAAAGCGGCTCAGCTTGAATTAGATGAAATGAGTGCGCGATGGAAACAAGAAATTGCACAGGAATATGATAAGATTAAAGCCATTTACAATAGATATCAGTCAGAACAGGTTTTACTGAGTGATGATCAAAGAAAATCGAGAGAAGATGAGATTATGTCAAGAGAAAAAGAAGTAAGAGATTTGCAAAACGCACGATTTGGGCCAGATGGGCAATTGTTTAAAAGAAGACAAGAACTAATTCGTCCAATTCAAGATAAGGTATACGCAGTCATTGAGACCTATGCAACAGAAAGAGGGTTTGATTTCATTTTTGATAAAGCTAGTGCTTCTGGTATCATTTTTAGTACGCCTGCTTTTGATAAAACAGAAGATATTAGACGTATTTTAGGGAAATAAAGGTTTTCCTACGGAAAATAGACACTTTTTTCTTACATTCGCGCACAAATCTTTAAAAAGCGCATTAAATTAAATACTTTATGAGAAACATCCTTTTATTAACCGCCGTACTTCTTATGGGTGCAATGAGCGGAAATACGTTAAATGCTCAAAAATTTGGTTATTTAAACTCTCAGGCAATTCTGGCTGAATTACCCGAAGTTAAACAATCAGAGGCTGAACTGGAAGCCTTGCAAAAGCAATTGCAGAAGAAAGGTCAAACTATGTTAGAAACTTTGCAAGCCGATTATCAGGTCATGCAGAAAAAAGTGGATAGCGGTGAATTATCTCCAAAAATGCAGGAAGAGGAAGGTAAAAAACTTCAGGTTCGTGAAGAGGAATTGAATAAATTTCAACAGGAAATGATGAATACCTTGCAAGAAAAAAGAAATACATTGTTGAAACCTATCTATGACAAATTGACTGCTGCTCTAAAAGTTGTAGCTCAGGAAAATGGCTATACTTATATTTTCGACCAGTCTATTTTATTGTTCTTTGATCCTGCTGGGGATGTAAGTACTTTGGTTAAGGCTAAATTAACAGCCACTAATTAATTTATAATTCTATTTATGGCTTCGTGCCGACCTATAGGTATTTTTGATTCTGGCGTTGGAGGCTTGACAGTCGCCAACGCCATTTCTTTGCTACTGCCAAACGAAACTATTTTCTATATCGGCGATACTGCCCGAATTCCTTATGGAAACAAATCGAAAGAGGAAATTGAAAAATTTAGTCTTGAAATGGCTCGTTTTCTCGTTGATAAAAATTGTAAAGCTATTGTTATTGCCTGTAATACTGCATCAGCTTATGCCTTGGAAACAGTGAGAAGTACCTATCCGGATATTCCTGTCATAGCAATGGAACCTGCAGTTAAACCGGCGATAGAACATTCAAAAACAGGCGTTATTGGTGTATTGGCTACCCAGGGCACATTGAAAAGTGAGCGATACGGGCATCTTAAAAATAGATTTGGAAAGGGAATCCTTATTCTGGAAAATCCATGTATTGGTTTGGTCGATTTCATTGAGGCTGGAAAATGGAATGACGAGAATACTTTTGTACTTTTAAAATCTATACTTTTACCGATGCAAAAGGCAAATACAGATCATATTGTTTTAGGTTGTACGCATTACCCTATTGTAATCCCAGCTATTTCAAGTATCATGGGTGAAAAAGTACATCTTGTTAATCCCGCTCCCGCTGTTGCCAAACAAGTTTACAGACAGTTAGCTGAAAATGATTTATTGAGTATAAATATTCTCCAAAACAAGAGTAGCCCAAAACATACGGTTTGGGCTACTGGCTCTACTTTAAGTTTTAATTATCTTTTAAAGGAATTATTACCCAATAGCCAATTAATTGGCTGGGAGTAACTAAATTTTATACCTTATTAATAAGTGATTTTTTTGAAAGGAATAACTGAAGTTCTTGATTAATGGCTAATTCATCATTTTGCAGCGTATTCCATCTTTTTAAATCTTCTACTTTTACTTTAAATAAATTGGCAATACTTTCTAATGTTTCGTCCTTGCTAATAACGTAGGTAGTCTGAAAAAAATCTTTTTGAGTGACAGGATTATTTCCCATAATTTCACGAAGCTGACTAATTCCTTCTGCCGGTAAAATAATTAAATGACCTAATTCTGAACGAGGTATTTGATGCTGTTTAAAAGAAGGGTTTAATTTTGAGATGGTTCCAACAGTTAGATTCGTTGCCTTTGCTATTTGATCAAAAGACAACTGCTTATGTACTCTTACAGAACGAAATCCTTCTTTTGTTAAAACTGGAAATTTTGGAATTAGGTTATGTTGAGCATAAAATTTAGAAACATAAGCAGCAGCAACAAATGCAGGCACATAAACCTGTGTTTCTCTTGGTAAAAATTTACTTAACTTATTATATTCTTTGGATCCTGCCTGTTTAACAGCAGAAAGTACTTTTGCAGGACCACTGTTATAGGCAATTAAAACTAACCCCCAATCCCCGAATTGATCATATAAAGCTGATAACATTTTTACAGCAGCAATGGTAGATTTGTAAACATCCATACGTTCATCTAACAATGGATTTACGGTTAAACCATAGTTACGAGCGGTTTGCGGCATTAACTGCCAAAGACCGGCTGCTCCAGCGCTGGAAGAAATACCAGCATTCATTCCAGATTCTATAACGGGTAAGTAACGTAATATCTCGGGTAAACCTTCTTTTTGCAGTTGTGCATCGAAAATCGCATGATACATAGCTGATCTGCCAAGCATAGCTTCTGTCTCATTTCTTCCAAGGATAGTGTAATTCTGAATTCTACTTAGTAGGTCATCGTTTACCTCAAATTGCATAGGCAATTTTAAAGAGGTTAATCTGTCACTAACCATTTTTTGGTTTTGTGAAGTCCACGGTTCGATAATTTCCGCGGATTTGAGTTGGTTGGTAAACGCAATCACAAATAACATTAGAATGCCTGTTATTGCATTTTTTGTTTTGTTTTTCATAGGATTAAAACGGACAAGAAAAAGTAAAATCAGACTTTTAACTATTTACTTGCCACTTGGGACCTAAATCCCTTTTTTGTGTTCATGGAATATTCCGCAAATTTAAAGGCTTTCACCGAACAATTCCAGTCTTTTTTAAGATTCACCAAAACATTAACAATTCCGAAAGTAGGTAAAACAAAGATATATTAGTGTTAAAATGCCTTTAACCCTCAATTTTATTGACTTTACAGATTACATAATTTTTTAATTTTAGAAAAATTAAATTTGTTTTTTTGCCTAAAAACAAATTTTTTAAGAAAAGATTAACGTTTGACTTAACAAATCAAGAATTGTTTTTTTCCTTTTTGGAACGAAATACGTTTGTTAAAACATAAGTATGAAAAAGGTAAACAATGGATTCTTTCTCATTTTCATCTGCATACGTTCTAAATCTTAAGGATTTAATTTTTCATTTTAAATGGGTGAAAATTAGATTAGAAGAAAAAAACCAACAAAATTTAATTCCGTTTCATGATACTTATTTTCTGATTACTCAATCCGTTTCCAGTAAAATCGGAACTGGATTTTTTGAAAATGATGAAACGATGAGAATCTTTGTTATTTCTTTTGCCCGTTTTTATTTTGATGCTTTGGATAAGTATTTTAGAGGTGAAACTTCTTCTTCAGCCTGGCAGTTTATGTTTAATCATAGTGAAAAGAACCATTTACCTCGTTTTTTATATCTACTGTTAGGAGTTCATGCACATATTAATCAAGATCTATCTGTATGCATTAAAGAACTTGGGTTCGGCGATGCGTTTAATAAAGACTATCTGGCTATAAATGAAATTATAAAGGGAAAACTCGCGGTGGCTATTACTCAGTTAAATGAGAAGTCTGCTTTTTTAAAAGCCTTATTGGAACATGGATTTTGTTGTTATCAATGGCCAATGCACAAAATAATTGTATTTTGTAGAAATATAGCATGGTATAAAAGTCAGATTTCAGCGGAATCAGCGTTAGCTTTTGCTTAGGTGATTTAATAATTCCGGATAAAAAAAGGGATAAGATTCTTTTGGAAAAGTATGCCCCATACCATCAACAATGACCAGAATTGCGCTTTTATTTAAGGAAGCCATTTTGTAGGCATGAGAAACAGGAATGATAGGATCTGCGGTTCCATGTATAATTAAAAAAGGTTTGTTAATTTTTGATATTTCCTGAATTCTTGAACCTGATGCCAGAATAGCACAATATTGTTGGTATCTTGCTTTAGGATTTTGCCCTTTCCGTTTTTCTAAAGCTTCAGTAATTATTTCCCTAAGGCCTTCTTCCTCATATTTAAAAACCTTTCCATTCAAAAAACGATACATATTCATGTAGTATTTAACCGTTATTTTGGGGTGAAGAATAGGATGTTTTACGTAGAAATGCTTAAAGATGAAGGGTAAAAAGGGGGAATATAGCTTTTCAAGGAAATTTTTAAGCAGACTTTGATCATGTAAATAGGCGGATGACATGACGGAGCATATCGAATTGACTCTTTCGGGATATGAAATAGCTATGCGTTGTGCAATCATTCCACCCATAGAAACACCAAGGAGGTGAACTTTAGTTTGGTCCAAATAATCAAGTAACCCTAAAGTATCCTGTGCCATATCTTCCAATGTATATGGACTTTTTTTATTCCATTTTTCGTTTAACCAGGTTGATTTGCCTATATCTCTATTATCAAACCGTATACAGTAAAAATTATTTTCTAAAAGTGGCTTTATAAATTCCAAAGTAAAAGCAACACACTGAGTATCCAGGCCCATTATAAGTAAAATAGCAGGATTGTTTTCGTTTCCAAATGTCTCATAATAAATATTTATGCCATGGTGTAGCGCGGCAATCCCTTGTTTTGTTGAATTCATTTATGGATTAATTTTGTATCTTGATGCATATAAAGCCAATAAAAATGCGTATTTTTTATTTATTTATCTACTTTTTGAGTCTTTTTTATAGTAATTCGATGGAGGGTCAATCTTTCCCTTTTATGGAATTGACAGAGGAAAAAGAGGGTGTTGTTTTAGATATTCGATACGCAACACCCAATAATTTTACCAAATCAGTCCTTTACCCCTGTGGACGTTGTTTCTTGCACCCAACGGTAGCTAAAGCATTACAATATGCAGTGAAGGATTTCAGGAAGTTAGGGTATAATATAATTTTATTTGATTGCTACAGGCCACTCTCCATACAAAGAAAACTTTGGGAAAAAGTACCCGATTCCAGATATGTTACCCCGCCTGCCAAAGGCTCCATGCATAATCGGGGTGCAGCTGTTGATATTTCTCTTCAGGATATAAAATCAAAAAAGGAGCTGGATATGGGTACTCCCTATGATTATTTTGGAAAAGAAGCCTATATGGATTATGAGGATATTACGCCTGTAGCAGCAAAAAACAGAAAATTATTACATACTACTCTGGTGAAATATGGATTTAAACCTATCAGAACGGAATGGTGGCATTTTTCGTTCAGTGGAAGTGGTGCGACTATATCAGAATGGAACTGGACTTGCCCTTGATCTCCTATTAACATATCTTTAACATTGGATTTTAGACTAGATAAAAAATGGATTTGTTTTTACTTAGGAATATTAAAATTTTAAACATGCGTTACCTGAATTTTGTTTTTTTTATGTTTTTATCAATGGTTACCTTAACTGCTCAGAGAGATACTGTTTATATCTGGGTAGATGGTTTATGTGGCATGTGTAAAAATAGAATTGAAAAGGAAGCTATAAAAACAGAGGGAGTAGGAGCTGTAAATTATAACGTTTATAATAATATTTTATCGGTTGTGCCATCTTCTTTAAAATTTGATAAAGATAAATTACAAATGGCAATTGCTGGAATTGGTCATGATACAGAAAAATATAAGGCTGATTCTTTGGTTTATGAAAGTTTACATGAATGTTGCCATTACCGTGATCCTCAGTTAAGAGAAGAGCACCTTGAAAAATTAGATGCTTCAGCTACCGTTTCAGGTATTGTCTTTTTGAAGGGAGAAGGTAATAAAAAAATACCGGCAGTCGGTGCTTCTGTCTATTGGGAGGGTACAAATCTTGGCGAATTTACCAATGAAAATGGAGCCTTTGTAATACCCAGAGCTGGAACCACCTCTCTTTTAATTTTTTCTTATGTGGGGGAGCAATCAGATTCTGTAGATATGAGGGGGCAAAAAGATATCAATATTGTTCTTGGAGGTGGGTACGAATTACAAGCCATTGAAATTACATACAAGAAAAAAGCAACTTCCTATTCCTTTCTAACTCCTGCAAAAGTTCAGCTATTAGGGGAAGGTGAATTGGCAAAAGCAGCTTGTTGCAATTTGTCGGAAAGTTTTGAGACAACTCCTTCCATTGATGTTTCTTTCACTGACGCTGTGACGGGAACCAGACAAATAGAAATGTTAGGACTTTCAGGGGCAAATATGTTGATAACCAGAGAAAATATACCTGATATTCGTGGACTTTCAGCTATTTATGGACTCACTTTTTTGCCTGGAACCTGGGTAGAAGGTATTCAATTAAGCCCTGGAATAGGATCTGTAGCAAACGGATTTGAAAGTATTTCAGGTCAGATTAATGTGGAACTTAAAAAACCTGAAAACAGCGAAAGACTTTATTTTAATTTTTATGGAAATGAAATGAATCGCTTTGAGGCTAATCTAAATCTTTCCCATTCGTTAAATGAAAATTTACATACTGGGTTGCTTTTACATTCAAAGAGGCAAAGAGATCAAATGGATAGAAATGGAGATCATTTTATGGACGGTCCAATTGGAGATCAGTTTATTGTAGCGAATCGCTGGAAATTTAATACATCTAATGGAATTCAAGGACAATGGGGAATTAAAGGAACCTTTATTCAAAATAATAGTGGTCAGTTAAATGGTGTAAATCATGTACATCCAGGCACAGGTGTCTATAATCCATGGTTAGCAAATATGGATACCAGAAGGGTAGAAGGATGGTATAAAATGGGATATTTATTTCCAGAAAAACCTAAGACGAGTTTAGGATTACAACTATCTGCGCTAAATCATGACCAAATCGGAATATTTGGAAAAAGAAAATATGATGCTTTCCAGCAATCTTTTTATGCTAATCTAATCTATCAAACCATTTTAGGAAATACTAATCATGAATTTAGAAGTGGTTTAAGTTACCAATTTGACCGCTTTGATGAAACCTTAGGTGAATCTAACTTTAGAAGAAATGAGTCAGTTCCAGGCGCTTTCTCAGAATACACTTATAATTATCTGACTAAATTCACTTTAGTTGCAGGTTTAAGAGCTGATAATCATAATCAATATGGCTTCTTTTTTACACCTCGTTTACATCTACGTTATTCACCTAATGAAAAAACGGCATGGCGGCTTGTAACTGGGAGAGGACAAAGGACTCCAACTGTTTTTGCTGAAAATATAGGTGCTATGGCCTCTTCCCGTATTTACCAAATAGTTAATCCTAAACCAAATATTCCTTATGGATTAAACGCAGAAGTTGCCTGGAATTCTGGTTTAAGTTTTTCTCAGGAATTTCAGATTTATAAAAAACAAGCGACCTTAAACATAGAGTTTTTTCACACCAGGTTTATGAATCAAATCGTTGTCGATTATGATGCCAGTCCCCAAAGTGTTTTATTCTATAATTTAACGGGTAAATCGTTCGCTACTAGTTTTCAGACTCAGGTAGATGTCGAATTATTACCTCGGTTTGATTTACGCCTCGCTTATCGGTTTAATGATGTAAAAACAACTTATATATCAGGGTTATTACAGCGACCCTTTGTTTCCAGACATAAAGCCTTTGCCAATTTTGCCTATGAAACAATTTTAAGTGGCTGGAAATTTGATGCAACTATTCAATGGCAAGGTCAAAAAAGAATTCCGGATCTTAGAAAGAATCCAGCAGCTGTTTTTGCCATTAATGAATCACCCAACTTCTTTATAGTAAATACTCAAATAAGTAAAGCTTTGGGTAAAAAACTTGAAGTATATCTTGGAGTAGAAAATTTATTTAATTATAAACAAGATTACCCTATTATTAGTGCCGATGATCCATATAGTGAATGGTTTGATGGTTCCATGGTATGGGGGCCTGTTTTCGGAAGAATGGCCTATACCGGATTAAGATATAGAATTAATCAAACAGCCCAAAAACCTTAATGCTTATTAAGCTTTATCTTTTTTTCTTTAATAAAGATAAGAGATAATGTCCATAGCCACTCTTGATATAAAGATTTCCTAGTTTTTCTAATTGCTCATCATCAATAAAACCCATTTGCCAGGCAACTTCTTCAATACAACCAATTTTCAATCCTTGTCTTTCCTCAATAACCTGAATAAATTGTCCAGCTTGCATTAAAGAGGTATGTGTACCCGTATCTAACCAGGCAATGCCTCTGCCTAAAACTCCTACTGATAATTGGCCGAGGGCTAAATAATGACGATTTACATCGGTAATTTCATATTCCCCTCTTGGACTTGGTTTTAAATTTTTTGCAATTTCTACAATCTGATTATCATAAAAATATAAACCTGGAACCGCGTAATTTGATTTTGGATTTTCAGGTTTTTCCTCAATGGAAATTGCCTGGAAATGATCATCAAAGGATACAACGCCATATCTTTCTGGATCAGCTACCTCGTAAGCGAATACTTTTCCACCCATAGGATTACTTGCCGCCTGCATCATTTCATTTAAGCCATTCCCATAAAAAATATTATCTCCCAGAATTAAGGCTGCCGAGTCTCCTTGAATAAATGATTCACCCAGAACGAAAGCTTGTGCCAAACCATTGGGTTCAAACTGTGGGACGTATGAAAAATGGCAACCTATTTGGTTTCCATCGCCTAATAATTTTTCAAAATTTGGTAAATCTTCTGGAGTTGAAATAATTAAGATATCTCTTATACCCGCTGACATTAATGTTGAAAGCGGATAATATATCATAGGTTTATCATAAACAGGCATTAATTGTTTACTTACGGCAAGAGTTAGTGGATAAAGTCGAGTTCCAAGACCACCGGCTAAAATGATTCCTTTCATATTATATTATATTATTTAAGTGATTATTCATGATTCTTCTGGCTCTCAAAATTAATTCTGCTGGTTTAAAGGGTTTGGGCAAAAAATCATCCACGTTTAAATCAAAAGCTGCCATAATATTCTCTTCTTCCTCAGGATCGGCTACCAGCAGAATACCCAATGGTGAGGAATAATCTTTCCTTAATTTTTCTATAATTTCAAGCCCCTTTTTCTTTTTCATATCTAAGTCTACGATGACCATATTGGGTTTTTCCGAAGAAATAAAGCTCAGTATATCAGTTAATTTTGGACAGTATATGACTTGATAACCTTGTTTTTTTAATCTGAATTCAATTGCGGACAAAAGGATCTCTTCGCTTTCCAAAATAACTATTTTTTTCATATTCAAAATTATTTGCTTCAGATTAATCCCTTGGTAAAAAAATGAATTGAGCACCAAGATCGCTTAGGGTAAATAAACAAAAAAAGGCATCGGGGTCTTTAAAAATACTTCTAAAATGGTCAATTCTTTCCATTTGGACTATTTTTTTTGTTGCCAATTCTTCCAGAGTGGATAAATTTAGGGACCATTTATATTGTGACTGGCTTCTTTGCACCAACGGAATTCCCAATTCAATATCTAATTGGGAGACAACGAAAATGGGATATTTAGAAATGCCTTCATCGAGTAAAGTATCCGTTGCCTTATTCATAATGGATGAAAAGGGATTCAAATCATTTTTTAATTGTTGGTATTTTTCTTCCAGATCCATAGTATAACAAGAGATTATTTCAAAGATAATAGGGCAACATTTTCAATATGGTGCGTATGAGGAAACATATCGACTGCTTGCATCTGCAAAATATGGTATTTTTCTGAAAGAATATTTAAATCTCTGGCATGTGTTGCGGGGTCACAACTGACATAGATAATTTTGGGGGCTTCCACAGCTAATAAAACAGCAACGACCTCAGGGTGCATACCTGCTCTGGGGGGATCTGTAATAATTAAATCTGGTTTGCCAAATTGTTGAATCAATTCTGAATGGAATAAAAAGCGCACGTCACCTGCTATAAAATCAACATTTTCGATATGATTGTCACTTGCATTCATTTTAGCATCTTCAATTGCTGCAGCTATTTCTTCAATGCCTATGATATGCTTTGCGTGAGCTGCCAGATATAAAGCAATGCTTCCAAGTCCGGTGTACAAATCATAGACAATTTCAGAGCCATTGAGGTTTGCAAATTCTTTTACGATATTATAAAGATTAACGGCTTGGCTTGTATTTGTCTGAAAGAATGATTTTGGCCCGATTTTATATGTTACATGTCCCAGTCGTTCATGAATAGTAGCTTTACCAGCCAGGTGATGCATGTCTAAATCGTAAAGACTATCATTCATTTTTGTATTAATACAATAATATAGGGAAGTTATTTCAGGCAAGGCAATTTGAACTTCCTGTAACAGCAAGGAAATTTTTTTAGCATCATCTTCTCCAAAAGCTATAACAACCATTATTTCACCCAGAGTTGTAACTCTTAATAAAAGAGTTCTCATAAATCCCTCATGGTTTCTTGGGTCATAAAATGAAACTTTATGAGAGAGGGCAATAGAGCGAATTGTGTTTCGGATATGATTTGCTGGTTCTTGCTGAAGGCTACAGTGCTGAATATCAATTACTTTGTCGAATGCTCCAGGAGGGTGAAACCCTAATACTGGAGAAAATTTATTTTCTTCCAAAGCTATTTCAGCATCAGTTAGCCAACGTCTGTTACTGAAGGTGAATTCCATTTTATTTCTATAAAAATAGATAGGATCTGCACCTAAAATAGGGTGCCAACGGTCAACAGTAAGTTTTCCGATTCTGGAAATAGCATCTTTTACCACTTTTTCCTTTTGTTCCAGCTGGATTTTATAACTAAGGTGTTGCCATTTACAACCACCACATTGAGAGAAATGGATACAAGTTGGATCGATTCTATCAGAGCTTAGGGTTATATAAGACATGACTATTCCTTTATAAAAACCTTTTCTTTTTCGAAAGACTTTTATTAAAGCTTTATCTCCTGGGACGGGACCAACCGCAAAAACAGTCTCTCCTGACACCGATTTCCCAACACATTGTCCTTTATCGGCTATACCATGAAATTGGACTTCTAGAATAGATTCGGAAGGTTTTTTTTGTGACATAATACGAATTGTTAACAAAGATAAGGGGACTCGAAGGTCGAATCCCCTTATAAACATGTGATAATCTTTATATTAAAAGCTAAGTTACAATATCATCATAAATCACTACCGTCAAAACCATCTTCTTCCTCGACTACGGCTGTAGTTTTTGATTTATTGATTTCCATGCTTTTAAATTTTTCTTTAATTTTTAGTTCAAGTTCGTGGGCAACTTCTGGATTATCATCTAGAAACTGCTTTGCACCTTCCCTGCCTTGAGCTATTTTGGCGCCGTTATAACTATACCAGCTTCCACTTTTTTGGATAATATCATGTTCTGCACCAAGATCAATAATTTCCCCATTTTTCGAAATTCCTTCTCCAAAAGTAATATCAAAAGAGGCAACACGAAAAGGAGGAGCCATTTTATTTTTAACAATTTTGACCTTTACCTGATTTCCTACTAAATTGCCATCTTTATCTTTGATTGCAGCGCCCGATTTACGAATATCTAATCGTATAGAGGCATAAAATTTGAGGGCATTACCGCCGGTTGTTGTTTCGGGATTACCGAACATAACCCCTATTTTCTCTCTAAGTTGATTAATAAAAATGCAACAGCATTGAGTTCTCCCAATGGCTGCGGTTAGTTTACGCATCGCCTGAGACATCAATCTAGCCTGAAGTCCCATTTTGGAATCACCCATTTCACCTTCTATCTCACTTCTGGGTACGAGGGCTGCCACGGAATCAATCACTATGATATCTATGGCACCAGAGCGTATTAAATTTTCTGCGATTTCAAGTGCTTGTTCTCCGTTATCAGGTTGAGAAATCAATAAATTTTCAGTATCTACCCCTAAGGTTTGGGCATAACCTCTATCAAAAGCATGTTCTGCGTCTATGAAAGCAGCTATCCCTCCTTGTTTTTGAGATTCGGCAATTGCATGAATAGCCAGTGTAGTTTTACCTGAAGATTCAGGTCCATAAATTTCTATAATTCTTCCTTTTGGGAAACCATTTATTCCTAATGCGATATCAAGTCCCAAAGACCCTGTTGGAATTACATCAACCTCCACAACTTGCTTATCACCGAGTCGCATGATTGTACCTTTGCCATAGGTTTTCTCCAGTTTATCCACTGTTAACTGAAGCGCTTTTAATTTGGCTTCTTTTTCCTGTTGTGCCATTTAATAAATTGTTTTATGTCATGAAGAACAAAACTTTATGACAAAAGTAAATAAATTGTTTGTAAAAGCAGATAATTTACACTACTTTTTAAAAAAAATGTTTGAATTGTATGGTTAAAGGAAAGCGCAAAAAAATTAATAAACAGGGTCTTTAAATTTTTCTTTACGGCTGTAGGAAAGAATACTTTGGACCGTTTTAGGGGTTGGATTTTTTCTTAGACGTGGTAAACGTTGAATGGCCGATTTCAATTCATGGTATGTTTCATTCAAATAAATATCTACACTTAGCGCTTCTTTAATCCTATCAGATTCAATATCGCTTGATTCGCTGTAGATAAATTGGATGAGTTGATTTTTAGTAATGCTTCCTTGCATATAGTTGGAGTTAAAAGTAATATCACAATAAAAACGGTTGTATTCAAACTAATATTGCCTTTAACTCCATGATGCTAAAAGTTCAAAGGAATGAATTAACTTTTTACTCTGTACCAGGTTTGTGTTCTGGACAGCCCCGTCCAATGCTTACCTTTTACTTTTAATTCATCATCACTGTTTTCAGATAGCCAAATGGTACAATCATAATAGTTACCTGTTACAGGATCAAGTATATTTGCTCCTTTCCATTGAGTACCAGACTTTACCAATCCGTCAATCAAAACCATCCCAACAAGTGGTTTATTTGCCTTTTCCCCTTTACACTTTTCACAAACAGTATCAGCAGGTTTTAACAATAACTTAGTTACTTTACCATAAACTTTACCATTTTTTTCATAAAGTTCCATATAAGATTTTGCTTCTTTAGTCTCATCATCAATGGTTTTCCAAAGACCTAAAGGACTCGCGTTCTGAGCTGATAAAGAAGAAGTTAAAACAAGCAGACTTAACGAAAAAACTAATTTCCACATGTGATAATTATTTTAAAATTAAAAAATATAAATTCTTTCTTTATTCACAATAATAGGGAAGGATTTTTATTTATCCCAAGAAAAACCATCTATTATTTTTTGAATATCTTTTATCATAAAGGCATGAATGGGTGCAAGTGAATCAACATTTACCTTTGCTTTTACATAAAATACGCCTCTGATAAAATGTTTTTTAGAATCAGTTAAATAAAATTGGTAGGGTGTTGCAGCCGGACCTTTGATATGAAATTCTATTCCTGTAACGTCTGGAGCAATGTTTAACTGAAGTTCATCGATATAATTTGCCTTTTTATTATGAAAATTAGCCATTTTGAAAGCATCATTCACTAATTTATCCAGCTGATTTTCTTTTGTTATTGGATAATAACTAAAGTGGATGCTGGAATTTAACGAGGGCAACTGTAGATTAAACCAGTTATTTTTTGCTTTTTGATCAACAATCAGGGAGGAGTCTTTTGTGATAATTAAATAATCGGGGTACTTAAAATGAAAAGGTAAGGACTGATTTTTAAAACCAATTAATTTCCCTGCAGGGAATTCAATTTTTGGATAGCCTCTTTGTTTAGGGGAAATCATTTCTGAAGAATCACAATTAAATAAAAATATTTCCAACAGAATACAAAGAAAGCTTGATTTTAAAGACATAGAATTAAAAATAAAACGGTGTGTTAAATATACTTAGTTTAGTTTTATTACACGTATCTGTTCAATTCGCCTACTTGAGGCAGCAAGGATTTCAAAATCAAAACCAAAAATTTCCAGGTGAATATTTTTTGCTGGCAGTTCTCCATATTGGGATAAAATTAATCCTGCTATTGAGTCTGCTTCACTATTTAATTCATCGAAATGACTGGTTTCAATTTTCATGATCTGACAAAAATCGTGAATAAGCGTTTTCCCTTCGAATATATAACTTCCATCCTCCATTAATTGGTATATCACATCGGGTTCTTCGTCAAATTCATCTTGAATTTCTCCAAAAATTTCTTCCAGAACATCTTCCATGGTAATTAAACCAGCTGTGCCCCCGTATTCATCCACAACAATAGCCAGATGTTGTCTTTTTGTCTGAAAAGCACCTAAAACCTGATCAATTTTTTTTGCTTCGGGAACATAAAGGACAGGAGTGCGAATTAGTTTTTGCCATGAAAAATCATCTTTAATATCATTGGCTAAACCAATCAAATCTTTGACATGCAGAATACCGGTAACACTGTCTAAATCGTTATCATAAACTGGAATTCTGGAATACCCTGATTCCCGGATGATTTCTATCAAATGTGGATAGTCTGTCGATTTACTAACAGCTACTACACTAACTCTGGCTTGCATAATTTGTCTGACTTGGACTTCACCAAGTTTATCAATTTTTGCAGCCATTTCTTTTCTGATTTTTAAATTTTGAGAGGCATTTATCGTATTTTCAGTACTTTCCATAGAACGATGGGCAACTTTTAATGGTCGAAGCTCCATCTTAATACCTAAGAATTGCCTGATAAACAGCAATACCAGCATGATAGAAACTATAATTGAAAGTACACCAATGAAAACGGAAGGCGCATCAATAATTAAAAAAACAGGAAAAAATAAACCCTTTAATTTATTTTTAGGGCATATAAAACCGCTCAGCGGTCTTTCCGTACTATAGGGACTATCCCCAGAAGGAGGCTCAGTATCCAAAATGACTTGTATTTATTCGGAAAAATTTAACAAATGCAAAATTAATTAAATTTCCATGAGTTTTTCCGCTATTATTACCAAATAAATGTTTACAAGTCATTGTTAACCTTAAAATGGTAAATCTTCTCCTTCTTCAATGGCATTTCCTGTTGATTTTTGAGATGGTTCTGGTCCTGAAAAAGAAGGTGTCTGATTTTCACTTCCTGGGCCTCTCCTTTCCAGAACCCTAAACATAGAACCCACAACCTCCGTAGTTTTACGGTTTTTTCCCTCAGCGTCTTGCCAGGTTCTATGGGTTAGTTTACCCTCGAGAAAAATGGTGTTCCCCTTCTTTAATAATTTCATGGCATTATCAGCTTGATTACGCCATAAAATGATATCATGCCATTCCGTTGTTTCTTGCCAGTTTCCCTCTTTATCTTGATATCTTTCACTGGTTGCAAGGGAAAAAGTTACCTTATTCGATCCATTTTCAAATTGTCTCTGTTCAGGATCCTTTCCTAAATTTCCAATTAGCATCACTCTGTTCATAATATTAGATTGTGTTTGTTAATACCTGCAATGTATATCTCTTTTTCCAATTTGCAGAGGACAAATATACGCTTTTTTCAATTTGCCAAAATTGAGCTAGAAGAAAAAAATGAAAATTAAATAAATGAAATTCAATTATTTAGATTGAAAAATATGCTTGTTAATTTCAATAAACCGATGAAGAAATTTAGGAAATACATAGTCTTTAATTCGGTTTAAAGGAATAATCATAAAATCATTGTTCGAATTCTGCTGAGGTATTTCTCCTGTTAATTTAATTAAATGATAGAAAAGATGAACTCTTTGATGGGTTAAAAGTTGTTTGTCTCGTTGGACTGGTTCATTAACCTGATTTTTTTTTATGAACAAGCCAGAAATTGTAAATCCTTCTTCTGGAAATTCCCATTTTTCACTCTCTGTTTCAATTAAAGGAAATGAATTTAATCCTCTCCAAATATCCTTTTCCTTTCTGTAAGTGAGAACGAACTCGGAATCGTTATGTATGAAAAAAAGTTGAAAATACCTATTCCTCAATAGGGGCTTTGTTTTTTTAAAAGGGTACTCTTTTTGATTATTAGTTAGATACGACTGACAATGATCAGCAAACGGGCATTGCACGCATATTGGAGCAGTGGGTAAACAAATTGTAGCACCCAAATCCATAATGGACTGATTAAACCTTCCTGGGTCTTTTGAACCTGATATTAATAAATCTGCTTTATTTTGAATTTCCTTTCTTCCAGCTGGAGTTGCAATATCCGCTTTTATACAAAATAATCGTGCGATAACTCTGTGAACATTGCCATCTAAAACCGCATAAGGAAGGGAAAATGCAAAAGAAGCAATGGCTGCGGCTGTGTAGGGTCCCACCCCTTTTAATTTTATTATATCATCATATTGATTTGGAAACTCACCTTTATACTTTTCAACGATATATTTGGCACTCCAGTGCAAGTTTCTTGCTCGGCTGTAGTAACCTAATCCTTCCCAATATTTAAAAACAGCTGTTTCAGTTGCGTTTGCTAAGGCAAAAACATCAGGAAAGGCTTCAACAAACCTAATATAATAGGGTAATCCTTGATTTACCCTCGTCTGTTGTAGAATTATTTCAGAAATCCAGACTTTATATGGATTTTTTTCATTTACCCATGGTAAAATTCTTCCTGATTGAAGATGCCAATCACTGAGTAAGGTTTGAAATAATTCAGGTAGCATTTATGCTTCCATAGAAAAGTGTAGATCGCTGTATCTATTTCCTAACTTATCTTTTAATTCTTTTCTTGCAAAAAATATTCTACTTTTTACGGTACCCAGAGGTAAGTCTAACTGATCGGCAATTTCCTGGTATTTGAAACCCTGATAATGCATCATAAATGGAACCCGTATACTGTCATCTAAAGATTCAATTAAACCAGAAAGTTCATCTAAAATCATATTTGATTCTGCCTCATTATTAATGGCAGCTCCACCTGTATTTATATAAAACAGATTTTCTGTATCATCTATAATGGTATTTGCCTTGCTTTTTTTACGGTAATTATTGATGAAAATATTTTTCATAATAGTAAACAACCATGCTTTTAAGTTTGTATCGGGCCTAAATTTATCCATATTCGTCATAGCACGAAATGCAGTCTCCTGAAATAAATCTTTTGATTCCTCTGTATTTTTAGTCAGGTTATAAGCAAATGCATTTAAAACTGGACTCATCTGATGGAAACGATTGTAGAATTCTAGTTGAGACATAAAGGTAATTTTACTATAGTTAAACAAAAATTGTTTTTGTTGAATCAAATATACTTAATAGTTAAACAAAATACAACAGTTGCCCATTTATTTTTTCAAAAATAGACGATTATTTTAGCTGTTCTGTAACAAATAATTGAAAAACAATTGATTATGGAATTTTTTTATTTTGCATTTCATTCAAAAAAAAATGAAAGTTGTTTCGTCTTATTTTTGAGCTTTGCGGATGGCGATAAGAGCCAGAGCCAGGAAAATGAGATTGGGAATCCATGCAGCTAATAAAGCTGGTAAATTATTGCCCATAGCAAATACCTTTACAAACTTAGAAAACAAGATATATACAGCACCAATACCTATACCCATAGCGAGATGAAGACCTATGCCACCTCTGACTTTCCTAGCGGCAAGACTTACGCCGATAAGTGTCAGTATGAGAATGGTAAATGGTTCTGCATTTCTTCGATTCCATTCAAGGGTATATTTTCGAACATTTCCTGCGCCTCGTTCTTTTTGCAAAGCAATAAATTGCAATAATTTAGGTGAAGTCATCATATTCTGTTGTCCAGAAAAATCTACAAAATCATCAGGAGAAAGATTTAAGGTTGTATCCATATATTCTGTATTTGAAAACTGGAAGGATTCTTTTAAGCCGTTGAAACTGCGAATTTGATATTCTGTAAGTCTCCATTTACCTGTTTTTACCTGGTAGGCTGCATTATTTGCCTTTAACAGTTTAACAAGCTGCTGCCCATTGTATTGTTCAATTCTGAAATCCCTTGCTGTACTGTCAGGCTTTCTATAATAGCCGACATAAACCTTTGTTTGAGGAGCTATAAATAAATGAACATCTCTCGTTTTTCCTTTGTCTTCATTTTTATCAATATACTTATAGGTAATACGCATAAGGTGTTTCTGGCCCCAGGGAAGTATAAAATGACTGCCAATCAGATGAATCAGGGTGAGTAAACCTGCCGCATAAAGGTAGGGTCTCAATAGTCTTTTAAAGGGAATACCCGCACTTAGCATAGCCATTATTTCGGTATTTCCTGCCATTCTGGAGGTGAAAAATATAACGGCAATGAGGGTGAACAGAGGCCAAAGCATGCCACTTATGAAGAGCATGAAACTGGGGAAATATTCAAGTAATATTTCTTTTCGGGTAATCGGTTCTTCTAAGAAAATTTGAATTTTTTCACTAAAATCAATGATTACTGAAATCATTAAAATGATGAGCAGCGTAAATAGAAAAGTGGACAAAAATTTTTTAAAAATATATCGATCCAGAATATTAAAAGACATAGCTTATGGCTTTACTAAAGGCGAAAATCCAAGGATTGAATAATGCTGTTTTTCCAGGTATAAAAGGTTCCTTTTTCGATTTGGTTTCTTGCCTCTGCTACCAGGGACAGATAAAAGCTAAGATTGTGAAGGGTTGCAATTTGCATGGCGGTTATTTCATTTGCTTTAAAAAGATGCCGTAAATAAGCCTTTGTATAAATTTGACTTGTTTTAGCTTTACTTTGGGCATCAATGGGTTCAAAATTATCTTTCCATTTTGCGTTATTTATATTTATTATTCCCTCCCAGGTATAAAGTAAACCATGCCTTGCATTTCTGCTGGGTAATACGCAATCAAACATATCAATACCGGCTGATATCCCTTCCAGAATATTAACAGGAGTGCCTACACCCATCAGGTATCTGGGTTTTTCAACAGGTAGTATTTGACAAACTTCAGCTGTAATTTCATACATTTTATTAGCTGGTTCACCTACCGAAAGTCCACCTATCGCATTTCCTTGTCGATTCATATCCCGTATGGTTTCCGCTGATTCTTTTCTGAGATCAGGATAGGTTGAACCCTGGACAATAGGAAACAAAGTTTGTCGATAGCCATAGAGTTCATGTGTTTCATCAAAGCGATCGCAACACCTTTTAAGCCATCTGTGGGTTAACCCCATCGATTTTTTAGCGTATTCGTAATCGCAGGGATAAGGAGGACATTCATCGAAAGCCATAATGATATCGGCTCCAATAATTCGTTGAATATCCATTACCTTTTCTGGTGTAAAAACATGTGTGCTGCCATCAATATGAGATTGAAAAACAACTCCCTCTTCTTTAATTTTCCGTTTTGAAGCTAAAGAGTAAACCTGATATCCCCCGCTATCTGTCAGTAAAGGTGCATTCCAGTGCATGAATTTATGTAAACCACCAGCAGATTTCAATAGGTCTGTCCCTGGCCTTAAATATAAATGATAGGTATTTCCAAGAATTATTTTTGCTGAAATGGGGTCTAAAAGTTCGTGTTGGTGGATAGCTTTGACACTTCCCAGTGTTCCCACAGGCATAAAAATAGGGGTAGGAATAGTTCCGTGAGCCGTTATAATCTGTCCCGTACGGGCAGAAGTCTGAGCATCTTTTTTAAAAATGGTAAATTCAAACAAGGGTAATAAGATTATCTGGTTAAATCTGATATCTGTGACTGTCAAATTTTAATAAGACGCCAATTAAAAGAGTGAAGCCTAATAAAGAAGACCCACCTTTACTTAAAAGAGGTAGAGGAATGCCTATAATGGGCATGATGCCCATAGTCATACCAATATTTACAAAAAAATGAACAAAAATAATACCTACAACACAATAGGCGTAAATTCTTGAAAAATTGGAACGTTGTCGCTCAGCAAGAATAATAATTCGGTACATGAGTAGCATAAAAATTAAAATTGTAGCGACGCTTCCTATAAATCCATGCTCTTCTCCGATGGTACAAAAAATAAAGTCTGTAGCTTGTTCTGGAACATAATTTAACCGGGTAATCTCTCCATTTAAGTACCCTTTTCCCTCGATTCCTCCTGAACTAATAGCTAATTTCGATTGTAAAACGTTATATAAAGCTCCACGGGGGTCACATTTTGACGGTTGTAACCAAACATTTATTCTTTCTTGTTGATGTGGACGCAGAATATGATTGAACCCATAATTGGCTGTAAAGGATATGCCTATACCTACTGCCAAAACGATAGAAGAAAAAGCAATGGTTTTAAAATTATTTTTCCATCCATAAGCAATGGCCAGTGCAATAGCAGCTATTATATTGGCTACCAGGACTATGGTTAAAAATTCTTCTCTTACTAAGATGTAGGTACCAAAGGCCCACAATAGAATACCTATGCGCCAGTTTATGACATTACCAAGGCCACCAGAAAGGAAATAAAGAATTCCAACCAATAAGATAATGGTGATAATTACCGGGGGAACTACCAAGCCTAAAATAGTTAAAATAACTACGTAAAATGCTGTTAAATAATAGTTTACCGATAATCCTTCCCGATACATAACAAAGGTAAAAGAGAGAAAAACCAAGGCTGAACCTGCATCTGGTTGCATTAGAACCAATAAAATGGGGATTAAAAAGATGCCAAATGCAGTAAGCTGAGTTCTTATATCTTTTAAATTCGTATTAAATTTTCCCAAAAAGGAAGAAATGGCCAGGGCCGTACCAAACTTTGCCAGTTCAGAGGGTTGGATAGAAAAACCACCAAATGAATACCAGGAAGTTGCACCTTTTATTTCAGTTCCAAAAATAAGAACTCCTATTAGCAATAACATGGTCATTGCATAGATAGGGTATGCGAAGGTTTGCCACGATTTCCAGTCAATGAGAAAAATGACTAAAAATAAAATCATGGCAATGGCTACCCAGATCATTTGTTTGCCAGCACTACTACCTAATAGTCCGACTTTTTCAATTTCACGTTGACTGACAGAAAAAACCATGAGCACTCCCAGAGCAATGAGAGATAAATAAAGCGAAAAAATGACTAAATCGAAACTTCGCTGATCACCACGGTTTCTTAACATATGTTCAATTACATTGCGGTTATCAAAACTTTGAGGCTAACAGTAAATCTATAGTAAGCTTATTATCAGCAATTTCCATTGCCCCCGGATAAAATTTTCTCAAAAAATACTTCATTAAAATGGCCTCCTTTTTATCATAAAAAGCACCTGCTCTTAAATGATAATAAGGTCGGTTATGAACAACCTGTAAGGGTAAATCCGGGTAATTTTTCTGAAACTGGCTTTTTGTACTTTCTAATGCCAGTCTATCAGTTGTAGCTAAAATCTGAACTCTCCAGCCATTGATATATTCAGATTGTTTATTCGAAAGGGCATAATTTTTCAAAATCCTCGAAACTTCAGGACTTTCTGATATCACTTGTCCAGTCATAAAGGTACAAGTAAATGTTGAACTTAGCAGGAAGATCAAAAATACATTTCTCATAATCATGTCTGGTTTTTTGCAAATTTACTAAATGTTTTACATTCGGAGCTTTATAATAAAAGGATCATTCAAATAGGTTAGGTATTTTATTTTCAAATTGCCATTTGAATGTTTGTCGGTGGTGGGATGTTAAGCCATGTTCATAAATAGCTTTTCGGTGTTTCAAAGTAGGATAGCCCATATTTTTATTCCAGTCATAAAAAGGGAATGAAAGGTGGAGTTTAGTCATATACTCATCTCTATGGGTTTTGGCTAAAATAGAAGCAGCAGCAATAGCAGCATACTTAGCATCACCGCCTATATGACAGGTATGAGAAATATCTTTGTATGGCTTAAATCTGTTTCCATCTATATGAAGATGCAAGGGTTGAAATTTCAATTTTTCAATTGCTCTGTGCATAGCTAAAAAGGAAGCATTTAAAATATTTATCTTGTCAATTTCTTCAGAAGAAACAATGCCAACAGCCCATGAAACAGCTTCCTGTTCTATGGCTACCCGCAATTTATCTCTTTGTTTCGCTGATAATTTTTTTGAATCATTTAAATGTGGCAAAAAAGTTTCTGGGTGCAAAATAACGGCTGCGGCAAATACAGGGCCAGCCAGGCAACCTCTTCCAGCTTCATCACATCCTGCTTCCCTTTCATTGGTATAATGCAAATCAAAAGAGGACATGGATTAATTATTTTAAATCTAAGGCAGTAAGCTGGTCAAAAATCTCATCTAATTCTTCAAAAGACTTTAGGCCTGTCTTTTCTTCAGAACCTCCCGACAAGCAATATCCCGTAGGATTAAAATACTGAATATGATCTATGATCTGATTTGCATTTCCATTGCTATGAATAAAAATGGGGTAAGCTTTACAAAGTGAAACCAGCGAATTTTTCCAGTGGATAGATAATGGTTCAAATAAGTTCGAAAAATTTAAGGTATAGAAATTTATTTTATTCTTGTATTGGTTAAGAAAAGCCTGAATATCAGAATTAGGTATATTTTCCTCAATCATGATTTCTGCAAATAAAGTGTAAGAATCTGGAATAAATTTTAGTTCATCATAATTAAATAGTGGTCCCAAATGAATGGCCTTCAGCCCTATGGATTCTGAAACGGTTAAAATTTCTGTTGCAGAAGCATAATTAAATTCCCCTATTAATTCAGGGCCACTAATCCATTCGCGAATTGTTTTCACAAACAAGGGGCTGGAAGCATTTTCAGCTATTGGATCGATATTAAAGCTAAGCCAGTCAACCTCCATGGAGGCAAAATATCTGGCATCTGTAAGATGGGTTAAAGCATTTGCTTTTAATTGTACCTTCATCACAAAAACTTAGCCTTTTTTAATTCCAGTTCCAGTTTATCCATAATATTTTTGGAAAGAGGAACTAAAGGTAATCGAACCTCTCTGCTACAAAGTCCCAATAATTCCATTGCTCCTTTAATACCAACCGGATTGCCTTCTACATAAAGCCAGTCATGAATATCAAGCATTTTGTTACTCAAAGTGGCAGCTTCGCTGAATAAATTTTTACTGGCTAGATCAACCATTTGAGAAAAAGCAGAAGGTAATGCATTGGCGATAACACTGATAGCACCAACGGCACCGCATGCCATCATAGGAACAGTAAGCGCATCATCACCTGAAATAACTTTAAAATGCTCAGGTTTATGTTTTAGCAATTGCATAACCTGAGCCATATTACCAGAGGCCTCTTTTACAGCTATAAATTTTTGAGAATCTCTGGCCAAACGCAAAACGGTATCAGCGGACATATTTGAACCAGTCCTACCAGGTATATTATAAAGAATAATAGGCAGTGGGGACACCTCCTGAACAGCCATATAATGCTGATAAATACCTTCCTGGGGAGGTTTATTATAAGCTGGACTGCTTGACATGATTGCATCATAGCCTTCGAGATGATAACTTTGAATTCTTTGTTTCAATAAGGCTGTCCAGTTACTGCCAAAAAGGCCAGCGACCAAAGGAACTCTGCCTTTTACTACATCTTTTGTAAAAGTGAGAACTTCTCTGCATTCCTGACTGGAAAGAGTAATGGCTTCTCCTGTGGTACCCAATGAAACAAGATAATCAACTCCTCCTTTCAGCGTATGTTCGATGATATTTTCAAGAGCATCAAAATCGATTGCTTCCTTTTTAAATGGCGTAATTAAGGCAACGCCAGTGCCATTAAAGGATGGTTGGTTCATTCCTGACTTGTATTTTACCTAATAAAATTTCCATTTGCTTAAAAAATGATTGGGGTGTGGTATCAGCTGGAATATCGAGCATAAGGTCATAACAACTGGTTTGATCCGTTACAGGTCCTATTCTGAGTCCAGCGGGTGTCAGGGCAGTTAAATATTCTATAGGTTCGTTATTTAAGGCAGAAACATGGATAACCACATCGACAGGTCTGTTTAGCCATTCATCGACCAGCTTTCCAAAGGGTCTTCCTGCCCAGTCAATATCTTTTTTGTTTAGGCAGGGAAAGGTCAGTTCTATTATTTCCTTGGTGTTTATATTCAGACCTAGAAGAAATATTATTTTTCCTTTTTTTTGTAATTGCTCGGCATATTTTTGAATTCCCAAAATAAATTCCGGATTCTCAGCATCAAAAATAAAAGCAATAGATTTGGCAGTGGCAAAAGATAAAGAGTTAGCGACTGTTCGTTTAGAACGCAAGGAAAGACCTTTGTTTAAACTTTTAGTTAACTGGTTTTTCTTGAAATTTTGCCAAATCTGCATGATTAGAAGTTTACTTTTTCTTAGAAGACTTGTTTGCTACAGAGGGTTCAACAGATTCTGGAACATCAAAAACCTCTTCATAAACGCCCATTTTACTATATTTCTCAATTCTTTCAAGTATCCGGATTTCAGGATCTTTAGGTTGAATTTCTGCCAGAGCTTCCACAATTTTTGCTTTTAAAAGATCAGCCATTTCATCTGGATTTGAATGTGCACCTCCTATTGGTTCTTGGATAATTCCATCAATTAAACCAGCGGCATACATATTATCTGCAGTTAATTTAAGTGCATCTGCTGCCCTTTCCTTATAATCCCAGCTTCTCCAGAGAATAGAGGAACATGACTCAGGAGAAATAACAGAATACCAGGTATTTTCTAACATGAATACACGGTCGCCAAGTCCGATACCAATGGCACCTCCGGAGGCTCCTTCTCCTATTATGACACAAACGATGGGTACACGAAGCTGTGCCATTTCAAAAAGATTTCTGGCAATGGCTTCTGCCTGACCTCTTTCTTCTGCTTCTATTCCAGGAAATGCGCCTGGCGTATCAATTAAAGTTATGACTGGGAAATTGAATCTTTCGGCAAGTTTCATTAATCTAAGGGCTTTTCGATATCCCTCTGGATTTGCCATGCCGAAATTCCGATATTGACGCATCTTAGTGTTAATACCTTTCTGGTGGCCAATAATGACTACAGTCTGGCCATTAAAAGTGGCTAAACCGCCAACGATGGCTTTATCATCCTGAAAATGCCTGTCACCATGTAATTCAATAAATCTTTCACACATTTTATGGGTGTAAAACAAGGTGTAGGGTCTCTCTGGATGTCTGGAGAGCTGGACCCTTTCCCAGCCACTTAAATGGCTATATATCTCTTTTCGCTTCTCAGTAATTTTTTCTTCGAATACGCTTATTTGAGAACTTACATCAATATCGCCTGCTTCTCCAATTTCTTTTAGTTTTTCCAATTGCTCGTATAGCGATGCTAAAGGTTTTTCAAATTCTAGGAAAATCATAGCCTGTGGATTTTGTAATGAACAAGTATTCTGATGCCAAAAGGCGAGACAAAATTAGTAAATCATGTTAACTCCTTTCCTTTTAAGATTTTTTTTTTCATTTTTTCTCATAAATATTGATAAAATTCACAAATGATTCTATTTTTGCACTCTCTTAGCGCAACGGCATTAAGAAATTGGTTCGGTAGTTCAGTTGGTTAGAATACATGCCTGTCACGCATGGGGTCGCGGGTTCGAGTCCCGTCCGGACCGCCAACGTAAAAAGTCTCTGGTTTTTAATCGGGGACTTTTTTTTAGGTACTTGGCCTTTATCATCTTTTACGATTAGTTAAACAATTGAGGTAATTCGTTTTTGGGATTTTTAAGAATATTTTGAAATATGAGGTTATATGACTAAATTAACCTTCGTATTTGATGTCAGTTTATCTTAAAATCGTTTGCCTTTATGAAAAGACGCGTATTTCTGCAACAAGCCAGTATAGCAAGTGCGGCTATTTTTGCCCCTGCATATTTAATTCCATTTAAACCTTCCAAATATAAAACAGTGCTGATAGGCAGTGGCTGGTGGGGTCTGAATATACTCAGGGAAGGGTTGAGAACGGAGCAAATTGAAGTTGTAGCCTTATGTGATGTTGATGATAATCAGTTAGTTAAATGTAAAACCGAGGTAGATAAATTAACCAATGACAGGCCAAAAACCTATCATGATTTTAGGGAATGCATTCAAAAAGAAAAACCAGATATTGTTATTAATGCAACACCCGATCATTGGCATGCTTTAATCGCCATTGAAGCAATGAAAAATGGTGCCCACGTTTTTCTTGAAAAACCTATTTCTCATACAGTTAAAGAAGGTACCGCTATTGAAAAAATGGCCAGAGATGCTCAAAGAGTATGCATTGTCGATTTTCACCGCCGATACTCTCCGCACAATGTGAGCGCACATGAATTTTTAAGATCAGGAAAGGCAGGGAACATATACAAAGTAAAAGCCTTTGTTCATTATAATCAGGGATTAGGGAAAAAAGAGGAAGAAATGGCTCCGCCCAAAGGTCTGGACTGGAATTTTTGGTGTGGTCCAGCGCCTATGGTTCAGTATAATCCAGGTATTCATCCCAGAGGATTCAGGCAATATATGCAATTTGCCAATGGTAATTTAGGAGATTGGGGCCCTCACTGGTTTGACCAGATTCTTTGGTGGACGGAAGAAATTATGCCTAAAAAGATATATTCTGTTGAAAAATCTGATATCAGGTTATCCTTGGCAAATGCTCCTGAGGAACAAACAGTTGTCTATGAATTTGAATCCTTTATCCTTGAATGGGAACATACGCTGTTAAGTAATCACCCAGAAAGACAAGGGGAAAATGTAGGCGTTTATTTTTATGGATCTGAGGGGGTTTTTCATCTTGCCTGGCTAAAGGGATGGACCTTTTATCCCAATGATACAAAGAAAGAAATTTTACGTGAATCCGCTCAATTAAATGATCCCGATCAGCAAAATATTAGCTTGGTATGGAAAGATTTCTTGCAATGTATTCCTACAGGGAAGAGACCGCATGCCGATATTTCACACGGAAGACATGCTACCAATATGTCTTTATTAGGTAATTTATCCGCAAAAATTGGTAGATCTATTGAGTGGAATCACGAAAAGGATTTGATTCCAGGCGATAAAGAAGCCAATAAATTATTGCAAAGAGAATACAGAGCACCCTGGAAATATCCAGCCTAGGAAATATCTTTTTAAGTTCATGTATAAGTGCCTGAAAGTAAAGCTATTTTCAGGCACTTGTTTTGTTTATATGGATTTAATCATTTAATTAACATGATTATTCTTACCAAACAAATAAAAATTATTATCTTGAGTTATAAAATATTTTATAAATACCTAAAAACGATTGTATTTATGCAAACAAAAAGTTACCCTAAAATGACGGCAATACTGGTTGCATGTTTGTTGTCCTTAGGATGGATGACAACTGCGGCAGGTCAAACCGTAAAGGGAAAGGTTACAGACGAAAAGGGAGAAGCCCTTATCGGTGTTAACATTGTTGTGAAAGAAACTTCAAAAGGTACTACCACTGATTTGGATGGTATGTATAGTATAGAAGTTTCTGGTGCTAACAGCATTTTAGTGTTCACCTATCTGGGTTATGAACCTAAAGAGGTCGTCGTAAATAGCCTGAGTGTTGTTAACGTAACCTTATCTCCCGATTCTAAAGTACTCTCAGAGGTAGTCGTTATTGGCTACGGTACGCAGAGAAAATCAGATTTAACGGGTTCGGTGAGTTCCGTTAAGGAAAATGATTTATTGGAACGTCCAAGTCCTTCTTTAAATCAGGCACTTGCAGGTAGAATGGCGGGTGTACAAGTAAACAACAACTCTGGTCGTCCAGGTGGTCGTACGACGGTTCGTGTTCGTGGTTTTAGCTCAATTAACTCTTCTAATAATCCTCTTTATGTGGTGGACGGAGTTATGTTACCACAGAACACACAAAATCAGTTTACGAATGCTATTGATTATATCAACCCGAATGATATTGTTTCGGTGGAGGTATTAAAAGACGCATCATCAACAGCCATTTATGGGGCCAGAGGTGCCAATGGTGTTATTCTTATTACCACAAGAAAAGGTAAAGCGGGAGAGGGCACAGTTACCTACAACGTGGACATGAGTGTGAACACAACAGGTCCGAACAAGCCTGATGTTCTAAATGCTGCCGAGTATGTTGCCGTTGAAGACCTTGCATGGAGAAACATGGAAAAATATGACCCAGCAGGTTGGAAAGCAGGTAAATGGGCATATTTAAATCCAAAACTTCGCCGTATTGATCCTCGCGTATGGAATGCAGACGGAAGTCCAAAGTTCGATACAGACTGGTTCAAAGAATCCACGCAAGCTAAATTATCTCAAAATCATCAGTTAGGTTTTAACGGAGGAAACGAGCGCACGCAATACTCATTCGGCATGGGATACCGCGACGATCAGGGTTTAATCAAGACTACTTATATGAAGCGTTATTCTGGACGTTTTACTATCGATGATCAAATAAAATCATGGTTGAAAGTAGGTGGTACTTTATCTTATAATAATCAATCTGAAAGATTATCGGACATAAACGATGCCGTTTCTCGTCAGATTGTAGAAGATTTCCCATTCCTTCCCGTTACCTATGAAGATGGAACGTATGCCAACAACCGAGATTTCCCATTTGCAGAAGGTACTTTTAGCTCTGTTCACCGTCTATATGGACGGCAGTTTATTTTGAATACACAAACAACCTTAGGTAGTTTCTATTCAAATATCAAATTGGCAGAAGGTCTTGAGATGAGAACCGTAGCAGGTGTTAATATTCAAACACAAGAAAACAATGTTTCTCAAACGAGAACTTTGGCTATCGCAAACAGAGGAGAAGCATCAGCGTCCAATAGAAAGGAAACTTTCTGGTCGTTGGAAAATTACTTGACTTATAATAAGTCCATCAATAAGATTCACAATATCAATGCATTGTTAGGTGTTTCCTGGCAACAAACGGATATTTTTGGTATTTCAGCTAACGTTAGAACATTCGCTACAGACTATTTTGGATTTAATAATCTAGGCGCAGCAGCTATCATAAATTCAGCTGGTTCTGACGCAGGTAGTTTCTCATTTAACTCTTACTTTGGTAGAGTTAACTATAGCTTAAAAAATAAATATTTAGTAACTGTTACAGGTAGAAGTGATGGTTCTTCTAAATTTGGTGCGAATGAGAAATTTGCCTTCTTCCCATCAGGTGCCTTGGCATGGAGAGTTTCTGAGGAGGATTTCTTAAAAGGAAATTCTGTTATTTCCAATTTAAAATTAAGAACCAGTTATGGTCTTACAGGTAACTCTGAAATTCCAGCTTATTCTTCTCTTTCTCTTTTATCGTCTAACTATGCTACTGTTATTGGAGATACCCGTGTTTCTGGTACAGGAATTTCTCGTTTGGCTAACCCAAACTTACAGTGGGAAAAAACAGCTCAAACAGATATAGGGGTAGAACTTGGTTTATTTAATAATCGCTTGAATATCGAGCTTGATTATTACTATCGTTTAACGACCGATATGCTTCTCGATGCTCCTGTTCCATCTACAAGTGGTTACACAACCATTCGTAGAAACGTAGGATCTATGGAAAATCAGGGAATAGAATTTTCTTTAAATGCAACGATTGCGGACAGAGGTAAGTTCCAGTGGACTTCTTTCTTTAATATTTCAGCAAACAGAAATAAAGTACTGTCATTGGCAACGCCTTCTGATATTTTTAACGTAGGGGGACCTAACTTCACTAACCCAACCAATATCATTCGTATTGGAGAACCAGTAGGTTCTTTCTGGGGCTTAACCCGTTTAGGTATCTGGAGCGAAGCGGAAAGAGCTGAAGCTGCTAAATTTACTTCTTACAGAAATGGTTTAACCATTTTACCCGGGGATATTAAGTACAAAGATTTCAATGGTGATTATGCCATTACCGATGCTGACCGTAGTATCATTGGCAATGGTAGCCCTGATTTCTGGGGAACCTTATCTAATACTGTTAGATTTGGAAATGTTGACTTGACTCTGGATTTACAATATAGCTACGGAAATGATGTCATGTTAATGAATCTTCACCCTAGTGAAGACCGTCAAGCCTTAGCTAATAGTTATAGTTCTGTTTTAAATGCCTGGACACCAACCAATCAGAATACGATGATTGCAGAAATCCGCGATACCAGAGCAGGTTATGTAACGAATGTAGATACCTGGTGGATTAAAGACGGTTCTTTCTTAAGAGGAAGAAATTTATTGTTAGGATATAATTTCCCAGCGGAAACATTAAGCAAATTGCGTTTAAGCAAATTACGCCTATATGCTTCAGCTCAGAACTTTTTCTTAATTGTTACCGACAAAATTATCGGTGATCCAGAGGTTACCCCTACAAACCAAGGTGGTGGAAACAGTGCATTCTCTCAAGGTATGATCTGGCACAATTATCCAAAACCAACGGTATTATTAATTGGTGCTCAAGTTGCATTCTAAATTGGATATCTTAAAATTTTTGAAAGTCATGAAAATAAAAAATATATCAAGTGCAGCTAAACGGTATTGGTTACTCCTTTTTGTTGTTGTACAAATGGGATGTACTGAGTTTTTAACCGAAGTAGCTCCTTCAAACCTTACACCGGAAAGCTTTTATACTATTCCGGATCACGCTGAAGCAGCTATTGCTGCAGTTTATGCAGATCTTCGTTTTATTGGTAATGGTGCCGGTATCTTCTCTACAAACTGGCAGTTATTAGAGGCGATGACGGGAACATCTACCACAGAAACGGCTCAAAATTCCGATTTGAATAACCTATATGGATTAGTTCACGATGGAAATACCATCCATATTCGTAACTATTATATCGGTTTATATAGGGTAATCGCCAATGCAAATCAAGTTTTAGAAAAAGTACCTGCTATCACGCCAATGGATGCAGCGCAGAAAAAACGTATCTTAGGTGAAGCCCAATTTCTTCGTGCTTCAGCTTATTTCACGGCCGTTCGTCTTTGGGGAGATATCCCTCTTATCACAAAACCTCAGACGGCTTCCTCTGAAGATTTTAATCCTTCACGTGCCTCGGTAGAGAGTGTTTATAAATTAATCGTTGATGATTTAGTGGCTGCAGAAGCAGCTGGGCTACCTTGGATGGATGCCACAGGTAGAGTTTGTCAGGCTGCCATAAAGGCACAATTGGCAAATGTATATCTGACTATGGCCGGATTCCCTTTAAAAAAGGGTCCTACACATTATAAATTAGCAGCTGATAAAGCATTTGAGGTAATTTCCTACGCAAATAGTAATCCAAATGTGATTAATCTATTCACTACTTATTATGATGTACATAAAGAAAGTACTAAAAATAGATTGGAGCATTTATTTATGATTCAATATAATACCAGTGTTGCAGGCAACCCTATGGGTAACTTTTTCCCAAACTTCAAACCTGTGACTTATAATGGTCCTGGTGGTACAGGTAGTTCTGTGCCAACTTCTGCTTTCTATAAATCTTACGAAGCGGGGGATTTAAGAGCTAAGAACCAAGAAGGTTATTTTTATACCAGCTATTTCACTAACGGAAATGGTGCTCCTTTTGAATTAGGTGCTCCTTACGTATTTAAGCATTTTAACCAAACTGCCAATGGTTCTGCTGGTGTCGCTGGTACAAGAAATGATAACTTAAATGTTCCGCAAATTCGTTATGCAGAAGTTTTACTTACTTATGCTGAGGCTCAGAATGAGGTAGGCGGACCAACTCAAGCTGCGTATGATGCTTTAAAACGTATTCGTGACAGAGCAAAATTAACAACGCCTGATTTAGGAACTTTAAATGCAAATTCTTTCAGAGAATTGGTTTGGAAAGAGCGTTGGTATGAGCTTTGCTATGAACAAATTACCTGGTTTGATATGGTTCGTTTACGTAAAGCATTTAACGAAAATACCAAAGGTTTCGATGAGTTCGTAGGTCATACTAACTTAAGCTCTAACCAAAAGTTACAGCAAAAACACCTTCTTTTGCCTCTTCCTATCCCGGAAATGCAGAATAATCCAAATCTTAAGCCGCAAAATCCTGGGTATTAATTATCCGATTTTTGGTAAAATGATTTGATAGGCATTGCAGTTCTTAATGAGCTGCAATGCCTTTTTTCTTTTACAGCTCAAAAAAGATTGTAATTTTGTGTTATGCAGAAGAATCCTTACTTTATTATCGATTTTGACAGTACATTCACTCGTGTGGAAGCGTTAGATGTATTGGCTGAAATAGTCCTGGCGCATTCCTCAAAAAAAGATGCCGTCGTTCAGGCTATTCACGAAATTACCAACCGAGGTATGAATGGCGAACTCGATTTTCGCGAATCACTTACTCTTAGACTTGATTTGCTGAAAGCTAATAGAGATGACATTCATCATTTGGCGGAAAGATTGAAAGCTCAAATCTCGCCTTCTTTTGAAAGGAATCAAAAACATCTGTCAGCCCTTAAAGATAACGTTTACGTTGTCTCAAATGGTTTTAAAGAGTTTATAATACCTGTCATTGAAACCTACGGTCTACTACCCGAAAATGTATATGCCAATACTTTCGTTTATGACGAAGATGGGAATATAACTGGTTTTGATACAAATAATCCACTCTCCAGAAATGGGGGGAAATCTCTGGTGATTAAAGATTTACATCTAAACGGAGATGTTTATGTCATTGGGGATGGTGCCAATGATCTTGAAATATGGAAGGCTGGTTATGCCAATAAATTTTATCTATTTACTGAAAATGTAGAAAGGGAAAAGGTTAAAAAGGAGGCAAACCACTTTGCTTCTACGGTCGATGAAATTTTGTATGAACTAAATCTGGCAAGAAGTCTCTCCTATCCTAAAACAAGAATAAAAGTTCTATTGCTTGAGGGGGTGAATAGGATAGCTTCTGACGCCTTTGAAAAAGAGGGTTATCAGGTGGAAATGGTGGACAAACCCTTGAATAACCAAGAATTGGCAGTAAAATTAAAAACCGTAAATATTCTTGGTCTGACCTCTAATCAAGAGATTTCGAAAGAGTTATTGAAAAATACAAAACGACTGATTAGTCTCGGTGTTTTTAGCTCCGATGCCTCTAAAATTGATATGGACGCATGCTCCAGTCATGGGGTAGCTGTGTTTAACGCGCCATTTAGTCACGTAAGATCCGTTGGTGAATTTACTTTGGGAAATATTCTTGGGTTGAGCCGTGCGACATCAAGTAAAATTGGTTCTGAAATAAGAGGTAAAAAATTAGGGATCATTGGCTACGGTAAAATTGGATCCCAATTGGGTGTTTTAGCTGAGAATTTGGGCATGGAGATCTTATTTTTTGATATCGCTGATAAATCGCCTCTTGGTAATAGCAGAAAATGCACTCATCTGGATGTTCTTTTGAATCAATCCGATTTTATTTCTATTCATGTAAGTGAACTGCCAGAAAACAGACATTTTTTTGGAGAATCCTTTTTTAATGCCTTAAGGCCAACTTCTTCCATTCTTTATTGCGGAAATATAGAAGCCCTTAAATTGGAATCCCTCTATCAACATCTCGTTGCTTTCCCTTCCTTTGGTTGCTCTTTAGATCTGAATCCCGATAAACTTACAAGGGATTCTTTTTCTTGGCTGGAGAAAATAAAGACCTTTGAAAATGTATTGTTTTCTGCCGGAATTTCTGCCAATACGCTAGAAGCAGAGCGCGACAGAGCTGAGTTTATCCCTGAGAAAATAACAGAATACCTCAATTCTGGTAATACCATGGGCTCACTTAATTTTCCAAATCTGTTTGTGCCCGCTGTCAAAAATGCTCACAGGCTCCTACA
>JBEAXK010000129.1:0-8832 GCA_041159865.1 Bacteroidota bacterium
TTAGGTTATTTGAATTTTCTCCTTCCAATAAGTAGCTATTTCCATGTAACAGTGCCGAGCCCCATTTTTTAGACCAGGCCGTTGGATTCCCAAACATATTAAAATAGGTCCCTTTTTTACGGTGATAAAGTTCCAGTAAAGGTTCCTTAGAAGGATCCGTCACCATATTCATTTCCCAGTCACCGAATTGGAAATATCGAATAGATGAATCCTTTTTTCCCATTGAAATTTCCTTTACTTCCTTATTTCCAAAGGAAAAAATACTGGCAATTCGTTGTCCTGCGGCAGGTGAAATAGATTGAAGGGTGATATGTTTTTGGTCGGTATCAAAATAGGTAGCACTTTCTCCATCTTCATCAACAAATCTAAAGTTAACCAAAGCAACATCGAAGGTATCCTTCTTGGAAACAGACATGGGAGAGGAAGAAAAAACATGTATAATACAAGAATCAGCCGAAACAAAGCGATTGCTTAACGGATCGACCGAAATATCATTTTCCGCATGTAACAACCATTGCCATTGAGCAGGTTTATCACTTTCCAGTTCATCGTAGATCAGGATAATATCGGGAGGTAACAGCAGATAATGTCTGATAAATTTTTTAACCCCAAAATCTTCTTTCGTTTCCGTACTTTTATAGGCGTTTGAGGCCTCACTTTTGACATAAGCGAGGGTTGAACCTTGCAATAAACGCTTAAAAGAAGCATTTCCCTCTGTACTAATTACTTGTCCGTTCCCATTGATTAAAATGCCGTTAGCACTTTTTGTCAGCTGCGACCAGCCTGTTCTGTGGGGGTCATCCATCCCGAGTTTATACCCCGTTTTAAAGAAAATCCGTTTTCCTTTGTGAGAAATATTGAACGTATTTTGTTCTGCCAGAAGGTGACCATAAGCGCCAACAGGACTTGCGCGCATAAATAAAGCCAGATTTTCCTCCACTTTACCTGCGTTTGTATGCATAGAACCCACACCTCCATCGACAAAGAGCTTGGCTAAAGGAAATGTAAAGTTTTCCTCCTTTGGGGGCATTGGAATCTGTTTCGATTTAGCGAGCCGGAACCAACGCAGCGTCGATTCTTTTGAGATAGGTAAAGGTTCGTATTCCCGACATTTATCGGCATACCATTTAAAGAGAGGCACCTGAGTTAATTTTGCCATTTCCAGAGCAAAAGCCTGATATTTTGCCCCCGGCGTATATAAATGCGTTGAATTATCGGCAAATCCATCGCCAACAGCCCCGGGAGGCACATGATAAACGAGCCAGGGAGCCATATTTTTATAAAAGGGGTGAACCTGGAAAAAATCATATCCTGTAAAGGATTTTACGATAAAAGGAATATCCAGAAGTGTTTCCATATTCATCGTAAAATAAGAAAGACCTTCCAACCAGCCACCTGTTACACCCGAAAGTACCGGCGTTCTTGCGAAGAATATTTCATAGCAGTACGCTAACCAATTGTGAGATTCCTCGACATGATGATAGATAATCAGATTGGTTTGAAACAAAAAATGTAAAATATGCTGCCAGAAATGTCCGCTCAATATTTTTGTTTCAATATCATTTTTGTAAAGCTGATAAAAATATTTTGCTCTAACCTGTATCGCTTTTAAAAAGACCTCTTTCTCAACGGCACTTAGTTTATCGTAGAAGGTATCAAAAACCAAAGCCATTCCCAGCATGCATTTTGCATCAGAAAAATCGACCATACCTGAATAACCATTCCTATCCCACCCTGCTACAACTAAACCTGTGGCTTTTGCTTTCTGATAATATTTTTCATCACCTGTCAACAGATAGGCCTGGCAGAGTACATTTATACGGTGGAACGCTTGAAATCCAATTTGATAAGCGACATCCTTTTCTATTCTGTTTTTCTGATTTTCCGTCAGATTGGAATAACCTGAAAGGTCAACGGTATCTTTTATATCAGAGAGACTTAAAACTTCATTTGCTTCTGAAAGTATGGCTGCTCTGTCTTCATTTTCTGCCGATATATCCGATAATGGATGGTATGGATTGGTTAATACCCGGGGATGGCCTTTGGGTATTTTAGACGTAAAAAAAGTAAAATCAGGAGGAATATTTTTTGAATAATCCTTTTGAATGATAAAAGAAAAGTAAGGAGACCAGGCGGCACCCCTCACCTTATATCTCCAATACCAAATGCCTTTTTCCAGGGAGGTGTAAGGAATAAGGATACTATACGGAAGCGCTGTTTTGTGTATATGTGGTTGCGTATCGGGCAAGGAGTCTCTATCTAATTCCACTTCATAATCCACATTTTTTCCTTTTTTTAAAGGCCATTGAATTACTGGAAAAAGAGTATTCACCTCACAGCCATTGCAGGGAAGCACCTCTTTTATGTATCTGCCTGGACCCATTTGGGCAGACAATAAGGCAGGTAAACCAATGGCTAAAAACAGGAAAACAATCCTAAAAGAAAGCCTTTGCAAAGCAGGGAAAGGGGTCATCATCTTTATGAGAAACTATTTGATTGACCTACGCGGCGAATGAATATTTCGTTGAGGGAAGGCAATATTTCATTAAATCCGGAGATTTGCAGATTTTGATTTAGCAAAAGCTGCAAGAGAGCATTACTGGATTGATTTTCCCCCAGTTTAACCTGAATTTTAAAATCATTGATCTGCTTCATATCGAATTCCTCAGGAAGCACCACCTGCGTGGGGACATTAAAATCGACATTAAAAATATTATCTTTATAGCTGTTTTTAATGTCCTTTACCCTTCCTTGAAGCACATTGGCGCCATTATTTATCAGCACAATTTCTTCACAAATTTCTTCCACCTGTTCCATTCTATGGGTAGAAAATATCAGGGTAGCCCCATTTTTATTGAGGTTTAAAATTTCATCTTTAATCAGATTGGCATTTATAGGATCGAGGCCGGAAAAGGGTTCATCTAAAATGATCAGATCTGGTTTATGCAGAATAGTGACGATAAACTGAATTTTCTGCTGCATCCCTTTCGATAACTCCTCGATTTTTTTAGGCCACCAGTCCATGATATCAAATTTTTCCATCCAATAGGTAAGCTCCTTTTTTGCCTGCTGATAAGAAAGTCCTTTTAATTGGGCGAGATAGAGCAAATGGTCTCCAATTTTCATTTTTTTATACAAACCCCTTTCTTCAGGCATGTAGCCCATTCTCTCACTGTGTTTCTCCTGAAGTGGTTCCCCATTAAAAAGCACCACCCCGGCATCGGCTCTGGTGATAGAAGTAATAATTCTAATCAGGGAGGTTTTTCCTGCACCGTTTGGACCTAACAATCCGAAGATAGCCCCTTTAGGAAGCTGAAAACTTACTTTATCGACGGCACGTTTTTTATCGTAATCTTTAACGACTTCCTGGAGATCTAATAATATTTGAGTCATGAAAAGCTTATTTTTCCGTTAAAATATAAAAGAATTTGCATCGCACTTAAAAAAATATAAGAACAGACGCAATTTATCGATGTAAGTTCTACATGGCAACTTGTACCACTACAGCAGCCGAGTCAACCTGTATAAACTGCATGTCATGTAATTTCCTGAAGAGTCCTTCTTCCTTTTTCAATAACTCTTCCGGGGAGCCTGATTCCATGACTTCACCGCGCTGCATAACCAGTATTTGATGTGCGTGCATGATGGTTGATAATCTGTGTGCTATAATGATGGAAGTTCTTTGGGTGATTAAGGTTTCAATCGCTTTTTGAATGATAGATTCCGAGGCTGGATCGATGGAAGAGGTCGCTTCGTCCAGAATTAAGATATCGGGGTCAAAAACGAGTGCGCGCACAAAGGAAATAAGCTGCCTTTGCCCCATGGAAAGGGTTGCTCCACGCTCCATCACCTGATAATCATAACCCCCAGGTAATTTTTCAATAAAATCGTGTGCGCCAATCATTTTAGCAGCCAGAACGACTTTCTCTCGGCTAATAGACTCATCACGGAGTGTAATATTTTCGAGAACTGAGCCAGAAAAAAGAAAAACATCCTGCAGAACCAGTGCAATTCTGTGTCGCAGCGCCTGCAATTGATAATCTTTTATATCGATACCGTCGATCGAAATAAGGCCTGACTGATGGGTATAAAATCGGTTTATTAAACTGATAATACTCGTTTTTCCAGAACCTGTTGCACCGACAATAGCCAGTGTCTGCCCGGGTTTAATCTGAAAATTTACATTTTTCAAGACCCAGTCTTCACCCTGATAAGCAAAATTTACCTGATCAAAAACTACTTCACCCCGAAATTTTTCAGGTGCAATCTTTCCTGAAACCTCTTGATCTGCCTGATTATCTAATAAGGCAAAGACTCGATCTGAGGCTACTAAGCCCATTTGTAGGGTATTAAATTTATCGGCTAAAATCCTGATTGGATTGAACAGCATGTTCAGATAAATGGGAAATGCGATGAGCGCGCCCATGGAGACGCTTTCTCCAATGACTCCCTTTGCCCCCCACCAGACCATTAATCCCAGTGACGCTGCAGAAATGATTTCGACTACCGGATAGAAAATGGCATAATATAAGACAGAATCTAAATTGGCCTTGGTGTATTCCCTGTTAATTTGCTTAAAACGCCTCATAGATGCCTTCTCTGCATGGAATATCTGAACGATGCGCATCCCGGAAATTTGTTCTTGCAAGAAGGCATTCATACGGGAAATCTCAGTTCGGACAGACTGAAAAGAGGTCTTTACTTTTTCTTTAAATATATAGCTGGCAATGACTAAAAACGGAGAAGTGGTCAGGGCAATTAAGGTTAATTCCCAGCTGGTTATAAACATGATGCCTAAAACAACAAAAAGCGTCAGAATATCTGCCAAAATGGTGATTACCCCCTGTGAAAAGACGGTATTGATGGTTTCAACGTCATTAATGGTCCTCGTTGTAGAGGTTCCTATGGGCGTTTTGTCGAAATAGGAAAGATTGAATCTATTTATATGATTAAATATTTTAATGCGTAAATCTCGGACAACAGCCTGACCCAGCACCCCACTCAGGTAAGTAAAGAGGTAGGTTAGAAAGGCATGTAAAAACAATACGATGACAAAAATGAAGGCCAATCTGAATAACCCTTGCAAATCGAATTGAACAATATGTTCATCGACCATTTTTTGAACCAGCCAAGGCCTTATAGTTGCTAATGGGGCCAGTAAAATGGCCATTAGGGTGGTACTTAACAATAACGATTTATAGGGAGCTGCTTCTGCTAAAACACGTTTTAACAGTTGAAAATCTAACTGATTTGAAGAAGGTTTAACGGTCAATTTTTTTCTGCAAATGTCGTATATTTTTTTTAATTAATCAGATAAAATCGAAGGCATTGTTACTTCGTAAAATGGTCAGGCAATAGCAGCTTCCACATGTAATGAATTTTTAAAATGATGCTGATCCACGGCTTCTTTAAACTGCTGGATAAAATCTGTATGTAAACCGTCTGGTCTGACATAGTAGCTAATATCGCCTCGTGTAAATTCCATAGCTCTACCAATTAAACTTTCCATAATTTCAGGATAAGTTTTGAATTGGGGGTGCTGGTAAGCAACAGAAATAATGTGGGCTGGACCGAATCCTTCCATGCCTGTTTTGTTTACAATCAGACAACCTATAGGGAAGATGTCCTGATAGGCTACTAAAACAAAGCCACCAAAAGAAGGAATCAATTTTAATGCGTAATCTAACGCCAGTTCGTAGGGGGTATCGCCGTTTACTCCGACATGAGCCTTCATAAAAAGAAGGAGTTGTTGCCTCTCAGATATGGACATACCTGTAAAGGCATTGTAAACCGTAATGGATGGGTTCATAATGTTTGTGTTTGCCTCTCTGTGACTGAAAATCAGTCGTTAATAGATTTTTTTAAAGCTCTTATTACAAATATGAATAATTTTATCCACAAGTGCAATTTATTTAGGTTAATTAATCATAAAAAAATGTAGAAAAAATGCAAATTGCCACAAAATTCCCTTTTATGTCAAAAAACAAGGTTCTTCTGCTGCTATTTTACTTTATTCACGTCCAACTGGTTTTTTCACAAACCTTAAATTATCAGGAAAAAATAAGCATTGGGATAAGGAATGAGCTGAAAATGAAGGAAAAAACGGACGTAATTATTCAGTTTCATGATCTTAAACTGAATATTTCCGCTTATAACCCGAACTGGGACAAAACCCAAAAAGGAACCTATATTTTCAATGCCCTGCAAGAAAACACCCGCATTTCACAAAATGAAGTTCAAAAATGGTTAAAAAATAAAGGAATTCCCTTTAAGTCAAACCTGCTGATTAATGCTATTTTGGTTTCTCTCGATAAAGAGCAGATTAACTTTGTAGTCAGTCGCCAGGAAGTAGCCTTTTTATATGACAATCCTGAGATTTTTGTTAGTCCTGCGCTTCGGGCAACAGAAAATAATTCCTTGAGAGGGGCTTCAGAATGGGGCATTGACAAAATAAAAGCGCCTGCTGTCTGGGCTATGGGTATAACGGGAAAGGGTATCGTTATTGGCGGTCAGGACACTGGATTTGACTGGACTCATCCTGATTTAAGAAATGCCTATCGCGGCTATTCCAAAGAAATTACCCGCCATGATTATCAATGGTTTGATGCCATTGACAAGGCATCTCCCCTCAATAAAGACTCTTTAAATCCTTGTGGGTACGCTATAAAAATACCTTGCGACGATGATGTCCATGGAACGCACACCATGGGGACGATGGTCGGTAAGGATAGTTCCGGCACTTCCATAGGTGTTGCGCCTGGAGCCAGTTGGATTGGTGCTCGAAACATGGAGCGCGGATATGGAAATCCATTTTCCTATCTGGCATGTTTTGACTGGTTTTTGGCTCCGCGCGATTTAGCTGGAAAAAATCCAAATCCATCCTTGGCCCCCCATGTCATCAATAATTCGTGGTCGTGTCCCACCATGGAAGGTTGTTTAAATAATCACATTGAACTTTTCGAAAAAGCAATTTCTTTATTGAGAAAAGCGGGAATCATGGTTGTGGTTTCTGCAGGAAATGATGGAGGAAACTGTGAAACCATGAATGAAATACCGGTTACGGTGAGCGGTGCATTTTCCATAGGTGCCACCCGTTCCAATGATAGCATTGCCTCTTTTTCTTCTCGGGGTCCTGCCCTCATATTGGGTAAAAAGCAAATCAAACCCGATGTATCGGCACCGGGTGTCAGTATAAAATCGGCTTTGCCAGGAAGGAGGTATGGCTTATTAAGCGGTACCAGTATGGCTGGGCCTCATGTTGCCGGTCTGGCAGCCCTTCTTTTTTCTGCTAATCCGTCTTTGATTGGACAAGTAGAAAAGGTGGAGCAAATCATTCGGGAAACAACCCTTCCCCTATATAGTTCGCAGGTATGTGCCAACCTGAGCGGGGGCGTTTCTCCAAATCCGGTCTATGGTTACGGACGCATTGATGCACTGGCAGCAGTAAAAAAAGCACTTTCCGTAACGCCCATTAATGAAACTGAAGACCCATCGATAAAAATTTATCCACTTGCTGGTCATCAGCAGCTTTCTATTTCCATAGAACGGGATATTTTTTCCTTTTCCCTTTTCGATGTTTATGGAAGACAAATCATGAATAATCAGGTAAATCCTTCTATTTCTACCTTAAATTTACCGGTTTTGCCACCTGGTATTTATATTTATACCCTGTCCAACAGGGAAAAGATGACAAAAGGCATTCTTTGGATAAATCAAAATAGGTAAATTGCACCCTTGTTTACCTTTAAATGTTATGAAAAGATTATATAACCGCGTTAATAGAGCTGAATTAAAAAAGAAGCTGGAGGATAGTCATGAGCCCAGAACAACCCTTTCCTTCTATAGATATCACCAACTTGGTGATCCAGCTTCCTTTAGAGATGAATTATATGCCGGACTGGATCGATTAGGGGTCTTTGGTCGCATTTATATTGCATCAGAGGGAATAAATGGTCAAATTTCAGTTCCGACGGAAACATTCGATGATTTTAAATCCTATTTATACAGTATTCCCTGGTTGAATGGATGCCGCTTGAACATTGCCGTTGATGACAATGGAAAATCATTCTTTAAATTAAATATTAAGTTAAGAAATAAAATTGTGGCTGATGGTCTGGACGATGCCTCTTTCGATGTTACCAAAAGAGGAAAACATCTTTCCGCTCCTGAAGTTAATGCCTTGCTCGAAAAGCCTGATACCATCGTAGTGGACATGCGCAATCATTACGAAAGTGAAGTTGGTCATTATGAAAAAGCCATTTGTCCCGATGTAGAAACTTTTAGAGAGGCTCTCCCTATCGTGGAAGATATGTTAGCCGATAAAAAATCGAATCACATTGTGATGTATTGCACGGGCGGTATCCGCTGTGAAAAGGCCAGCGCTTACTATCTTCATAAAGGTTTTGAACATGTTTATATGGTGGACGGCGGCATCATAGAATATACCAGGCAATGCGAAGAACTCAATTTGCCAAATAAATTTATTGGCAAAAATTTTGTTTTCGATGAACGATTAGGTGAACGTATTTCGGATGACGTAATATCAAAATGCCATCAGTGTGGTGCGCCCTGCGATATGCATAAAAACTGTGCAAATGCTGCATGCCATGTTCTTTTTATCCAGTGCGATGCCTGTGCGTTCAAACTTCAGGCTTGTTGTTCTCAGGAATGCGCAGAATTTAATGCATTACCTGAAGAAGAAAGGGAGCTACAAAAGCCACATAAAATATTTAACGGAACAAAATTTGGAAAAGGCCGATATAAGGCGCTTAAAAACGGATTTATTAAAAACCCTGAAAGGGTGTTATGATTATAGAAACATGATTATAGAAA
>JBEAXK010000048.1:0-9774 GCA_041159865.1 Bacteroidota bacterium
CTGCGCGAAGACTGCGGGTCATTAGGTCAGTCATGTAGTCATCTAATAAACCACCCCCATTGAAACGTTCATCAATAACCGCCCCTTGTTTATCTTGCTGCGCAAAAAAGTAACGATTGAAGGACACAAAACCTGGTCCACCCGTATTTGGCACCCAGATATAACCCAGTTTTCCACCGGAAAGGCTATCTACCAAACGGCGATTATCTTCTACCCAATTGCGTTGCCGAAGACTTAATTCATTGCGCAAAGGTTTAACCGTTTCTGTCCATGAACCATCAAAAGCAGGCTTATTGTTCAGATGCAATACGGTTTGTACATCGGCTGTACCAGCCAGCATTTTATATGGATCTTCAGAAGCAGTCAGTTCCTTTCCATTCACACCCACCAGATAATAACCATTTTCAACTTTCATGCCAGGCCTGTCCAATGGACTGGAAAGATTAGGATTCCAGCTTTCTGTGGTAAAAATCCTGTTGATTTTCCAACGATTCTGATCTGCTATCAAATCAGCACCAAGTACCGCAGCAGAAGAACGGTCTATGGCTGGAAAATCACCGCCAAACACGAAACTATGACCAACGGAAAGCTCCCCGTTGACCATATCTAAAATATAAGTCAGGTCATCCCTATGTTTAACAAAAGGAACCAACGGTGCATATCGGCGATAGACCTCATTCCAATCTCTACCATGAATTCCCTGTTGGTCATAAAAATAATCCTTTTCATAGCGCCAGGCCTCTTCAAACATCTGTTTCCATTCAGCTTGCCTGTTGAGTTGCATGGTCAGATCCATTTTCAATGGTTTTGCCTCATTTCCACTGGGACCTGTGGTAGCCCCCACTTTCCATTGCCCCATGGCATTAGTAATAAATTTCTTACCATCGGCAGATACCGTCAGTCCACCGGAACCAGAAAGAAACTCTTTAGCCTCTTTCGATTCAAGGGTATATTTATGCACTACACCGGGTTTGTTTGGAATGCGCTCACCGACAAAAACAGACCCTTCGGGACCTGCCACCATCAGCGTATAATTGCGTTTTGGCATACCCAGTGGAATTGTTCTACGATCAATATTTTCAAAATCAATCAGTACCTCTATCTTTTTCTCTTTCGGTTTTTCAGGCTCAGGCGATTTAGCTGGCGCCTTCGGATCGGGTTTTGCTTCAGATTTTATTTCCGGCTTTTCATCGGCCACTTCCTTTTTCACCTCTTCCTCATCGCTTTTAGGTTTGAAGGGAGATTGATCCGTTTTTCGTAGATTAATCACATAAGCCTCATATTCAGGATTCGACATTTGGGAACTGGTATTGGCCCAACCGCTACCTAATGCTACTTCGGTACTGGCCAGGAAGTACAGATTTTTTCCGTTGCGATCCCAGGCAGGTGAAAAGGCATCGGCAAAAGCATTGGTCAAAGCCCTTCTGCTTTTTGATTTCAAGTTATAGGTCTGAATAGCACGTAGTTGGTTATCTCCCGACTTGGTGTAAGCCAGCCATTGACTATCGGGAGACCAAGTAAGACCCATGTCGCCTCTTTCCAGGTTATTTCCTGCCGTATCGACGGTTTCGATGGTACCTGCATTGACATCTACTATTCTAACACGCACTCTGTTATCGGTAAATGCGATAAATTTTGCATCGGGAGACCAGACAGGTTCCCAGGCCATTTTCGATTCACCTATAGAGATGATACGTGGTTTATCCATACCATCCTGACCTGAAATGGTCAAGGCATAGCCCTTTCCGTCTGCATCAGAAAACCAGGCGAGCTTATCGCCCAAAGGAGACCAGATGGGCACTCGATCAGCGGCACCAGAACTTTTCGTGAGGTTGCGGACGTCCCCATTTTCAACAGGCACGGTAAAAATTTCACCGCGGGCTTCCACCAGGGCTCTTTTACCAGTGGGAGACAAAGAGACATTAGTTGCATTGCGCCCCACCTCTTCCCAACGGGTTTCAGCCCAGGGAAAATCGCCAGACACCGTGATATTCAGTTTTCTGCTATTAGAGCCATCGAGCCCAATGATATGCAGGAACCCTTCGCGTTCGTATAATAGCCTGTTACCATTTCCGGTAATATATTTCACATCTGTATCTTTGAAAGAGGTTATTTGGGTTAATTTTCCAGCGTCGGGCTCATAAGACCAGATATTGGCTACCCCTCCGTTTCTATCGCTAAGGAAATAAATCATTTTACCTAACCAGAGAGGCATAATGTCCGTACTTGAGGGATTCGGCAATAATATTTCGCTATAATCAGCCAGATTCATTAAAATGAGCGGTGTATTTTGCCCACCGCGATAGGCTCTCCATTCCACATCCCACCGATCCATCTTATCTATGATCATCTTTTTCCCGTCGGGAGAAAAGCTCCCATTATTTCCCCACTGTTTGGTTACCAAAGTAGAAGGACCTCCTTCGACGGACACGGTATATAGCCGGTTAAATGCGGTAGGAGCTGTTTCCCGATCGGAGGCATATAAAATCCTGGATCCGTCGGGTGTCCAACCCCTTACGGTAGCAGCTGCGGGATACCAGGTAAGCCTTTTGGGTTCTCCCCCAGTTACAGGAACGATATAAACAGCCTGATTCCCGGAGCGATTGGAAGTAAAGGCAATCGTTTTACCATCGGGTGAAAACTGCGGATTACTTTCTACGGCAGGGGTACTTGTCAACCTGGTTACCTGCTTTCCCTCGAGATCGGAAACCCAGACATCGGCGCCATAAATGAAGGCTACTTTGTCGGAACTTAAAGAAGGCTGTCGCAACAGTCGTGTTCCCTGTGCCATTAATATGCCGCCCGACACGACAGATAGCAGGACTACCTGAAAAAATACCAATAGCGATTTTAATCGATTCATTTTAAACTTCATCATATAGACTCATTTTGCAAAGGCTGTTTTAAAATATCCTTATAAATATAACGGGTAATTTTTACAATCCCCAACGGTTTTGGTCAAACATTTAACCTCATATCTATAGCATGAGCGGGTTAACTGAGGATTTTTATTCCCTGCCGAAAAATTCCTCGATGAGCGGCGATTCAAATCCACGGGAAAGTGCGTAACGAAAAGCTTTACTTTTACGCTCGAAAGGCGGCAGATCGGGGCATTTTTCAAGTTGTTGAAGCAGGATTAAATGCAGCGCTTCCTTATAATCGTCCAGATTAATTTCCTTCATTGCCTCTTTGATACAATAATCTGTGATTCCTTTTTGCTTTAGGGATTGTATGATTTTGATACGTCCCCAGGCTTTCATTCTAAATTTTCCCCGGGCATACGTTTTGGCAAATCTAAGTTCGTTTAAATAATCTTCCTCAATGAGGTTGCCTATTATTTCTTCCAAATGTTCACCATAAATGCCTAAAGAGAGCAATTTTGTGCGGACTTCACGATGGCAACGCTCCTGATAGGCGCAATATTTTTGCAATAAAATAAGGGCTTCCTGTTGACTGATGTATTTTTTCATAGATTAGGTCCAACCTTTGTATCTGTAAGGATAAGAAAAATTTCCACAATGGGTGACAATTTAGCGATAAAGCTATATATTTGCGCTTCTAAAAAGGGCCCATAGCTCAGTTGGTTAGCAGCACCTGACTCATAATCAGGGGGTCGCAGGTTCGAGCCCTGCTGGGCCCACATCAGAAAAAACTGTTTTTCAGGGGTTTATGAAGTAACATTCATAAACCCTTTTTTTATGCCACATCATAAGCCCTAAGATTATTTGAATAGAAAATGACTGCAATGCACATTGAAATTTTACAACCTGTCGACATAAAGTATTCCAATGATCTGGGAGCAGGTTTTTATAGTGAGGTGTTTACGAGCGGTAGGTTGCGAGCGGTGGGGATTCAAAACAAACAACATTTTATAAATATTTTAATATGCAATTAAAACAATCTTTAATTGAAGAAATACGCGGTATTATTAATTCCTCACGAGCTAATGCAATTCGTTCAGTTGACAACGAAAGGGTAAACATGTACTGGCAAATTGGAAAAGTTATTTTTGAAGAAGAACAAAAAGGAAAATCTCGTGCAGATTATGGGAGTAATTTGATTAAATCAATTTCAGAGGAATTTCAACCTCATTTCGGCACTGGATTTACGATTCGACAATTAGAAATGAATAGGCAATTTTATAGGTCTTTCCAAAATACGAACGCACTGCGTTCGCAATTTAGTTGGACACATTACCGCACCCTTATTCGAATTGATAATCAAGATAAACGAGCATTTTATATTGCCGAAACTGACAAAAATAATTGGACAGCAAGACAATTAGAGCGTCAAGTAAATAGCCAGTTATTTGAAAGACTAATATTGAGTAATGATGTTGCATCCGTTTTAGCAGTAGCTCGTGAAGAAAAACGTCCTATGGATGCAAAAGAAATTATTAAGGATCCAATGGTTTTAGAATTCCTTGGACTAAAGAAAGAAGCTGCTTATTACGAAAAAGATTTGGAATCTGCCATCATTACCCATTTACTTGATTTCATCCTGGAATTAGGTAATGGCTTTGCATTTATTGCAAGACAAAAACGGTTTAACATTGAAGGGGATGAGTTTTATGTTGATCTTGTTTTTTTTAATCGACTTTTACAGTGTTTTGTGATCATTGAGATAAAAACAGCAAAACTTACACATCAGGATATCGGTCAATTGCAGATGTATGTAAATTACTATGATCGATATGAAAAACAGGATTTTGAAAATCCAACAATTGGCATATTAATGTGTACCGATAAAAATGATGCAGTGGTAAAAATAACATTGCCTGAAAATAACAACACTATAATAGCTAGTAAGTATCAACTTTATTTACCAACTGAAGAACAATTGATTGAAGAGGTAAAAAAAGAAATTAAAAAATTAGATAAAGGAGAAAATTAAAATTATTTATTAAAATGTGATAATTCCTGAAAGCGGAGATGTTCGAGCGGTGGGGATTTATAACGCGGTGTTCGCAGCGTTCAGGCGCAGGGTTTCGCAGGGTTTCGAGCGGTGGATGTGTTTCGCGGGGTTATCTTGTGCGTGCGGCTCTGACCGCCAGTGCCACTTTTTCAAAATGCAGACCTAAATTTTCGTAGTCTTTGGTTTCCAAAAGAGAGGCCAGAAAAAGGGTGCCGCCCATGCCCAATCCTTTTGCACCCGCCTTGAAATAGGCAGATATATTTTCCAGATTTACTCCTCCGGTCGGATATAATTTAAGGTGTTGAAAAGGTGCCAAAACATCTTTGATATAGGATGGACCGAGATGATTGGCCGGAAAAACCTTCACCCCTGTGGCACCATATTTTGAGGCCGTATAAATTTCAAGGGGAGAAAAAGCACCTGGGAATATGGGAATCCCCCATTTTAGACACTTTTTAATCACCTTTTCATCGACCACAGGCGTAACAATAAAGGAAGCGCCCGCTTTTACGGCCCTTTTTAGGTCATTTTTATCGCAAACCGTACCAGCGCCAATATTGAGAGAAGGATAATTTTCAGACAAATGGCGAATGGTTTCCTCAGCACCATTAGAATTCATGGTAACCTCCAGATTGGTGAAGCCTGCCTTTATATAATATGGTAAAATAACTTCGATATCGGGTAAGGGGACATTTCTCAAGATACCAATCACGGGCATTTCGTCAAATTTGTCCGCTTTAAATTCATTTTTCATACCTCCTGATATTCATTGATAAACCATTGACCTTTCAGCAACGCCAGATCGACCATCTCATCGGTCAGTAATTCTGAGTTTATGGAAATACCCAATGTTTTTGCTGCTTCAATATATAAAGAAAACAGCATTCCTGAGGAACAAATATAGATTTGATCTAATTTTTTATCGGTCAAATAGTTGCATTCTGCGCCTATAAGCAAGCCACTGAGAAAATAATAATTTTCATTTTTGGAAAATTTCTCAAATAATGCATTGGTTCGCACCATAAAAAGGGCATTCAGGACCGACGATTTTTCAACCGACATAAGCACTCCTTTTTGAAAAGCGGCTAAAGCGGACGAATCAAAATCACCTTTTTCAATGGAACCGTTCAGGATAGAATGAGCAGACAAAATATCAAATATTTCACCTGTCATGTAGGTATTAAAGGAAACAACCTTATCATTTTCCAAAAAAATATGTTTACTGTGTGTACCTGGTAAAATGAATAAACTGTTACCAACAGGATGCAATAAATGATATAAACCAACGAGCTGGGTTTCCTCCCCACGCATGACATCTTCCTGAGATTTTACGCCGGAGATCAGCGAAATTTTATAAGGAAAACCCTTTAGTTGCCATTTTTCGACACTCAACGCGTGACCATTTGTGAAGAAAGGCAACGAGGCATAAGGCAATTCCCTCATACCAATGGACGAAGACGCCATACCCGAGATAATCACCTGACATGCATCTGGAAGCGTAACCTCCATTGCCTGAATTTCACTGAGCAAACATTGAAGAAAAAACGATACCCTGTCATCCTGACCTGAAGTTTGAAAGCGCGCGAACACATTTTTCACGCCGAGATCAGAAAAACGCGATGTGAGCACCGTAAAATCGGGTAGCTTCACCCAACGGATGCGGAGATTAGTAGTTCCCCAATCGACGCTTAAAAAAGAGGATTCGTTCATTGGAATAAGGGTACTTTCGAATTAAAAATAAAAGAATAAAGTTCGTCTGTGGAGGTAAACTTCGATAAATATCTTATAATTTCATCGCGCCGAGTGTAACATTTACGAGCAGTATTTTCATCGTTCTACTCTTCAATGAAAGGAAAATCGTTGAAGTCAGATATATATTTGGATAAGTCAAGTCCGGAGCATGCTATTCTATCACTTGAATATGAAAAATATAAGTTTAAATTCCCATCACTTTCAGATCCAATTTTATCATTTTGTAAATAATCAAGCAGATAATCCTGACGAATAATAACTGGTTTTGTCCACAGGTCGCTATTTCTTACAATAAAAACGTAATGAACGGGAATATTTGCCATGTTTCTTAATTGCTTCAGTGGTACATTAAATTGTCCACTAAAACCATTTTGTCTTTGTGTGGATGTTGATGTTTTAACCTGAACTCTTCTTAAAGTGCCATTATCATCCTGAACAACAAATATATCATCACCAACGTCAACTTCTGGTATGGCCACATTCCACCCTCGGGTTAGAAACTCAGACATTACCGTCAGGTGTCCAGCTTTCCCTAAATAGAGATGATAATTTTTCTTCATAAGATAACCTTATGAGCGTGCAAAATTTTTCCCGTATGTGTGTCAACAAACTGTATTTCGTCAACCTTTTTGTTTAGATCGTTACGATTGTTAACTCCTAATAATGCTGGATAAATATAGCTTTCAAGTTTATCGTAATAAAGTTCAAAATTACTTTTAGTGTCATAAGCAACAAAAATATTATTTGCAGGATGAGCGTCAGGAAACCAGCTTTTTATCAATAGTCTCGCGGATGGAGCAATGCTAAATGTATAACCATCCATTTGCTTGTTTACACTAATCTTAATTGCTTTCATTATTATTTTTTAACAGGGTAAAGTTACGATTTGCTTCCATTTAAAAGTTCCTTTATTCCACCAATAGAACCTAAGACGTTGGATGCTTCAAAAGGCATATAAATCACTTTATTGTCTTTCCCGCTCACCATTTCCTTAAGGGTATCGATATAGCGGATAGCCAGCAAATAATTCACCGGATCGGCATTCATGGAAGAAACCGCCTGGGTAATACTTTGAAAAGCATCGGCCTCTCCCTGCGCCTTCCAGATAATCGATTTTGCCTCCCCTTCTGCTCTTAAAATGAGGGCCTGTTTATCGCCTTCCGCCTTATTAATTTCTGCCGTTTTCATACCTTCAGAAATCAGAATCTGAGAAGCTTTTGAACCCTCCGCTTCCAGGATAGAAGCCCGTTTAGAACGCTCCGCCTGCATTTGTTTTTCCATAGCCTCCCTAATATGAATTGGAGGATTGATGTCCTGTAATTCCACGCGGTTCACTTTCACGCCCCACTTATGGGAAGCTTCGTCCAGAACCGCACGTAATTTGCTGTTAATGGTATCGCGGGAGGTCAGCGTTGTGTCGAGTTCCATTTCGCCAATGACATTTCGAAGGGTAGTCTGGGTCAATTTTTCTATGGCATCAGGTAGATTTGATATCTCATAAATGGCTTTTACGGGATCGATGACCTGAAAATAGAGGATGGCATTTATTTCCGTCACCACATTGTCCTTAGTAATCACGTTTTGTTTAGGAAAATCATACACATTCTCTCTCAAATCGATACGCGTTGTTCCCATTTTAAGAATAAAGGGTCGGCCCTCTGGACTCTCTTTTACATATCGCCACATAATATCCCTAGGTTTATCGATAATTGGCCAGATAATATTTATACCTGCACCCAGCGTCCGGTTATATTTCCCCAGACGTTCGATAACCATTGTTTCTGATTGCTGAACTATTTTAAATCCCATGAGAGCGAAAAGCACCACAAAGACAGCGATTAAACCTAAAATAATAGTAAGTCCCATTTTGATATATTTAAATTGTTTTAACGATTAAAATAGTGGAATTAACTTTAACTACTTCCACTTGTTTTCCGAGGTCTATTGGGGCATTATCAAATGATTCTGCGCGCCAGTCATCGCCGGCTAATTTGACCCTCCCTGTATTTTTTTCATTCACTATCTGTTCCGTTACCCAGCCTTTCTGGCCTATGAGCGCCTCAACATTTGTCTTGACCAAATCACCTTTACTGGCAGCAATATTCAGGAGGAAAGGTCTAATGCCAAAGAAGGCGATTAATGTACCGACCGAAAAGGAACTCATTTGAAATTTCATTGAAAAATCGAGACCTGATGCCAGTGCTGCTGAAAAACAACCGATGGCGATACAAAGCGGCAGGAAGGTAGGGATAAATATTTCCACCATAAGAAGTACCAGACCAGCTATTACCCAAATATGCCATATTTCAATTTCCATATATCTTTTTGTTTTTTACTAAAGATAGGGGAAATAAATAACATAAAAAAGTACTGACCCTATTTGGCAAAACCTAATATAAATATGCGTTACTTCGCATCCGAACAACATACATGCAATCAGAATTTGTAGTTAAATTTTGACAAACCAAAAAAAAGTATTAGTTTCAGATAGCTAATAAAGAAAAGAATAAAATTTCCGGCGGGTTCTGGGAAATTTATTTGCTTTCGCTTGGTGCTTTTCATTTAACGAATAGAATCATAATCATTGAAACGGCAGCAGCATTAAAACTTATTAATAAATACTTTCCAAATTCTCTCTTGCATGAAAAATAAATTGGAAGAACTAGATGTTGACATCATCGGAGGATATGAAAAATTGACAAAGGATGAGGAAATCGCCTTAAGTGATTATTTCGCTAAAAGACAAGAAATAAAAAGTAAAATATTACGAATAATTGCTAATCGTACCAAAAAAAAATCAACGCCTAAGTTTGACCAGGCATAATGACGCGTTGGATAACTATGCTATTCAAAGCTTTGAACTTTATCCTGGCCATTTTTCAAAAGGCTTTGTGTTTTATAATGTGTGGATATATCCTTTTATTCGGTTTTGCATAGGCATTTGCCATAAACTAAACCTTCCTATGAAAAAGAACTTTCTAATTATCATTTTTGCCTTTTCGATAACTTTGACTTTTGGGCAAAATAATCAGCCAATGGAAACAAAATCCTCGAAGCCCTTTATCCTTGGCGCGATTGACGAAATTTATTCCAAAGAACTTGCTGAGT
>JBEAXK010000084.1:0-41892 GCA_041159865.1 Bacteroidota bacterium
TTCCCTATACAGAACCGCCCAAATATATTTCCCAGCAGGTCATCGGTACTAATTTCTCCAGTGATTTCTCCTAACCAATGAATGGCTGCACGTATGTCCATGGCTAAAAAATCACCCGTAATTCCTTCTGCCAGACCGCGGGATACCGCTTCCATATTTTCCCTGACTTTTATCAGGGATTCATAGTGTCGGGCATTCGTTATAACTGTGCCATCCATATTTACACGCTCCCCTAACGCCGTTTTGAATAGGCTGGATTTCAAATGGCTGATATTCATCTCATTTTTTGCCGAAATGGGAATCCATGATTTTGCCGACAATTTAAATCGCTCTCTTATGGCATCATCTTGAAAATACTGCTCAAAAGTGGTATATGGATTTAAATCCATTTTATTGGCTATCAACATTATATGCTTTCCAGCATCTACCCATTTTTCTATATCTTCCTGAACCTGCTGTGGTGAGGTTTGAACAACGTCAAATACATAAAGCAAAATGGCAGCTTGCTCCACTTTTTCCAGCGTTTTTTCAATGCCTATAGCCTCTATAATATCCTGGGCATCGCGAAGTCCTGCGGTATCAATAAATCGAAATCGAATGCCATCAATGACCATTTCTTCTTCAATGGTATCTCTGGTAGTTCCTGCAATGTCACTTACAATAGCTCTTGATTCATTCAACAGCGCATTTAACAGTGTGGATTTACCCGCGTTTGGCCGTCCGGCAATGACCGTATTAATCCCCTGCTTTACCGCATTTCCAAAGGAGAAACTATCTATTAATTTTTGAACTAAACCATGTATCTGGTCCACCAGATCACTCAGTGCCTTCCTGTCGGCAAAGGCCACGTCCTCTTCCCCAAAATCGAGTTCAAGTTCTATTAAACTGGCAAAATCTAATAATTTTTGTCGTAAACCACTGATTTCCTTTGAAATGCCTCCTCTCATTTGTTGCATAGCAAACTCATGTTCACCAGCCGATGAGGCGGCAATAAGATCTCCTACTGCTTCTGCCTGACTCAAATCTAATTTTCCATTGAGATAAGCTCGCATAGTAAATTCACCTGGCTTGGCAAATCTTGCCCCATTCCTGATCAGCAATTGTAATATCTGATCTATGATATAAGGAGAACCATGACAGGAAAACTCAATGATATCCTCTCCCGTATAGGAATTAGGACCTTTGAAAATAAAGGCAAGAACTTCATCTAAAATTTGCCCGTCCTCTGTCCTTATGGTTCCAAAATGTATGGTATGACTCTCTTGCAGACACAATTTCTTTCCCTTAAACACGCGTTCCGCTACCTGAAAAGTTTGTTTTCCCGATAATCTGATGACCCCTATAGCACCAACTCCCGACGGTGTCGCAAGGGCTACAATGGTTTCTTCCATTTCAAATGCTATTGCCAAAGCTTAATTTTTAATTCAAAGGTAAAAAAGTCAATTGGATTCCGTATTTTGGAACATTATATAAAAGCGTTAATCTACCTATTATGTTCACCTGCAAACCCGTTGCTAAAGGCATTTTTTGCCTTGTTTTAATTTCTGCCTTTTACTATTCTGCAATGGCTCAAGCCGACGCATTCCAGATAAAAGCAGATAAATTAGCCCATAAGTTTATCCTGACCGATGGTCATGTCGATTTACCCTACCGCCTAAAAGTAACCAATTTCCGATTGGAAAGAGAATATTTAGGTATCCCTGTCTCAACTGAAAATGGCGATTTTGATTATGAAAGAGCCAAAAAAGGGGGCCTCGATGCTCCTTTTATGAGTATCTATATTCCCTCCACTTATCAGGAAACAGAGGGAGCTGCCAAATTACTGGCAGACACGCTGATCAATATGATTGAAGGTATTGCAAAAGCTCACCCCGATAAATTTGCCATGGCTTACAGTCCTGAGGATGTAAAAATGCAATTTAAAAAAGGACTCATTTCTCTTCCTTTAGGGATGGAAAATGGTGCTCCTATTGGAAATGACTTGAAAAATGTTACCTATTTTAAGAAAAGAGGCATTGGTTATATTACTCTAACGCATGGAAAAGATAATCTGATTTGTGATTCTTCCTACGACACTACCCGAACCTGGAAAGGTTTAAGTCCTTTCGGAAATGAGGTGGTCGCCGAAATGAATAAGGTGGGCATTATGATCGATATTTCTCATGTCTCGGATCAAACATTTTATCAGGTTTTAAACCTTACTAAAGTCCCTGTTATTGCCTCTCATTCTTCTTGCCGAAAATTTACTCCCGGCTTTGAAAGGAATATGGACGATGATATGATTAAGGCTTTAGGCAAAAACGGAGGCGTTATTCAGATCAATTTTGGATCTACGTTTCTCGATGGTAAAGTGCAGGAATATCAAGATAAAAAGAGGGAAGAATTGATGACTTTATTGGATAAACAAGGCTTAAAATATAGAGACGAAGCAGCAAAACCTGTTATCGCAGCTTTTCAAAAGGCAAATCCTACTTTATTTGCCGATGTAAAAACGGTTGCCGATCATATTGATCATGTAGTCGCTCTCGCGGGTATCAACCACGTAGGACTTGGTTCTGACTTTGACGGCGTAGGTGATTCTCTTCCAACAGGACTGAAAGATGTTTCTCAATATCCAAATCTTATTGCCGAACTTTTAAAAAGAGGCTATTCCGATGCAGATATTGCCAAAATTTGTTATAAAAATGTTTTCCGAGTCTGGAAATCTGTTCAGTCATTCGCTACAAGTAAATAATCGATTGAATTCCGATAACCCGGCTTCTGAATTTGATGGCCGGGTTATCGGTCTGCAATGCATTCATCGATTTGCTCCAGGAAAGAAGAATGCCCCAGCGGTCATTCAATTGCACGGTACAAGCGGCTATAAAAGAAACATGGTTGTTTCGGAAGGAATAAAAGTTTGTTACGTCAGTGCCAGAAATATCTTTCAAGGCATAATTGAAAAGTCGCTGATATATAATACCCGTCCCTACTTTAAATTTCCATTCGGTAAATTGTACCACTAATGGTACTTCTACCTGGTTTAATCTTATTTTATGTAGTATCGCAGCAGGGGAATCAGTTAATTGTCTGCGACTTCCTGCCTGTGAAAACGCCATTTCCATCGCTAAGGACCAACGGTCGTTTATCCGGCTATCCAGATGCAACCCTGCCCTTAATCCAGGCTGATTAAATCCACTCAATAAATCACCATCAATCTGGGCCAAGGTTAGGCCCGATACGATAGAGCCCTTAAATTGTTGTCCTTCAGATTTTACACAAAAAAGGAAAACACCTAAATAAACAAGAATGATATTTTTCATGCTATATTTTTACGACCTTTGCGCTATTAAATGAAGTTTTGAAGTATTAAGATATATCGGTAAAGGTATGATTAAATTTACTAAACATTTTTTGAAAAAACTGGAGGATCTGCTCTCAGAACTTGGCTTTGTGCTTCGCTACGAAAAAGGTAATTTTCAATCGGGATATTGTCTGGTTGAAAATAGAAATATCCTGGTGATTAACAAGTTTTTTGATACGGAAAATAGGATTCAAGTCATTATGGAGATTATTCAAAAGCTGGACAATCTGAATGAAAACCTGTTAACACCTAAAAATAAAACGCTGCTTCATCAAATAAAAAGTGGTAAAATAGAAAACCTATCCCCAGAGGATTCGGAGAATAAACAAACTGAAGAATTAATAAATTGAAAATCATATTATTAGGAACCGGAACAAGTCAAGGCGTACCCATTTTAGGATGTCAATGCGAGGTGTGTTTATCCACAAATGATAAAGACAAGCGCCTGCGTTCCTCTGCCCTAATCTCCGATGATGACCTAAATTTAGTCATTGATTGCGGACCCGATTTCAGACAACAAATGCTAACAGCTCATGTCAACCATCTGGAGGGTATCCTCCTGACTCATGAACATAATGATCATATTATAGGTCTGGACGATATACGTCCCTATAATTTTAGGTCTGGAAGCCCCATGAATATATTCGGAACTAAAAATGTTCTCAATGAACTCGCCCTACGGTTTCCTTATGTATTTAATACCCTACATAAATATCCTGGCGCACCTGAAGTCACCCAAAATATTATTCAAAAAGGGATTCCTTTTCAATGGGGTAAAAAATGGATTTTACCTATTGAAGTGATGCATGGAAAACTACCCGTTCTTGCCTATCGCTTTGGAAATACCGCCTATGTGACCGATGTAAATTATATTTCTCCTAATTCAATGCTTCAATTAACCGGCTTAGACAACTTGATTTTAGGGGTACTTCAGCCATTGCCTCATTATTCTCATTTCAATTTAGAGGAAGGCTTACATGTAATTGAAAAACTAAAACCTAAACAAACTTTCCTCATTCATTGTAATCATAAAATGGGATTGTCCACCCATTTTAATAAATTATTACCTGAAAATGTACGTTTAGGCTATGATGGACAAATAATAGAAGCAAATTGGTGATAATCACTTGACTAAATTTAATTTATTACTTATATTTGATTAAATACCAAATTATCCAATATGTCTAAAATCGATTATATCACTATAGCGGTTGTCGTTGTTTGTATTTCTCTCCTTGGATTAGTTTTTTGGAAGGTGGCCGATTTGAATTGGACGGAGGAAAATAATTTAACCGAAGATCAACCTGTTCTTGTCAATGAGACGGAAGAAGCAACTCCCTTTTTGGACGAGAATTACGATGTTACCGATTTTGTGGGGGAAGACTCAATACCGGCACAAGCTGAAACAGATCCTATGGTTAAACATGAGGAAACTGAAAAAATCAATGAAAAACCAATTTCTAAGGAGCCTGTGATGGAGGAAAAACCGGTTGTGAAAGAAAAACCGGTTGTGAAAGTGGAAACACCACAACCAACAGTTACAACGAAAGAGGAGTATCTGGTTTGGGGTGGCTCTTTTTCAACCCGGGCAGGTGCAGAAGAAGAACTGGCCAAATTTAAAAAATTGGGCTATGCCCAAGCGGAAGTTTCTCTTTTTGACAAAGGAAAATTTGCAGTAGTAATCGTAGGTCGATATCCAACACAGGCTCAAGCACAGGCCTTAGTGAATGAATTAAAAACAAAACACCAGATTTCCGCTATTGCCAAGAAAAAGAAATTATAATTTAAGAAGGTAAATTACTGAGTTTCTTAAGGTCAAGAATTTCAATGGTCCCTTCGCTAATCTCAATATAACCATCATTTTTAAATTCGGTTAACATTCTGATTACGCTTTCTTTTGCCGTTCCCACTATTCGAGCCAAATCTTCTCTTAGAACATGAAAAGTCTTTTTATCCTCTTTTTGACTTAATAAAATAAGGGCATCTGCCACTCTTTTCCTGACAGAGTTATAAGCAAGATTCAATAATTGTTCTTCCTTCTCCGTAATATTATTCGCTAACATTTTAATCATTTGAGACGAAACATCTCTATTTGCCTGGATAAGTGCCAAAAAATCATCTTTGGGGATAAGAACAATATCTGTATCTTCCATGGCCGAAGCAGTTTCAGCATGGGCAGTACTTTTCAATAAATCGACATAACCTAAAAAATCTCCCTCCTTCAGCAATTCAATGATATATTCTTTTCCTTGATCGTGTGTTTTAAAGGTTTTAACCTTTCCCGAACGAATAAAATATAAGAATCGAGGATTATCGCCTTCATCAAAAATGACATCTCTTTTCTTATAGTGCTTCACTTTTTTGTCGACCGATAAATTTTTTAGCGCTTCAAAGCCTTTCGCTTCATTGATAAAGGCTCTTAAACCACTCTCAGACCGGTCGAATTCCTTTTTAAGCAACTTTGATTTTTTTAATCTTGTTTCTAACACAGAAAGCAGCTCATCTTTATAAAAAGGCTTTGTTATGTAATCATCTGCACCCAGATTCATTCCTCTCCTAAAATCTGCCCTTTCTGCTTTTGCTGTTAAAAAGACAAAGGGGATGCCAGCTGTATCAGGTCTTTTTCCTAAAATATTTAACACGCCAAATCCGTCTAGTTTAGGCATCATGACATCGCATAAAATTAAATCAGGCGATTGTGATTGTGCTATTTCCACTCCCTGGGTACCATCTTCTGCTGAAAGAACGGTAAAATTTGATAACTCAAGAATTTCAATCAGATTTTCTCTAACCTCTTGATTATCTTCAATCACTAAAATTTTAATTCCTTGATTTGTTTGCATAACTTAGGTTTTAACTTGATTTTTTTTGGGTAATGAAATTTGAAATTTAGTCCCTTGCCCTTCTTTACTTTCAAATTGAATGGTCCCATTCAAAAGTTCCAGATAACGTTTTACAATGGTAAGGCCCAACCCTGTTCCTTGAATATTTTCAACATTATGCGCTCTAAAAAATCGGGTAAATAGGTACTCTTGTTCTTCAGCAGGAATACCAATGCCCTCATCGCGAATTGAAAAATGAAGCATATTATCATCCATAAAAAATTCAAAATGGATGGATTTATCCTGTTCAGAATATTTAATGGCATTAGAAAATAAATTAAGCAAAATATTTTTAAGCAATTTATGATCTAAAAACAGGATGGTATTTGTCAATTCTTTAGGAATTACAACCTTTTGTCCCGGTTTTAGGATAGGCATAATATCTTCCAGTAAATCGTCACAAAACGCTTTTAATTCAAAAACTTCGGGTTGTGAAACCACTTTTCCCTCTTCAAGCTTACTCAGAGAAAGAAAATCATTTAGGATACTGGTCAAATTATTTACTGCTGAACGTATTCTAAGGAGGTGTTTACCTCTTTTTTCATCTTGCCCACTGGCGTTATAAGCTTCAATGAGTTCTGCTGAGGAAAGGATTGTACTCAAAGGAGTTCTAAATTCATGGGAAGCCATAGACACGAAACGAGATTTCAAATTATTCAACTCCTTTTCTCTTTCGTAGGCCTTGCGCAGCGCCTTTTCATTTTCGCGAAGAGCATCTTCGGCACTTTTTCTTTCCTGGATTTCGAATTCTAACTTTTTATTAATATTTAAAAGTTGGTTAATGGCAGCGGCTAATTCTTCGGTTCTACGCGAAACCCGTTTCTCTAATTCTGTATTCATGCTGATAATCCTCTGCTCCGCTTGTCTTAAATCAGAGATATCAATACCAGAACAAATCATACCTATCACTTCTCCATACGCATTTTTCAAAAGATTATTTTTCCATGAATATGCCTTAACCTCTCCATTAACTTGAATAGCACGGGTGTCAAAGGAGTCTAACAAAGGAATATTTCCAGCCATCATTTCCATCAAAGCCAGTTGAAGAGGCAATTGTTGCTCCGGAGGAAGAATGAGATTAAACCAATGTAATTGGGTCGCTTCTTCTTGTTTTAAGCCAACAAAAGATAGCCCTTTTTGATTTAGATTTATTATTTTGGTCTGCCGGTCTAATACCACATTGATGGTATTTGCCAAGTCAAAATACATTTCTATTTTTTCCTTCGCAGCGATTAATTCTCTTTCAATTTGCTTTTGTTCTGACAAATCATGAACAATGCCTGTAAAGATGACCTTGTCAGGTAATCGTACCTCACTAATACTTAGGTAACATGGAAAAATGGTTTCATTTTTCCTTTTCCCTTCTACTTCCCGTCCAATCCCTATTATTTTTTTTTCGCCAGTTCTGTGATAGTTTTGCAGATATCCATCATGTTTTTCACTATAATTTCTAGGCATTAACATGTTAATATTCTGGCCAATTAATTCTTCTATCTGATAACCAAAAAGAGTGGATGCAGCATCATTAACTTTAAGGATTGTTCCACGATCATCTATAATAATAATACCATCTGTTGCTGTCTGAATAACAGCCGCAAGTTGTAAAGAGGCAATATCCTGTTGGTCCGTTTTATTTTCCATATTTTCTGTCAGCTAATCATTTCAGTTAAAAATCAGGTTGACGGTTGACAAATATCATGTGTCCATTTATCTGAATGTTTGATTTTTACAACATCATTCAGACAACTAAGAAACAAAATATTATTAAGGAAAAAGAAAATAGCAGGGAATATGCCAGCAAGCCATAATATAAAATTACTGGGTATCGGTGCCTCCAGAGACAAAGCCTTGCGACAACTGGTCGAACAAGCAATGAATTCACTAGATATTAACTGGCCTATCGAAGAAATCAAAGACATAAATCTCCTTATTAATTATGGTATTTCGGGAATTCCCGCATTAATCATTGACGAAAAAATTATGTTTCAGGAGAAACTTCCTACTTATTCAGAAATACTTCAGGTTTTCAAGGAATTCACTCTAAAAGAAGGTGAATTCCTTACATTACATTAACAAAACCCTAAAACAGGTCTATTTATTTGAAAGGTAATCTGTTTACTGATACTCCTATGTAATAAATCTCCAATAAATCCTCTGGTTGGCATGTATAAGGCTAAAATTGAAGGTTCATTAGCATCCAAAAATTGAAAAATACCGTCCACTACCTGTTCATTGGAAATCTGGTGAACTGAACCAAAAACCTGAAAATATGGGTCATCAACATGAACCGGTTTATCTGTATCATTGGGTTTAACTACATGAATACACGCAACCTGACTATTTACAAAAGAAGAAAAATCTTTTAACTTCACTAAAATCTTTTCTTCACCTTCTTCAAAATTAGTCGCATAAACTATTTTAAATGGATGGGTGAATGAGGCTTCTTTAGGAATAACAAGAACAGGACAGGCAGCATGTCTCAAAACTTGCGTTGTTATACTACCTAACCATTTTTCTATTTGATTTCGCTCACCTTGAGTCGCCATGATAATGAGGTCATAATTTTCTGCCAGTTTATCAATTTCATAACTCACATCTATACCATATTGTAATCCAGACTGACCTAATACACCTGGTGGAACGTCCCTGACAAAATCGGTCATTTGTGCTTCTAAACTCTCTCTCTTCTCTCTAATCAGTTCCTCTAAATAAATGGGGGGCAAATTACCAGCGTCCACAACTGCTATTTGATACACCGTCCAGATATCAATAACTGAATCAAATGCCATAGCAAAGTCTATGGCATATCGAAGCGCGTGTTGGGAAACTTCTGAAAAATCGGTTGGAAAAAGTATTTTCTTCATGGCAAATTTTTGTCAAGTTGGGTTTTAAATTAACTTGAACAAAACTACCTCAGGACCAAAGTAATTTAAATGATAAAAATCACCCCTTTGAAGTAATAAATATCCTTCATCAAGATCAATAATACCTTTAGGTAATCAAAAAAAAAATATCCATTCTGATATTTCAATATAATGTCCCCTCCTTTTTACCAGCTTAACACCACCTGAACAGGTTGATGGTCAGATGGATACCTCCTTTCATAAGAATCGGTTAAAACGCCATATTTTTGTACGTTAAATGATTTGCCCAAAAAGATATAGTCAATTCTCCTTTTCATTTCTGCATTCCAATTAAAACTATTGAAGGTACCTACGGGTCCATAAGGTGCTTCTTTTGAATGGCTGTAACAATCCCTGTATCCTTCATCATTCAATACTTTCACAGCATCTGATTCAGGCAATGAATTGAAATCGCCCATCAGTATAACAGGAAGCCCTTTGCTTATTTCCATTGTTTTTTGGTGCATTAACTTAGCCGATTCCAGCCTGGCCACTACTCCTTCATGATCAAAATGGGCATTAAAAACATAAAATAACTTGCCATTTTGCTTATCCTTACATTTTGCCCAGGTACAGATCCTCTTGCAGCATTTAGCGTCCCAACCCATAGTAGGCTGATCTGGCGTGGTACTGAACCAGAAATGACCAGACTGAACTACCTCTATTCTGCTTTTTCTATAAAACAAAGCAGCAAACTCACCTGCCAGTTTTCCATCATCTCTACCGACACCTACCCATCCAAATTCTGACATAGCCTCCAAATCCTGAATTTGACTGTATAACACTTCCTGTGTACCAAATAAATCCCAATCGTGAAACTGAATAAGTCCTTTCACTAAATTCACGCGATTAGGCCATGCATTTATGCCATCTTGAGGATTATTATATCTAAGATTGTAGGTTGCAACAATAAGTTTATTAGTCTTTTGTGCAAAAAGGGTCATTTGACAGGAGACCATTAGAAAAAAGGCGAAAATCAAAATATTTTTCATAGCTTATGATTTAAAGGTGTTTATGATTTAGTAAATAGGTTCAACGGTGAATCCTGCCTGACGCAATAATGAAATAACGCCCTTTTCCCCGGGTAAATGACCTGCACCAACTGCAAAAAAGGTGGGTTTATTTCGCATAATTTCAATCATTGGCGCTACCCATCTTTTATTCCTTCTGTACATTAATAAGTCTTTGAACTGATCCATTCCCGCATCATCCTCCAACATTTTCTCCATTTTTTGAATATCCTGCTTTTTATAAATACCTGCCAGTTCATCTATCATCGAGATTCCTTCATCCTTCTGATTTATTTGCTCCATCAACATTTCTGCCTGTACGCGATAAGGGATGCTATCAAAAATACTCATTTGAAAAGCAATCGTTTCTAGACCTTTTATATCAAGTCCCTTATTTTTAGCGATACTTAATAATTCCATTTCATAAGACTTTAAATCATCACCGCCTGCTCCCATTCCATTTGGATCTAAACTTGAAAGAAGCATTGGTTTTAATTTCTCCAGCATCTGAAAGGGCAAACCCATGTCATTAAAATAATTAGCTACCTTTTCATATTCTGAAGCATTATACAACATAGAAAGGGTAGTATCATTTCTCATAAATCCTTGCATCATCAGAGGCATAAGCTGAGAAATATCATCCATGGCAGTTAAATCGATTTCAAAAACCATCGTATTTACCTTTCCAATTGCCTTTTCAACCGCAGGCAAAAGGAAATAGTCCTTTTTTCCTATTAAATGAATGGTTCCATATAAGTATGAATCAGCTCCTAGAGTCCTCCCGCTTATTTTCCAAAGTAAAGATTTCTCTTCAGGCGCTTGTCCAAAAAGATTAAAATGGAGGACTAAAAGGGAGAAAAAAGCAAAATAACGAAGTGGCATTGGGCGCATTTTTGATATTAGTGATGAAAATCAAATTCTTGTAATATACTAAATAAAATCAGATGAATCTCTAAAAAGGTTAAAATGGAAGTATCGGGTCTGAATTTTTTAAATAAAGGTATGGTTAACAAATTTACAGGTGCTGAAACCGCCACATAAATATCCCTTTCGACATAAGAAAAATAAAGAGCTCTGCCCGTTTTCTGATAAAAACGAATCATCATTTCTTGGACCGCCTCCGATAAAATATGACCAGTTAATGTTTCTGGAGAAGCATAAGTAGCAAATAAAGATTTAAACAGGTAATTATGCTGTTCCGCGTCCTTATTTTCTGCTCCTAACCAGGTAAATTTTCTGATGGCACTGTGAACTGCTTGTTTTTCCTTACGACTCCATATTATAGCGGCACCAGTAGTCTTAAATGGCAACTTCCCATGCAAAAAAAATCCTTCAAACTGGGGAACAATTTTATTATCCATTTTTGAAGTCTTCATAACCTGAAGTTCACTTAAAGTAAATGAGACTTCTCCTACCTTCCCTTCCATTTGACCATATCCCTTGAAACTAGCCAGATTCTCAGGAAAAAAACCACTCTCCAGATACACCTTTTTATCAACCCATTGATGAACCTTATAGGATAAATCGATAATTTCAGGGGCTTGCATAAAATATTTCATCATAAAAGAAGTCAATGAAGTCTTATAGGCAATCTTAAAATTCAACCCTATATAAGAAACATGAAATAATCCATAAATGCTTACCCCAAATATAAGGATCGTCAATACAAAAAGATTAAATAACCAGTTCACAAACACACCTAAAAAAAAACCTCCGCCTAAAAAACAGGAAAAACAAAGTAATTTAATACGGCGCCTGTTAAATTCCGATAAGACAGGTATGATTTCCTCCTTATAAAAATTTTGAAACTGCGCAATCGAAAATGAAATCATGCTAAGGAGGTTTAGTAGCCAAAGTTGAAATCGGGAATTAAGTTTATGTCACCCACTGACTTTTCAAACCACTTTAATGGAGCACTATTTTTATCTCCTGTGCTGGTATCACATTTGAAAAATATGTAATATAACTGCAAATCACTATGAAGCAAGGAAAGCAGTTTATCCAGTCTATTCTGGCCTTGAACAGGTTGCTGATAGGGATAAATCATGCGCCAGATATAATACGCCTCGTCATGCCAGGTAATAATTTTAATCAAAGAGGGGTTAACCATTCTTTTTTCCATAAACTGAGCAGCGAGAATACTGTGATGTTTACTCCAGTCCCTGGGAGAACCTTTGGGTTCTATATATTTAAAGGTATCATGAATGATAGCTGCTAACCGAAGTAATGACCGGTCTTCATGGGAAAGTTTCACCTGATCGATATTGTCAAGAACTTCACGCACATGTTTAAAAACCTCCCCTTCAGGATGACCATAGCGAGGCAATCCCCAACGAAGCCCATCCTGAACTTCGGGAATAGCCAGGAGATCTGCTTCTTCTTTATTTTCAGGCTTTAGAATGTCCAGTAAATCAAGATAAAATGAGGTCATAAACAAGTGTAAAGTGTCCCAATATAAACTAAAAAAAAAGAACTATTAACCTATTGTAAAGGTAAGTTTGCTTTCGTCAACGAAATAAATCTTTCTCTTTCATAATTACAAACTGGAAATGAAAAAAACATCCCTATTTATAAGGTTAATGACACTATTAAAAGACATTGAAACCTTATTTTTCCCCCCAATATGTTTGGGTTGTAAAGGTCCTGTAGCAGGAGAAAGCACTTTAATATGCACCTTTTGCCAGGCAAATTTCTCCTTTACAGACTATCACTTAAAGAAAGATAACAAAATGGAAATGCGATTTTGGGGAAGAATTAAGATTGTTCAAGCCAATGCTTTTTTACATTTTCAAAAGGGAAGTTCGGTTCAAAATATTATTCACTTTTTAAAATATGAACACCGAGAAGACTTAGGTGTCTATTTAGGAAACTGGTATGGCCGGGTATTAAAACAATCGGGTATTTACGAACAGATAGACTATGTTATACCCGTACCTATACATCCAAACAGATTAAAAAAAAGGGGTTATAATCAGGTCGCAAAATTTAGCCACTGTATTGCCCAACAGATTGGTAAAGAATACAGGGGGGATTTCTTACGCAGAGTAAAAAATAGCCGCACCCAGATTAACCGGAACCGAGAGGAGAGGTTCTCTCACCTTGAACAAGCGTTTTTATGGCAGAACAAAGAAGAACTCAAAGATAAACATCTACTTATTATTGACGACATTATGACCACGGGAGCTACTTTTGAAGCATGTTGCCATAGTATCCATCATATAGAAGGCATAAAAATAAGTATCTGCACCCTGGCCATAGCCGAATAATCAAGAAACCAGCGTACCCACCTTTTCCCCATGTATAATTCTCGTAAGATTATCGGGATTAATAATATCAAAAACGATGATAGGAAGATTATTTTCCTGGCAAAGAGTAAAGGCTGTCATATCCATAACATTAAGTCCGAGGCTGATAACTTTTTCGAAGGAGATAGAATCATACTTTGTTGCATCTGGATATTTTTCGGGATCGGCAGTATAGATTCCATCTACCCGGGTACCTTTTAGAATAACCTCTGCATTAATTTCATTAGCGCGCAGCGCCGCGGCAGAATCAGTTGTAAAATAAGGATTACCAGTACCTGCAGAAAAAATGACCACTCTGTTTTTTTCCAGGTGTCTGATACAACGTCTTCGAATATAAGGTTCAGCTATTTGATTAATACCAATAGCGGAAACGAGGCGGGTATAAACCCCCAGTTTCTCTAGTGTGCTCTGAATGGCCATTCCATTAATAACCGTTGCGAGCATTCCCATGTAATCTCCCTGTACCCGTTCGATTCCAGAATTAGATGCTTGCAATCCGCGAAAAATATTACCCCCTCCAATAACTACGGCTACCTGAACATCGAGATCCACCAAGGTTTTAATTTGTAAGCCATAGTGCATCAATTTTTCAGCATCGATACCAAAAGAATTATCTCCCATCAGGGATTCGCCGCTTAATTTAAGAAGAACGCGCTTATATTTTTTTTCCACTTAAAGGGTTTTGGTTAGGTTGAACAAAAAAAAAGGCGAACCGTAGAACGATTCGCCTTTTAAATTAGCCAAGGGCTACATGCTTGAAAGCAGTAACGGTCAGCCCTTTATCAATTTTCTGTAGATATTGTTCTACGGTAACAGAATTATCTTTAACGAATTGCTGATTTAGCAGCGTCATCTCTTTAAAGAATTTATTCAATTTACCCAGAGCAATTTTCTCTAGCATTTCTTCTGGTTTGCCTTCATTTCTGGCAATTTCCTTACCGATTTCAATTTCCTTTTCAACTAAGGAGGCATCCACTGAATCTTTATTAACCGCGATAGGCTTCATTGCAGCAACCTGCATGGCTACATCTCTACCCGCATCATAGCAAGCAGGATTATCGATAGAAAGGGCAACAATAACGGCTGCTCGATTTCCCATGTGAATGTAAGGACAAACCTGAGGAGCTTCAAGGAACTGATAATCAGCAACTTCTACTTTTTCACCAATAACACCAACTTGTTCAATAACCTTAGCACCGATGGTTAGCGCACCATCAAAAGGCAGATTCAACAAATCCTCTTTAGAAGCGGGCAAGTTATTCAATGCTATATCGGCTATTTTTTTAGCAATAGCGACGAAATCTACATTTTTCGCAACGAAATCTGTTTCGCAGCTCAACTTAACAATCACCCCTTTTTTACGATTATCGGAAACAGCGGCTACGACGGCACCTTCAGTTGCTTCGCGATCTGCTCTTTTAGCAGAAAGTTTCTCTCCTTTTTTACGGAGACCTTCGATGGCTTTTTCAAAATCTCCCTCTGCATCAGTGAGAGCTTGTTTGCAATCCATCATACCTGCACCGGTCATATCTCTTAATTTCTTGACATCGGTGGCTGAAATAGATACGCTCATTTTTTATTATGTTTGGTTTGGATAAAAGTAACAGGTTTTCTAAAATTAGCCGGCAGTAGCCTCACTTTCAGCTTTCACCTTATTACGTTCTTCGAGACCTTCTAAGATTGCGTCCACCATATAATTGGTTATGATACGAATAGACTTAGAAGCATCATCGTTACCTGGTATAGCAAAATCGACTAAATTTGGATCAGAATTAGTATCTACGATACCGAAGGTACGAATGCCCAAACGTTGTGCCTCTGCGATTGCGATATGCTCATGTGCTATATCTACTACGAAAAGAGCAGCTGGAAGGCGACCTAAATTGGCGATACCTCCTAATACTTTTTCCAGTTTATCTTTCTCACGAGACATCGTTAAACGCTCTTTCTTAGTAACACTGGAAAGGGTTCCATCTCCAAGCATTTTTTCGAAAGACTGCATTTTCTTAATTGATTTGCGAATAGTGGTAAAGTTGGTCATCATACCACCCAGCCAGCGATCGCAAACATAAGGCATCCCTGCACGGCGAGCCGCCTCAGTCACGATATCTCTTGCTTGTTTCTTAGTGGCTACAAAAAGGACTTTTTTTCCTGATTTTGCCAATGCGCGCATGGCATTAGCTGCACGATCTAAACCTTCAGAGGTACGATTTAGGTCGATGATATGGATACCTTTGCGTTCCATAAAAATGTACGGGGACATTTTTGGATTCCACTTCTTTTTAAGGTGTCCAAAATGTACACCTGCATCCAGTAATTCTTTATAAGTTGGCTTATTCATATCTTTACAAATTTGGGGATAATAAATGCTACCCTGTTTAAAAGGATTAACGTTTACTGAATTGGAAGCTCTTTCTTGCCTTTGGTTTACCGTACTTCTTACGTTCAACCTCACGTGAGTCACGCGTTAGGAATTTCCTGTCTTTCAATGGTTTTCTAAAATCTGCGTTTAGTTCCACCAAAGCACGTGAAATACCCATACGTACTGCTTCCGCCTGACCTTTGAAACCGCCACCACTGACATTGACAACAACGTCATACAATTTAGCAACTTCCACTTCTTCAAGTGGAGCCATTACAGAAAGTTGTACGTGTTCCTGAGGAAAATAGGCTTTATAATCCTTACCATTCACCAGAATGTTCCCTTCTCCTTTTTTTAGATAGACACGGGCTACCGAACACTTTCTTCTACCCGTTGCATTAATCATTTCCATATACGATGCTTACTATTAGCGAATTAACCGAGTACCTCTGGCTTTTGCGCTTGGTGGGGATGTTCAGCCCCAGTGTAAATAAATAATTTTTTAATCATACTTCTTCCCAGACGATTTTTAGGAAGCATACCTTTTACAGCACGTTCCACAATGTCATTTGGCTTGCGTGCCATAAGTTCCTGCGCCGTGTAAGTCTTTTGACCCCCAGGATAACCTGTGTAATGTCTGTAAACTTTGTCTTGCATTTTCTGACCCGTAAAGCGAACTTTGTCGGCGTTTAATACAATCACAAAATCTCCCGCATCGGCATGTGGTGTGTAAGAAGGTTTATTTTTACCCCGAAGGATAGTAGCAATCTTTGTACAAAGGCGACCTACTATCTCTCCTTCTGCATCAATAACGTACCACTTGTGCTGAACAGTCTGTTTATTGGCGTGTACCGTCTTGTAACTGAGCGTATCCACTATTTGATTTTGTTTAAAATGAAGGAATTAATAAATAATGCTTATTAAGCGAGTGCAAAAGTATATTTCTTTTTATTCCAAACAAACTTTTATCTCTTTTTTTTTACACAAATTTTCATAACTAACTGAAAAACAATAAAATTTTCGTCAACTTTTTTTATTACCCCTTCCAACTTTTTACTTTTCCTTTTGTTAATCCTTTCTTTCTACTCAAAGAATAAGTTAAATTTGTCGCGAAAATAATATTTAATGTCCGAAAATACACCATTTATCCCAGATAATGACCCAACAGCCTCCAGCAGAAAACAAGATCATATTGAGCTTGCTTTCCGTTCTCAGGTCGCCTCAGTGGACATCCGAAACGAATTTTATTATGAACCCTTGCTTTCGGCTCACCCTGCTGATTTTACGCTTCCTCCCATTTCTTTTGGCACACAAAGAATGAAAGCGCCTCTATGGGTATCCAGTATGACCGGCGGCACAGCGCTTGCCGGAAAGATAAATAAAAATTTGGCGCAGGCATGTGCGGAATTTGGTCTTGGTATGGGCCTGGGTTCTTGCAGACCGCTGCTTTACAGTGACGAAACCTTGTCTGATTATGCTGTCAGATCTATTTTAGGACCCGAGGTCCCCTTTTATGCGAATCTGGGTATTGCACAAATTGAAAAGTTGTGGCTAAATAATGAGTTGTACAGAATACCAGCATTACTCGACAAATTAGCCGCCGATGGCTTAATTATACATATTAATCCACTACAGGAATGGTTGCAACCCGAAGGAGACCGCTTCACTTATCCCCCCGTTTTTATTATTCAGGAACTTATCCAGAAATTTCCTCACCTGTCTCTCATTGTTAAAGAGGTGGGGCAAGGTATGGGACCTCAAAGCCTGATGAAATTATTAATGCTCCCGCTGACAGCAGTCGAATTTGCCGCAGGCGGTGGCACAAATTTTTCAAAATTAGAACTTTTTCGTGCTCAGCCTGATCGCGCAGAAGCCCTGGATCCTCTTACCAAAGTTGGTCATGATGCCCGTCAGATGGTCGATTTTTGTAATGATATTTTTCAACATCACGGTGCAGATATTAAATGCAATTTGCTCATCATTTCAGGTGGCATTCAGGACTTTTTACACGGTCATTATCTGGTGAAAAAATCAAAAATCCCCGCCGTTTATGGTCAGGCTTCTTTGTTCTTAAAATATGCCAGGGAGGATTATAAAACGTTGCAGTCCTTTGTTAAACATCAACTGGAAGGACTCGTCGTTGCCAATCATTTCTTAACTTTACCTCCTTCCTAATGCCTGTTTATAATGAATGAAAAATTAATTTCCGGATTTTCAAAATTAACCAAGCAAGAAAAATTGGATTGGGTCAATACCCATTTCCTTTCTCCAAAGGTGGAAAATAATGAAATCGACTTTCCATCTTTTTGGATTGAAGATGAAGTGATTCAAGAGGTCATTGATGGATTTAGTGAAAATACGTTAAGCAATTTTGTTCTTCCTTATGGCATTGCTCCCAATTTTTTAATCAATGGTGTACCTTATGCCGTACCTATGGTGATTGAGGAAAGTTCTGTCGTTGCCGCCGCTTCAAGTGCAGCAAAATTCTGGCTTTCAAAAGGTGGGTTCAAAACTAAGGTCATTTCAACTATTAAAATAGGGCAGATTCATTTTAAATGGGGCGGAGAAAGTTCTTTATTAAATCGTTTGTTTCCAGAAATTAAAGAAAAACTGCTCCTCGAGAGCAACCATCTGGGTGCCAATATGGTGAAAAGAGGTGGGGGTGTTACAGATATTGAACTTGTCCATTTTAATCATCTGGAAAAGGGGCTGTATCAGTTGAGAATTAAATTTGAAACCGTAAATTCCATGGGGGCCAACTTTATAAATACCCATCTGGAATCTTTTTCTAAATCGCTAAAAACCTTTTTTGATACCTCTGATTTGCTTTCCGCCGAGGACAAGGAAATAGATATTATTATGTCTATTCTTTCAAATTATACGCCAGAATGCTTGGTTACTGCCTCCGTTAGTTGTCCGATTAGTCAACTTAAAGGGGTTTATAAGGATATGGACGAAAAGGAATTTGCCTGTAAATTTCAACAGGCTGTTCGCATTGCTGAAATAGATCCATACCGCGCTACCACCCATAATAAAGGTATCTTCAATGGTATTGATGCCGTTGTCATTGCAACAGGCAACGATTTTAGAGCCGTAGAAGCTGCTGGTCATGCCTATGCTGCTAAGGATGGCTCCTACAAATCTTTGAGTTCTTGTCAAATTGAAAAGGATACTTTTACCTTTACCTTGACCTTACCTCTGGCCATAGGAACAATTGGCGGATTAACACATTTGCATCCCCTGGCAAAAAAATCGCTGGCCATTTTAGGAGAACCTGACGCACCAATGCTTATGCAAATTATCGCAGCTGTCGGTTTGGCGCAAAACTTTGCAGCTGTTAAATCGCTTATCACCTCGGGTATCCAAGAGGGGCACATGCGCATGCATTTAATGAATATCCTGGTTCATTTGCAGGCTTCAGAGTTAGAAAAGAACAGTGCAGTGGATCATTTTAAGCATATTTCAGTTTCATTTTCGGCTGTCCGGGAATTTCTGGAAGCAATTCGCTCCAAATAATGAATCAGGTATCCTTTTTTGCACATGGAAAACTGTTAATTACAGGTGAATATGCCGTTTTAGACGGAGCAAAGGCCTTGGCATTGCCTACAAAATTTGGACAACACCTTCATTTTTTGCCACAACCGGGTTCCTCAAAGCTACATTGGGACAGTTTTACCCAAAAGGGTGATTCCTGGTTTTATGCCTCATGGGCATTAGATTCTTTAAAAGCCGAAATCGGGGCAGATCTTCCCGAAACAGAAAAATTGAGCGAACTGCTGTCATCCATGATGAGGGAAAAAGGGCTCCCCTCCTCCTTTTTTGAAGGAAAAATAACGACTAATCTCGACTTTCCAAGAGAATGGGGCCTTGGAACAAGTTCTACTCTCATCTCTTTACTTTCCCAATGGACTGGACTGAATGCCTATTATTTGCTAGAAAAATCTTTCGGTGGTTCTGGTTACGATATTGCTGCTGCAACAGCACGTGGACCTTTTTATTACAAAAGGAATTTGGAAAATAGGTATGAACCCGAAATTAGTTCAGCCCTTTTTAATCCTGATTTTTTAGATCATATTTACTTTTTATATTCCGGTAAAAAACAAAATAGCAGAGAGGGTATTGCGGCATATCGCTCAAAAGAAAGAAACCCAGTCTATCTCTCTGAAATATCGGAAATTACTGAAAAAGCAGTTGAAACAAAAAGTTTCTCTGGCTTTAGTGCGTTAATGTCCCGTCACGAACAACTAACCGGTAATCATTTGGATTTGGTACCTGTACAAAAAGAATTATTTTCAGATTTTCCAGGAGTTGTTAAATCTTTAGGTGCCTGGGGAGGTGATTTTCTCCTGATTTTATCTGAAATGCCTAAGAACGAAATTTCATCTTATTTTGCCAAAAAAGGATATCAAATGCTTTTTTCCTATGGGGAAATAATATTTAACGAAAAATAAATACCCTTAGCTATGCCAACCAAATGGTATGATTGCAAATTGGTTTCTTCCAAAGAATTAGCACCTCAGACAAGACTTTTCACCTTCTATATACAAAACGAAAATACTTTTTCCTTTCAGCCAGGACAGTTTATCACCTTCGATTTACCCGTGCATGAAAAAAGACTGTACCGATGGAAAAGTTATTCCATTGCAAATGCCCCCAATAACTCCCATACCATAGAATTATGCATTGTGAAAAATGAGGGTGGATTAGGAACTCCATATTTGTTTGATGTGTTAAAATCTGGAGAGATTTTAAAATTCAAAGGGCCTGAAGGAAACTTTATTTTACCTCAGGTTATGCCTGAAACCCTATTTTTCATTTGCACAGGCACTGGCATTGCCCCTTTTAGAAGTATGTTGTGGGAAATTTGTAAGCAACCTTCACAGGCGCCAGCCATTCGGATTATATTTGGAACAAGAAAAATGGAGAATGTTTTGTTTCTGGAAGAATGGCTTAAAATATCAAAATTACTGCCTGATTTTCAAATACATATTGCTCTTTCCAAAGAAGAACAAATACCCTCTAATATCGAGGAACAATTGTATTTTTACAAAGGATACGTGCATCAAGTTTATCAAAACAAGCATTTGATTGATATAACTAAAGGTATTTTTTATATTTGTGGCTGGCAAAACATGGTTGATGAAGCCCAAAAGAATTTACAAAAACTAGGGTTGCCACCTGCTCATATTCAAACCGAATTGTTCGGGTAACAAGCATATAAAACTATTTTTGTGAGAACGTGTTTTTACCTTAAATAACAATTTTTTCAACATGGAAAATACTACACCCCAAAGCCCGGTACTTATTTATACAGAGCAAACGCCAAATCCGGAAACTTTAAAATTTGTGACTAATAGAATGCTGTATAAAGGTACAGCCGATTTTAAAGATGAAAACACAGCAAAAGAATGGTCCCCAATAGCTGCTGAACTTTTTCTTTTTCCTTATGTTAAAGGCGTTTATATATGCAATAATTTCGTAACTATTTCAAAGGAGTTTAATTACGCTTGGGAAACTATATTACTCCCCCTAAAAGAATTTATCAAAGAATATGTCGCTAACGGAAGTGAAATAATTCGAGAAGGTTATGCCGAAGCAATGATTGCTTTTGAAGCTGAAAACAGTAAGCATGAGGAACATACCGGGGAACAAAGCGAAACGGTTAAAAAAATAAAGGAACTAATTGATACTTATGTCAAGCCAGCCGTAGAAATGGATGGTGGAAATATAGAGTTTAAAAGTTTTTCAGAAGGAATTGTAACCGTTACCCTTCAAGGAAGTTGCAGCGGTTGTCCGAGTAGCACCGTTACACTAAAATCGGGCATTGAAGGCATGTTAAAACGAATGGTTCCTGAAGTGACTGAAGTTGTTTCAGAAATGGGTTAAATGCAGAAGATACTACAAAAAAATAGCTTCAGAAAATTAATATCTGAGGCTATTTTTTTTATAAAGAATTAAATTACATATAGATATACCTTTTAAAAAGTAGAAAAAAAATTAAACTTATATAAATATGTTTTTATATTTACCATCATTTTAGTCAGGTAATCTCTCCAAATCACCCACAGTGTATGCTCGAATACACTGCTAACAACTGTTTTGGAGATATGAGAATTTTTATCACTCTTTTTACCTTGTTTTTGGCGTATTTTGCCCTTGGGCAGCAGATTAGTCCTCAAAACTTAGTGGATTTTGCCAAAAAAGAAGGGGGGAAATTTCCAGTTTATTCTTTATTTGTGGAAGAAAGTGGAACCCTCAGACAATATACAGAGGCGAATAGTGCCTTCGCGGAGAAGAAATTTTTCTCTGCCACTCCCGCGCGGATAAGACGATTATTAGATGATGAACCTAAACAATTTATATTGTCTGTTCCTGGTATTAAAGAAAATGTATCCATTGAACTGGTTGCCATTGATTTGTTGAGTTTCGATTTTCAGATGATGCATGCATCGGGTATTATGCAGGAAGAACAAACGCAGATTCAACATTTCAGAGGAATAATTGCTGGAAAATCTGAATCATTTGCAGCCGTTACGGTAAGCGAATCGGGGATACAAGGATCTTTTTACACTAAAGAAACAGGCATTCAGGTATTTGGGCCAATGGAAGAAACTGAGGGAAGCAGTAACCTTCCTCATATTTTATATCCAGCCGATGCATTTCCCAATAAAGAAAAACTAACTTGTCTCACCACTGATGATGGAAGGGCATATAGCTCCAGTGACCTTCATACAAATGCTACCTTAAGGTCTGACCCTAAATGTGTAAATGTATATTTAGAAGTAGATCATGATATTTTTACAGACAAAGGAGGAACTGCAAATACCACTGCATTTATGACGGGCTGGTTCAATCAGGTCGCTACGCTTTATGCCAATGAAAATATAAATTTAAGACTGAGCGGATTATTCCTTTGGGATGTACCAAGCCCCTATTCAGGCAGTGATTATAACATGCTAACTCAGTTTGGAGCTCAAAGACAAACGATTAAAGGCGATATAGGACAATTAGTATCCTATAAAGGAAAGGGAGGAATCGCCTGGTTAAATGGGGTTTGTGCCTCCTCGACCCGTTATAAATTAAGTTTTGGGAGTGCTTTAAAATCATACCAGAATGTTCCCGCCTTCTCCTGGAATGTAATGGTTATGGCACATGAACTAGGTCATATTTTAGGTTCTCAACATACACACGCCTGTGTTTGGAATGGCAATAGTACAGCATTAGATGGTTGCGCCGGAGTAACCGAAGGCGGGTGTGCCCTTCCCCCTCTTCCGCCAAATGGTGGAACAATCATGTCCTATTGTCACAATACTTCTATAGGAACAAAATTTGGCAATGGTTTTGGTCAACAACCTGGAAATGTCATCAGAAACAGAATAGCCTCTGCTACTTGCCTCCAAACCTGCCCACCTGTTGATAATTCAGGTTCAGGAGGCAGCACATCAGGCAGTGGTACGGGAACAGGCTCAGGAAGTACAGGCTCAGGGGGAAGTTCATCAGGAAATGGAACGGGCACAGGTAGTGGTTCGTCAGGTAGTGGTTCATCAGGCAGTGGAACCACAGATACTTGCCGCACGATCAAACTGGAATTGACCCTCGATTTGTTTGGAACAGAGACAACCTGGCAACTTTTGGACAGCGCCAATGTAATCCGACTCTCAGGTGGCCCCTATTTAAATAAAAAGAATGGGCAAAAAGTAAATGCTCAGCTTTGCCTCCTTCCAGGATGTTATTCGCTCCGTATTGCTGATAGTGGCGGTGATGGACTTTGCTGTGTATATGGAAATGGTTCTTTTGTTATTTCAAATAGTAAAGATTCTATCCTTTCCAGAACGGGTACATTCACTAACAATACACAATTGAATTTTTGTATACCAAAATCAGTGGTATCAGGAGGTGGCAGTGGAAGTGGAAGTGGTTCTGGAAGTGGAAGCGGAAGTGGTTCTGGAAGCGGAAGCGGTTCTGGAAGTGGAAATGGAGCAGGTTCAGGCGCTCCGGACTCTACATGTCTTTTCCTAGACTTAATGAAAAACAAAGTCATAACCTTTGCCGGCACTCAAGACTTAGGTACTGTAGATGTCATTGAAAATGGAAAAGGGGTACATCTAAAAGCAAATGCATGGAAAAAAATAATAGGAAATTATGTTGTTATGGCAAATACAGTGGTTGAGTTTGAGTTCAGAAGTAATCTTGCTCCTGAAATTATAGGAATCGGTTTTGACAACGATGAGGAAATAAGCGCAAATCTTAGCTTTCAAGTAGGCGGTTATCAGCGTTGGGGAATTCAAAATCACAGGTCATTCAATTCCATTTCCAGCTGGCAAAAGGTATCTATCCCTGTCGGGAAATTTTATACAGGAACCTTTTCCAGATTTATATTTATCTGTGATGAGGACAAATTCAGTCCGCCTGGAGATGCCCTTTACCGAAATGTTCGCATTCATCAGGGAAATTGTCCAGCCGCTCTACCCAACAAACCAATGACAGAGGAAGAACCAGGCCTGAAGAAGATTGACGTATTCCCCAATCCCGGAAATGGAAATTTTTCCCTTCAGCTAAATGGTCCATTTGAAAAAGATATTTTCCTTAGTCTTTATACCATCATGGGAAATAAAGTGGTCGATCAGATTATTTCAGGCAACCAGAAAGAGGTGCCGCTTAATTCGCCCAATCTGACACCTGGTGTTTATTTTTACCATTGGCGATCGGGAAATGAAACAGGAAAAGGAAAACTGGATGTCACTTCAAATTAGTATATTTGAAAAAAAATAAAATGTACATTTCCATAACCGGACTAAAACCAAAAGGTTTTTGGGGGCTTATTAGATTTTGGACTTTAGCTATTCCAACTTTTCGCGAAGCTCAGGTAGCAAAAGGAAACAGCTATTGTGCTGTGAAACACATCGAGGGTTATCAATGCACAGTTACAGCATGGGAGAACAGAGAATTGATGTTAAATTTCATGCGAAATGGGACCCACCTCACCGCGATGAAATCATTTCACAAAATAGCCACTGGGAAAACCTATGGCTTTGAATCTGATAAAATTCCCTCCTGGGACGAGGCATTTGCTTTATTGGAAACGAAAGGTACGACTTATTAAATTCCGACCACACAGAATTAAATAAAGGCATTTAATTGTTTTTAGCGTAGCTAAAACACAAAATGGTCACCCCTCAGAGGCGACCATTTTGCTATTAATCCTGGAAAAGGAAGTCTGATTAAGGAACGACCACTGTTTTTGCAGGTAAGTCTTTCACTGTAATATATCTTTTAGCGCTTGTTTTCTTACCCGGAGTAGAGAGAGCCTTCTCAAATGCTTTTTCAACATTCAGAATACCCCCCGACACAGAAAGGGAAGAAAAAGGTACTTTTTCGTCATCCGTACCAGGTTTCACCACCATCTGACTTTGTTTAATGGTTGATTCCATCAGAATGTTTTTAATCTGAACTACGGATAAATCTGGAAAATAGGAACGTAACAATGCTGCTGCACCCGCAACCATTGGGGCTGCCATACTGGTTCCTGGATAACTATCATATTTAGATCCGACAACGGTTGAATAGATATCGACACCTGGAGAAAACAAATCGACTCTATTTCTACTGTAATTTGAAAAATCGGCCGCCAGTTTTTCATTTCCCTCCCAATTTAAAGCACCCACTTCCAACCAATTTGGCGCAAATTTAACCCCAAAAAAGCCTCTTTTACTAAATTCATCATTGGGGAAATTATTCTTTCCATTATTTTCACTCCCATCGTTCCCTGCTGCATGCACCAACAAAACATCCTTTTTTGCTGCATATCGAATAGCTTCATCAACGGCTTTTTTATATGGGGAATACCCCTTACCAAAACTCATATTGATGACCTTAGCCCCATTATCAACAGCATATCTTATTGCGTTTGCGACATCTTTGTCCCTTTCATCTCCATCGGGAACTGTTCTGACAGACATGATACGAACATTATCAGAAATGCCATCCATACCTATATCATTTCCTCTTACAGCCCCAATAATACCTGCAACATGGGTTCCGTGATTCGCATCCGGGCCTTTAACATCATTATTTCCGTAGTATTTTTCCGTAACATCGGCGTAATTGTCACCTACTAAAATACGTGGATCGAAATCGGGATTGTAATTATAATTCAAACGTTCATCAAAATAGTCATAAGCTTCATTTAATTGATCTAAAAACCCTTCAAAAGTTGCACCCTGGCTCATTTGTGCTTTCAAAATCTGTACCAGTCTTGCCAGCATCTGATCAGGGCCTGGTTGAACCTTTTCTAAATCGTCAAGGGATATGCCCGTTTCTTTTCCTAATTGTTTCGTTACTTTAGCTACTGATTCTTTAAGCGCTTTATAAGTAGGCCAGGTTTCACTCAAGGATTTTCTTTCACCGAGCACTTTTTCTTCCATTTCCTTGTACTCAGCGTATCTTTTTTTATCTTTTCCTGACAAAGAACCAGGATCTGCCTTTTCAAATTCCTTTTTGTAAGAGGCAAATAATCGGGTAATTTCAAGATTATCCCTATGGACATTTTCTCCTTTGGCATTACCTATAAAGTTCCAGCCATGTATATCATCAATATACCCATTTTTATCATTATCGATACCGTCTCTGGCAACTTCTCCCGGATTTATCCACATGACGGGTTTAAGATCTTCATGTTCATAATCGACCCCAGAATCAATTACAGCTACGACAACCGTTTCTCCTTTTTTACCCGTCATGCTACGCAATCTTTTATATAAAGATTCCGTGCTTAAACCTGGAAAACCGTCCTGTTTTGGATCAAGATTAAACCAATTTTTAGGTACCTGATTTTGTGCAGAAAGAAAGGTAAAACCAAGACCTAAAAGAATTAGAAAAAAACGATTTAGCATATTTTAATTGTTTTTATTTTAAAAAGTTAAACAAGATAATAGTTTAGAAGAAATAACGCGATTATTTTTAAAAGTATGATAAAAGACAATCAAAATAATTAATTTCTTTAAACTTTTGTTAACTTTAGATATCTAACTTTTTAAAAATCACCTTTGCAGAAACTCTATCTATTTCTTTTGCTTACCTGTTTAAGTACTCTTGGACTGGCCCAGTCCAATGAAGGGACTAGATTTCACCTTGCTTTTTTGGAGCATATTGATGTGGGAAGAAATAACATGGTGGTAATGATTACTTCTTTATACAATACCTCTGGGACAGTAGAAATGCCCCTTTTAGGCTGGAAGCAAACTTTTACTGTGTCTGCAAATAAAGTTACCATTGTCACACTTCCAAAGACTGCAGAAACAGTAGGTTCAGAATCCATATCTAATAACGGAATTATTATTTCAAGTGAGAAGAACATTAGTGTTTACATGCATCAATATTATAATCAGCGATCTGAGGCTTCTGTAGTTTTACCCGATGATGCAGTTGGAAACGATTATTATGCAATTGCCTATAAAGCTTTTCAACAAGGTAACAATATTTATCCGAGTGAACTTCTGATTGTTGCCGTTAAGGATGACACAGAGATTGAAATTATTTTAAGCGACCAAACCAAAGGAGGTAGAAAAAAGGGCGAATCTATTAAAGTTACTTTGTCTCCCGGGCAGACCTATCAGGTTCAAACCTCCTTGGGGGGCGGTGATATTACAGGAACCCGTGTTGTGGGAAATAAACCTTTTGCCTTATTTGCTGGGAACTCATGGACGCCCATGGTATGTGATGCCAGAGATAATTTACTTGAACAAATGTACCCTATTTCCACCTGGGGCAAGGAATTTATTTCCGTTTTAAGTGCTCAGGTTACTCTCGATGTTTTTCGCATTATGGCTTCCGAAAATAATACAACCGTTTTAGTTCAAGGTGCAAAAACCGATACCTTAAAAATCAATCAAGGTCAGTTTGTAGAATATCAAAAAGGGGAATCAACCTATATATCTGCAAATAAACCCATCGCCATTGCCCAATATAATGTTGGAGGATCCTGTGGCGGGAATCCTTCCAGACTGGGCGATCCATCTATGGTACTTTTAAACAGTATTGAGCAGATAAGGGATACCGTTACCCTATATAATTCAAGTTTTCAACAAATAACTGAAAATTATTTAAATGTAGTGGCTCTTTCAGCTGATATAGCCAAAGTTACCCTCGATGGAACTCCTTTAGGAAATATACCTGGTGTCATCGGTACCGTTGCTGGAAATACTAAATATTCATTCGCCAGAATCAAAGTAAATGCTGGTTCACACACTCTCATTTCAAATGGATGTGGTATGTCAGTAACCGCTTATGGTTATGGAAATGCTGAATCGTACGCCTATAATGGAGGTGCAAGTTTTAAACCCATAAATGCAAGTCCGCTACCCGAAGGAGGCTGTTTAAATGATTCCATCCTCTTTGACGCTGGTCTGGCAGCGCCAAGGTTTTCCCTTTTCTGGGATTTTGGAAATAAGGATACTTCACGATTAAATGTATTAAAACGCTCCTATAATCAGATTGGTCCGCAGTATGTTAAATTAGCCATAAATGACTTGTGTTTAAAAAAACTAGACACCATAAATGGAATCATAAATATTACCACACCAGAAACACTTTCAGCTCCGGGTACATTAATTGCCTGTGAAAAAGATACCTTAAAGTTAGCGGTTAACGATAAATTATCAGAATGGTATCGCTGGTCCGGGCCTAATGGCTATGTAAGTATTGATAAAAATCCACAAATACCCAATGTAACTACCTCCATGTCTGGAAATTATTCTGTTATGGGTGTTATTGATGGTTGTAATACCTATCCAGCTACAACAAAAGTAAGTGTTAAGGCAAATCCAAAGCCTAATCTTGGCACCGATGCCTTTATTTGCCCCGATGAACCTACCTTTTCCCTTCAACTTCAAGGTGGATTTTTTTCAAAATATGAATGGCAGGATAAAAGCACACTACCTTATTTTGAAGTTGATGATGAAGCTACCTATTCCGTTAAAGTATGGGATGAATGGGGGTGTACAGGAACTGACTCTATTGTATTGACTCGTAAATGCCCAACCAAAGTATATGCTCCTACCGCTTTTAGTCCAAATAAAGATGGTTTTAATGATATCTTTCTATTGTACGGGAAAGACATCATTTCTTTCGATTTAACCATAGCAGATCGCTGGGGAAATATTGTTTTTAAATCCAATGATATCGAAATGGGCTGGAATGGCCAATTTAGAGGCATCGATTCCGATCCTGGGGTTTATGTCTGGATGGCCACCATCGAGGGGTATCGGAGGAATGGTAAAACGTATGTTGAAACAAAAAGTGGAACTGTTGCCTTAATCAGGTAACTTTGTCCTTATGCATTTACTACAAAAAATCACTTTTTTCTGGTCCTTTTATAGGCGTGCCCATACTATTTATGACGTACATTCACCTTTATTATCTTACATTTTACTTCCCTTGTTTTACGGGAAACTGCCTAAATCAGGAATTATCGAACAACGAAGAAAATGGTTAGGCAGGGACAAAAGACAAATTAATAAAACAGAATATGGGGCTGGTTCCACTTTACTTAAAGGAAAAAAACTTTTTGTACATAAAATGGCCGCAACCAGTCCTGTTTCCTCGAAAGAAGGTGCCTGGCTTGCCCTTCTTGCTGCCAAACAAAACATAAAAACAATATTGGAATTAGGCACCCATTTTGGTCTTTCAGGGTCTTACCTTATTTCTAAAAATAAAAATGCCCGGTTATTTACCATAGAAGGATGTCCTGAGACAGCGACTATAGCAGCTGAAACTTTTAAATTTTTAGGCCTAACAGATCGTATTCAACAACAAACAGGCTCCTTTGACGATTTGATTCCCTCTCTTTTACCACATTGTCCGCCTATCGATTTACTTTTTATAGACGGTAATCACAGAGGACAGCCCTTGCTTCACTACCTTCATATTTGCTCCCCTTTTCTTTCTGCCCATGGAATAATTATTCTCTCCGATATATACTGGTCTGAAGATATGAAAAAAACATGGTATTTAATTTCTGAGAAATACACCCATTTCCATATCATTGACCTGTTTCATTTTGGTATATTAGTCCCCAGAAAGAATGATCAAGGAGACAGACATATCCTGTCAGTGATTGATTTTAAATGGAAACCCTGGCGTATAGGCTTGTTTCAATAAACAGAAATTAATTTGCCCATTGACTTCCATGTATCTGTACTTATTTCAAAGGACCATTCTGATCCAGCAGGTAAATGAGTAACTACAAAATGATTTTTCCCTACCCTACCTTCTTGCATCATTGTTTTGACCACTCTGCCAGATATATCCATGATCTTGAGCCAAACGATTTGATTTGAGCTTAAAAAATATGGAATGGTTACCTGATCCATAAAAGGATTTGGATAAGGATTTAATAGCATGGGCGAAGTTTCATCCTTTTTCTGAAAGGCGATAGTCAGCGGCCAGATTTCACCTTCCACATAAGCTTCTGCTCTGGTTATTCTGTCACTTATTGAAATCATATCTGCGATTTCTCCTGATTTTTTGACCTTAAATGGCAAAGATATAAACCTGTCATTCAGATTAACTGGATTTGCCCAACTTAAGGTGAGCAATCCCTCTTCTTCAAAAACACCCATCGATGGTAACAAATTTGCATCCATTTCAGAAGAAATAAAGGATAATTTATCTACATCATATTGAAGGGTAAATTGAAGTCCTTCCGCTGTTACCTTTTTGTTTGTAAGAAGGGTCAGAGAGAACAAGTCGCCGGTATTTACCTTTTTATTTTCTGCTTGAAAAGTATAAAAATTACTTTCCCTGGAGTCTCCAAGACCACCCGAATTGGCAACTACCGAACCATTTAAGTCCCCTATTTTAATGCCTACAAAATGCACTTCAGCAGATCCCGACAAATCATTTATATTTCTAAGTTCAGGAAAATTAAAAGGTTTGGATTCATCTTGAAATTTATGGGAAGCCTCTACAAAACGCCAGCTTTTATTCTCCGAAAATTCACGGTCTATACCCAAAATCAATTTACGCAACTGCAACATATCTGTTATCGTGATGGTCCCTGATTTATTTACGTCGGCAGCAATAAGTTCGTACGGATTTGTTATTTTCCTGGTGTTCAATAAATGTTTTTGAATCAATAGAATATCATAAGTTGAAACCCCATTTAGCGGAAATTTATTCAGTTCCGGATATACAGTATAATCTAAACCAAGCTCCAGTCCAGACATTTTAAATAAACCATCTTTCCTTGTCAGCACCGATTTTTCACCCTGATAACCTGAAATCTGAACTTTAACTCCTTCCACATATTGTTTATGAATCGTTTGAATAATACCCGCAATATTGGCTGCACATGAACCAAATCCAAGAGGAAGTATAGACACCTGAATGGAGTTAAAAGGACCAAAACAGGATTTAGCACCAGTCAAAAAGGGTTGTAGTTGATAGGTAACCTTTATAATAGAATCCTCCTCATGAAAAAGAGTCTCCTGGATAGCCTTTGCACTAAATGAATTGATTTCTTTACCCCCAATGCCTCCTTTTGCTAAGCCATAATCAGCCGTCCATTTAAATCTAGACAACGGATTAACTGGTGTTCCTACAACGCCAATAGTAAGTAATTTATCGGCACAAGCTTCATTAGCTGTAAGTTGAAGGTTTGGAGGAGCAGGCAGAACCTCCACTTTAACTAAAGAGGTACTTGTTTGATTGCACAAAGCACTTGTTGCCACTATTCTGATAGAGTCAACAACCGTAACCGAAGATATATTTGACCAAATCGCCTCTAATCTTCCCGTACCTTTACCATTTGCATAAGCCCATGAATAGGAAACATCAGGAGATGCAAAAAGGGGTTCCACCACAAGCCTTTCATCACTACAAACAATAGCTGAGGAAAATGCGTTTTGCCATTTTGGCTCAGCTGAAAGGATGGAAACAGGTAAAATAATTTTACAATTTCCGGCTAATTCTGATAAACCAATAGAATAATTTCCTGCAGCTATTTTATCAGGTGTTGAAATATTTTCAAAAGAAACGATATAATTAGTGCCAAATAAATCCGTTACCTTTCCCTTAAGATCAAAGGTCTGGGGGGGACAAACATAAAAAGGAGTAAGCGCTGGTACCTTCAGTTTATGTTTAACCTCTATCGATTTCGATGTTTTACATCCACCAGCCGATATCCCTTCCACTTGATAAACCCCTTGAATACCTTTTGTAACATCAGCAACTGGCGAATCATTTAGGAAATAACTAAAAGTAATATTTCCTGAAGTTGACTTTACTAATTTGGTTAGATCAGCATAAGAATCACATATTTGAGCAGAATCGACCAGGGTAAAAGTAGGTCCACTCGTGACCACAACATCAAAAGTAGCTACTTTGGGTGAACAACCAGGGGCAGCTATTGAATAACCATAGGTCAAAGTTACCGATGCATCCTGTGATTTTATATTTAGAATCTCGTTAATTTGACTTGAACCTGAGCTATTGGTTAAGCCAAGAGCACCATTTGCATTCCTAAACCAACTAAAAGTAGCCTCTTTTAATTGGGGTATATAGGAAAAAACACTTCCATTGCAAACAGAGAGATTGGCAGGTGGATTTAATAAAACAGGATTAAATGTTTTTGCTATGACAGGTTTAACAACAGCACAATTTCCTACTGAAGTTAACGCTTCCGCCTTAATAAAATAAGTTCCCTCATCTACCTCATTGGGCAATGATAAAGGTTGTGTTGCCGTTGCATTTTCCCAATAACTGAAATTTAAACCCGCCGAAGAACCCTCCGTTAAAGCAGCTTGTGTTAAGTCAATTTTCTGACCTGGACAAGCTGTTTTAGGATCATTTACTTTTAATTTTATTTGAGATTTGATAGAAATAGGGGCAGAAACAAAGCATGCACCTATTTGACCTTTTATAAAATAAGTACCCTGACTAGCTTTAGATGGATTAGCTAAAGGCAAAGAAAGTTGAGGATCCTGATAATAACTTAGGACAAGATTTGGGGTAGAGCCTGCCGTGATGCTACTGGCTGTAATATCGGTAAATGCATCACACAGGGCTGGAATTCCGCTTATATTTAATACAGGTGAAGGAAGAATAGTCAGTGCAAGCGTTTTTCCCTGCACATTTTTACAACTTCCTCCTTCCACAGTTAGCGTATAATTTACAATCCGAGAGAAACTAGATTTATTTTCAATCGTTTCTAAAATAGCCCCATTCCCAATACTTTCGCCATTATCTCTGTTCCAGACCAGTGTACCACTGCCATTTGTGACGACAGGAACGGAAATAAGTTCCCCACTACAAAAGGTCGTATTCAATGATGGTATGATTATTTCAGGTGTAGGATTAACCGTAACAGATGAAATAACTGGTGTACCCTGGCAAGAGGGATTATTGCTAACAAAAGGAGTGAGAATATAAGTAGCAGTTAAAGGGGAAGCTGTATTATTGGTTAATATTTCATTTAGTGAAAGAGAAGAAACCCCAGTGCCCTGACCACCCGTTAATCCATTATAAGTTGCCACCCAGTTCACACCGACGGCAGAGGACGAAGAAAGGGGCAGGGAAAATGCTGTGTTACTACAAATATCCAGATTTAAGGCGGACAAACCTGGTTTTGCTGACACGTTCACCGAAACCGCACTAGAAACTGTATTTACACATCCCGACTGAAGAGATACCAACCTTGAAATAGACAAAGAAGAGCCATTTGATAAGGGATCCAGTGTAATATTTCCCGTTGTCGATGTTAGGGTCGAAGTTTTTATGACCCCATTTAGATTATAACTAAAGGAAAGTGGTTCAGAAGCAAGGTAAGCTAAAGAAACAGGCTGGCCTTCACATGGAGTAACTGTTTGGTTAAGGGACAGGGTAGGAATATTTGAAACCGGTATTTGCACAATCTGTGACACAGCATTGACGCAAGAAGTAGCGAGGGAAGTAACTGAGAAAAGATTCACCACCGTATTTGACTGAATATTTGAAACAGACAAGGAAGCAGAACCATTAAAATCAAGGGATTGAGCGGCTCCTCCCGAAATATTATACTTAAGACTAACGGGTTCATTTGCTGATAATTGAATCGTTGCACTCCCACCCACACAAAGGGAACCCTGAAAACTTGCGGTCACAGATGGAATATTATTCAAAGTAATCTGTTGAGGCATATCCACAAAGCAACTTTTACCAGCATATCTGGCTCTGACCGTATAGACACCCGGTTGAGTCGCATTGATAATGGAAAGCGGCGATCCGGTACCTAACAGACTATCTCCTGTCAAAACACCATTAAAAAGCAGTTGATATCGAACGCTAATTTCCGAATTCGACAGAATGATAGCTTTGGATGTCCCTGACTGAATACATAAATCATTTAAAGGTAAAAAAGGAATAACAGATGGGATGGGACATGCTAAAGAGGCAGATTGAATGACGCCCGCTTTAAGTGAATAGGAATTAGTTGCATACTGATCATTCACTACTTCTCCTAAAGTAAAGGTAACGGTATTGTTTGAAGAATTGTAAGTATCTCCAGCTGAACTAGTTGTCTCTTGTGAATAAATAGAATCAATAGGAATAAAGAGAAATAAAATAAACAGATAAGAATATTTCATTATAAAAATTTTATCATAAAAATTATTTATTTGAGTAAGTCCTAAAGGTAAACTATATCTTTGAGAATAAGGAACTGGTAAGGAATTTAAAATTTATTTAATTGTAAAAATGGTAGAAAATTTTGTATATTTGGTAAAATGGTGTTAAATCATAACGCATGATATTTCGTATCAATCTTTTATTCCTACTGCTTTTTTGTCATTTGAGCTGGTTATCAGCTCAAAACGAGGAGGATATATTGGGTACCTGGCACGGAAAACTGGATGATTCTACCCAAGTTTTTGATTATATTCTTATCGTTGAAAAAATAAATAATCATGTGTTCTACGGAACAACCTATTCTAATGGAGCAAATTTCTATTGTGAAACCAGTGTCAAAGGAAGTATAACCCATAACAAAGTTAATATCATTGAGGAAAAGATAATTCAAACCAATTATGCCAATAAAAAGGCCTTATGTTTACTCTCCTTTTTTCTTGCCTTTGATAACGAGAAATTAAGCGGGCGGTTTATTCCCCGAAATAATTTTTCAACTTGCAGAAAAGGAACTGTTATCTTTCAAAAAAAAGCCATGGTTAAAGAACCGGCAAAAGCTTAATCTTTTTAAACCTATTTATTCATTTTAAATATTGATTGTTATGAAAGTATCTCATCTTATTCTACTTCTTTTAGTGTTTTCCAATATTGCTCTACAGGCTGCGTTACCCCCAGTCGATGGATCCAATGTAACAAACACTTCTTCGGTACAATTGTCATCGCAAGATTTATTAACCCTGACTCCTGCAAAATATGAAGAATTAACGGGTGAAAAATTAGGCTTAAAAGGAAAACTTGCATTACTTCTTTTGAAAAAAGAAGTAAGAAAAACAGCCAGTACAGAACCCATAAATCTGGCGGAAGAACTTGCAAACACAGAAGGCGGCTTTAATTTGATTGGGTTTTTAGCCGGATTTTTTCTCGCCTTTTTAGGCGTATTATTAGTATTTTTATTAGCCTCTAATAATAAAGCTATGAAAAGATCCGCCTGGCTGGGTCTCGGCGTTTTGGTTTTACTACTTTTACTTGGTGTGGCTCTCTAAAAAAAAGGGGTGGAAAAAGTATATTTTCTACCCCCTTTTTTTGAATGTAATATGCTTTTGAGCATCAATAATTAATTTCCAACCTTTTGAATATCTCCATTTTTGTCGATGGTAAATTTTTGAAATTTTTTATAATTTATCTCTGGATAAGCCATTAAAGTATCCCCTTCCACCAATTGAATGAATAGAAATTCATCCTCATACAGTTTATTATACTTTTTATCCATAATATAATAACGCGCGGCATGATTACATGCAATCATATACTTATCATTGATAACATCTGTTACCTGGTAATGGGAATTTAAAAAATCTTTATTTTTAAGTAAGGGAGTAAATTGAACTTTTAGCTCATTTATCCAATAATCGCAATCTGCTATTTTCCATTGTTTTTTATCTATCCTACGTTGCAAAAATCCCACTAATTTTTCATCTGGTTCATATTCATTTTTAAGCAACCAATCTTCATATTTTTTCTCGTTTTTTTCTTTCAAAACATTCAAAACATATCTTTCAGCCATATTTAATTTAATCAATAAAGTTTTTTGTTCCTTATAGGTAAGAGAATTAAATGTTTTTATATAATAGGGTTTTACCCATTGATAGATAGTTTCCAAATAACTCCTATTGGGTAGAATAGTTTTATTTAGAATTTCTAACACTTCATTTGATAGATCTCTATAATTTCCTAAAGCAAAAACAGAAAGCGATGTTTTAGGAAATAATCCATCATAATTTTTATACTCATAAAGTAAACTATAAATACCAGAAAAAAGTAAGTCAACATAAGGTATTTGCTCCTTTTCCGGAAGAATTTCAGGTATATTAACTTCAAATACAGGTTTATCATACATCACATAAGGACCCGATCCTGATAAACAATAACCTATTTCTCCATTTGGTGTTTCATAAATAGAAAATCGCTTTGGTTTTATCTGAAAGATGTCTGTATGTAAACTTTGAGAAAAAACAGATGAGATGTTGATTAAAAATAAAAATACAACTAAATTTTTCTTCATTTTTGTTTGGAATTATAATTAGAAAGGATATATTCATTTTTTAAACGTCAATGAAAAAACGGCTACTATTTTTATAAAGTATAAGTAAATGCCTAATATTTTGTTAATATTTTACTAAGAAAAAGTTATTTTTTATTTTGAATAAATAAAAAATGGAAGTCTATAAGTCTTTTAAAAGGGATGTAAGTCATCACTGGAATAAGCATTTGATCCATTTTTTGAACTTTATGGTCACTCTGGATTAAAATAATCTTATATCCATTGTCTTTCATAGGTTAATAGTCCATTTTTAAGATCAATAGCTACTTTAAAATGATTAAAAAAGTCATATCCCATGACACCTTTCACTCCCGACATAGATAAAGTCATTTCCAGAGAGGTCGGTAAATTTCCATATTGTACCTTAAATTCATGTTCGTCCAACCTGGTATTTATTTCATAAAGTGGGGTTCTAAAGTTACCTACCATGGGAAAAAAATCTTCATCAACATCTAAAATTTCAAAGGAATTTGTAAAATTAGCAGGTAAATAAGATCTTTTTGCACCTGTATCTAAGAAGAATTTCACCCATTGTCCATTTACCAAAAGCTCTATTATCGGGATGCCCATAAAGATTTCTATAGGTGTTTCAACGCCATTTATATGAAATAATGGACTGCTAAAAGCGGCTATGCTGTGTTTATAATCCAACTGTAATAAATACTTGGATAAGATATCAGCACCCAACAAAGTAGTGATGCGTTTCCCCAATAATTCAGAAATACGGTCTATATCAAATCCAAAATAATCGGTGGAACAAACATGATTATTCTGGCAAAAAAGGAGGGTATTCTCTATGTGGATACTTATAGGTGCACCCGTATCCACAAGTATGAGGCAATCATCAGAGGTAATAATAGGATGACCATCAAAAAAGTTAATCTCAAAAATATGATCCATTAATTTGAAAAAAAAGCATAAGAAAAAACTAAGCTTACAAAAACAATAGTTAATAAATTTTTCATCCTCTTATTTTATAGGGTTAGTAAAATGTTTCTTTTAAATAGCAAACAAATATATCTAATCATTGAAACAATGTTATTTCCAGGGACATCTTATTTTACCGAATTGACGAGTCAAATCACGCCAAACGAAAGACAACTCAATACTCTGAGGGCTTACTGATCCCAGATTTTGTTTAGAAATAGTTATATCATAACTAATACCTAGTTGAATATTATTTAATAACAGGCCCAAATAAGGGTAAATAGCATCCCCTTCTCTAAACCAATTTCCAAGGTATAAAATTTGATTATTATTTCCCTTTGTCATATCGAAACCTAAAACTCCTCCCACTGCAAAATAATTTTGTTTTGATTGTATCCTAAAGATAGCATTGCCGCTAAAAAATATATTGTTAACCAAGCTAACATCATAATTTGTGTGAAATACCGTTTCAACTGGATAAATTTGTGATTTATCATTTAAAAAAGATTGATTTGGTTTATTTAAATTATATAAGGAAAACCCAAAATCAAATTGAGTAAAGGTGGACTTATAACTATAAACCACTCCAGCATTTAAAGCATAAAATAAGGGCATATTTATCAAATTATTTTCTCCACTAGAGCTACTTAAATCAAAACCATTTTTACCAAACTGGTTTCCAAAAGATAAATTAAGTTTATCCAGATATCTTTTGCCCAAAGTAGCTTGAAATCCTCCTCCAATCCTACTATTCTTACCTATTGCCTGATGATAATCAATCGTTAATCCTACATAAGAACTTTTGAGTAAGCCAAAATTTGATTGATCACCTAGAAATAAAACGCCACCACCCAGGATATTTTTTTTTGTTTTTTTATTTGATAATAAATTTGCGTCAAGACCTAAAGTATAAGTACTGTAAGGCGTACCTCCTATTTGCCATTGACTTCTAAAATTACTCATCAATCTAAATTTACCATAACCAGTTCCCGCCAAAGCTGGATTTATTGTTAAAGGTGACATGAAATATTGAGAAAAATGAGGATCTTGAGCATTCAATAAATGAATACTAAAAACAAAAATGGATATTTTAAATAAATAATATTTCATTTTCAACGAATTAAAATAGATTGTCCTCTTTTTTTAATCTGTTTTCCATCTGCACCTATTGCTTCTGCTATCCATACATAAGAATCTATAGGTTGTAAAATGCCCTTAAAAGTTCCATCCCAATAAATATTTTCATCAAAACTTTCAAATAATAATTGACCCCATCTATTAAAAATTCTAAAAACGGTAAAGGATGAAATGCCCACTGTAAAATATTGTAATTTATCATTACTCCCATCTCCATTGGGAGAGAAAGCTTCTGGTACTAAAATATCCATATTATCAAAAACATAAACCTGCAGTGTATCTGTGAAATTACAATTATTTAGGGTTGAAATATCAATGAAAAATTCCATGTTTTCTCTGGAATCAAACGTAGGATTAAAAATATGATTTGCGGAAAGCCCTCTGTCTGGCCTCCATTGGTAAGTGGTGCCAATATTCCTCGCAGTTAAAGTTTGAGGTAAATTTTTACTTACATTTACCAGAGGATATCGAATTCCTTTTGGAAGCTCTTCGATAAATATTTTATCTGTTTTAATTTGGGACTGATTAGGGCACTCATCTATTTTAACCGTCAAACTGACATTATAGGTTCCTGCCTTTTTATATAAATAAACAGGAGATTTTTCGACCGAAGAATTTCCATCCCCAAAATTCCATAAATATTTTAGCTGATCATTCTCTTTAGTGAAATTTTGAAATAAAACCTCTTTATTAACACATGTATTTTTAAAATTGAATAAAGGTTTTGTAATGTTTTTATTCTCTAATAATATTAATTTATCACCCATTGTAGTACATCCATTCACAGAAATAGCCTCAGCTGAATATATGCCCCCTCGATTAACTTTAATTTGATTACCTGGTATTCCTGAAATTTTTATATTATTTAAATACCAGTAAACCAATCCATTACTCGATGCATTTAAGATAATGGGTACACTGTCGCAGATATACATTGTTTGAGGAATAACAAGATTAACACTGGGTTTGGGATAAACCTCAACTGGCAAATTCTCAGAAAGGGTTGTACAATTAAATTCATTTACAACCTCAACCATAAAATCTCCCGTATTTTTAATTATCAATTTATTTTTTGTTTCATTGGGTAAAAGCATTTTATCTTTATACCATTTAAATTTAAAATAAGGATTGTTATCCGATGTATTTAATTGTAGCGTAGCTGAGTCTCCCACACAAAATTTTAATTTGCCAATTAAATCGATTTTAAATTTTGGTTCAGGTAATATTCTAACGATCTTCTGAATGTTATCTGTACAATTATTTTCATCCTGAATCAAAAGCATAACTTTATAACTTCCAGTATCAGAAGCTGTAAATCTTAGTAATTCCATTCCATTTTTTTTAGCCCCTGCAACATACCATTCTCTTTTAACTATACTGGATCCACTCAAGGAAATAGATTTATCCATAAATTCAAACTGATTTTTATCCAGACATTGGGAATCCCTATTGATTTCAAAATCAGCCTTTAATGGATTTATTTCAGGATTTGAAAGATAAACTCTTTTTTTAGCTACACCACAAATACCACCATTAACGGTTAAGGTGTAAAATCCTGCATCAGACTCTTTAAATTCATTAATAGCAAGATTTAGATTATTTGACTTAAATCCGTTGGGTCCGTCCCACTTATAGGTAACGGTGGAATCAAGAATAGGCTTTAAATTTATTGCTGCACCGTAGCACAGAGTTTTGTTTACTTCACAATCTGTTTCCAGAATATTTTCAAATTTTATAATGCTATTAGAAAAGTTTGAGAAATAGCCAAATCTGGTGGTTGAACTTTCATCCCCATGAATGATTCCTAGATGAAACAACCCATTTATATTGGCAACATTGCCAGATTCTCCGGGCTTTAATATATTCAAAGGAATTTTCTTTCTACAAATCATCCATTTCCCGTTCGTCCCTTTAACCTCTTCAAAATCAATAGCAGTTATAATATTCTTAAGCCCGTTAAAGGTAAAAAATCCAATATTTTTTCTTTCTGTTGTGATATTGATAAAAAATTCCTGTTGAGTTGCTCTTGCCACATTGACCGCATTTGATCCTGTGCAGGTAATGCCAGGTAAAATACCGCCCCCTATTTCACAACCAAAACCAGAAAGTTGAAATATCTGAACAGGGGAACTGGTGGTAATATAACAAGATACGTCAGAGAGAAAACCTTCATAATACTCCCCTAGATTCAGAGTATCTTTTAAAATTCCATTTATGTAAATTTTTGTAGAATCAGCAATGGGATAGATATAATATCGGTCTGGAACAAAAAAATATCCCTTCATGATAATGAACTCTTTTCCAGCCAGATCATCCGGGATAAGTTGGTCCCCAGCTGTATCGGCACAGCCAAATCCAGGCAATTTAATTGAATCATCTTTGATGGTGATGGCAATGGGTTTATCTGAAAGGACTAAGCTACCACCTGCTCTTTGATTTGGTTGATTGGAAATATTTTGAAAGGTATAAGTCTGACCCTTTTGAAGGGTAATTAAAATTTCTTTTTTTCCTGGGAAACCTTCTAAATTTTTAGTTGGAAGAACTTTAATAATTGTATTATTTTCTGTTGCCAAAATGGTAAAAGTAGATAAATAAAGAGGGTAATTCCAGGAACTAAGACTCATCTGTTGTGGAATTGTAAATTTCAAACCAAGCGCATTTTCTCCTTTTAGCGTAAAAATATCTCCATTTAATGGATCTGCTATATCATAATAACAGCTGATTTTACAAGATGCTTTAATGTACAGTCCTCTATTTTGAGGTATATTAATTAGATTACATTCTATTTGATTTTTTAAAGAAGTTAGATCAATAGATTTTGAAGTATTTTTTTTAAGGGTGAATTCTATTTTTTTAAATGTTGAATTTCCGGGTTGAGTTATCGTAATGCCAGCATCTTCCTCAAAGGCTGAAAACCTAAAAATAATGGGATCATCTCCATGCACCTCCTGCAGATCGGGCGCAGCAAACCAAAATTCATTCCCAATCTGACCGTAACTTAAATTACAGAATAATAGGAATATGGAAAGAACCTTATAAAAAAAATACATTTAATTTAGGTAAAGGTTTAATAAACAGATGTATGGTTAAAGGTAATCAAAACAAGTTTAGATTCATAAACTTTTATCAAAATCACCATCCAGGTAAAGGCATGTTGGGAAGAGGTTATTGCAGAATATCTACAACCCGCCAATATAAAGGCACAAGACATATCTGTAGAGATAAGAAACGATAACGGCAAACAATTTAGCGCTCATATATTATC
>JBEAXK010000071.1:0-46634 GCA_041159865.1 Bacteroidota bacterium
TAATACCATTTTTTAAAATAGAACGACCTAAGATAGTTTCTTTGGGATCTCTCAGATATAATCCACTATGAATATTAACATTTGCTATAATCGGCATAAATCTTTAAAATTTATATTTCAAAGGTACTATTAAAATTTTATTTAAACTTCATTGTTAAATCTTTAATTTTGCACTCCAAATTAAAAGAAAATAAATTTTCATGAACGAACTCGAAATAAATAAAAGGAAAACTTTTGGTATTGTTAGTCATCCCGATGCAGGAAAAACAACCCTCACCGAAAAATTGCTTCTTTTCGGGGGAGCTATCCAGGTAGCAGGTGCTGTTAAGTCAAATAAAATAAAAAAGTCGGCTACTTCCGATTTTATGGAAATTGAGAAACAAAGAGGTATTTCAGTAGCAACTTCAGTAATGGCTTTTGATTATAAAGATTTAAAAGTTAATATTCTGGATACGCCAGGTCACGAAGATTTCGCAGAAGATACTTACAGAACCCTAACGGCTGTCGATAGTGTTATCGTTGTGATTGATGCCGCCAAAGGGGTCGAAAGTCAAACAGAAAAACTGGTGAAGGTTTGTCGGATGAGAAATACGCCAATTATTGTCTTCGTAAATAAACTGGACAGAGAAGGGAAAGATGCTTTTGATTTACTCGATGAAATTGAGCTTAAACTTGATATTCAAGTGACTCCTCTGAGCTGGCCCATAGGTATGGGACAACATTTTAAAGGGGTCTATAGTATTTTCGAAAATAATCTTAAATTGTTTAAACCTCATGGAAAACAGGACGAAGAAGATACTTTGGAAATTACTTCGGTTAATGATTCCTTGCTAGAAAAAACGGTTGGGTTACAAGACGCAAAAACGTTAAGAGAGGAAGTAAAATTGATTGAGGAGGTTTATCCCGCTTTTGAAAGAGAAGATTATCTCTTGGGAATGATTTCACCCGTTTTTTTCGGCAGTGCCATTAACAATTTTGGCGTTAGAGAATTATTAGATTGTTTTGTTCAAATAGCACCTCAACCTTTAGCCAGACAGGCAGAAGAGCGAATTATTGAACCTAATGAGGCAGGGTTTTCTGGATTTATTTTTAAAATTCATGCTAATATGGATCCTAACCATAGGGACAGAATTGCATTTTTAAGAATTTGTTCAGGCGTTTTTCAACGGAATACTAATTATTTGCATGTAAGACAAAATAGAAAATTAAAATTTTCAAATCCCACTTCTTTTATGGCAGCCAAGAAAACGATTGTGGAAGAAGCTTTTCCTGGGGATGTCATTGGTCTCTATGATTCTGGCAATTTTAAAATAGGTGATACGCTAACGGAGGGAGAAGTCCTCCATTTTAAAGGTATTCCTCGATTTTCACCAGAAATGTTCAGGTATGTAAATAATGTAGATCCATTAAAAACCAAACAATTAGCAAAGGGACTCGATCAATTAATGGATGAGGGGGTTGCTCAGTTATTTACAAAGGAATTTGATGGTAGAAAATTAATTGGTACCGTCGGTGCACTTCAATTTGATGTCATCCAGTATAGATTGTTACACGAATATGGAGCATCGGTTCAATTTGAACCTGTCAATCTGTATAAAGCCTGTTGGATAAGTGCAGAAAAAGAGGCCGATCTTCAGCTGTTTTTGCAGAGAAGAAGAAGAGATCTGGCAAAAGATAAATCAGGTAAATGGGTTTATTTGGCAGAATCACCTTGGGCTTTGAAGCTTTTACAGGAGAATAATCCAGAAATTTCTTTCCATTTCATAAGTGAATTTGAATAAAAATTATTTTACGATTCTACCTTTCCATGGATATTTAGGTAGTAAACTGCCTGCAAACCCAATGAAAAAAATGTAAAGGGTGTGAATGTTTTGTGAAATAAATATATACCTGGATAATCTGCTCTCTTTGAAAAATAATATAGCCTCTCTTTGGAGCATATAATCTCCTGAAAATTTTGAAAGGTATAGGATTAGGAAAAGAGGAAAAAATAAGTTAAATTTTATAAAACTAAGTACGCCTAAAAGGATAGTTAGGGTGGAAAGCAGGAAAATTAGAACTATGGATATGCTTATTTTTAGTTCTTTATAATGGCTGTTTTTACTCGCCCATCGGATACGCTGTTGAATAAATTCACCAAGCGTTGACATTGGTTTCGTTTTTACAAGTCCCTTTAAGGATTTTAAAAATCTGATTCTTCCTGGGTAACATTCATTTAATTGATGTAAAAGAAACATATCATCTCCAGATGCTCTTGCTGGAAAATTTGAAAATCCTCCCGAATCTTGAAATGCTTTCTTGGAAAATGCCATATTAGCTCCATTTGCTAATAGTTGATTACCTGAATGAAATCCTGCACCTGTTATGAGCATCATACCTGTCATGTCTAAGGCTTGAAAAAAAGTAAGCATAGTCTTTTTCTCTAAGGATATCAAAACAGGGCCGCCTACAAAAACACAATTTTCTATCTTAAATACGCTGGAAATAAGCTTTGCCCAATGAGGAGAAACCTCACAGTCTGCGTCAGTCATCAAAATAATTTCACCCTTGGAAAACGCAATACCTGCCTCTAAGGCTCTTCTTTTAGGAAATTTTATACTTTCATTTTCTCCTTCATTCTGCAGAGATATTAAATGTAGTTGTTGAAATTGAGATTGGTATTCCTTTATTATCTCAGCAGTTTTATCAATTGAATGATCGTCAACGAAAATGATTTCATACTTATCAATAGGATACTCCAGTTTGATTAAACTGTTCATACACGATGAAATAGTTTTTTCTTCGTTTCGTGCGGCAACAATAATACTTAAAAACGGAGGTGCAAACGGAACATCATCAGGTATATCAGCAGGAAGCAATTGCCAATGATAAAGATAGCCTCTAATAAGCCATAAATAGGAAAGACCTAATAATACACAAAATAAATACCCGAAGAGGAGCATTACACTAAATCCTGAGGATTTGCCTTTTTGATAGGTATTTGACTTTCTAATTCTTCAAATTCACTCCATTCTTGCGTTTCTTGTACATTAGTGTGCTGTTTCTTTATTTGTTTACTTATAAATGCCTGAAATAACAAATATGTTAAAACAAATGGAAGGAAAAGAAGGGTAAGTCCTGTTTGTAATAAACCTGTAATCCAATTATCTGCAATTTTCCTTCCCAATAATTTAACGTGCCTAATTAAAACACTGGCATCAAAAATTAATATCAAAATAAAAATAATAGGCGATAGATAATATAGTACTATAAAAAGAGCCCTTAAGAATAAGAAAATCAAGAATACAAACAAACCCATTATTAATAGTCCTAAAAATGGAAATTTTCCTGCGGTATTAAAACTGCGATAAATCATGATAAATAAATTTTGATAACAATATAATAATCATTTACTAAATAATGTTTTATTAATAATAAACTTTGAATAGACATCATCGTTTATATTTGTAAAAAATTTCACTTATGTACCGTTTTTCGAATTTATATTTAGCTATCATATTAAGTCTGTTTTGCACAGGACTTTCTGGACAATCTACGGTTAAGGTTATCTGTAATCTAAACGGTGGGGGAAATTCTCTATTTCTCTATGAATTTAATGGTTTCGGATTTTCACCCAAGCATAGCGTTTCGGCTGAAAAACCAGGCTCTTTTGTCATGGAGGTTCCTCGGCAAAACCCAAGAATGTTTTATATTGGACAAAATTCAGATCAGGTAATTCCAATTATTCTTGGTCAGGAAGATATGGTACAAATCACAGGAAGTGCAGATAATATTGGAGCTGCTACTATTTCAAATTCTAAAGAAAATGAAGGATACAATAATTTAAAAACAATTATTGGAAATTTTAATAACGAAATGGGTGAAATTCTTCGTGGTTTGAGTGAAGGAAATCCAGCAAATCAAAATCAATTAGTCAATCAGTTGGCTGGTTTGGATGCTAAAAAACTAAAATTATTAGATTCATTAAAAACAGTAAATCCTCTCCAGTACAGGGTAATGGCATTAAATGCATATCAAAGTTATCAATTGAATAATAAGGATAATCGTTATCCCGATGAACTAAGTTATTTTCTGAATGAGTTTTTTGCAAAAGTAGATTTTTCCGACGCAGGCTATGATCATTTAATCTGGATGTATGAAACTTTTAGAACCTATGTCAATGTGATGGTTGGTGCAGGAGTTGTAGAGGATCAGGTAGATTTTTTTATTGAAAATATAATTAGCAAAACAAAAGAAGGTTCTCATACACGCCTACAATGCCTGGGTGCAACCATTGCTGTTTTGCAATCGCAAAAACACCCACTCTTAGCAAAATATGGAAAACGTTTTGTTACTGAGTTTCAAGATAAAGCACCCGAGGCAGCTATGGAGATTTCAGAAATGCTCGAGAGAACTATGCGCTTAATGGAAGGTGCAAAAGCGCCTGAATTCACCCAGTCTTCCCCTGAAGGAACGCCTGTTAATTTATCTGATTTTAAAGGAAAATATGTTTTACTTGATTTTTGGGCTTCCTGGTGTGGTCCTTGCAGAAAGGAAAATCCAAATGTTGTAAAATTATATGATCGATACAAAAATATGGGTTTTGAAATATTGGGTATCAGTCTGGATCAAAACAGAGAAAGGTGGTTACAAGCTATTCAGGCCGATAAATTGACTTGGAAACATACCAGTGATTTGAAAGGCTGGTCAAATGAGGTCAGTAAATTGTATGAGATTTCTGCAATTCCAAAAACATTTCTTATTGATCCAAATGGCGTTATCATAGCCAGAGATTTAAGAGGAGCCGCTCTAGAAGGTAAATTGGCTGACATTTTTTCCGCTAAATCTGTTCCAGGAGGGAAATAGCAAATTATTATTTTCCCTTGTAAGTTAACACAGATCTCTGGTCATCGCGCAACCATTTTTGTGCTGATGCTTGAATTTCTTCTGCGGTGATAGATTGATATATCTCAGATTCATCATTCATTAAATCAATTTTTCCTAAAGCCTCAAAAAAACCTAGATTCATAGATTTTGACTGAATACCCATTTCAGAAAGAACTAAGGTGCTTTCAGCCTTGTTTTTCCACTTTTGTAACTCTGAAGGTTCTATTAATTGTCTTTTTAAGTCGTTAATTTCATTCAAAATGATTTCTTCTGCCATCTGAAGTGTGATTCCATTTGCAGGTCTACCTTCAAAAACAAAGAGTCCAGGGTCAAAATCTCCGGTAACATAGCAATCTATTTGGTGGAAATATTTCTTTTCTCTTGTTAATCGGTGTACTAAACGGGAAGATGGTCCATTGCTTAAGATATCACTTAATAAATCGACAGCATAAAAAGACTTATCTGCTCTGGGTGGACAAGGAAAAGCCATATAGAGGGCATCAACCGGAACTTCTGACTGACTCTCTTTGTGTCTGGCCTTGTCCTTTTCAGGTTCAGGCTGGTATTGCCTGTTTAGCTGTTTTCCAGAGGTTATATCATTAAACCATTTATTAGCTAATTCTTTCATCCTTTTTATTGGAATTGGTCCTGCAATTACTAAAACCGCATTTCCCGGATGATAATATCTGTCGTAAAATTTTTTGACATCACTTAAGTTCGCCTTCTCAATATGACTGGGATGAATACCAATGGTTGGCCATCTATAAGGGTGCTTCTCATAATGTAACGCAGATAATTCGTGCCAAACATCACCATAAGGTAAATTAAGACAAGTTTCATAGAATTCCTCTACAACTACTTTCTTTTGTATGTCTAATACTTCTTTCTGCAGCATTAACTCCAACATTCTGTCAGATTCTAACCATAAGGCTGTTTCTATATTTACTGCAGGCAGAGTAGTAAAAAAATGGGTATAATCGTGATTTGTATAGGCATTATTCTCACCTCCGGCTCGTTGCATTACGTCATCATAATCGGGTATATTTATGGATCCACCAAACATCAAATGTTCGAAAAGATGGGCAAATCCCGTTTTTTCAGGGTGTTCATCTCTGGAACCTACTTTATATAATACACTAATACCCGCAATAGGTGTATTATTATCTTCATGCATTAATACGGTTAAACCATTTTGAAGGATAATTTTTTCGTAAGATATCATACCTGAAGATTAGTTTTTATCTGGATTTAAAAATCGTCTTGATTGAATTTCATCATACATCTTGACGTAATCTTCATGCTCTGTGCCCATAATCTTATCCCAAAATCTGAAATATAAACCATAATTTCCCTTAAATTTACTATGATGTAAATTGTGATAAACGGATGAATTGATAAATTCAAAAAAAATAGAGTTTCGGAACCATTTTGGAGCTATTTCATAACCAAGATGACCATATACATTTATTGCAAAAATAGAAAAGCCAAAAAACAGAAGGGTAAATTTATGCATGGGTATCAAGTACACCAAGGGTAAAATAACCAACCCCTCACCTATAGCCTCTAAGACATGGAATGAAAAGGAGGTCCATGGGGATGGATTTACTGATAAATGATGAATTCTATGTACTTTTGAATAAACATTGGGAAGGTGAAAAAACCGATGTAACCAGTAAAACCAGGTGTCGTGAAAAAATATGGCCAATACAAAACTGATGAATATCCAATAAAGTGGATATTGATTTATTTGATCATAAATCAACGAACTATTTTTAATATCTGACTTTAATATGGACGCAATGATGAATGCCGTGATGAATCCTGAAAGGACAGAATATTTGATTTCTCTTAAAAAATCAATTTTCGTTGCATGATTTACCTGAATTTTTGCTTTGTTATACCGTTTAGTGAATAATTTATAAAAAAATATAAATGCTATACCAGCTAAAAAAAAGTATCTTAAACTATTCATACTTCCCAATAGTAAGGTGGCCTTACCAATTTCTGAAATCATGCTATTCATATTTTAATCTTCATCATCATTATCTTCGCTCAATAAATCCAGGAATTCATCTTGCGATAAAGAACCCGTTGCAAACTGTCTTACTATTTGTTTTAAATGCGTCATGGCAGCCTCAATAGAGGCGGCACTCATATCCCATTGGTTAATTAGGTTTAAATAAAAATGGACAATTGCCTCAATAGCTTCATCTTGAGTTACTTTTCTCCAATCTTTCAGGTCAAGTCCCAGGAGAAGATTAAGTAATCTTTCCACAACATAACTAATGGCAATGGCTTCTCTTTTTTCACCAAAGGATATTTTCTCTAAAAGTTCAGTACGTTCCTGAGCCATTGGAAGGAGGGCTTGGAAAAGGAGGGATACCAGTAGATAGGGTATTCTTCTGCCACCACTTTTAGCATCTACTGCTTGTAAAATAGCATCCAAAACCTGATGGATATATTCATCTTCAACCCATTCTGGTTGCTCCACTACACCTTCAAAAATGATTTGAACTAAATCCAGAATCTGGTCTTCGCTTAACTTTATGGTATAACGGCCATTTTTCCGTTCCATACTGATGGCTGTTGCAAATTGCTGCAATGCCTCGATAAGCAAATGTCGAAATTGATTACCATTGACTTCAAGTAAAATGGTCAGTCGCCCTGCGCTTTCTTCAAATAAATTCCTTAGTATTTCAAGTCCTATTTCAGGATGATCTATGGATAACAGATGTATGGCTCCTGCTGATTCTTGGGCAATTTCTCTTAAACCTGGAGCTTCTTGAATTAATTCGGGTTGGGTAGCAATGGCTAATAAAACAGCTTCAACCAATTCATCTGTCTGGTCTTCTATAATTCCGTTGGATAAGTCTAAGCCTACCGCATCAGATAAAATAAGCTCTAAAATGGCTAAACCTGTAGAATTTGGATTTTCAGAGACTAAATCTTCAATGGCATAAGCTAGAACATCCATTAATTGCTTGGTTTTATGTAAACCCGCTCGTTCACCTGGTGGAAATAACCAGGCAATGACTAAATTAAAGGCATGTTCCAAAACGGTTTTTTCCGTTGGTGATTCTCCGTATTGGAGGCAATCCATTAAGTGCGGACTACGCTCAATGGCTTCTAAGGAAGACTCAATAACCTGGGTAAGTAAATCATAACCGAGTCTCTGGTCGGCGGGTATTTTTGATAAGGTGCGAAATGGGATAGCCAGCACCTCTCTGATCATCGGGTTACCCTCAAAAGAGGTAGTTAGCCAGTTTGGATTTTTAATAACAGCATCTAACAATAATTCAACAAAGGAGAGTAGCTGGCCCGGTGTAAGTTGAGGATGTTTTGTAGCAGATGTTTCATTTGTGGAAAGAGCAGCCAGGATTTCTCTTAAACCGGCAATCAGTAAATATTCCTCTTTCCCATTTTCCAGTGATACTTTTAAGTTTAGTTGCAAAGCTGATTTTTCTAAAATCATTCTGGTCAACTCAGGAAGTAAATTAAGTTGTTGTATTTTGGAATCATTTAAGGCACTGGAAACCCCGGAAAATAAGTCATCCCATGTATTTTCGGCAGCAATTAGATGGGGATGCTGGGAAAATAAGGCCAGAGCAGCTTCAACCATTTGATCCGCCCATTGACGGTCAAACCCATATTTAAAGCCAAATCCTGTGTCTGGAGAAACAATTATCCTAATTAAAGTCAACCCAAGCTTATTGGGATAAGTTTGTAAAATTTCCTCTAAAGCAAAAGTGATTAATGATTGAAAGAGTGCTATATTTTTACCCTCGCTGACTTCATTTTTCCTATAAAATGCTGCTTCGATTACTAAAGTGATTCCTCTGTCTAAGGTACTTGGCTCTCCCTCTATGGCAGAAGTTTTTTCCCATAGCGTTGGATTTTCAGAAGCACATTGAACATATTTATCAAATAAGAATAATTCTAATAGTTGATTATTACCAATGGATTCCGGTAATTTACTTTTAATGTATTCAAATCCACTAAGTAACTGATTTAAAGGTATTTGACCGTCTGAATTATGTGAAGCAATAAAAGGATATTTTATGACTATGGATAGAATCTTACTCGTTTTTTCAAGAAATAATTCCTTGTTTACCGGTATTTTATGGGCAATTTGTTTTAAATAAAATGGCCAGATATAATTCATTGCACTACCTATAACAGGATTTTCTCCTGTTAAATAAGCAATCTGTTGCATACCTTTCTTCAGGGATACACCTAAAAATTTACCTGCAACTAAGGTTGTAATAGATGAATTTTCATCTTTGTGGTACCAGTTAAAGAGGGGACTGACTATATTTTGATTACCCATCGGTCTGCCTGAATCTTCAAAAGCGATGCGTAAAAAGATATCAAAGATGAGTAATCTGGTGTCAGGTTCCAAAGGTAAATGCTGGTAAATGTAAAAAACTCTTTCAAGCGTTAATTGTATGTCTTTTTCTTCAAGATGTTGAAAGTAGGACACTTTTAGTGTTGCTGAAATGGCATCTTTATAAAAGGTAAGTATCGACGAGGTATTCAACGGATCTTTTTGTTTTTCCAGGTAAAATGAAAAAAGTATTTTCATTAATTTGGAATAACTCTCCGTTTCAGTTAAATATACTGGAAGATTTTCATGTGAATGTATTCCCGTTTCAAGTAGGTCACCCAGTAATTCTTTCCTTATAAGATTGTATTCTTCTTCAATAAAATAGGAGACAAATTCTTTGATAAAGATCTTGCTGTTGGGTTTAAAAATGGCAGAAAACTGATTCGAAACAGACCAGATATGACCAGCTAAATGGGGGAAAATAAGTTTTTGGGTTCCTGAAAGGCTTGGGTATTTTTCGAACATTTCAAGAATTTTCTTCTCAAAATTTTCAATGGAATCAAAATTTACCGATTTAAATAAAGATATTAAATCGTTTTGTTCTTTGACAGGCAGGGTTTTCCCCCAATCCAAAACTAAGTTGATGTATGAAATCAAAATTTTTGTTTTATTTGTACATGTTTTTTAATAATCCATAAACCCAGACATCGCCACGATCACCTGACTGTTTATAAATTTCTCCTCTCAATTCGCCTTCTCTAAGGAAGCCATGTTTTCTGGCTAAAGTGGGCAAAGTAAAATTTTCAGTTGATCCCTTTAACGTTATTTTGTCAAGTTGTAACTGATTAAAAAAATAGGGAATCATAACCGACAAAGTATCTGTCATTAAGCCTTCACCCATTCTGTTTTTGTCTATAAAAAATCTTAATTCACCAATTTTTTCTGGCATTCTTCTGGATATATCCAGGTAGCCTATTAAATACATTTTTTCTTTATCCCAAATGCCAAAACTGAATGATTCCTGATTTAACCACTGAATGATTAATTTTCTAACAAATAATTCTGAGCCTTCAATAGTTGACAATACATTCGTGAGAACGGGGAAATACTCGCTGATTAAGCTGCTGTTTTCTGCAACTAATTCATGGAAAAATTTCCCATCTCCCTCTCTTAACCTCCTGACAAGAACTTTTTCACCTAAAATAGCTGTATCTATTTCATACAAGGAAGGATCGATAAAATTATCTATCAGCATATTTTAGTCATTTTATTAAAAGCACAAAATAAGAACTTTCCTGTTTCTAAAATCAATTAAAATTATAACCTGATAAGTTGGAAATTGGTTATGAGTGTCCGTGAAATATTCCTTTTAGCTTGAAAATTTAAACGACTTTTGTTTTCAAGAAAATAAAAAATGCCATTTCATGAAATTCCTTTTTTTAGATTATTCATCTGTATAATTGCGGGTATAGGAATCTCATCCTTTCTTCCTGTCCATAACTTTCAATGGTTTTATTTATTCAGTTTATTCTGTATTTGTTTACATTCAGTAGTATCCAGTAAATTATCTATATCAACATGGTTGTTTCACTTAACTTTCACCTCTTTAGTATGGGCTATTCTTTTTTCAAGAATGGAGGATTTAAATCCACTAAATAAAAAATCCTTTTTCGGAAACGATAAGACATTAGTAAAATATCAGGGGAGGGTTCTTAGCCTTAAATCGAGAATTAAGGGTGGCTGGCGTTATGTTTTAGAGGTATCTCATGTCTATGATAATGAAGACAAAGGAAGGAAAGCAAATGGGTTATTATTGCTTTATTTATCTGAATCAAAATTAAAACCGTTTGTTCCTGGAGCAATTATTCAAGGTGAAATTAAGACATTATTACCTCTGCCCGTCGCCTTTAATCCAGGATCCTTTAATCAGCAAAAATATTGGAAAGAAAAACGAATTTTTTATAAAGCTTATGGGGACAGAGGGCATTGGCGCATCACACATCGAGCTTCTGGTTCTTTATTTTTAAGAGATTATACACAAAATTTTATTTCTGGAATTTTTGGTAAGGCTATAAAGGATACTATTTCTTTAGGTCTGATAAATGCCTTACTGCTAGGAAATAAATCAGGACTCTCACCTGAAATAATGACCGACTTCAAACGAACGGGTGCAGTTCATATTTTAGCAGTTTCAGGACTTCATGTTGGCATTTTAGTGGGAATTATTCAGTTTATTCTGGGATTATTTCCAGTTTACACAAAAAGTGGACAAATTTTTTCTTCTTTAATTTTTATACTATTTCTTTTATTATTTGCCTGGTTAACTCATTTTGAACCCGCGATTGTAAGAGCAGTTGGAGGTTCAATCCTGATAATTTCATCAAAAATATTTCAAAAAACAGCAAATGCCTGGAATAATTTATTTGCCATGGCTTGTTTTTTACTATTATTGGAACCCAATAATATATATCATATTGGTTTTCAATTATCATTTGTAGCAGTTGCAGGAATCCTCGCATTTTATAAATCATGGGTTAAGAGAATCCATATTAAAAATAAACTATTAGCCTATTTTTGGGAAATGAGCGTAATGGGTTTTGCTGCACAGTGGGTAACCTTGCCCTTGTTACTCTTTCATTTCCAGCAATTTTCATGGCTTTTTTTAATAACAGGTTGGATCGCTATTCCCTTATCTACTTTTATACTCGCGTTTTCTCTATTATATCTTATAATTTCATTTATTCCCATTTTAAATATTCTTGCTGGATGGGTTCTTGAATCATCAATTTATTTATTCAGGTCAATAATGTCTTGGTTAAGTAATATTTCCTGGGCAGTTTCCGAAGGGATTTACCTTCATCTAATCGCTTCTGTTTTTCTTTCTATTTTGGTATTGTCACTGGCTTATGCCATTGAATGTAGGAAACGAAATATGCTTATATTTTCCCTCTGTTTACTTTTAAGCCTTTTCCATTACTCCTTTATTCAAAGGAATCAAATGGAGGAGGAGGTTTATATTCTGTCAGAAAGAGAAAATGCTGTATTTACGGTTAGAAAGGGGAGGTCATTTTATGTGTTTTCAAAAAAGCCAGTAGAAAAGCAACGACAAGATTTATTGTTTTTAGGTCAATGGGCGACCCATTTTGAATATCTTGTTTTAGGTGGTCAATTAGGCTCATTTCACTTTAAAACCAAAACATTAGTTGTCATGGATGGAGATTACAGTAAGGATTTTATTCCTTTTGGGACTCATTGGTGGGTCATTGAACCTGTTTATGGCAATTGGCAGCAATGGATGTTGGAATGTCCACCAAAAACACTGATTTTGAACGGTAATTTACCTTTTAGATTTAAAAAATATTTAGTTGAAATAGCTGAAAAATCAGATATTGAGGTGGTTGATATCTATAAATCAGGTGCTTATTTTTTTAAAAATGAATATTTTAAGGATGAAAAAAAATAAATTTTCCTCTTTTTTTTACTTTCCAGTAAATTCAAGAAATGGATTTCTTTCCTTGTTTTTATTGATTTGGGGAATATTAAATATACATCAATGGACCTCAAATTTGAAGAGTGATAATGAGTATGTGCCAATCTACAGCGTTTATGTAAAAAACAGGTTAGAAGTAATTCAAAAGGAAATTTCACCCCACTTTACAATAAATGCAAATCAAGCGGACATTAAATCTTTATTAGCTTTATCGGTACCTTCATTTTTGGCCGTGCGTTGGGTAAAATATTTAGAGAAAGGTGGAAAGTTTAGAAGGGTAGAGGATGTTAAAAAACTTTATGGTATGTCCTTGAGTTTATATGATCATATTTCAAGCCATCTTTATGTAAACAATCCAGGCTTTAAAAATAAGTTTGTTAAAAGCAAAGCTAAACAAGAAACACGTTGTAAGTTATTGGATATTAATGAAGCAGATTCTACTGAATGGGAATCATTGTATGGTATAGGTCCATATCTTGCTCAAAGAATCATGGCATTTAGAGAATCTTTGTGTGGATTCGTATCCATTTCACAGGTAAAAGAAACGTATGGATTAAGAGATTCGGTTTTCCAGTCTTTAATACCTTGTCTAACCATTAAAAACGTTGTAAAACCATGTATTTCAGTTAATTATTCCTCTCAAGAAATGATGGGCAAACATCCATATATAAAATACAGACTGGCGAAAGCCATCTTCTTATATAGGGAAAACAATGGTTTATATTTTGATTTAGAACAACTAAAGAAGATTCCAGGGATAAATGACTCCGTTTATATAAAAATTAAGCCATATTTAACTCTTGAATCCATTTAGTTTTAAATCTAAATTTTAACGGACGATAAAACTTTGGCTGGACTCCAACCGTAACGTCTAGCACCTTCTTTAACTCCTTTTTCAGAACAAATGGATGCAAGGTAAAATTCACCTTCTACCTGATGAAGACTTTGGGTAAGATTTTCCCTGTGTAAGGCTTCATATTCGTTGTAAGTGATAGATTTTCTGTTTTGAAGTTGTTGAAATAGCTGGAATCTGTCTGTTATTTCACGCCATGAAGGTTGAATGGTTGCCGTAAAAACTTTTGATTTAGATCCACTTCCGTAAGCGAAGAAACCAATTCTCGCATCCGTTAGTTCTGTATCATTTTCTAAATCGATAGCAAGCGTGCTCATTAACGAGAGGAAAATAGAAGCGGTATAAAGATTACCCATTAAAGAAGAGGCACGTTCACCTTTTTCAATTTTCTCCACTACGAATCTTTTATAACGCTCAGTTTTAGTGACAGCAGTCAAGAATTTAGAAAGGGCATCCTGATAAGAAGATTCGTCATCGAATTGGTGGTTTTGAGGTTCAGTTTGTCCCATTTCCTGAATTAATATATCTGAGTCACCTCTTTTTTTTGCTTCAGCATAAAAAATTTCCGAAAACATCCTTCTGGCTTGATAAGCATAAGGTAAGTGGAAAATCAGTCTTCTCCAATTATCAGTGGTAGCTTCCCCAGTAGATAAATTATTTTGAGAAATATAATGGTGCAGGGCTTCTTTTATTCTTTCCTGATAACAGGTATTGGAATATGGACCATCGAAAACCGGCGTTGTTTTGTGAATATGAACATTTGTTTCGTTACTATCCCAAAAACCAGATTGATCTAATTTCTGAAAAATGGCATTTTCAAGATTTTCAAAATTCATATTCCTGCCTATTCCTTTTTCTTCAATTTCTGTTAATAACTGGTTTTTCTGAACGGTTCTGACTGGCTTGAAGAAATCATGAACAGGTCGGGTAGCTACTCCCCATTGTTCGTCGAAGGCCAGCAATCTTGGATTTTCTTTAATCAGAAGCGCCACAGCGCCTGCACCTTGAGTATATTCTCCGGTAGAAGCAAGTTCATATTTTGCTACGTCGGAACCTACGACAATAGCTATTCTTTCATCCCCAGATCTTACCCAGTCTAAAGAATTCTGCAGCGCATCAACAGCACCAATACAAGCAAAAGTTAAATCGACCACATCACAATTCAAAAAGCAATCATGACCATATTTTGGAGAAAAATAATGATTTAGCATATCCAAAGCATAAGAAGCAGTGGGTTTTGCCCCATCTAAGGCACTTTCTGTTCCTAAATAAATTCTACCAATATGACTTGGATGGATATCATTCTGTACTATTAATTTTCTGACGGCGTTTGCTGCCATGGTTGCTGCATCTTCATGTACGTCAGCTAAACTCATAGCAGTCAGACCTAAACCCTTATTTAATTTGGCATATTCAATATTTCTCGCCATTGATAAATCCTCAATTTGCAAATAAATATGAGGCAAATGGGCTGCCATATCGTCGATGCCTACGGATGAAAAACTACGTGTGTACATGTGGATTTGGATTTTGGGGAAAAATAGTACTTTTAAATGTAAAAACTAGTAACAAAATGTTTTTTTACATGTTGGTGAAAGGTTTTTAAAAATTACCTTTAAATACACTTTGTAAGAATGATTATTTATATTTAATCCTATCATTATAAATATTTTATAATGATAGGATATACAGTTTGTAAGATTTATTTTTCTGAAGATTTAGGTTTAACCGTCGGGTATTTAATCCCTAATTGTTCCAGATAAGAAGCATATTTAGTCTCATCATAATAGTATTTTTTGAGAGTCTCCCTAAATTCATTTTGAATTTCAGTGTTTAGATGTATAGCAGGTTTATCCTTTTCACTAACCATAGGAATATATTTTTGTTTCATCCCTTGTTCGTTTTTAAAATATTCCCAGGCCTTGTCGATGGTTTTGGTGTCAAGGAAAAGATCTAATAAGGTCATTGCCTGAACTTTCGCTCCTGCTACAACTCCTTTGTGGGCTATTGGAGTAGCCATAGAAACGGCGTTTGCCCAATGATGCCCAGGTAAGCCTGGGATATTGGAAGGGTAAACGAGGGTAACGGTGGGTAATTTCCATGATATATCACCAATATCATCAGAGCCACCACTTACAAAGGACTGAGAAGGAGCTTCCAGCGTATCGAGTTTTGTCGGTAATCCTTTTACATCATCTGGTGCTTTTACTTCTTGCTGAATCCCGGCAGCAAGAGCATTATCTTCAGCTGACCAGGTTGGCAAACCCACCTTTAAAATATTTTGATACATGGTTTCGGCTATCACTTTATTAAAATGTCTAGGCCAGGCAGAGCCTAATATTTTTTTAGTTACTGCGGTATTACTCATTAATGCAGCTCCCTCAGCTATTTTATTGGCTCTTTCATAAAGTTCCATGATTTTTGGATAAGTAACATGTCTTAAATAAAACCAAATGGAAGCTTTTGAGGGAACGACATTAGGTTGGTCTCCACCATTTTGTATAACATGATGACTTCTTTGCAACGGATCGAGATGTTCTCTGTTATATTGCCATCCAATACTCATTAATTCAACAGCGTCGAGGGCACTTCTTCCTCTCCATGGTGCACCTGCTGCATGAGCCGCTTCCCCTTCAAATTCATATAAAACAGAAATAAGCCCAGTGCCTCTTGCCTGACCATGGCTTACACTTAAATTATTTCCAACATGGGTAAATAAACATAAATCGACTTCATCAAAATAACCATCCCGGGTATAATAAGCTTTTGTTCCTACTAATTCCTCAGCGACCCCAGGCCATAAAACAATCGTACCTGAAATTTTTTCGCGCTCCATAATCTTTTTAGTTTCAATCGCAGCCAGGATATTTAGAGGCATTCCTGAATTGTGACCTTCTCCATGACCGGGAGCTCCTTCCACAATGGGGTCATGATAAGCGACTCCTGGTTTTTGCGAAGCCTTAGGGATACAATCCAAATCGGATCCCATGGAAATAACGGGTTTCCCACTTCCCCAGGTTGCCCACCAGGCTGTCGGTACTCCTGATATGCCATATTTGATAGTAAAACCATTGTCTTCCAATATTTTAGTAAGATATTTTGATGTTTCTAATTCCTGAAAGCCCAGTTCAGAAAAACTAAAAACTTTGTCAACCATTACCTGAGCCAATTTAGCTTGTTTTTCAACATTTGCCTGGACCTCCGCTTTCAATGCAGCTCTTCTTTTTTCAAATGCCTTTTCAGCCGCCGTTTGACTATTTAAACAGACAGGCAGGATAAATAAAATAGAAATGAATAGGGTGATTTTGCTTTTCATGGTTATTTCTTTTTCAGTTAATTTTCTTATCCCTTCTCTTTTAAAAGTGGGACTTGTCTTTTTTGTGCTTCTGAATTGAGATTTTCAACGCCATTTTTAATTAAGGGTTTCAGTTGATTTAAATAACTATCGAGTTCCTTTGACAACAGTTCATATACAGATATTGCCTGATCCGTGGGTGGAAAATCTCCCAATTGCTGATCAGCAAGCAAAAATGCCAATCTGTTATTGACTTTTATCCCATAATTTAAGGCATCTTGTCTGGCAATATTTTTTGTTTGATGAATCTGATTTTCGATTCTACTCATTTCCTTTTCTAAATCCTCTGCCTGTTGATACAAATCTTTATAAAGGCTTTGATTACTAAATTTTTCTTTAATGTAATTCAAATCTTTTTTGATAGCTCGGATATCTAAGATGGCTTGATTAGCTTCACTCACTTTATCGCGCACTTTTAAGAGGAAACTAAGCTGTTTTTCATAATCCTCCGGGGTATTTTTTAACCGTGGGTCAGGTAAGATAACAAATTGTATACTGGAACTATTTCCATCAACTGTTAGGGTAGCTTTATAATTTCCTGGTGTTGCTTTAGGACCTTTATTAGGTGAAGAATAGAATACCATTCCGGGAAATTCGGTAAAGCCAGGATGCCGGAGATCCCATATAAATCGATTTCCACCAAGTTTTAAGGGTAATTTTAGTTTGGAATCTTTACTTTTATTTCCCCATTTTTGAATACTCTTTCCATTTTCATCAAAAATTTCGAAGGTAATTTCTTTGGACAAAAGAGCAGTATTTGAAATATTAAAATGAAAAATAGCTCCATTAGGATGGTTCTCTCCTTCTTTTAAACTCGGTGGGGCATTATTCTCCTGTGCCAAGCGGTAGGTTGGTTTGGATTGAAATAAATGAAAATCTTTGGCAGTGATTTCACTGTTTATTTCTTGAATTGGACTTAGGTCGTCTATCATCCAAAAACTTCTTCCGTGCGTAGCTGCAATGAGGGAATGATCTCTTATATGTAAATCATGAATAGATACAATAGGTAAATTTAGTTTAAAAGGTTGCCAGTAATTTCCGTCATCAAAGGAAATATACATGCCCCATTCCGTACCTGCATACAAGAGTCCTTTTCTAATTGGATCTACCCTAATGGCTCGGGTATAATGGGTGTTTTCAATGCCTTTTGTTATCGTAGACCAGGTTTTTCCATAATCCGTTGTTTTATAAAGATAAGGAGTATAATCGCCAAATTTGTAATGAGTGGCTGCAACATAGGCACTACCAGGCTGATGTGGATTTACATCGATACAATTGAACATATTCCATTTGGGTGATCCGGGAGGAGTAACATTTTGCCATGTTTTACCGCCATCTTTAGTTAGATGCAAAAGGCCGTCGTCACTTCCTGTCCAAATGACTCCTTCTTCGAGGGGAGATTCTGCGATTACAAAAATATTGGCATAATACTCAACTCCTGTATTATCCTGTGTGATTGTTCCCCCTGAGGACTTTAATGTTTCAGGATCATTTCGGGTTAAATCAGGACTAATTACCTCCCAGCTTTGCCCTTCATTGGTGGTAACATGCAAATAATTAGATCCAGCGTATAATTTTTTGGGATTATGAGGACTGAAAATAAGAGGGAAATTCCAATTGAAACGATATTTCATAACCTCAACGCCAGACCCTGCGGGATTAAATGGCCACACATTGGTACTTCTTTCTTGTCCTGTTTTATGGTCGAAGCGACTCATATATCCCTTATAAGTTCCGGCATATACAATATCTGGATTGGTAGGGTCGGGAGCTAAGTGCGCACTTTCCCCCCCAGCCGATATATCCCAATCTTTTTCAGTCAGCGTTGCCCCTGTTGACCGGTGTGAAATTCGTATGGTTGAATTATCTTGTTGTGCCCCCAGTATTTTATAGGGAAATGACTGGTCTGTCGTTACCCTATAAAACTGTGCGGTGGGTTGATTATGATAAGTGGTCCAGTTTACACCTCCATCAGTTGAAATCTGGGCGCCCCCGTCATTTGCAACAATCATTCTTTGATTATTTGATGGGTCAATCCATAAATCATGATGATCACTATGGGGAGTTTCCATTTCTTTAAATGTTTTTCCCCCATCTGTTGATTTGAGGAATGGAACATTTAGCGCATAAATAATATCAGGATTTTCAGAATCTGCTGTAATTCTCGAATAATACCAGGCTCTTTGTCTTAATTCGCGGTCTTCACTGGTTTTAATCCAACTTGCACCTCCATTATCGGATCTAAATAACCCACCATCAGCAGCTTCTATACATGCCCAAATTCTATCAGTATGGACAGGAGAAATAGCAAGTCCAGCAATTCCCCAGTCACCTGAAGGTAAACCTGGGTTGTTGGATATATTACTCCAGGTATCTCCACCGTCCGTACTTTTATAAAGATGGGAACCATTTCCTCCAGAGTCCATCCTGTAGCCATTTCGCTTCATTTCCCATGTACTCGCATAGAGTATTCTGGCATTTCCCGGGTCCATAATGATATCTCCGCAGCCAGCCCGATCATTTTCATACCATATTTTTTCCCAGTTTTTACCTCCATCTTTACTTCGATAAATACCCCTTTCGGTAGATGATTTCCATAAATTTCCTAATACGCCGACATAAACTAAATCGGGATTGGCAGGATGAATTCTGATACGGCTTATATGTTGTGATTGTGGAAGACCTATAAAAATCCATGTTTTTCCTGCATCCGTTGAGCGCCACATACCTCTGCCAGGTGACACATTACCTCTCAGTGTTTGTTCACCTTCACCTACATAAATCACATTTGGGTCACTTTCTGAAACAGCAATAGCTCCAATGGAACCTCCAAAATAACCATCAGAAATACAACTCCATGTGCCCCCACCATCGGTGGTGCGCCAAACGCCGCCACCTACAGTACCCATATAATATAGATTTGGTTTTCCAGGTACTCCAGTTGCTGTACAAGATCGTCCTCCCCTAAAAGGACCCAATTCTCTCCATTTTACCGCATTAAAAGAGGTTTCAGGAAAACCAGACATAACGGTTTTTTCATCAGGCAAGGGCTTACCCTTTTGAGCATGTATGAAATGAATGTTTAATATCAAAAATAATGGAAGGAGAATTCTGACGCTCATTTTTGAAACACTTTTTAGTTGAAGAATAAAAATACTTTTTATTTTAGCTATTTTATAAAGTCTATATTTTTTTGATCTATTTATTTTAAAAAATAACAAAGGAAAATAAAGAGATGCTTTATCTAACGGCATTTATAGCTTAAGACATTCTTGTAATCACAAAAATTGAATTTAGTAGATAATCAACGGATTATTTTTGTTTCGAGGATGAAACCTTCTAGTTTGTAATGGAGAAAATGGAGCTTATAAATTAAATTTTATGCCAGCTCTTAGCCATTTTCCTGGCATTGGAACAGTTCCAATTTCTCTGTATTCGACATCAAAAAAGTTCGTTACCTGTATAAAGGTATTTAAAGATTTCCCCCAATTTCTATTGGCTTGAATATCTGTTAAAAAAGTAGGTTTTTCATTATTTATCCTTTGGAAATACTTGAAAGCAATTGTAGTTTGAATTTTTCCAGGTAATTGAAAGGAAAAAAGAGCACTGCTTTGTTGTTTTAAATTTTCAAATATATATCTAGACTGATAACCAGGTGTTAATTCCATATCAGCTTGCAACCAGGCATAATTGATCTGAAAACTTTGTAAAATTCCAGCCATGAAATTATACTTAAACGTAAGTTCAGCACCTTTTGTCAAAACGTTGATATAATTTTCAGGTCTCCATTTTTCATTGGTTGAAATTCTAACCCATTCAATAATCCTGGAAGCATCGCGTTGAAAAATGGAGGCTGATAAGTTCCAGTTTTCTTTGATGTAGCGTCCACCTAACTCATAAGTCCAGGCTGATTCGGGCAAAAGTTCAGCATTGCCAATATTGGACGGGCCAACATAGAATAAATCGGTGTAAGTTGGCACTCTGAAAGATCTTGCAAGGTTGGCGAAAATGGATAAATGAAGATTATGCGTGTAACTTACATCTATGCCTGGATAAAATTTTAATCCATAATCATTCATGAAATGATTATAAATGCCAGGGTTTATTTGAAGTTTACCTAAAGAAATCCTTTCTTCCAGATATAAACCTATGTGGTCGCGGAAATGATTACCCAGATTATTACTTTCTATTTGCTCCCGTCTTATTTCAAATCCAATTGCACCTATTCCTAAAGCGTTCGCTATCTGAAAATTTCCTTCCAATCCGCTTACCCATGTGGTATGTTCATTTTTATAAAAAGATGGATTTTGGCGCAGATACAAATACATATCATGGTGAGTTCTGTGATAAGCATTTAAATTAAATCTTCCCCAGTCTTTTTCAAATTTATAAGAAATGGAGGCCATCATAGTTTGTGTTTCCTCATATTGGTCTTTCGCATTTTCATTGGCATAAAAACCATTTGCTCCAAAAGCTTTATGATTATATCCAGCCAACATCCTCCAATGACCGTTTTTAGTCTTTAGCTGAGACTGATAAAGAAGATTCTGCTGTTTAAAATCGGTATTATACCGGTAACCTTCACCCTGACTAATTCCACCAGATATGGTTTGTTTCCACTTTGAAAAGGGTAAACTTAGCGCAATATCAGCTCTTTTTAATCCATATTCCCCCAAAGAGAGCGTACCAGAGAGCTGTCTTTTTTCAGGAACATTGGTTATGATATTAACCGCACCTGAAAAGGCATTTGGACCATAAATTCTTGTTCCAGGTCCTTTTAAAACTTCTATTCGTTCAATTTGCTCTGGTTGAAGCACCAGATTTAACAAATGATGACCCGTTTGAGGGTCACTCAGCTTTATTCCATTTATCAAAACTAAACTTTGGTCAAAGGAACCACCTCGAATTGACAAATCAGCTTGAACACCTTGAGGACCTCGTTGCCTAATATCCAATCCAGGCAAATAAGAAAGGATTTCCGCAATTTGATTTGCTGGTAAACGAACTATATCCACTTTTGAAAGGAGCTGAATAGACCGTGCTGACATGGAAAATGGAGTAGCAAGGCGATCAGCCATAATCTCTATCTGACCTAAAGAAATCAAAGTATCCGTTTGCCCGTTAATATTTGAAGTAATAAACGATAATAATATAAATATTTTAACTAACTTCATCTTCTTTGTTTATTTACTAAAAGTATGCAAACAAAAGCAATGATTATGAAAAAATGAAGAAATGAATGTAAGCTTTAGGTCAAATTTTCCATCGTTGCAGGGAAAAATGCAAAATGGGTCACCTTATATTTTTATGGATGGACCAGCAGGTACCCAGGTTCCTGCACAGGTAATCAATGCCATAACGGAATATTATTTACATAAAAATGCTAATTCTCACGGGAAGTTTATAACATCTTCTTTAACAGATACAGTCGTTGATGATACCAGGGCAGCCATGGTTGCATTCTTAGGTGCCAAAAATGAAAGGGAAATCTCATTAGGTCCCAATATGACAACTATGGCTTTTTCACTTTCAAAGGCTTTTTCCCGTTTGTTTCAACCTGGCGATGAGGTTATTATTACCCAACTGGACCATGAAGGAAACAGGGGCCCTTGGCTGGCCCTCCGTGAAAAAGGTATTCTAGTAAGGGAAGTAAAACTTTTACCAGAAGGAAGGCTGGATTATGACGATTTTGAATCCAAGATAAATGAACGTACCCGATTAGTCGCAATGGGTTTTTCTTCAAACATTTTGGGAACTGTCAATGACATTAGCCGTATTCGTCGCCTGACACACCAATCAGGAGCCTGGCTCCTGATTGACGCTGTTCATGGTGCTCCCCATTTTAGTCTGGATGTAAAAGCTTTAGATTGTGATTTTTTGCTTTGCTCGGCTTACAAATTTTATGGTCCTCATGTGGGTGTTTTATATGCCAGAGAAGGCTTACTTGACCGTTTACAACCAGACAGATTGCGAACAGCAGGTCAGGCAGCGCCAGATTCAATTGAAACCGGAACACCCAATTTTGCTGCTTTTGCTGGGGTAACAGCTGCAGTAAATTTTTTAGAATCAATTGGTTCTGGAAATACAAAAAGAGAGAGACTTATTTGGTCAATGGAAAATATTCATCAACATGAAAGTGACCTGTTTATCCGGCTTTATAGAGGTTTAGAAGCAATAGAAGGAATCCATATCTGGGGATTACCACCCGATATTTCAGAAAGAGCTCCGACGCTTTCTTTTAGTATTTTAAATCAAAAACCGGAATCTTTTTGTACCTATTTGGGTGAAAATGGCGTATTTGCCTGGAATGGACATTTTTATGCCCTCAGAACTGTGGAAGTTTTAGGCCTAAGAGCTCAGGAAGGGGTTATAAGAATGGGTATTTCTGCTTATACAACTGCAGAAGAAGTGGATTCAGTGTTAGAAATAATAAAAAAAGGCCTTTGATAACAAAATAATTAAAAAAAAAGAAACTTTTAGGGGGATTTTTTCGTATATAGATATTAGTAAATTAATCAACCCATGAGACAACTTAAAATTACTAATAAAATTACGAACAGGGAAAGCCTTTCTCTTGAAAAATACCTCCAGGATATTTCTAGAATTCCCATGCTTGTTGGCGATGATGAAATTAAATTAGCACAGCGAATCAGAGAAGGGGATGAAGAGGCTTTAAATCAATTGATTCGCTCAAACCTGCGATTTGTTGTGTCTGTTTCGAAACAATATCAAAACCAGGGGCTTTCTCTAAGTGACCTTATTAATGAAGGTAATGTTGGACTGATGAAAGCAGCGAAGCGATTTGATGAAACGAAAGGATTCAAATTCATTTCCTATGCTGTTTGGTGGATCAGACAATCGATTCTTCAAGCTATTGTAGATCATTCAAGAATTGTGAGGCTTCCTTTAAATAAAGTGGGTACTTACAATAAAATAAATGAAGCGGTTTTAAACTTCATTCAGAAATACGAAAGAGAACCAAGTACGGATGAACTGGCTGCCATTTTAGATATTTCTCCAAAAGATGTATTGAATATGCAACGCAGTAATGCTCGTCATATTTCTATGGATGCACCTATTGGTCAAGAGGACAACGAATTAACCATGTTAGAAACAATGCCTAATTCTTCTGAAAATGAGCCAGATAGAAATCTAATGGCTCAGTCTATGAAGGAAGATTTAAAAGAAGGACTTAGTATCTTGTCTGAAAAAGAAGTCGAAGTGCTATCTTCTTATTATGGACTTGAAGGTCAAAAGCCTTTAACCTTAGAAGAAATAGGTGAATATTTGCAGTTAACAAGAGAACGGGTTCGTCAGATTAAAGAACGTGCTATTAGAAGGTTAAGAAAATCTTACAATAGAAATGCACTAAAGTCCTACCTTTAACCATGGTTGGTCTTAAGGTCTTATTGCTTACTTTTTCCTCCTGATAATTCCTTTTTTGTATCTTAGCCCTCAAATTTTAAACTATGGGTTTATTGGCTCTTTCCGCGCTTATACTGATGGGATCAGGCTTTATTCTAATGAAAAGTAATCTGGGTTCGTTAAAGCCTGGTAGTAATAAGATTCAGGAGGTCTTTACACAGTTAGAACAAGCAATCACTTATAAACAGACTGATTTAGCACCTTTAGGAGAAATAAATATTGAATTACTTTCTGCAAATGACTTAAAGGGCGTTGCCAAATCAAAGGTCTCGGGTATTGAAACTGGGGTGATTGGAACCTTGTTCGAGGAAGCAGGTATTGCGTACGCTGTAAAAAAATATGGTTCCTCCGATTTTAAAGCGATGATTGTTGCAAAAGATAAAAATCATTCCTATCGATTTTTATTTAAATCTAATGAAATTGAAATAGTCATTGATAGCCAGGCTTTAGGCGTGTTTTTTAAAAAGGAAAAAGAATTAAAGGGAATAAGGACAGGTGCTACTTTAGCTCATTTAATGGATCATCCCTCACAAGGAGTTAGTCTCTTTATACAGAGTAAGGAAATGGTTTTGTACCCCAAAGATATATTCAAAGATTCAAAACAGATGTCAAAAAGAGCTTTTGTTGTTTTAAATCAATCTATTTCGATGGAGGAACAAGCAACTATTTTAGCCATAACTATGATGTTATTTTGGATAGAAAAATGGAAATTGTAATGCTTAACTAAGATGGATTTAATAAGGAAAATCACCCTAATTATTTATCGTTTTAGAGAACGAGGCTTAGAAATATTTCTCCTGGAAGGAGAAGATGCTTCTACATTATCTCTGCCAGAAGAACAAAAAATATCGGTTCTTCCAGAGAAATTTACAGACCAGGCTACGCTCATTTCAAAAGGAGATGATAAGGAAACATGGGCATTGGAACTTGAAGAAGAAGATATTCCTTCCTTAAAATGGCTACTTTATGAGGATGCAAAATATGTGTCTGAGAAATTAATTTCTGGAGACAGTGGAACATACATTAAAGTTAAAGATGCATTGAAAAAAGTAATGCCTCAACAGTATAAATGGATTAAAGAATTAAAGGATGTTTTATTAGACAGGAACTCAGTTAGAGATATCTAATTTGAAGAATAAAATTTATTGAATTCTTTTATTCGCTAGCAATAAACAAATTTCGAGTTGCTCCGACTTAGTTAAGTTGCTGTTGTTCAATACAATAGCGTCATTAGCCCGCATTAAGGGGCTGTCCGTTCTGGTGGAATCTATATAATCTCTTAAGAAAAGATTTTTTCTAATTTCTGGAATGGAAATATTTGTGTTTTTTGCTTTTAAATCTAAATAACGGCGTTGTACCCTAACTTCAATATCTGCAGTAAGAAAAATTTTTAAAATAGCAGAAGGAAAAACGACCGTTCCAATGTCTCTTCCGTCCATAATAAGATTATTATCGAGGGCCATTTTTCTTTGTTGTGCTACCATGGCGGTTCTTACATCGGATATGGCAGCTACTTTACTTACCATTTTTGCGACATGCATATCTCTTATTTCTTCACTGATATCATTGTCATTTAAAAAGGTTTTATTTCCATGAATGGAAGGTTTCAAGGAAATAATTATTTCTGACAAAGCTTGTAAAACAGCTTTTGAATCATGAATTACTACATCATTCTTTAAAAAATAGTAAGTAACCGCTCTATACATTGCGCCAGAGTCAACAAATAAGAAATTCAAAGACTCTGCCATTGCCTTTGCCAGCGTCGATTTTCCACAAGAAGAATAACCATCTATGGCGATACTGATGCCCATATTAAAATTGGTTTATAATATAAAAGAGGCTCCTTCTTTTAAGAATAGCCTCTTTTACAATATGGGTACATATGAAATTAATATTCGTCTTCATTGAAGAGGAAGTCATCCTTTCTGGGATAATCTGGCCAGATATCCTCGATGCCCTCATAGATTTCACCTTCATCTTCCATTTGTTGTAAGTTTTCTATTACCTCAATTGGTGCACCAGAACGAATAGCGTAATCAATTAATTCATCGCGTGTTGCAGGCCAAGGGGCTTCCTCCAGGTGATATGCGAGTTCTAATGTCCAGTACATATTTTTTGGTTTAATTCGATTTAATGAATAAAATTTTACTATTTCAGGAAGAAATTTAGTCGCTAAATGTTATTTGATGAACATGGCATCACCATAACTAAATAAACGATAACCTTCTTTGAGCGCCTCATCATAAGCATGCATAACTAATTCATGCCCTCCAAAAGCTGCCACCATAATAAGCAAACTTGATTTTGGGAGGTGAAAATTTGAAATAAGACTATCCGTAATATTAAAGTCAAAAGGAGGGAATATAAATTTATTAGTCCATCCAGATTCTACTGCTTTTAGATATCCTTCAGCAGAGACGGCAGACTCGACCGCTCTTAGAGAGGTTGTTCCAATAGCACAAACCTTGTTTTTAACAATTTTTTCTTTATTTTTAGCTGCGTTAACTAAATGGACGGTTTCTGGCGGAACTCTATAAAATTCAGCATCCATTTTATGCTTTGATAAATCTTCTACATCAATAGTTCTAAAAGTACCTAGTCCGAGATGAAGGGTAATGGGTGCGAACTCAACCCCTTTTATTTCCATCCGTTTCATTAATTCCTTACTAAAGTGCATACCCGCAGTGGGAGCAGCAACAGCTCCAATGTCTTTGGCAAAAATAGTCTGATACCATTCTCTGTCACCCGCTTCGCATGGACGATTAATATATTTCGGAAGTGGGGTATTACCCAGAAAATTTAGGGCTTCTTGAAATTCGTCATCCGTTCCGTCAAAAAGAAAACGGATGGTCCTACCTCTGGAGGTCGTGTTATCAACCACTTCAGCTATAAGCACATCATTATCATCATCGTCACTAAAATATAGTTTATTGCCAACACGTATTTTACGAGCAGGATCAACTAATACATCCCAAAGTCTTGTGTCATGATTGAGTTCACGAAGGAGGAAAACCTCAATTTTAGCACCCGTTTTTTCTTTTCTGCCATAAAGTCGTGCTGGAAAAACTTTCGTGTTATTGTATAACATGATATCTCCCTCATCAAAGTAATCAATAAGGTCTTTGAAAACTTTGTGTTCAATTGTACCCGTTTTCCTATCGATAACCATTAATCTTGAATCGTCCCTGTTAGGAGCAGGGTATGAGGCTACTTGTTTTTCGGTATAATCAAAACTAAATTGAGATAGTTTGGTTCGCATGAAACGGTTTTTGACTTTTGGTGCGCAAAATTAACATTTTAATTCAATTAACTATAACGTTCAACAAAAAAAAATAGTTTGAAATAAAATAAAAAAAATCCATAGGGATGAAGTTTTATAGATTAATTTAACCCTTTCATCTAAACATGTTCTTTTATTATCATTACCAATGTACCTTTGTGCAACATTAAATCTTAGAGTAAATTAGAGGTTATGCAAACGATTATAAAAGTAATCATTGAGAGTATTACTCAGGCCGTTCAACAGCTTATTGGTAATAAACTACGGAGTTTTCTCTCGCTGTTAGGAATAACTATTGGTATTTTTTGCATCATTGGCGTTTTCTCTGCAGTAGATTCCCTTGAAAATAATATTCGGAAAAGTATCGCTAAATTAGGGGAGGAGGTCATTTATATTCAAAAATTTTCATGGTCTGAAGATCCAGGTGAGAATTATTTTAAATGGATGAGAAGACCTAATGTCAATTATGCAGACTATGAAGGAGTTAAAAAAAGAATGAAAAATGCCGATGTTGTGGGCTACTGGATGGGTTTAGGCGCAAAATTGGTTAAATATAGAAATAACTCCATTGAAGGTGCTTACACCATGGCTTTCTCAGAAGAGTGTGGGGCTCTTTTTAACTTAAATTATGCCTCAGGCCGGTATTTTTCTCCTTCTGAATATAATTTCGGTGCTAATAAAGTCATTTTGGGTCATACTTCAGCAGAGGAATTATTTGGGCCCATTGATCCAATAGGTAAAATAATTCGATTAAGTGGAAGAAACCTGGAGGTAATAGGTGTTTTAGAAAAATCGGGCGAAAGTATTATTAATGTGATGAATTTCGACGATGTAGTCATCATTTCTTACCAGTTAGCAAGAAAGATTGCCAATTTAAATCAAAATTCATTTTGGCCAGATTCCTCTGTAGGCGTAAAAGCAAAAGAAGGCGTTTCTTTAGATGAGCTTGAAGATAATTTAATCGCTGCTATGCGTGCTCAGCGTCGTTTAAAACCTATAGAAGGAGATGATTTTTCGTTGAATCAGCTTTCTATTATTTCCAAATTCTTAAATGGCTTCTTTGATGCCCTTAATATTCTGGGTATATTTCTTGGTGGGTTCGCCACCTTAGTAGGTATGTTTAGTGTTGCAAACATCATGTTTGTGTCTGTAAAGGAAAGAACCAGGATTATTGGAATAAAAAAGGCTCTGGGAGCAAAAAGATATATGATCCTCCTCGAGTTTTTAATAGAATCAGTGATTCTTTGTATCATTGGAGGTATTCTGGGCCTGGCTTTAGTTTTCCTGGCTATGTTTGCGCTTTCTTACAGTCTTACTTCTTTCGAATTTGTCCTTTCTTTAAATAATATTCTGCTAGGACTTGGGCTCTCTGTTTTCATAGGAATTCTGGCTGGAATGATTCCAGCTTCTCAGGCTTCAAAAATGGATGCGGTCGTTGCTATGAGGCAATAAATAAAATATATTGAACATAAAATATAGTCCTTGTTGAAAATTTTCAACAAGGACTTTTTAGTTAAAATTTAATATTAACAAGGTTTTTTAATCATTTTGCTGACTAATCTAAAATAAATTATAAAAAATCGCATTGTTATTTTGTCGGCAAACGTGGTAAAAAGGCTAAATTTGACGCGTCTTACTTAACGACAAGATAAGTCGTTCTTTTTATTCAATTTATATTTTTATTATATTACACTCTATGATGTTAAACAAAAACCTTGAACGACTTTATGCTGAATCAATCCACGTTGGGCATGGTTACGACTCAGGTTATCTGAAGAAAATAACTTTTTTGGTGATTGGTTTTATTTTTTGTTTTTTTCAAAAGCTTTCTGCGCAACAGTTGCCATTGTTCACACAATATCGTGAAAATACTGGATTACTCAATCCAGCCGCACTCGAACCTGATTATTTAGGTTATGGTAATAATTTTACAGTAGGTGCTTCTTATCGCTCTCAATGGGACGGACTTTCAGGAGCTCCCAAAACAATGACCTTAAGAGCTACCTATTTTGCCGACGATTATGCGGGTGTAACCATGATGGGTGGAGGTTATCTGGTTAGAGATCAGACAGGTCCTCTCAGCTTTACAGGTGCCTATGGCAGAATTGCCGGGGTAATTACCTCCGATCCAACCCAAGGGGGAGTTATTTTAGGCCTGACAGCAGGACTGGTTCAATTTGGCGTAAATTCCGACAATGTGGTGGTAAGAGACAAAACAGATGATTTAGCCGCTGCGAACCAAAATCAATTGTTTCCCGATGTTGGCGTGGGTATTTATGCCTATAAATATATTTCTACTGGAAGAACTGGTTCCTCTTACATTTATGGGGGTGCTTCTATGCCTCAGGTGCTTGGCCTTAATCTGAATTATAAAGCTAATGCAGGTGATTATTATCTGCAAAGAGTCAGACATATTTATGGATTATTAGGCATGTATATGTTTTTTGATGATAACAGTTTTATTGAACCCTCCGTGTGGGTAAAATATGTACCCAATACCCCTGTAAATGTCGATGTGAATCTACGATACCAACTTCCAGGAAGTCTTTGGATAGGTACAGGTGGTTCAACAGCAGGTACCCTTCATCTTGAAGCGGGGGTGCTGCTGGGGGAAAACCTGGGACTTAATAATTCAATCAGAATTGGCTATGGCTATGATTATAGCTTCAGAACCTTTGGTCCCTTCGTTGGTGGTGGACATGAAATTAATATTTCCTACTCCCTAAATAAATAATCTTTTGAATCATACATATTTATATCCCATAATGAAGCGTTTTAAACTCCTTTTTTTTGCTTTTTTATTCTTTAGCTCACCTGTTTTTTCCCAGGATGCTGCCGTTACCTTTTTGTTCTCTTCCATAGCGCCTTGTGGTAACAATACAGCTTGTGTTGATATAACAACAGATGACTTTTCCAATGTACTTTATGTTAAAATGCCTATAAAATGGGATCCAAAAATTGTTAAACTAAAAGAGATTAAACTGGGTAAATTAAAAAATATCAGTTTAACCAATTTCGATCAATCTAGAGCTTTAACAGAGGGTTTACTTTTTTTTGAATGGAAATATGATGACTGTGATAATCCTAAATTACCCACTTTTCTTGTTCCGGATGGCGATATTATTTTTTCTCTTTGTTTTGAACCCATTTCAAGTTATGGTTCATCTTCAACAATTGGTATAACAACCGATCCAGCTATATTAAAAAATAATGATGTATATCCTGTAGAAGTTTTTAAAAATGTGGGTTGTACTGATGTTGGTTTTATCCAGAAACGGGGTAATATTTCTACCTGCGTGCGTGCATTAACAGTTGCGGGGGAACCTATGACTGGTAAAACAAATGAAATTGTTTGTACGCCAGTAAAAGTGACTGGTCTAGATAGTATCGCTGGTATTCAGTTTGTTATGCAATGGCAAGATACCTTATTGGAATTTGCCGATTTAAAAATAAGCAATTCAACAATTCCTGGACTTACAAAAGGCAGTTTTGGTCTTCCTGCTGATACGAAAAGATCGAATGCGATTATTTTTGCATGGCAAAGTAGTACGGGAAAACCCGCAGCGCTTAAGGATAATTCAGAAATTTTCGAAGTTTGTTATAAAATTATCGGTCCTTGTCAAAAAATTACTACGGTTGATTTTGTCTCTAATTTTGGCGTTAAAATGGAGGCGACTTCAGAAGGTAGAGTAGTTTCACCTACGACAGGTAAGGATACTTTCAGGCTGGATGTTATAGCCTTGGTTGGAGAAGAAATTGTAACAACCATCTCAAAATGTGACCCAGAAGGTCTGAAAATGTATGTAGATTGTGGTCCTGAAGTGGAAATCGGAGCCGAAAAATGTGTCGCTGTCATTGCCAATCAGGATCTTGAAAAGGTGAATACGTTAAAATACCAAATGACGTATGATCCTGAAATTCTTAGCTTTGTTCGGGTTGAAAAATGGACTACAAAACTTCCGCTTTTCAATGCATCTAAATTTAATGCTTCAGTTAAAGGCGTTCTTGGGTTGGACTGGGTAAATAAAACGGGTACCAGAACTATAAATATTGGGGATACCTTATATAAAGTCTGTTTTGATGTATTGGGTGTGGGTGCAAAAGTGACCCCCCTTAAAATTATCAATTCGACAGGAATTGTTATGACAGATATTACTGATCCGCTGAATTACGAATTAAATGCAACTAATTGTGCTATTCAGATTAAACAGCCACCCGGGGTCGTTTTCACTATAGGAGATGGTGAAGGTAAAAAAGGGGAAGCGGTTTGTGTTCCTGTTATGGTTTCAAATTTTAAAGATAAGGATACCCTAGTGTTTAACTTGTCCTGGGATCCTACTCAGTTTAACTATTTGAATTTTAAAGACTCAAAATTAACTAATCTTAAAGAAGACAAATCGAATTCAGATGCTGGCTTATTAACTTTTTCATGGGGCAGCGCAACTTCCTCAGACAATGCCTTATCTGCTGATAAATCGGAAATTCTTAAGGTTTGTTTTCAACTGATAGGTGATTATCCTTTTGACTTGGGGCAGGCGACAAACTGTTCAGCCATTGAAATTCCTTCCATTGGGTCAAACTACTCTACAAGCCCGTCTCTTGGGGGGCAAAAGCTAGAAAACAGTCAGCAATTTGAACCAGGAGAAATCTGTATTTTGAATCCAAAAGGATTTGTTCTTTTTAGCGATAACAATAAGCCCAAAAGAACTTCTACCCATTGCGTTGACTTTAAAGTACTTGATTTCAAAGATATCACAAAATCAAATTTTACGTTAAGCTGGTCTCCAGCTGCTTTCCAATACACAGAAGTTAAAAATTTAAATGCTTCTTTGGGTTTATCTCTTAGTGCAAATTTAATAACAAGCTCAGCACCTTTAGGATCTCTGGAGTTTACCTGGTCTAATACAGCTGGAAAAACTCTTACTGATTCAGCTGTTTTATTTTCCGTATGTTATAAAGTGGTTGGAGATGCAGATACTTGTTTTAATATTAAAGTGGAAAAAAATCCACCATCTATTGTTACCACTTTAACTGGTGCAGGTCAATTATTCTCAAAAGATATACCCGTTTGTATTTCTGATACCTTATTTCTTGCAAAACAAGTTACAAAAGTTACCTGTAATAACGGGAGTGATGGGTCTGTTCAAGTTGTTGTTACAGGCGGTAATGGTCCTTTTATTTACAATTGGATTTCCCTTTCAACAGGTAGAAGCCTTGGCTCTACAAGTTTCATCCGAAATGTACCTGCAGGTAAAATTTTACTCACAGTGATTGACTTAAGTAATGTAAATTTAGTTAGAAGAGATACTATTACCGTGGACGTTGCTCCAGGTCAGCCCATAGCAAATGCTGGCTTAGATGCTGTTTTAAGATGTGTACCAAGATCTTTGCAATTGACCGGAACAGGTACTTCATCAACGCCTGGCTCTGGTATAAATGTTAGCTGGACTACGCCAAACGGATTAATAGACGGTAATAATGAGCAATCGGTCATTACTGTAACTGAACCTGGTCTCTATATTTATCAAGTGGAAAATGCCATTGGCTGTATAGCAAAAGATACAGTTGTCATCACTTCTTTACCGTTCTATAAAGCGGATGCCGGCAGCGATAAAAAATTGACCTGTAATGCACCCTCTTCTTTTGTTGGTGCGCCTATATTGGTTAAAGGAGATTCTCTGACAGTTTCCTGGAAGGTAGCAGACGGGGGCTTTTTAGCTCCTGGTCAGGAAAAATCAGATACACCAACTGTCAATTTTGGTGGAACTTATATACTTACCGTCCGAAATACCAAAAATCTATGTTCAAGTACAGATACCGTTAAAGTGGTTAATAATGTTTTAAAACCAGTTGTAAGTCTTGGAAATGATTTGGAAATAGGATGTAAAGGAGAAAGCATTACACTAAGAGCAACCGTTCAACCACATCCTAATCCACTAGATTATCTATGGGAAACTTTAAAAGGAGAGTTTTTAGGATTAAATCAATCTACAAGTGTAAATAAGCTAGGTAGTTATACCGTATTAGTCAGGGATTTAACTTCTGGATGTTCATCCAGAGATACCATTAATATTTTACCTAATGCAGATTATGCTCGTTTTACGTTGCCAGACACAACATCATGGACATGTTTAGAGCCCAAAGCGACATTAAATGCTTCCTTCAGCAATCAGAGGGATAAATTTAGTATCCAATGGACAGCTACTAATGGAGGAATTTTACCTACAGGTCAGGACACTATCCAAAAGCCTAAAGTTGAAAAGACGGGTGTTTATACGATTAAAACGACAAACTCGGTTACAGGATGTGTACTCACAGCAAGTACTATTTTAGAGGATATCAGAGAAGTAGTCAGTGCTAATCTTATAAAATACGGAGATACTTTAACCTGCAAGGATCCCAAAATTTTATTGGATGGGGTAGCCGATACTGAAAATACAGATTTACAATATTTTTGGTATTTGAATGGTAACCAGATTGCTAAGGATACACTAAGTATTGAAGCTAAAGCTGGGGGTATATTTTCTTTCAAAGCAATAAATAAATTTAGCTTTTGCGAAGGAATAGATTCGGTAAAAATTATATCTCAACTCGATTCACCCAGAATTACTTTATTATCTGATCCAAAGATAACCTGTAATTATCCTCAAGGAAATGTATCCGTATCTGTCTCACCAGCGGCTGATTATTCCTATACCTGGTTAACCTTGGACGGTACGATATCATCTGGTTTTGATTCTCCAAATCCAAAAGTGGAAACGGTTGGAACTTATGTGCTTCAGGTTAAAAATAAAGTAACCCTTTGTGAGGGAGGCATCGATGTAAAAGTAGGTCAGGATAAAACAGCCCCTGAAGCTAAAATAATTTTCAATGAAACTCAACTCACCTGTGTACGTGACTCCATTGAGTTAAGAGCTATGACCACCAATAATAATGCAGCAAGAGATTCTTATGCATGGGTGGATGCCAAAGGTGATCCATTAAAAATAGATTCAAATCTGATTTACAAAGTCAAAAAGGCAGGTGTTTTTCAGCTTATTACAACCAATACACTTACTGGTTGTAAAGCTCTTGATTCAATCAATATTACTGAAAATAAGCGAATACCCGATGCCTTTGCGGTACTATCTGGACCTATCACCTGCAATAATCCGGTTGTTGAAATAAATGGACAAAATGGATCTTCTGTAGGTTCTGATTATCAGGTTTCCTGGTTACCCTTAAGTAATCAAGTCAATGCCATTCAACTTACTACCGATGCTTATCTAGTTAAAATAAATAAACCAGGCGATTATGCTCTGGAAATAAAGGATAAACGAAATGGTTGTGTTGGAAGTGTAAAGACTTTTGTACCAGATTCTACCCAATTACCTAAAGTAAACTTAGTTTCTCCACAACCTTTAGCCTGTCCAGGTAAGTTTTCTGCCATTGACACTAAAGGAACAAGTGATGGTTCTACCTTCAAATATGTCTGGAAAAAACTGGCAGGAGGTGATTCCATCGCAAATAGCAGCCAGTTAAATGCGCAGGTAAATCAAATGGGTACCTATACTTTAGAAGTAACCAATTCCTTTTCTGGATGTAAAAATAAGGACACAGTCGTATTTATTCTTGATCCAGCGCTGCCTTTAGCTAATGCTGGTGTAGATGCTATAAGTTGTTCTGAAAATACGAATTTAAAAGCTTCTCTGGCTTCTGTAAACACGGGTAAATGGTCTGTTTTGGGTGGGCCACAAGTTGAACTTCCCAACGATGCTGGAAGCTTTGCTTTTGGATTGAAAATTGGTAAAAACACTTTTGCCTGGACTATTTCAACAGCAACTTGTGCTGATTATAGTGTAGATTCTGTTGTGATTACCAGAGAAACAAATCCAGTGGCTGCCGATGACTTACTTTCTATCCCTACAGGGATAAGAAAAGGCGTTTTGATTGCCGTTCAAAATGACCAGGTAAGTAAATTAGGTGGATATAAATTATCTATTTTACGTCAACCTGTTAAGGGTTTAATTGACTCTGTAATCAGTGGAAATATTAATTATAAAGTAAAACCAGGGGGAAGCGGCGATGATAATTTCGCTTATTTATTGTGTAATAATGCCTGTCCATCTTTGTGTGACACGGCTACCGTTAGAGTTACCATTGCTTTCGATCCTGAGGCGCCCCTGCCTATTATTCCAAATACCATTACACCCAATGATGATGGTAAGAATGATGCACTTGCTTTCGAAATATTAGATGAGTTTCCTGCCGATTATCCTGACGCAGAACTCATTATTTTTAGCAGATGGGGAGATATCGTATATACTCAAAGGCCTTATAAAAATGATTGGAAAGGAACTAATTCTATGAATCAGCCCTTACCAGATGGCACTTATTATTTTATTTTAAGATTAAATGTTCCTAATGGGAAAATCGAAAAAGGGGATGTAACCATTATTAGATAGAATAGTCAAACATTAAATAAAAAAGGTTTCGCAAACCAAATCTGCGAAACCTTTTTTTATTTGAGTATATTCAAAAATTACAACTTTTCATAAATTCCGGCTATTCCTTGTCCGCCGCCTACACATGCAGTAACCATTCCATATTTCTTATTTTGTCTGCCAAGTTCATTTAACAATTGAGTGGTTAATTTAGCACCGGTACATCCCAGTGGGTGACCAAGAGCCACTGCACCTCCATTAACATTTACGGTCTCAGGGTTAAGACAACCTTCTTTAATTACGGCTAAAGCCTGCGCAGCAAAAGCCTCGTTAAGTTCTACCAGATCAATATCGGAAAGAGAAAGACCAGCCGATTTTAAGGCTTTAGGGATAGCAGCGCAAGGGCCCATACCCATATATAGTGGATCTACCCCTCCAACAGAGCAAGAAACCATTCTGGCAATTGGCTGCCAGTTAAACAACTTCACCATTTCCTCACTGGCAACAAGCACGAAAGCAGCCCCGTCAGATGTTTGAGAGGCATTCCCCGCTGTAATTATACCTTTCGTATCAAAAACAGGTTTTAATGCAGCCAAAGAGGCTAGAGTAGTATCGGGTCTGACTCCTTCATCAACCTTCATAAGGGTGGTATATTCGACTCTTTTATTTTGGTGAACGGAAATATCCGTAACTTCTATGGGAACAATTTCGTCGATGAATTTACCGTCCTGAATAGCTTTCGCTGCTTTTTGATGTGAATTTACAGAGAAGGTATCTGCTTCCTCTCTGGATATTCCATATTTCTTTGCAACCGCTTCTGCAGTAATTCCCATTCCAGTGAGATAATTCGGAGTACTATTGGCTACATCATAGTTGGGAGCTAATTTATAGCCAGTCATAGGAATCTGACTCATACTCTCAGCGCCGCCAGCAATAAAAAGGTGACCCATCCCCGAACGAATTTTGGCGACAGCCATAGAAATGGATTCCAGGCCAGAAGCACAATATCTGTTTACTGTAACGCCAGGAACAGGAATACCCAGTGCTCGCATGGAGATTTGTCTGCCAATTTGGAAACCTTGTTCTCCTTCAGGATTTGCACAACCCACAATGACATCATCAATGGTATTAGGATCTAGTTCAGGAACTTGAGCCATCAAGTGTTGAATAACCTTCACTGCAATATCATCAGATCTGAAATTTTTAAAACTTCCTTTTTTTGCTTTACCAACAGCTGATCTGTAAGCTTTTATAATATATGCTTCCATTATATTTTTCTTTTGGGGTGAATAAATTAGTTTCTGAGAGGTTTATTGTTTTGAAGCATATACTGTATCCTTTCCTGTGTTTTTTGTTCGCCACATAAGGACAAAAATGCTTCTCTTTCAACATCAAGCAGGTATTGCTCACTTACCTGCTGTGTTCCTGAAAGGTCACCTCCACATAATACGTAGGCAATTTTTTTAGCTATTTTAATATCATGCTCCGAGGCAAAATGTCCTAATTTCAACTCATTTGCAGCCAAGTATAAGGGAGCCAGGCCTGTTCTGCCTAATACAGTAATGTCTTCCCTTTTAATGGGTTGTGTATAATTTCTAGCTAATTGTAAGACTTTTTGCTGGGCGTACGCAATAGCTCTGTCTTTATTCAGAACCACTTCATCGCGACCCTTTATAAGACTTCCGTATTTAAAACCTTCATGAGCACTCGTTGCAACAGAAGCCAGTGCAATGGCTTTAAATTTTTCTATCAGGGTAGGAATTTGAACATCTCCTTCAAAAAATAAATCGGAAGCCCTTAATGCATATTCCTTGGTACCACCACCGCCAGGTAAAAGTCCAATGCCAGCTTCCACCAAACCAATGTATGATTCTGCGCTGACTACACTCGCATCACAATGCATTAAAATTTCACATCCGCCGCCAAAAACATAACCCTGAGTTGCAGCTACGACGGGAATGGCAGAGTATCTGCATCGCATCGTTGTTTGCTGGAAAGCATCTACGGCCATATTTAACTGATCAAAATCTTGCTGATAAGCCAGCATGCCAATCATCATCAGATTTGCACCAACGGAAAAATTTGTTGCCTGATTACCTATAACTAAACCCTTCCAGCCGCCGTCTTCCGCCAATTGAATGGATTCCTGAATGCCTCGTAAAACACCTTCACCTATAGAATTGTGCGGACTTGTAAATTCTAAACATAAAACCCCCTCCCCAATATCATGCAGAATGGTTTCAGAGGTTTTATGGACGGGAGCCTGACTTCTGAAGTTATCAAGGATGATTAGGCTATCCTGACCGGGAATTGGCTGATAAGCTTTTGAAACGGGATCATAATAAAACCTTTTTCCTTCTTTTTTAGTGTAAAAGGAAGTGAATCCAAGGGAAACCATTTCACTTACCCAGGATGGAACTTTTTCTCCAGCTTCCCCGATTAACTTAACTCCTTTCTCTAGTCCAATGATGTCCCAATATTCGAAAGGTCCCATTTCCCAGGCAAATCCGGCACGAATGGCATCATCAATACGAAAGAAACTGTCTGCAATTTCAGGAATTCTATTACTGGCATAGGAAAATAAAGAGATGAGAGATTCTTTTATTAAGGAAGCACCATTGTCGGAAGCATCAAAAAAATGCCTGATTCTTCTGGCCAGGTCATCCATTTGCTTTGCAGCTTTTAAACTAGGAATATCGGGTTTGATACTTGGCTCGTAAGTCAGCGTATTTAAATTCAAAGCAAGAATGACAGGTTTACCTTTTTCATCCTTCTCACTGGTTTTCTTATAAAATCCTTGTCCGGATTTATTCCCTAAAAATTTATTTTCAAGTAAAAAATCTAAGTAGGGAGGAACTTCAAAAGAAGAAACCTGTTCGTCATGAGCACAATTGGCTTTTAATCCCCGAATAACATTTCCGGATGTATCATGACCTACCAGATCACCTAGTCTGAAAGTTCCCGTTTTAGGTCTGCCTATAACTGGTCCTGTCAGAGCGTCAACTTCTTCAATTCGAAGATTATACTTAGAAGTTAATTGAAAAACCTTAGCCATTGCAAAAACACCTATTCTGTTGCCAATAAAAGCAGGGGTATCTTTACATAAAACAGTAGTTTTTCCAAGGTAATGATCTCCATAATGCAAGAAAAAATCTACAACATCAGGGAGTGTGTCGGTCGTAGGTATCACTTCAAGTAACCTTAAATAGCGAGGAGGATTGAAGAAATGGGTGCCGCAAAAATGCTTTTTAAAATCTTCGGAACGTCCCTCACTCATTAAATGAATAGGAATTCCTGAGGTGTTACTGGTTATGAGAGAACCCGCTCGTCTGAAAGCATCCACTTTAGCGAAGATTTCTTTCTTAATATCCAGTCTTTCAACAACCACTTCGATAATCCAGTCACAATCGGCAATTTTGGAAAAATCATCCTCAAAATTTCCAGTTTTTATCCTTTTTGCAAAGGAACTGTCATACAGAGAGGCGGGTTTCGATTTGATAGCAGCCAGGAGTGCCTGATCCACTATTTTATTTCTTGCCTTTACTGATTTTTTATCATCCTCAGTCAAATTATTTGGCATGATATCTAAAAGTAAGACTTCAACGCCAATATTTGCCAAATGGCAAGCAATCCCTGAGCCCATAACGCCGGAACCCAACACAGCTGCTTTTCTTATTCTTTTTGTCATCCCCATCGATTTAATTCATTAGGTTTAAAATGAGCGAAATTTCGCTAAACACAAAAATACAAAGCATTCTCATATAAAAGCTATGGCTTGCTAGGTATTTTTCGAAAAAAATATTTTTAATAAATTTAAAAATTCCCTTCTGATGATTACCCAGCTCAAGGAGGCAAATTGAACATCTTTGCGGAGTTCAACGGGCATGGCTTCCATTTTTATTCCTTTGGTATTGGATGCGATTTTAATTATTTCCAAATCAAAAAGATATCGATTGATGGTCGTTTTTAATAAAATGTGTCTCCCTTTTTGGCTAAATCCTTTTAATCCCCCCTGCGTATCAGTTATTTTTACTTTTAAAAACTGACCGATTAAATATTTCAATACCTTTGAAATAATAGCTCTATACCATGGAGTTTGCTGATAATAGTCAGCTTGACGTATGCCAACCAGGATATCGGTATCCTCTTTTTGTAATTTTCTATACATTTTAATAAAATCGGCTTCAATGTACGGAAAATCAATATCAGTAAAAATAAGATACGGAGCGGTGGCTAATTTAAATCCTTCTCTGACTGCAAATCCTTTACCTTTATTTTCATTGTACTGGATGATATGTATGGATGGAAAATGCTCTTTTATGTACTCAAAATGCTTTTGTGTAACCCCAGATTTGCTCCCATCATTAATCAGAATGGGTTCAATGTCTGTCTCATGAAGTTGCGTTTGAAGGTGAGTTAAATGTTGACAAACCCTTATTTCCCAACCATCAATAGGATTAAAGCAGGGTAAAATAAGATTTAAGCGAATTTTTGACATTACATTTTTGAAATGATGAAGACCTAAAAATAATATTTTTTAAGAAGATATTTTTTTTATCCCTTTTTCTAACAATTTATCTGTGGAAACATACAAAGTCCGAAGTCAAAAGCGTTACCTTCACATAAATTATTAACCTCAACATTTGAAAAACAATGCATATGTTTTTGAACGGGTCATTTTTATTTTTGCAAATAACATCAACACTGGAAACCGAAGGAAATACGGAAACAGCGATGGCTTCTCAAAGTGCCATGGATATTTTAATTTCAGGTGGATTAATAGGTATCTTCATCTATGTAGTTCTGCTTATTCTATCCATTATAGCCGTTTATATCTTCTTTGAAAGATATAGTGCTATTAACAGGTCTGAAAAAATTGACCAGCATTTCATGAATAATATCAGGTCCAATGTAGCTGCTGGTAATATTGCCGCCGCAAGAGCTTTGTGCCAGGCCACAGATTCTCCTGTTTCCAGACTCGTAGAAAAAGGGTTACAACGCATTGGTAAACCACTGAGAGATATTGATGCTGCTGTTGAAAATGCAGGAAATCTGGAGGTTTTTAGGTTAGAAAAGAATTTATCTTCCCTTGCAAGTATTGCTGGTGCAGCACCAATGGTGGGTTTCTTTGGTACCGTAACGGGTATGATACTGGCATTCTATAATATGGCTTCTCAACAGAATGTAACACCTTCGTTGCTTGCAGGAGGTATTTATCAGGCCTTACTTACTACGGCTTTTGGACTGGCTATTGGTATTTTTGCCTTCGTTGGTTATAATTTGTTAGTTTCTAAAGTAGATAAAGTTATCTATATGATGGAAAGAACAACTACGGAATTTATGGACATGTTGCACGAATAAATTAATAGCCTTAAATATTTTAATATGGCTTTAAAAAAAAGAAGCAAGATTAGTGCAGAATTTAGTATGTCTTCACTAACTGACATCATATTTCTTTTGCTCATTTTCTTTATGCTTACCTCTACTTTAGTTAAAATAGAAGCTGTCGATTTACCTGAATCTGATTCTAAAACTGTAGCTCCCGTCTCAGTAGCCGTGATGCTTTATCAAACTGGGATTTATAAAATTGAATCGGAAGTGGTGGAGGAAGCGCAATTAGAATCAGTCCTAAAAGACAAATATCTGGCAGCAGGTTCAACCGCTGAGTTTACGGTTACCATTGTAGCTGAAAAAGGTACACCTTTTGAAAGAGTGGTCCGACTGATGACTTTAGCTGAGAAAATGAAGGTAAAAGCCATTTTGGCGACGCAACCTAAAAAAACATAAAGAATCATGGCAATTAAGAAAAAATCGAAAATTTCAGCTGAATTTAATATGTCTTCCCTGACAGATATTATTTTTCTTTTGCTGATTTTCTTTATGTTAACCTCTTCTATTGTTGCGCCCAATGCCTTAAATCTTAAATTACCTGGAACAAGCCAGAAAAAAGTGACCAAACAGGAAGAATATGATGAGGTTTTTATTTTTAAAACAGGGAATTTTGAGTTGAATGGTAAGGGGAAGTCTCTACCTGAAATTGAAGCTTATTTGCTGAATAAAGCGGGTGGTAATCCCCAAAATTTTAGTTTCATCATTCAACCTGAAAAAGAAACTCCTGTCGAACATGTTGTTGCTGTTATGGATGTCGCTTTAAGACTACAGATTAATGGAGTTTTAGCTACTGCTCCTGTAGAATAGAGATTTATTTTTCGCCTTTAAATATAAATTTATGCAGGCTTTGCGTGTCGAAAAGGAAAAGAAAGAAAGAAGAAAAGCTATGTTGCTTAGTTTTTTATTCCATCTTGCAACCGTTATCCTGCTAATGCTTCCTTTGTTGAAATATCCTGATCCTCCTCCAGGCCAGGATGGTATTTTAATCGCTCTGGGAAATCCAGATGAAGGAACAGGTCCTATTGAACCAGGTGGTCCGGAAGAACCAACTCCAATAGAGCCAATAGAAGAACCAAAACCAGAGTCTAAGCCTAAGGAAGAAGTTAAACCAAAAGACAAAGTTCAAACGGTTGATCCTTTAATTGCAGAGCGCGAATTGGAAATTAACAGGAAAAAAGCAATTGAAAAAAAGGAAAAAGAGGAAAAGGATCTGAAAGAAAAAGAAGAAGCAGCTGAAAGAATAAGAATTGCGAAAGAAAGAGAAGAAGCTATTAAAAAGGAAGAAGAGGAAGCAGCTGCGTTGATAAAAAACATAAAAAAGGGCTCCGGTGGAACTTCAGGAAAAACTGGAAAAGGTGGTCAGGTAAATGGCGATGAAAATGGGAAAGTGGAGGAAGGTATTTCTACTGGTACAGGCATGGTCGGAGGTGGACTCGGGGGAAGAGGGGTCGTTTCTTCGCCTACGCTCAAAGATGATTCAAATAATAGAGGTACCGTCGTTGTGGCTATATGTCTGGATAGAGATGGAAATGTTACCGATGCTAAATTTCAATTACAAGGTTCTACCATTACTTCAGGAAAATTAAGGGATCTTGCCGTCACTAATGCCAGGCAATGGCGTTTTAAACCGGGAAATGAAGAACGTCAATGTGGAAATATTACCTACACTTTTAAAGTTCAATAATCTAATTATATATGGCTTCCGAAAGGTATGCGGCAACCATGGATTTCTTGTTTTCCAGATTACCCATGTTTCAACGTATTGGTTCCATCGCTTTTAGAGCAGATTTAACGAATGTTTTAAATCTGTTAACAGGATTAAAAATGGAGGTTAATAAATTTCCAACTATTCATATTGCTGGCACAAATGGCAAAGGTTCTACTGCCCATCTGATAGCCGCCATGCTAACAGCACAAGGCTATAAAACAGGACTTTATATTTCCCCCCACTATGTAGATTTTAGAGAAAGAATCAGAATCAACGGGCAGTTGGTTTCAAAACAATTCGTCATTGAATTTACAGAAAAGGTGAAACCGCTGCTGAAAGAATTGAATCCTTCCTTTTTTGAAATTACATGGGTCATGGCTCTTGCCTGGTTTGAAAAATCAAAAGTGGATGTGGCTGTTATTGAAACAGGACTGGGGGGGCGTTTAGATAGCACCAATATCATTACGCCTATATTGAGTGTAATTACGAATATTGGAATGGATCATACGGCATTTCTAGGGGATACCTTGCCAAAAATTGCAGCTGAAAAAGCCGGTATTATTAAATCTGGTATTCCAGTCATTATTGGAGAAAAGCAAGAGGAGACAACGCCAGTTTTCATGCGTTTCGCTGAAATAAATAAGGCACCTGTTTATTTTGCCGATCACCTCTTAGAGCTAAAAATGATGGATTCAGATTTAAGTTATACCACTTTTGAAGTACAGAAAGGAAAAGAAATACTTTTTGAAGCCTTAAAAGTTAATCTTGCTGGAGAATATCAATTAAAAAATATTAAAACGGCTCTTTGTGCCATAGATTTAGTCAAGTCCCATTTTCCTGTAAGTAAGGAAGCGATAGTATATGGCTTACTTCATTTAAAAAAGTTGACCCGTTTTATGGGCCGATGGCAAAAATTGGGTGATCACCCCCTCATTATGGCCGATAGTGCGCATAATCCTGATGGCTTATTATTGGCTATGAAACAGTTAGCAGATTTACCTGCCACAGCATTTCATTTAGTAATTGGTGTTGTTGCCGATAAGGATATTACAAATATGTTAATCCTTATGCCTAAAAAGGCTACGTATTATTTTGCAAAACCTGATTTACCCCGCGGCTTAGATGCATTGAAACTGAAAGAACAAGCCGGTGCTGTCGGGTTGAAAGGAAGGGCGTATTCTTCTGTGAAAAATGCGCTGAAAGCTGCTAAAAGAAAGGCAGTTCCCTCTGATGTAATCTATGTTGGGGGAAGTACTTTTGTGGTTGCTGAACTTATTCATTTTTCCTATCCTTAATAATTATCAATGAAATTATTTTTATCTGTAACCTTTCTTCTTCTCCTTTTGTCCCTATCTGCACAGGAAAAGGTGACCTTTCCGGCTTCTTTAATGCTTGTTCCTGAGAAATCAAATTTTGAAAAAACTTCGACCTATGCAGATGTAATGTCATTCCTAAATGCTATAAAACTGCTTAGCCCTAATATTCATTTAAGTAGTATAGGAAAAAGTACTTCTGGCCTGGATATTCCTTTGGTTATCTTATCAAATGGTCAGATTATAAATCCGGAACAAGCGAGAGCTTCAGGCAAACCTGTTATTTATGTGCAGGCAAATATTCATGCGGGTGAAGTTGAAGGTAAGGAAGTGGCTATGATGTTAATGCGTGATATTTTACTTGGGGATAAAAAATATTTACTCCAAAATCAAATTATCCTTTTTGTGCCTGTTTATAATGTCGATGGTAATGAGAAAATGGCAAAGGGTCTCAGAATTTCTCAGGAAAATAGTCCTTTGGAAACAGGAACCCGAGAAAATGGCCAAGGGCTGGACTTAAACAGAGACGGTATAAAAATGGAAGCACCTGAAACAAAGGGGATGATTGCAAATGTCTTAAATCTCTGGGATCCACAGGTTACAGTCGATTTACATACAACCAATGGCACCTGGCACGGTTATTCTCTTACCTGGGCACCCGGTTACTTATCTTCAGGGGAAAATGGACCATATAATTACCTGAATGAGGTGATGCTTCCTTTGATTACCAAAAATGCAAAAGAAAAATATGATCTTCACCTAGGTCCTTTTGGTGATTTTAGTATTAGAGAAGGTTGGCCGTTGAAGAATTTTTATACCTATAATCATCATCCGAGATATATTGTAAATCAAATTGGTCTGAGAAATAGAATGTCTATTTTAAGTGAATCTTTTGCACATGAACGATTTTATCAACGTATCCATAGTACCTATCATTTTGTATACGAAATACTAAATCATTGTAATACAAATGCTGATGAAATTATAAAAATCAATAAAGAGGCAGAATTAACAGCCATAGAAAAGGTCAAAAAACAGGCGGGGATGGTAAAAAAAGGAGTCCGTTTCAAAATGGTACCTATCGATAAACCGCTCAATCATTTCAGAACCTATGATTATGAAAAATTTTTAAAGGAGGATGGTTCAATCTCCTGGTTAAAATCCGGTAAAATCACCCATTACAATAATATTACCTATTTTGCCGCTTTTAAAGATACGGTAAATGCTACCTTACCAAGAGGTTATGTTATTCCTGCAAGGATGGATACCATCATTCAGCTCCTCCAGCAACAAGGTGTAATGGTTACAAAACTGGATAAAAACACCCGTTTTTCAGGAGAATCTTTCTTCATTGAAAGTTATAAAAAATCGCCCAGAAAATTTGAAGGTCATCAAATGGCTTCTATTGAGGGAAAATTTAAGTCAAGGGAAATGACAGCGAACAAAGGCGATTATATGGTAGATCTCGCACAGCCATTAGCCAACTTAATTTTTTATATGCTAGAACCTCAATCGGACGATGGCATAGTGACATGGAATTTTATGGATAAATATATTGGTGTGGATGAGGAAGGATTTTCGCCTGTTGACTATCCGATTTTCAAGTACTTTAAAAAATATTAAGCTATGTTTTTTAATCCTAAATGGATGGAATGGAATGACTAGTTGTATCCTTTAGGAGAATATAAAAAAAGGTTTCGAAGTGTTAAAAACACAACGAAACCGTTAGTAATAGGGGTTTAGCTTGTTTTAAAAAAATGTCTTATTTTAATTGCTCATTCACCCATTGAGCCCATTTTTCCGCACATTGTAACTCTCCATTCAATTGAGTATTATCGTCATCATTGAATAGTTCTAATCTTTCTTCCTTTTTATGAATAGTAAGGATGGAAAGGTCAATTTGCTCAATAAAATCAATGCTTTTTTGATTGTTTTTAACTGTTTTAATCTCTTTAATTACTTTACAGGATTGAACCGATGATAAATCTATCGATTTAATGGAAAATTCATTATTTTGCCTTCTTTTTAAAAAGAGAATGTTTCTTTTGTTTGTATCAAAACCAATCAGGAAATCTCCACAAAATTCATGTTGCCCGATTTTAATTCTCTGATCAGTTAAACCCATCTGGAGAGTTTGTTTCATTTTATTTTGCCTTTTTACTCTTAATAAATAAATTAAAATAAAAGGACCAACGCAGATTAATAC
>JBEAXK010000072.1:0-5042 GCA_041159865.1 Bacteroidota bacterium
CTGTGAATCAATCCATTGTCTTCAAAACTACGTAGCGTCCTATACAGAGTAATCCTATCAGTCTTACCTAAATCATTTTCAATGTCACTTTGAGATAGGGCTTGTTCTTTAATCAAAAAGACCGATAAAACTTCTTTTCTGACTTGTGTTAACCTTAAATCATGCTTTTTCAATAAGGTCCTGACTTCTAAATCCAGTTCAAAATCGGTTCTCATTTTCTTGTTATATTTGAAACTATGTTGCAAAAATGATTATATTTGTAATCAGAACGGAAATTAGGTAGTTTTCTTTAATTAATCTAAAAAATACGTCAATATGAATGTTTCCGGCATTCTAAGTTTCAAATATGGGTGTTTTTTAGGCATCATGTTGCTCTTTTCCAATTATTTAGCGGGACAGGAGTTTCATACATCCTGTTCATTAAATGTTAAAGTTGCTGTGGTTGATCCTCAGGGTAAACCATTAGCTTATGTAAATGTAGGCGTTTTAGGGCAAAGTATAGGGGGTTCAACCAATGAGGAAGGTATTCTAATTTTCAAAAATTTATGTAAGGATAACTATGCTTTTCAGTTTTCCCGTATAGGATGGGGACAGGATGAGATTACTTTTTTAATAGAAAAAGATACGAGTATTCTTATGGTTCTTAGGGAATCAGGCATCATGCTCGACAAAATAACCGTACTTGGTTATGGGGATAAAATAGGAAAAACAACCATCAAAGAGGTGCTTGACTTAGAGGCTTTGCGCAGTACCATGGGCTTTGGTCTGGCAGAAAGTTTAAAGCAATTGCCTGGTGTTCAAACCTTAAATACGGGTGCGAGTATTTCTAAACCCATTATTCAGGGTTTGCACAGTAATCGGGTTTTAATTTTACAAAATGGTGTCAGACAGGAGGGACAACAGTGGGGTAGTGAACATGCGCCTGAAATTGACCCCTTCCTTTCTACAAAAATTCAGGTGATTAAGGGGGCAGGTAGCATCAGGTATGGTGGTGATGCTTTAGGTGGTATTATTTTGGTTGAACCTCCTCCTTTAAGACGGGAAAAAGGAATAGATGGTGAGTTGCATTTGCAAGGGATGTCCAACGGTAAACTGGGTATTTTAAGTGGACAAATAAATGGTAATCATTCTTTTGGAAATTTACCAGTGTCAGGAAGAATTCAGGGAACGCTGAAAAATGGTGGAAATTTACATACGCCCGATTATTTTATGAATAATACCGGGGTGAGAGAGGAAAATTTTTCCTGGATGCTCGGTACCGAGAAAAATAATCTGAATTCTACTTTTTTCTACTCCCGCTACTTTTCTATATTGGGTATTTTAAGAGATGCCCATATAGGAAATCTGACCGATCTGACTAATGCCATAGAAAGGGGAAGACCTTTGTCTGATGGGGCATTTTCCAGGGAAATAGGTCGCCCGCAACAACAAATTTTGCATGAGTTCTTTCAATGGAAAAATATTATCGATCTTCAACATGATGGTCATTTGGAAATAAATCTGAGCAGGCAGTTTAACAGACGAAAGGAATTTGATGCTCATAGAAATTTCGGCACCCTTCCCACTTCCCTCGAAAATCCCAATATCTTATTTGAAATTACGACCTATCGGGGGGAGGTAGATCTGGAGCATAACTGGAATGCAAATTTTCATGGCCATATTGGTCTCGCAGCAATGCAACAAGTGAATACGACAGATAGAGGAAGTTTGATTCCAGATTATAGTCAATGGACGGGTGGAGTTTATTATACACTGAAATATAAAAAACCGACGTCGCTCTGGGAAATTGAAGGGGGTATTCGCTATGATATGAACAGACTAAGAATTGACGATTTAAATCCTAAATTACAAGATTTTAAGCAAAATCAATTTCAAGGTTTTTCAGGAACCTTGAGTTCTGTATTTCACCTATCAACTTCAGGATTTTTAGTATTTCAAACTGGATCTTCCTGGAGAACGCCCCATGTTAGCGAACTTTTCAGTGAGGGGGTACATCATGGGTCAGCCAGTTATGAAAAGGGAAATCCTTATTTGGAACCTGAACGTGCTTTTAACAATAGTATTCATTTCGAATGGAAGGAAGGAAAATTCAAGGTTCAATCTACCGCCTATTACAACTGGATTAACAAATATATTTTCCTTTCGCCTCAAAGAGAAGCGGTCTTAAGCATCAGAGGTGCTTTTCCTGCATTTAATTATAATCAATCCAATGTCAGCATTGCGGGTCTTGATGGCAATATGACTTATAGTCTGAATAATCATTGGGATTTCACCTTTCAAGCCGCCATGGTAAAAGGAAGAAATGTCACTGAAAATGATTTTTTAATCTATATGCCTACAAATAAAGTGCAACTATTTTCTACCTATTACCTGAATGCAAAGGAAAATGCCACGCATTCCTTTATAAGAACGCAACTGACCCATGTAGCAAAACAGGGGCGAGTGCCGGCCGATTTTGATTATGCCCTACCACCCGATGGCTACTTCAGAGTTGATATAGAATTTCTTACACATATTGAAAATAAATTTTTTCCAAATATTGAATTGGGCATTGCTTTAAATAATGCTACCAATACACGATATAGAGAATACCTGAACCGCTTTCGATATTTTATCCAGGAACCTGGGCGAAATCTGGTAGTTCGTTTAAGAATACCCTTTGGGCATTCATAAATAATGATTGTTAACCATGTCAATATATATTTATAATGAAAAATCAGATTTTTTCTATTTATTTAATCTTTACTTACTTAACTATTTTCACGTTGTCTTGTGAAAAGGATACAACAGCAGATCCTGATAATGAATCGGAATTGATTACCACTGTTAGTATCACATTTACTCCTTCAACTGGCGCTGCAAAATCTTTCAAATGGACCGATAAAGATGGGGCAGGAGGATTAGCTCCTGTTATTGAATCTATTGTTTTAGCTTCAAACACAAGCTATATCATTTCTACCACCTTTTTAGATGAATCCAAGTCGCCTGCTGAAAATATTACAGCAGAAATTCAAGGAGAAAGTGATGAACATCTCATTTGTTATGCCGTATCGGGTAGTGTGCCAGCCGTTCAAGTTACGGATCAGGATAAAAAGAAAAATCCACTGGGCCTTGCGGGTACTTTAAAAACGACAACAGCTGGAAATGGAAGTATAAAGGTGAGTCTGAAGCACATGCCTGATAAAAAAGCCTCTACACCTTGTTCTACAGGAGAAACAGATGTAGAGGTAACTTTTCCTGTAACGATAAATTAACGCTGCTTTTGTGAAGAATTAAAAGGCCAGGAAATACATTTATTTCCTGGCCTTTTTCTTTCTTTAACTTGCTATATTTGCATAAAATTATAGATTATGCGCTTCAAAGTTACCGGTTTTACTCGTTTTCTACTCATAATGATCATTTTAGTTCCATTGGCCTATGTGATTGCCTCTTATTATAATGGTAAAGATGGCATCGAGGAATTAAAAAAGTTAGTCTTAGGAAAAAGCAATTTGACAACAACCATTAAGGAAGATTCAATAGTTGAAACCAGCGATTTACCCACAGAATCAGTGAGTAAAGCGGTGTATAGAGATTTAGTGTTGGCAAATGAGGCCTTAAAAGATTCTATTCTTGATAAAGAATTGAAAATCAGAGAATTGGAAAGGAATTTAAAATTGTGTAAAGGCAAATAATAATGTCTTTCCAGCATAAAGATCTAATTATTATATCAAATCATCTTTAACCCGTTGGTTTACACCAAATAGATCTATCGCAAGGATTGCCTCTGAATCGTTGGTATCTACATATTCTCCATAATACCAAACTGCATCGGCTTTGGGTTTTATTTTTACCTCGTTCAATTTCAAAATATCATTGTAACCATCTTCATAGCCACGTACAACTATTTTGGTCTGTGAAGGAAGGGTTTGTAGGAGTTGTATGAGTTCTAGTGCGGTCATTAGGCCTATTTTTTTTGTAAAATGGCAGTTTGGACAAAGATGGGTATTTGGAACCTAAAGGAATCGTATTTGGCAAAATTAAAAGTTTAATTACTTTAAATTTTTAAAAAGTTACACAAGTTTTAAATACCATTTTGTTTTTCCTCTTTGCTTACTGGTGCCTTATAGGGTCTTTTTATTACTTTTAGATCCTTAAAATATCCAATGGTGGCAATATCTACATAAAGACCAACACCTCCTTTTTTAACATTACCCAGCATTTTATCAACGATAAAAGAGGAGTATTTCAAATTGTTAATAAACATTTCTGCGGTTTCTCCATTTACCTCAATTCTCATAGTTATCCATTCTTTTAAAGCGACGGGTGCAGACCCTTCATAAGAGCCAGGAGGATAATTCTTCCTCAAGGTTTCGAATTTAGCATGAGGGTAAGAAAAATATTGAACAGCATGGTTTCTTAACATTTGATTTGATGCTCTTCCAACTTTAGGTCGTAAATAAATGGATTCAAATGCAGCATCGTTTTCTGCAATTCGATAATACAAGCCAATAAACCCGGCGGCTCCAGCAAAAGGTGATGGGTCTTGAATCTGACTATACATCTTTACCTCAATGGTTCCATTCTCAAAATCATCAAGCCCAACTAATTTTGCGTAATGCTTTTCATCTACAGTTGCTTCTAATCTATTCAAGTCAAATGGTAAGGACTGTAAATCTCTTTCAATTTTAAGGACATTTTCACCTTGGAATTTTATGATTGAACCTGTAACATGATGCAATTCGAATTCTTGTTTACCCAGCTTTAATTTTGTTTGAGCAAATGCGGAGGTAATAATAACTAAATGAAATAAAAGGGCAATGGCCATTTGTTGATTCTTTTTCATGATTTATTTTTTAGCAAAAATAGACTTATCAGTATATATTTGTAACTAAATTAGTAAATACCAGTAACCAAAAGGTAACCAGAAATATGAACAGTAAATTCATTAACAACCCACTAAATTGCCCTGTAACCCGCACCATGAGTATCATTGGGGGTAAATGGAAGCCAATCATATTAAACTGCATTGGGGATAGAACCATTCGATTTGGTAAGCTCAA
>JBEAXK010000120.1:0-35875 GCA_041159865.1 Bacteroidota bacterium
TTCAATCGTTACTTTTTTGCGCAGCAAGATAAACAAGGGGCGGTTATTGATGAACGTTTCAATGGGGGTGGTTTATTAGATGACTACATGACTGACCTAATGACCCGCAGTCTTCGCGCAGCGATGACGAATGAAGTTCCAGGTGGTAAGCCCATGAAGTTGCCGGCAGGGATACTCGGACCAAAGGCCTTGTTGATCAATGAACTGGCAGGATCAGGGGGTGATTTCTTTCCCTGGGTTTTCCGTCACCGAAATGCCGGTCCACTGATTGGTGCACGTACCTGGGGTGGTCTCGTGAAGAGTTCTGTACATTATAGCTTAGTTGACGGGGGAGCACTAACGGCTCCTGATAATAGTATTTTTGATCCGGCTGCCAATAAATGGATTGCTGAAAATGAAGGGGTTGCACCAGATATTGACGTGCGTCAGGATGCAAAATCTCTACAGCAAGGACGTGACCCTCAATTGGAAAGGGCAGTTAAAGAGGTCTTGATGTTGCTGGAAAAACAACCGGCAAAGGATATTAAAATTCCGCCTTATTCCAAACCGGCGCAGACCAAACAATAATATATTTCCCCCGGCAGGTAATGGCGACAGATTGCCTGTTGGGGGAAATAACTGTTTTCAAAATGGGGTAAACAGATTTCAAACTTTCGTTTAAAGAGTAAACTTTCTGATGTATTTATTTTAATTCAAAAAAGAAAAAGGAATGAACGAAGACAATATTAGGAATGCTAAAAATTTTGACGAATTATTAGACATTAAATATGGAAAAACAGGCGCTGAAAAACGAGACAACTTTGAGGAAAAAGCGCAGTATTTTGTCATTAGTGAAATATTGAAGGAAGCACGAAAAGAAGCAAACATGACCCAGAAACAACTTGCTGAGAAAGTTGGGACTAAAAAGAGTTATATTTCTCGACTGGAAAATGGCAAATGTGATATACAACTTTCAACATTGTATAAAATTTTTGAATCTGGACTTGGTAAAAAAGTGAATATAATGTTCGGGTAAGGTAGCGTTCCGTAAACTCTGTAATTTTGCTCCGAATAATTTGTAATGAATTACGGGAGCGTCCACGTAATTTGTGCGATTATTATCGCTTTCCCATCTAGTAAAAGGACTATCTTTTACTAAATTGCCTAATATTTCCTCAATTTTAGCTTTTTGTTCAAGGGAAATTATATTAATATCTATTGAAAATCGCCTTGGTTTTGGGATAGTAAGTAACAAACTTGTTTTGAATATAAAACCCAATTCATTCTGTTGTGCGGCAAAAAGTTGTTTATCAACAAGACAGTCTAATAATAATTTCTCTAAAGAGGGAACCCAAATCTTACCTAATTTTTACTATAGGCGATTCAGTTACCAGTTTTTTACAATGATTACTTCATTAAAATCACCAATATATCTAAGATATATTTCTGAAGTAGGATTTAAAAAAACTTTTTTGCTTAAACCCGTTAAGGTATTGAAAACTGCTTCAATAGAATCTTTATCTACTTCTACAACTTTATAGTTCATAAATAATTGATGTAGCATAAACTGGTTAAACTAGACATTATATCTCGGGTAACAGGTAATAAAACCTCTTACTGCACCCCAAATTCCCTATCTAAACTTTTCTCCAACACGGCTAAAGGCAGATTACCGTTTCTTAAAACGGCATCGTGAAATTTGATCACACTGAAATTCTTCCCCAAGGCGATTTGATATTTTTTACGAAGTTCAATCAATTTTAAGCTGCCAATTTTGTATCCAAGTGCTTGCCCTTGAATGTCACAACTGTAACGAATGGATTCAGTGTTGATCTGCTCTTCGGATTCAATCAAATAGGTGCGCATATACTCCATGGCTTGTTCACGGCTCCAGCCGAAGTGGTTCATTCCGACGTCCACCACCAATCGAACGGAAATAAACATATCCATTAGCAGACGGCCACAGTAATCATAAGGGTCATCAAACAAACCTAATTCGATGCCTAGATAAGAAGCGTAATCGCCCCAACCTTCTGAGTAAGCGGTTAGAACCATATTTTTTCTGAACTCCGAAAGTGATTTATTCTCGCTTTGCAAACTTACTTGCCAATGATGACCGGGAATGATCTCATGAAATGCCAAACTGGCTACACCAGTAAGTGGCCGTTGATCTAACTTAGAGCCATTGTAATAATAAACACCGAGTGGTTCATCGCCTGCGGGTGGAAGATAGTTGCCAAACGTCATGGCAGGTTCTAGGGTGCGCGCTAACCTGCGAACATCATAGCCTGCTTTAGGCCTTGCGGAAATCAATCGATGAATGACGGTGTCCATCCTGACGAGTGGTTTCTTTATGCGCTCACCCACTTCATTGGGTGTGGATGCCAGAAACCGTTTGTCCTTTTGTAAAAAAGTATAAAAGGCTTTCATGTCTCCTTTAAATTGGGTGCTTAAACGGATGCTATCCAACGCGCTGGAAATCTGCGCCACTTGCTTTTTGCCAAGTCCATGAATTTCTTCAGGCGTAAGGTCTGTGGTAGTGTGCCATTTTACTAAATAGCGATAGTAGTCTTTGCCGCCTGGATATTGTCCGAGGCCAACGGTCTCACTCGCGTTTTTGAAATAATCACCACCTAAGAAATTAAAAAGTGAATCATGATTGGGTAAAATCTTTTGTTCAATGATTTGACTGGCTTTCTCTTGAAACGACTCTCTACTCGTTTTGTCTATTTTTTGTAATCGGATTGCTTGTGGATAGTACGGGTGTGCAGTGGGCTTAACTTGTAATGTTTTGATAAAGTCCAATGTTAATTTAATTTCTGGTTTTGGTAAGCGAATACCGCGTGACTCCATCCTTCGGAACTTGGCTAATTCATGTTTTTGAACTTCACTGTATTGATTGAGTAATTCAAGATAATGTTTCAAGTCTGTCTCGCTATCAAAGGATGCTTGCTTAAAAACCAAATCATTTGTGTTTAAATGATTGGCATACGGTGTTACAAGTGGAAATATATTTTCATAATAGTGTGTTCCTTCTAATCGCATTTCGGCTACCCATTGCAACAAATCATAATCCACCCTGGCATTCATGGGCAGTTTATTTACATCAATCTGTTGGAGTGTTTGCAGCAGTTTTGAAAAGTAAACAGAATCTTCTTGGTAGTCTTGTTTGTTACCGAAATACAATTTATCGGGCAATGGCGACTTACCTCCGGTGATTTTAATCGAATGACCTGTTCTCAATTCCCGATTCCAATACTGTTGACTAAGACTATCAAGAAGTGCTTTGTCATTTTGAACCATGTCTTTACTGCCGCAGGCAATAAGTGTTAAGGCAAGAAAAAGCAAAATGCTATTTTTTATTTTCATATCCATTGATTAATCTGACGTTATATGTTAGTATGCCAACGCAGTTCCAGTAGCATACGGAGGTGATACCGCCTTTAGTTTTCTGGTTTGTGGATCCCTATAGATACCTACCCACAGTCCTTGCGTATAACGTCTTTCACTGGCAGGAATTTTCACAAAAGGCAAACCGCTTTGCTCCAATACGCTATCCGCAAAAGCACCTTCCATCACACGAACTGTAAACTTCGGAGAAGCCGGAACTGTCATATCCGCAAGCGGCATCAGGATAGATGGAGCATTCACCGCTTCTTCCACATCCATATTGTGCGCCATGATATTCAACAGTGATTGAACGGTTTGATGATGCAGCCCTACTGACATGGAGGCAAACGGAATAATCGGCTTACCCTCCTTCATCAGAATGCCAACTTCAATCGGTGCAGGCAGACGCGTGCCAGGCCCTGCGCGTTTTATTTCCGCTTGTTGATACCAAGCAGCATCACTAATAGAAATGCCATCCACATTGATTGCTTCATTTCCCCAGGTCACGGTGTTGATGGAGTGAGTGATGGCCGTCATGTTTCCCCATTGATCAATCGCTACCACTACATCCGAATGCTTCGGGCCAGCGTTTGCATACTGCACTATTTTTATACCTTGCGTCATGCGCTTCCACAATTCAACAGCCGTTGCTTTCAAAATACGTGACGAATCTGTCAGGCTGAGACCCGGATAAATTACCTCGCGGGTTTCTACCGGAAGCAAGGAAAGCATGGCCATGCTGGTGATATCTGAAAGCATCTTCAACGACTCACCACTTTTCGACCAATGAGGTTTCGTGAAAAGACTTGAAGCTTCTGCGAGGTGTAGCCCTTCAATGAGATTTACTGTTCCATTCGAAGGTGGACCTAATACAGCCAGTTCATAAGGTCCATATTGCGCGCGCACAGGTTCGCTCCAGATTACTTCGTAGTTCGCTAAATCCTCTAGTGTCATTTTGCCACCATCTTTTTGAACAGCTGCTACTGCTTTCTTTGCCCACGCACCATTGTACATATAATTCACACCTTCAGTCGCAATCTTTTCCAATGTAGCTGCAAGTGCAGGTTGCTTAAACAAATCACCTGCCGTGTAACCCGTTCCATCTGGTTTAATCAGAGTTGCTTTTGTCTCCGGCAGTCTTCGCAGTTGAACATCTCTGCGTTTAAAGAAATCGGCTGTGCGCTCATTCATGATGAAACCATTTTTCGCCAGGTAAATACTAGGCTCGAACAATGTCTTGAATGGTAACTTGCCATAGCGTTGATGTGCCGCTTCTATACCCTTCATGAAGCCACCAACCAATGCAGTGCGGCCACTCACGGTGCGTGGTGCATACATTCCCTCGTTTGTGTTGGCTATTCCACCGGGGATAGTCATTGGGTCGGTTTCTCCTTTAACAGTATTCCAAGTCGCATCAAGGCTCACGATCTTTCTTGTAGCAGCATCGTAATGGATCATATTCATAATCCCAAAGAAACTGACTACGGCTCCGGCATTCAACGTGACCTGTGCCATCGATGCCGTCAAGGCTGCATCTACCGATGTGCCACCTTGCTGTAAAGCTTCTAGTCCGGCACGGGCTGCGGCCGCATGGAATGTGGTGGTCACTGCACCTTTATCACCATAGGCAGCAGGATTGTTTGGGAATGGGCGACTATCCATCTGCAGGTATTTGTCTAATTCTCCGTTACCCCAGTGATCAGGTGAAAGCGTGAGTTCATTTGAATTTTCGCATGAGGACAATAGCAAAATAAAATTTGAAATTAATAAAAAAGCAAATAGGTTCTTCATTTCAATTCAAGTTAGGATTCTGTTTGCAAAATGAACTTCCCGAGCAACTTAGTGGCGTAAAAATCTCACCTCGTATTTTCCATTCTCCTTCTAGCTTATGCCACTTGGCGTAATACGTACCGGATAATTTCACTACTCCATCTGACTCTTGCCACTGACCCGTCCATGTGCCGGTTTCAGAAGCCATATTCCATGTAGCATTTATTTCTATCTTCACAGGTGTGCGCACATAGAGCACATCCTTTCGGGTTTTGAATTCCACTGCAAAAAGTTTTCTATTTTGTTCGCGGCCTGCTACTTCGCTGTTGCGCGAAGAAATCAGGTGAAAATCATTTGTCCAATAGTTTGCTATCCCTAAAGAATCATGTTGCGCGATAGCCAGATTCGACAACCTACGCACGTCACGAATTTGCTGCTCCTCCTGCGAAGGCGTTGTGCCTTGTTGCGCAAAAAGTGTGGTAGTACTCATCGAAAGAAATAGTATCAAAAAGTTTTTCATTAGCTGAATCGTTTGGCACTTAAAAATTCTATAGGTAATTCCGTGCTGCCTTTCATGGCCAGGTCAGTCATAATTTCACCCACCACGCTGGCAAACTTAAAGCCGTGGCCGCTAAAACCGATGGCTACTACAACATCCTGGTAACCGGGAACAAAATCCAAAATGAAATTTTCATCAGGCGTATTGGTGTACATGCACGTCTTCATCACATGAGTTGATTCATATGCTTCTGGCATAAACTTATTTAATGCATACACTAAGTTGGCTTCATCTTCCGCAGTGGGAGTGCGGTTGATTGAATCCGGATCGGATACGGTGCCATGAAAATGATGAGCCAGCTTGAGTCCGATGGGGCCACCAAATTTATCTATTGGTAAAATCGGGAACCCATAATATATTCCGGGCTTCTCGTGATCAGCTATTGTCCAGCAAGGAAAATTTCCTAATTCAAACTTGTTCCAGTTCTTTGGCTTCACCCAGGCAATCATCTGACGAGTGACTTTCAAATTATTAGAGAGGCTAGGGACCATCTTCTTCGCCCAGGGCCCGGCCGTGATGATTAGCTTTTTACATTGATAAGTTCCTTTTGCCGTTTTTACCTGAATGGTACTACCTGATTTTTTCCACTCCAACGTTTTTTCTTTTGTGCGGATAGTCGCGCCTAACTGCAAGGCACGTTGTGTATAAAGCAACACAGATCGCTCAGGTGTAACAAAACCTGCATCCGGTTCAATCAACCGGTCGTAGCCAGATGGAATAGTGAATTGTGGAAATTGTGTGACTTGCTGTTGCTCACTGAAATCATCTACATGAATGGAATATTTGGTGGCAGATTCGCGTAATCCTTTGATGAGTGCGTGTTCAGGTTTCCCAAAATACAATAGTCCTGTTTTAACATAAAGCTGTGCACCAGTTTCCTCTTCCAACGATTGCCAGTTTTTATAGGCGCGTTCCAGTAAAGGCACATAGTCAGGATGCTCGAAATAGGCTTTGCGAATGATTCGGCTTTGGCCAGCATGAGATCCAAGTTCGTGTGGTATATCAAATTGTTCGAGACCCAACACATTATAGCCCTGTTGGGCCAGATAGTAACAGGTGGCAGCGCCCATGCTACCTACACCTAACACAATGGCATCAAAAAGGGTTTGGGGATTGTCGTTTTTTGAAAGTTGGTTTTGTACCTGCGCATAGAGTAAGGGCAACGGTAAATTAGCCGCAGTAAATGCTGCACTCGTCTTAATAAAGTCCCTGCGTTTCATTATTTTACATATAAAAAACTAATGTTTCGGATTTGATAAAAAGCTGATTATCAGCCATATAAAATCATAAAAAAGTTGCATTTTTGAGCATAACTTGTTATTTTTGAGTGAGTTAAAAACAAATTTCCAAATCATTCAAAAATGCACCTAAACAAATTTATTAAAAATATCTTTGAAGTGGGTGAATATTCATCAGATATAAATATTTTATAATAAACATCTAAAAAACTTAATTCTCCTTAAAAAATGTTATAATAATATGCTCCGAAACTTTAGTAAGGTAAAGATTTTTTTGCATATTAATCTTATTGTCAGCTTTTATGGCAAAGCAAAAGAGTAAGCAAGAAATGCAGGAGCGAATTAAAGTAGCGTCCCAGGCGTTGTTTTCCGAACACGGCTATAATGGCACCAGCTCGGAAATGATTATTTCGAGAGCGGAAGTGAGTAAAGGTTTGCTATTCTTCCAATTTCAAAATAAAGAGCAATTGTTAAAGACCTGTCAGTACGAGTGGATGGAAAAATTAAATAATGCACAAAAAATAGCATCAAAAATTAGTTCAAACATGACCCAGAAATAACTTGTAGAGAAAGTTGGGACTAAAAAAAGTTATATTTATCGACTGGAAAATGGCAAATGTGATATTCAACTTTGTACAAAATTTTGGCAATAAAAAAATATTATGCCAAAAATTTGATACTTCATCTCACGAAATAAGGCAGATTTGATGTAAGAAAAATATAACACCTAAAACCCTTCGAAAATGCCCAGTCCAAAAAGGGCAAAATCATATTTAACAGGGTCCTCAGGGTCCATTTTTCGTAAACTTTCGTCCAGGGCTAATACGGCGCGAGCATCATTTTGAACCCTTTCAAGTAACCCAAGTTTCCGGGCTACATTGCCAGTATGTATGTCTAACGGGCAGGATAGCTGAGAGGGAGACAAAGATTTCCAAATGCCAAGATCCACTCCGTTTTTATCATTTCTGACCATCCACCGTAAATACATGTTAAGCCGTTTCGCCGAGGAGCCGGCCAATGGGTCTGATACGTGCTTTTTACTCCTTTCAGCCGTCGATTTTTCGAAAAATAGTTGCTTGAACTGATGAATGGCAAATTGCAGCGATTGAGGTTCGGCATATTTACTGAAAATAGATTCCAAACCTCCATGTTCCGTGTAAATGTGTTTTAGTGATTGTATAAAGCATTTGTAATCAATGCTATTGAAGGTCCTGTGGACAAAATGATCTAATAAATGAAGCTGATGTTCATCGTGCGACATGACAAAATCAAAAGGGGATTCACCCAGTAAATCCAGCATGTGGGTCGCATTCCGGACGATCGTTTTCCGGTTTCCCCATGAAATGGTGGCCGCTAAAAATCCTGCGATTTCAATGTCTTCCTTCAAATGATATCGGTGTGGAATGCAAACGGGATCGTTAACTATAAAATCAAAGGTGTTGTATGCGGCTACCTTTTCGTCTAAAAAAGTTTTTAATTCGACATCATTAATCATCAGTCCTTATCAAACCTGATTTCTTGTATATATTGCTTGCCAGCATCTATTTTCACATAAATATATACCCGGAATATTCCATTTTGGGTATTTAAATTGCCTATAATATAAGCAGAATCATTTCCCTTGGAGTTTCCCTGATGTGCCTGCGTAAAGGACTTCACAGGATTTTTTAAAAAGAATTTTTTTAATTGTGCTATGGCTTCCGCTTTTGATACCGTTGCTTCCAGTTCAGACATCGATATTTCTACCTGATTGTCCAAAAAACTACTTAGACCAACTGTATTTCCTTCATTTAGTGAGCGGGTGATGTCCGTAGTAATGGTCTGAAAAAAAGGGGTGAAGAAGAATATAATACCTAGGAATAATTTCATGTAATGGAATATTTTTTGATTATAACGTAATAGTCAAAACAAAAAGTATAGCTTTATTAATATACCTAATAATCGCTTTTATTGTTTTATACCTTACCTTTGTGTTCCAAAAATAAAATATTTATGAGCAATTCCCGTGTATTATTAGCTATTTTAGATGGTTGGGGTATTGGACAAGATGCTTCTTCTGATGCCATTTCTCAGGCAAATACACCTTTCATGGACCATCTTTTAGCCAATTATCCTCATAATGAGTTAATTACCTTTGGCGAAGAAGTAGGTCTGCCCGAAGGTCAAATGGGTAATTCCGAGGTTGGACATTTAAATATTGGGGCGGGAAGGGTTGTTTATCAGGAATTGGCTCGTATAAATAAAGAAGTTCGCGAAGGCACCCTGGCTCAAAATCCTACCTTATTGGAATCTATTGAGTATGCAGTCAGTCATAAAAAACCTTTCCACCTAATGGGTCTCGTTTCTGACGGTGGCGTTCACGCGCATATTAATCACCTGAAGGCTTTAGTTGATATTTTGGAAAATGCGGGGGTCGCTGAAATTTATATTCATGCGTTTACAGACGGTCGCGATTGTGATCCTAAAAGTGGATTGGGTTTTATAGCTGATCTGTCTGATTTTCTGAAAAATAAGCGGACAAAACTGGCTTCTGTTATAGGTCGTTATTTTGCCATGGATCGCGACAAACGTTGGAAAAGGGTCAAATTAGCTTATGATTTACTGGTGTCTGGAAAAGGTACCAAATCAAATGATTTGGTGGCCTCTATAGGTGAAAGTTATCAGTCTGGTGAAACCGATGAGTTTATTAAGCCATTATTTGCCGCCAAACCGGACGGTTCTCCTACCGCAACCATTCAGGATGGCGATGTGGTGCTCTGTTTTAATTTCCGCACTGACAGACCTCGTGAAATTACCCAGGTACTGACGCAACAGGATTTTTCAGAATTTGGCATGACGAAAAAGAATCTTTATTACGTTACCATGACCCAGTATGATGAATCTTACCAAGGAGTATTTGTGCTTTTTCAAAATGATAACTTAAATAATACCCTGGGCGAGATTATTTCAAAAGCAGGCAAGTCGCAAATTAGAATTGCAGAAACAGAAAAATATCCTCATGTTACTTTTTTCTTCTCCGGTGGTCGGGAATCTGTCTTCCCGGGGGAGGAACGTTTAATGGTTTCTTCTCCTAAAGTGCCTACCTACGATCTTGAACCAGAAATGAGTGCAAAAGGAATTACGGAGCTTATTACGGAGGCCATACAAACCAAAAAACCAGATTTCGTTTGTTTAAATTATGCAAATGCAGATATGGTTGGGCATACCGGCGATTTTCAGGCAGCTATAAAAGCGGTGGAAACAGTAGATTCCTGCTTGTCCGATTTGGTTAAAACGGCACTAAATAACGATTATCATATTATTGTTATTGCGGATCATGGAAATTCTGATTACATGATAAATCCTGATGGAACCCCTAATACTGCTCATACCATGAATCCTGTTCCTGTTATTTATGTAGCTGAAAATGCTTCAAACAGTAAAGTGTCAGCAGGAAAACTTGGAGATATTGCGCCTACCATTCTGAACTTGCTTGAGATTAAATTACCCGTGGAAATGACAGGGAATAATCTTATTTCCAAAAAATAAGGAATTATTTCCACTTGATGTTGCAACCAGCACTTGGATATTGCTGAGAGGGTAATTCTTTACCAGAAAGAACCGTTTCAATGGCCTGACGCAAGTCTTTTCCGTCCAAAGGCTTATCATTTCCGGGTCTGGAACTGTCAATACGTCCCCGATAAACCAAGGTTAACTGTTCGTCAAAAAGATAAAAATCGGGGGTACAGGCAGCATCGTAAGCTTTGGCTACTTCCTGGGTTTCATCGTATAGATAAGGGAAAGAATACCCCGTTTCGACAGCATGAATTTTCATTTTTTCGGGACCGTCTTGTGGATATTTTACAGCATCATTGGAACTGATGGCTATAAATTGAACTCCTGATTTTTTGTACGTATGTGCTATTCGAATTATTTCCGGATTTACATGTATGACGTAGGGACAATGATTACACAGAAACATAATGAGCGTAGCTTTGGCTGGCGCTAGCTGATATAAGGTTATTTCACTACCTGAAAGAGTGTCAGGCAAAGTAAAATTGGGTGCTTTAGTGCCTAAAGGCAGCATATTCGATTCTGTGTAAGCCATGATTAGTATTTATTATTTGACTGTAAAGTTAAGCTAAATCGGATTGTTCCGCAAAAATGATAAAAACAGATTAAATTTGTTCTCAATTAATGAAAAGGATACATGTTTCAAACGTATGATGTAATTGTAGTGGGTGCCGGCCATGCAGGTTGTGAGGCAGCGGTTGCCGCCGCCAATATGGGTTCAAAGGTACTATTGGTTACCATGAATATGCAAACGATTGCTCAAATGTCTTGTAATCCTGCTATGGGTGGCGTTGCTAAAGGTCAGATTGTCAGAGAAATTGATGCGTTAGGTGGATATTCAGGAATCGTTACAGATGAGTCAGCCGTTCAATTCAGAATGCTGAATCTTTCTAAAGGCCCAGCTATGTGGAGTCCACGCGCGCAAAGTGACCGAATGCAATTTGCCCAAAAATGGAGAATGATGCTTGAAGATCATCCCAATATAGATTTTTGGCAAGATATGGTTAAGGAGTTAATCGTCGAAGATCATCGGGTGAAAGGGGTCGTTACGGGCATGGGTTTGTCCATTAACAGTAAATCGGTGGTACTGACCAATGGTACTTTTTTAAATGGGATTATACACATAGGGGAAAAACAAATTGGTGGTGGCCGTTCTGGAGAATCGGCTGCCAAAGGCATAACGGAGCAACTGGTAAGTCTTGGATTTGAGTCTGGCAGAATGAAAACGGGCACTCCTCCCCGGGTAGATGGCCGCACGTTGAATTATGAGGCGATGGAAATACAACCGGGAGATGAATATCCCAGTCGCTTTTCTTATACGGAAACAACGCCGTTGGAAAATCAGCTTCCATGTCATATTACCTATACAAGTCAGGAGGTCCACGATATTTTACGGACGGGATTTGACCGTTCTCCCATGTTTAATGGTAGAATAAGGGGCTTAGGTCCAAGATATTGTCCCTCTATTGAAGATAAAATTGACCGCTTTTCCGATAAGGACAGGCATCAGTTATTCGTTGAACCAGAGGGTAGGACTACTTGTGAGGTTTATGTCAATGGTTTTTCTTCTTCTCTTCCTGAAGACGTGCAATATAAAGCGATTTCAAAAATTGCAGGCTTTGAAAAGGTGAAAATGTTCCGTCCTGGTTATGCGATTGAGTACGACTTTTTTCCTCCAACCCAACTTTCGCTTAGCCTGGAAACGCATTTGTTGAAAGGGCTGTTTTTTGCAGGGCAGATAAATGGAACAACAGGCTATGAAGAGGCGGCAAGTCAAGGCCTTATGGCGGGTATCAATGCCCATCTTTCTGTAGTGGAAAAAGATCCGTTTATCTTGAAACGCTCCGATGCTTATATAGGCGTTTTGATAGATGATCTGGTGACTAAAGGTACCCAGGAACCTTATAGAATGTTCACCTCAAGAGCAGAATATCGCGTACTTCTCAGACAGGATAATGCCGATATACGCTTAACTCCATTGGCCGTTGAGCTGGGTATGAATTATATGGAGGACAGAATTAAAAAGGTGGAGGATAAAGTGGCTGATGCTAAAAAAATTACGCGCTTTTTAAATGATTTTAGCCTGGAACCTTCTCAAATAAATGCTTTGTTAGAAGAAAAGGGAAGTATGCCCATTAAGCAAAAAGTGAAAGCACAGGGCATTATTCTTCGGCCAAATATTTCTATCGCCGATGTCAGAGCCGTGACGCCTGGCTTAAATGATTTTCTCGTCCATTATAGCAAGGAAGCCATTGAACAAGCCGAAATTAATATGAAATATGCCGGTTATATGGCAAAAGAACAAGAAATGGTTGATAAAATGAGCAGACTGGAAATGCTAAAATTATCAGAATCATTTGCCTATCATTCCTTAACTTCGCTCTCCGCTGAGGCGAGAGAAAAACTAACGCGCATGAAACCTATGACTATTGGTCAGGCAAGTCGTATTAGTGGTGTTTCTCCGGCAGATATCAGCGTTTTACTCATTCACCTTGGACGATAACCTTTAAAATCAACAAATATGTATCCTGTTTTGGTTCATTTACATTCTGGCTTCAGATGGGTTCTTTTAATAACCCTTGTTTTAGCTATTATTCAAGTAGCGGGCAAATTGTCCGGTAATCATTCTTTTACCGATAAGGATAAAAAAATGCCTCTGTTTGCTTTCATTTCTTGTCACATACAGCTTTTAGTGGGGTTGATATTATATGCAATTAGCCCAAAAGTGGTTTTTTCTGCTGAATCAATGAAGAATGCCATGAGCCGTTTCTTTTTGGTTGAACATACTTCTATGATGATTTTGGCTATCATAATCATTTCTGTTGGATATATTATGGCAAAAAAAGTAGCCCCTGAAAAGAAAGCGTTCAGTCGCATTTTTTGGGCTTATCTGATAGGTCTTATTCTTATTTTAGCAAGTATTCCCTGGCCATTTATGGGTTATGGAACCAGCTGGTTTTAAATAAAATGGGCTTTACTTGTATAACAAAAATACCCCCCTTGGTTCTCCATATAACTTTGGGGGTATTTTTTTTATATCTGTCTCATTCCTCACTGCGCGCGCAAGACAATGTGTTTGCCTCTCTTTCTGGCTTTCCATTGAATACCGATAAATGGAACCTTGTAGCTGATACGCGCGTAGGAGACACCAATGGGGATGCAGATAATAACGAAGATGAAATTATTCTTTGTCCCGCTCAGTTGTTTAGAAATGGAGGGTTATTCTTAAAGGAAGCAATAGATTTAAGCGTTTGCAGCAAATGGGCGGTTTCTTTTGAATTCAGAATGTTTGAAGGTTCCAGTGCCGATGGCATTGCCTTCTGTTTCCTTGTAAGTCCGCCAACGGGATATATCAGTGGAAGTGGGGTTGGAATTCCCCAGAATCCAAGGGGGTTAATGGTGGTACTTGATACCTATAATAATTGTGGAGGGGCAAATCCTGAGCTTCAGATTCGTTATGGCAACGGGCAGAATTATTCAGAGTGCCCAACGAATAGTCAGCCTACCTTATTTGCCGTTAGAGAACTGAGAGACAATAAGTATAAAAAAGCCAGGGTAGAATACAATCAAGGGAATATAAAAGTAACGATTGACAGCACTATCACGCTGGAAGGTTTTTATCCTATCAATTATGCGGGTTATATGGGTTTTACCGCTTCAACAGGTGGTTCAACAGATATTCACTCTGTAAAAAATATTCATATATACACACAAATTCCAGAGATTTCAGCTATCCCCGACACATCTTTTTGTTTGAATGATTCTTTGGTTTTAAATAAAGCACAAGGCTTTAATTTGCTGGGCTGGTCAGACGGAACAAAAACCGATAGAAAAGTAATTCGCGATACTGGGCTTTATTGGGTGAAATTGGAAAATCAGTGCGGGTCATTTATAGATTCCTTTCATGTAAGGAGACAAGACCCCTTTCAATATGAGATGGGACCTGACCAGAATTATTGTTTTGGTGGAAAAGTTACGCTCGATGCAGGTTCTATTTATAATGAATTCAAATGGTCTGATGGTACCATTTCGCAAACTAATGCAGTAGGAAAAAATGGGGTTTATGCCGTAAAAGTAAGAAAGGGTTCCTGTTGGTCGGAGGACAGTATCAGGGTTTCGGCTTTACCTGCTTTTAAGGTCGATTTGGGCAAAGATACCTCGTTTTGCCGTGGTGATTCCATTGTTGTGCAACCTTCAAAGAAGTACGCTACCTATTTGTGGGATAACGGAAAAACGAATGCCTCTTTGACGGTGTCAGCTCCCACTTCTTTTAAAATTACGGTCACCGATGAGGGTGGATGTATTGGATATGGAGCTAAAAAGGTTGGAATGAATGAACTTCCGCAATTGATCGATTTTGATGCCTCTGTACCCTTTAGAGTTACGCTGGAGGTTAAAGGCGGAACGCCACCTTATTATTACTCCCGCGATAACGATTATTTTCAGGCAGATAAAACGATTTCTATTATTTCTGGAAATTATTATTCCCTCTATGTTAAAGATAAAAACGGTTGTAGAGATCAAAAATTAAATCTATTGTTAGGTTTCCCGCAGATTTCAATTCCTAATTTTTTTACACCCAATGGGGACGGTTATAATGACTTTTGGGAGATTGGAGGTATTGAAGCCTTTCCTGACTGTATAATCTCTGTTTTTGACCGTTCCGGAAGACTTTTGTCTCAATACAAGGGCATTGTTAAGGGATGGGATGGAACTTTTGGCTCTTTGCCAATGCCTGAAAATGACTATTGGTATGTCGTAGATTTGAAAAATGGGGAACTTCCAAAGCGAGGGCATTTTACGCTAAAACGCCAATGAATTAGTGTTTATTTTGAATAGAATACTAATTGATTTTTGCCTGCTATAGATGTTCAAATTTATCAAGGACAATAAAATGTACAGGGAGGTTTCCTTATGCAAATTTGTAAGTAATTTATTATAGTTTTGCAATGAAGCTAATTTAAAGTATAAAAATAGGGGGCAAAACCATTTTATATGAATAAATCACTTTTTTTAGTTAAACGATGGTAAATCAATTCGTGGAGTGGTAAAAAGCATGAGGTACTTATTAACAATATTCATTTTTCTGCTTTTTTTACAAAAAGGATTTCCACAATACCAGCCCATTCAAAATCAGTATATCCTTAATCCGTTTTATATAAACCCTTCTTTTGCGGGTGCCGTAAATGGAACCCTTTTAAGTGCAACTCATAGGAGTCAATGGGTTGAATTTCCAAATGCACCAAATACTCAAACAATTGCAATACAGACAAATAAAGGAAATACAGGCCTGGGTGGATGGCTTTATAGAGATCAGAACGGCCTGACAGGAAATACGGGATTCGAGGCCTCTTTTTCCTATCATCTCCGTTTTAAAGGAAGGCAGGAAGAGACTAAAAATTCGCGCATTTTATTTGGGCTAGCCATTTCTGGAAATCAATGGACGGTCAGGGAAGATAAATTTACGCCGTCGGCAAATGATCCTTTGGTAACCGGTAGTAATCCTTCCCGCTTTACACCCAATGTCCATGTAGGCTTTTATTTTTCTCATTATCCCTTTTATGCAGGGGTTTCAGTCAGAGATCTTTTGCCCGTAACCTTTGATTTTACAAATAAATCTAATTACCAAGTCCATTTTTTGACTGGCTTTCAAATGGCAATTTCCCCTGATTTTTATGTTGAGCCTTCTTTTTTTATTAAGGTAAATCCTTCGGGTGACTGGCAGACCGATTTAAATGCTACTTTTAATATACCTATTTCAAAAAAAGTAGCGGTTCGAAGTACTTTCTCGTTGAATAGAGAGCAATTGCATTTTAAAAATGAGAATCTGTCTGTCGGTGCCATTTTTGGTCTAAAAATAGATACCTATCAGATTTCTTACCGTTATATTTATCCACTGACGCTGATTAATTCGTTTACTACTGGCGGACACGAATTGTTGTTTGGCTACAGGTTTGGAAAAACGAAAGGATTGGGCGTATTTTGTCCTACTTTTTCGGGCTATTAGTCATTAATTCAGGAAGAAAATGAGAAGTGTTGAAACTCCTTTTCAGCGAGGAACGTTGAGCAATGAAAAGCTGACAGAATTCTATAAAGCATTGGTTTATCCCCGATTGATTGAGGAAAAAATGCTCAATCTTTTAAGACAGGGGAAAATTAGCAAATGGTTTTCAGGTATAGGTCAGGAGGCCATATCTGTAGGTGCTACACTGGCACTGGACGAAGATTCCATGATTTTTCCACTACATAGAAATCTGGGAGTTTTTACTACCCGAAAAATGCCATTGACTCGACTTTTTGCTCAATGGCAAGGTAAAATGGAAGGATATACAAAGGGTCGGGATCGTTCTTTTCATTTTGGCTCCTTAGAAAATGCGGTGGTTGGTATGATTTCCCACCTCGGTCCTCAATTATCCTTGGCCAATGGCGTGGCACTTGCCGATGTATTGTCGGGTAAAAATAAGGTAGCTCTGGCATTTACAGGGGAAGGTGGAACCAGTCAGGGTGAATTTCATGAAGCGTTAAATGTGGCTGCAGTTTGGCAATTGCCTGTTATTTTTCTTATTGAGAATAATGGGTATGGTCTTTCTACCACTACTGACGAACAATATAAATGTGCCACACTGGCAGACAGAGGAATCGGTTATGGCATGAAATCAATGACCATTGATGGGAATAATATACTGGAGGTTTATCAGACGATTAAAAAAATAAAAGAGGAAATCACCTTGCGGCCTGAACCCGTTTTGGTCGAATGCATGACCTTTAGAATGAGGGGTCACGAGGAAGCCTCGGGTACTAAGTATGTCCCCAAAGTGCTGATGGAAAAATGGGCACTTCGCGATCCGGTCTTACTTTTCGAAGGTTTTCTTGATAATGAAAAGGTGCTTTCCCCAGCTGAAATGACCGCTATCAAGGACGTTTTTAAAAAACAAATTGCCGAAGATTTAAAGGAAACGGAAAATTTTAGGGATCCTTCACCTGATTTTACTTTGGAATTACAAGATGTTTATAAGCCCTGGCAGCCTTCCATTATAGTACCTGAACCTGAAAACGATGTTCCTGAAAAACGTTTTATCGATGCCATTTCTGCGGCTTTAAAACAGTCCATGGAAAAATTTCCTAATTTGATCCTTATGGGACAGGATATTGCAGAATATGGAGGCGCGTTCAAAATAACGGAAGGTTTTGTAGATAAATTTGGAAAAAACAGGGTCAGAAATACCCCGCTTTGTGAAAGTGCCATTATTGGAGCAGCGTTGGGTTTGAGCTTGAAAGGTTATAAATCGATGGTTGAAATGCAATTCGCAGATTTTGTCAGCTGTGGATTCAATCAGATTATTAATAATTTAGCTAAAATTCATTACCGATGGGGTGCCCATGCTGATGTTGTTATACGCATGCCTACAGGGGGAGGTATGGCGGCAGGTCCCTTCCATTCTCAAAGTAATGAAGCATGGTTCTTCCATACACCTGGTCTTAAAGTTGTTTATCCTTCGAATCCATACGATGCAAAAGGATTACTGACAGCATCCTTAGAAGATCCTAATCCGGTGTTGTTTTTTGAACATAAGGGATTATATCGCTCTGTAACTGGACCACTGCCAACGGAATATTACACTTTACCCATAGGAAAAGCTGCTGTTTTAAAAGAGGGTAATTCTGCTACTTTAATTACTTATGGAATGGGCGTTATCTGGGCAAGGGAGGTCGTTCAGGAATTGAATGAGGCTATTGAAATTATAGATTTACGTACCTTGTGGCCGTTAGATGAGGAAACATTATTAAATAGTGTCAAAAAAACTGGTAAAGTAATGATTTTACATGAAGACACCTTGACGGGGGGTATTGGAGGAGAAATTTCAGCACTCATTTCAGAAAAGGCATTTGAGTATCTGGATGCGCCCGTTCTGAGGGTTGGAGGGCTGGATAGCCCAATTCCTTTTTCACCCATTTTGGAAAAACAGTTCATGCCAAAATCAAGACTTCGCGAAAAATTAGATTATTTACTGCGGTATTAAAGAAAATCTTTAATTTTGCCGCTCAAAATGGAATGACGCCATTGGATTTCCAAAATAAAGTTAATATGAATTTAGAAAAGTTAGTTGCCGTAGCCGGTATTTCAGGTGTTTTTCGCTTAGTAGCAAATCGTAATAATGGGCTCATTATCGAAGATTTAGACACAGGAAAACGCAGTTTTGCCTCTAGTCGTAAACATCAATTTACTCCCTTAGAAACCATTGGTATTTTTATTGATAATGGGGAAACAGAGGAATTAAAAGTTATTTTTCAAAAAATAAAAGATACCAAAACCGAGAATCCTCCTTGTGATGCAGATGCTTCTGCTGACACAGTGAAAACTTATTTTGGTAAATTATTACCGAATTACGATAAAGATAAGGTGCAGGTTGGTGACATGAAGAAGGTCATAAAATGGTTTAATTTCCTCGAAACAAGAGGATTTCTCGATTCTGCTGAACCTGCCGTTGAAGCAGAAGTCGTCGAATAAACTAATTATAGGAGCATGTACAAAGGAAAAAAGGTGGTTGTTGTCCTCCCTGCGTACAATGCCCTTCGTACTTTAGAAAAAACATATAAAGAGATTCCGCTCGATTGGGTTGACGATGTTATCCTTTGTGATGATGCCAGTCAGGATGGCACCGCTTTGCTGGCAGAAAAACTGGGTATTCGGGAACTGATCATCCATGAACAAAATCGTGGATATGGTGGTAATCAAAAATCTCTTTATCACCGAGCACTCGCTCTTGATGCAGATATTGTGATTCTGCTTCATCCAGATTATCAATATACACCTAAACTTATTATTCCAATGATTCATTTATTGGGAGAGGGTCTTTTCGATGTGGTCCTGGGTTCCAGAATTTTAGGTAAAGGAGCGCTTGAAGGAGGAATGCCTCTTTATAAGTACATAGCTAACAGGTTTTTAACACTCATTCAAAATTTATTGGGCGGACATAAATTATCAGAGTACCATACAGGTTACCGGGCGTTTACCAAAGATGTTTTGCTCCGTATCCCATTTCATCATAATTCTGAAGATTTCCTGTTTGACAACCAGATGTTGGCACAGGCTATTTATGGTGGATGTAACATCGGCGAAATAACTTGTCCTACTTTGTATTTCGCCGATGCCTCCTCTATTAATTTCAAACGAAGCCTTATATATGGTTTGGGTGTCTTAAAAGTCTCCTGTATGCATTTCCTTCAAAGAAAGGGAATCATTCAATTTTCATTATTTGACTTTTCAAAACAAGAAAGAGCGTTTACAAAATAAGACTTTGCGCAATATCTTGCTTTTGAGGGTAGTCCGTAGTAAAATGTAATCCTCTGCTTTCTCTGCGCATTCTTGCCGTCCTGGTGATAAGATAAGCAATATTGATGAGGTTTCGAAGTTCGCATAACTGAGGACTTAGCGTTGTTGAAGCATATAAATTTTCAGTTTCCTGATTTAACTGCCATAAACGGTCTAAGGCCCTTTTTAATCTTATATTTGAGCGGACAATACCCACATAACTACTCATTATTTCCTTTAATTCTTTTATGGACTGGGTAATTAACACCATTTCTTTTGGATCAGTTGTTCCTGATGCATTCCAGTCGGGAATTTGATGGTTAAAGGTTCCCGTGCCAATGACTTCACGCACATGGAGGGCAATTCGGTGTGCAAAAACCATAGCTTCCAGGAGAGAATTGGAAGCCAGTCGGTTTGCACCATGCAGGCCAGTGCTGGTGCATTCGCCAACGGCTGAAAGTCTGGCAATGGAGCTTCGACCCATTTCATCTGTTTTTATGCCACCGCATATATAGTGGCAGGCTGGTGCCACTGGAATCATGTCTTTAGCAGGATTTACGCCAACGCTAAGACATTTATCTCTTATGGTGGGAAAATGTTGAATGAATTCTTCTTCGGGAATATGTCTGCAATCTAAAAACATATTTTCCTCTCCCATAATCTTCATCTCGTTATCAATAGCTCTGGCAACAATATCACGGGGAGCAAGAGATTTTCTGGCATCGTATTTATCCATAAATGGATGACCATTTCTATCTTTCAGAATACCCCCCATTCCTCTAACCGCTTCCGAAACCAGGAAAACCGGATTATCTCTTCCAGGATTATAGAGAGAAGTGGGGTGAAACTGGACAAATTCCATGTTTTCCAGCCAGGCTTTTGCTCTGTAGGCCATAGCGATGCCATCGCCTGTGGCTATCACTGGATTAGTGGTAGAGCGGTAAACCTGACCAGCACCACCCGTTGCGATGATGGTATGTTTTGCCAGAAAGGTTTCAATCTGTCCCGTTTCTTTATTAAGGACATACGCACCGTAGCAGGTAATATCTGGGGTTAAGCGTGTAACAGCATAACCCAGATGGTGTTGGGTGATGAGATCAATGGCAAAATAATGCTCGTAAATGTTGATACTTTTAATGGCGTCAGCCTTAGCCATTAAAGTTCTTTGCATTTCCCATCCGGTAAGATCTTTATAATGTAAAATTCTATTTTCTGAGTGCCCCCCCTCTCTGCCCAGGTCAAAAGTGCCGTCGGTTTCTTTTTTATCAAAACGAGCTCCCCACTCAATGAGTTCCTGCACGCGAAGGGGCCCCTCATTGACCACGATGTCAACAATTTTTTCATTACAAAGTCCATCTCCTGCATCGAGCGTATCTTCTTTGTGTTTCATAGTAGAATCTACTTTAGGATTCCACACTGCAGCAACTCCTCCCTGTGCATAACGTGTATTGCTCTCTCCCTCAACGGTTTTAGTAAGTACACATACCGATAAACCAGGATTATCCTCCGCAATTTTGATTGCCGTGGTGAGACCACCAATTCCGGAACCAATGATTAGAACATCATATTTTGCCATTTTGAAACTTTAAGGTCTGTCAAATGTAAAAAGGTAAACTATAAAGAAAATAAATTCCCACATATTTTTTTTAAATCATTTAAATGTCTAATTTTGTGGCGATTTTAAAAAAGCGCAATAAAAGAATAATTAGAATGAAAAAATTCATGGTTCCATTCATCTGTTTGTTCGTTATAATGGCGAATATATCATCTGCTGAAGGCGCATCTAAACAAACGGAGGAATCAGAGCATGCAACAGCCCACCATGATGAATGTTCATGCCATCATGAAGAGAAATATGATCCGGGTGCTTCCGCTTTCCACCATATTGGCGACGCGAATGCTTTTCATTTATTCGGCGATTACTATTTGCCCTTACCTTGTCTTTTATATGCTCCTGAAAGTGGAATCAAGTTCATCATGTCCAGTGCTTTCCACATGCACCACCATGGTTCTGGTTCAAAAGCCATTGATGGATATGTAATGGTTCATGGTTCCATCATGAGAGTAAATCAGGATGGATTTCCAATGGAAGGTGAAGTAGAAGTTTCTTGTTATACAGAAAAAGAGGCCGCAGATGGTAAAGTTACTTACCAGGTTGTTTATGACGAAAAGTGTTATAACCTGGACAAAAAAACGTCTTATGACGGTGGCATTATGGGAGGTGGAATTACTTCTTTCTATGATTTCAGTATGACAAAGAACGTATTTACGATGATACTGGCTTTTTTGATTTTGTTTTTCCTTTTCAGAAAAGCAGCTGTCAGTTATATCACCCGAAAGGGTCAGGCACCCAAAGGAGTGCAGGCAGTTATTGAGCCATTATTTGAGTTTATCAGAAATGAAGTTGCTATTCCGTTTTTAGGAAGCAAATATGAAAAATACCTACCCTACTTAATGTCTATCTTCTTCTTTATACTAGGTTTAAATTTAGTGGGTCAGTTACCTTTTTTTCCGGGAAGTGGTAACGTAACAGGTAATCTTTCCGTAACCTTAGTCTTGGCGGTTATAGCTGCATTAATAACCAATTTTAGTGGGAACAAACATTACTGGCAACATGTTTTCAATATGCCAGGAGTACCCTTACCCATAAAATTTATCTTGACACCTGTTGAATTACTTGGATTATTTATCAAACCTATGACGTTGATGTTACGTCTTTTTGCTAACATCACTGCAGGGCACATCGTAATTATTATTTTTGTAAGTCTAATATTTATTTTTGGACAAGCGGGAGAAAGTTTAGGCGGATCAATTCTGGGAGGTGTAATGGCAGTTCCACTCACCTTATTTATGATGGCTATTGAGCTTTTGGTAGCCTTTGTGCAAGCCTTTGTATTTTGTATATTAACAGCCTCTTATATTGGTGCTGCTATTGAAGAACATCACGAACATCATTAATTTATAATAAAAATTGTCATCATGACTGGAACATTAGCCGCAATTGGTGCAGGATTAGCCGTAATAGGCGCAGGAATTGGAATTGGAAACATCGGTTCTAAAGCAATGGAAGCCATTGCCCGTCAACCAGAAGTTGTTGGAGATATCCGTTCTAATATGATCCTTATGGCCGCTCTTATTGAGGGCGCTGCCCTTATCGCGATTATCTTATCGATTTTCGTTAAGTAATCAGGGTTAAACTGAAAGAAATGCAGGTCAGGTGCGGTTGGCACCTGGCGGCATTTTTATCTTTTATTAAATGAACTGGTTGATACCAGCAAAAAAATATAAATATGATTCTTTTCTTAGCAGACTTTTCAGTAATCCGCCCAGAGCCGGGTCTTTTAATCTGGACAACGATAATATTCCTTCTTTTTTGGGGTATGATGGGCAAATTTGCCTTCAAACCTATACAAAATGCTTTAAAGGAAAGAGAAACAGATATTCAAAATTCATTAGATGCAGCTAAAAAGGCAAAAGAGGAGATTTCTTCCTTGCAGTCTCATAATGAAAATTTACTAAAACAAGCCGCTGAAGAGAGAGCTGCCATTCTAAAGGAGGCGAAAGAAGCAAAAGAGGCTATTATCAGTGAAGCGAGAGAAAGAGCAAAAGAAGAGGCTCAGAAAATTGCGCAGGCAGCAAAACTGGAAATTGAACACCAGAAAATGGAAATGCTAACTAATGTTAGAAATGAAATTGGATTGATGTCGATCGAAATTGCTGAAAAATTAATCCACCAACGGCTATCAGATAAACAGGAGAGTTTACAATTAACACAAAAATTAGTGGACGAGATTCGTTTCGAAAATTAGTTTTTAGACGCCTTTAAGGAAAAAAAATGACCACTAATAAAATTGCCTTTCGTTACGCTAAATCATGGATCGATCTTGCTGTTGAACAGAATGGGATTGAAACTGCCTTAGCTGACGCAAAAGTTTTGAAAAATTTACTTAAAGTAAATACTGACTTTGCTGCGTTTGTCCGTAGCCCTGTCATTTCTTATGACAAGAAAAAGAAAATTTTGTCTTCCCTTTTCGACGGTAAATTAAGTAAGCTAACTTTGCTTTTTCTTCAATTACTGGTTACAAAACACCGTGAGTTTCATCTTCCGTCGATTGTAGAATCTTTCCTTTCTCAATATAAAACATTAAAGGAAATATCTACTATTAAAGTTATTTCTGCTCAGCCTTTAGGAAAAGAAGAGCAGGATAGAATAATGAAATTAGCTTCTTCCTCTAAGATTGGTTTCAAAAATATTGAATTGGAATCGGTCATTGATGAATCTTTAATCGGAGGATTCGTTATTGAAATGGAAGATTATGTATATGATGCAAGTGTTAAAAATCAGATTTTTAGGTTGAAAAAATCATTTGCAGAAAATCTTTACGAGTCTAAAATTATAGCGCGTTAAATTAACGCGACAGATAATATTTATTTGAATCAGTAGCAAAACATAAAAAAAATGGGTGACGTAAGACCTGAAGAAATTTCCCAAATCCTGAAACAGCAAATTTCTGGATTTAATGATACTGCTGAATTAGCAGAGTTCGGTACCGTTTTACAAGTTGGAGACGGAATTGCTCGAGTGTATGGATTGAATAATGCGCAATCAGGCGAATTAGTTGAATTTAGTACAGGAACGCAAGCTATCGTCTTAAATTTGGAAGAAGATAATGTCGGTGTTGTATTAATGGGTTCTGCAGACGGGATTCGCGAAGGTTCCAGAGTGCACAGAACCAATAGAATCGCTTCCATCAAGGTGGGAGAAGGTTTCGTTGGTCGTGTTGTCAACACTTTAGGCCAGCCTATTGACGGTAAAGGTCCTATTCAGGGTGATCTTTATGAAATGCCGTTGGAAAGAAAAGCACCTGGTGTTATCTTCCGCCAACCTGTAAATGAACCTCTTCAAACAGGTATCAAAGCCATCGATGCTATGATTCCTATCGGAAGAGGTCAGAGAGAGTTGATTATCGGGGATCGACAAACAGGTAAAACGGCTATTGCTATTGATACGATTATAAATCAAAGAGAATTTTACGATAGGGGGGAACCCGTATTTTGTATCTATGTAGCGTCTGGTCAAAAAGCTTCTACAGTGGCACAGGTTGCCAGAACTTTAGAAGAAAATGGAGCAATGGCTTATACAGTTATTGTTTCTTCTTCCGCTTCTGATCCGGCACCTTTACAATTCTATGCACCATTTGCAGGCGCTTCCATTGGTGAATTCTTCCGTGATACAGGTCGTCCGGCACTTATCGTTTATGATGATTTGTCTAAACAGGCGGTTGCTTACCGTGAGGTTTCTTTACTTCTTCGTCGTCCTCCAGGTCGTGAGGCTTATCCAGGTGACGTATTCTACTTGCACTCTCGATTATTGGAAAGAGCTGCTAAAATCATCAATAATGATAGTATAGCCAGAACAATGAATGATTTACCAGAGTCATTGAAAAATGGTAAAGATGCCAAAGGTCAGCCAATGGTGAAAGGAGGAGGCTCATTGACTGCGCTGCCTATCATCGAAACGCAGGCATCAGACGTTTCTGCTTATATTCCAACCAATGTAATTTCTATTACAGATGGTCAGATATTCTTGGAAACAAATCTTTTCAATGCAGGTATTCGTCCTGCCATTAACGTAGGTATTTCCGTTTCCAGAGTAGGGGGTAATGCTCAGATTAAGTCAATGAAAAAAGTGGCAGGTACACTGAAATTAGATCAGGCGCAATACCGTGAATTAGAGGCTTTTGCTAAATTTGGTTCCGATCTTGATGCCGCTACTCAGTCCGTTCTTGAAAAAGGAAAGCGTAATGTGGAGGTACTTAAACAAGCTCAATACTCACCACTTTCTGTTGAAAAACAAGTTGCCATTATTTTCTTGGGTACCTTTGGAAAATTACGTAACGTTCCTGTCAATAAGGTTTCGGAATTTGAAAATAATTTCCTTGTGACCCTGGAAAAAAGATATCCGGAGATTTTACAAAACTTTAAAGCTGGTAAATTAGAAAAGGAAGACACACAACGTATTGAGGCCCTTGCTGATGAGTTGTCAAAAGCTTACTCGCTTTAATTTTGGTTAAATAAATAATTATGGCTGCTAATTTAAAAGAAGTAAGAGAGAGAATTCGCTCGGTAAATAATACCCAGCAAATTACGAAGGCTATGAAAATGGTTTCTGCCGCAAAGTTGAGACGTGCCCAACAGGCCATTCAACAAATGAGACCTTATGCAGAAAAACAAACCGCTCTGCTTAGAAATATCCTCTCTAATTTAGATGGTGACTTTGCTTCTACTTTTAGCGTGCAAAGAACTGTAAATAAAGCTTGTGTCGTTGTCGTTACTTCTAATAGGGGACTTTGTGGTGCCTTTAATTCTAATGTGGTAAAAGCGGCAGTACAGGCTATAGAAGATAAATACAAAAAAGTATTGGAAGATGGAAATCTGACCATTCTTTGTGTAGGTAAAAAAGGGTATGAAAATCTGATTAAACGCTATCCTAAAGCTCATTTTATCACAGATTATATTCCTCTATTTGAAAACTTATCCTTTGATAATGTAGCTAAAGTACCGGTATTACTAATGAATGCTTTCGAAAACGGCGATTTTGATGCAGTGGATATTGCTTATGGCAGATTCAAAAATGCAGCTACTCAGTTTGCAGAACTGGAAGCATTCCTGCCCGTTCCTACAATCGATGTTAAAGATGGAAGTAAAAATAAAGCAGATTATATCTTTGAGCCTGATAAATCTTCTTTACTTACCTTTCTTATTCCCTCGATTTTAAAATCACAGTTTCAAAAATGTGTTCTCGATACCAATGCTTCCGAACATGGAGCCAGAATGACTGCGATGGATAAAGCTACAGATAATGCAAATGAGCTTTTAAGAGATCTTAAAATATCTTACAATAAGGCAAGACAAGAATCTATTACAAAAGAAATTTTGGAAATAGTAGGTGGTGCTTCAGCACTGGCTTCTTCCTAAAAATTGATCTATCATATTAAAATCCTCCATAGTTTTATTAAAAACTATGGAGGATTTTTTTATTGATGTCCGAAATCGATTTCTGTGTTGTCACCTATGCTGAGACTCTGTCCCGCTGATGATAAACTTACGTCATTTCCTACCACTGATTTCTTTAATATGATTTCATTTAATTTACTGTAATTCCCAATAATGGAATTAGAGAGAATAGATTGATTAATTTCTACATTATCGCCAATGGTAACATGTGGCCCAATGATAGAATTGGTCAATTTACACTTTTTTCCTATACTAACGGGATGTATAATGATAGTGTTATCATAAGGGGGTAAATCAACGGAGGCATAACCTTCTCTATCCAGAAAAATGGCATTTGTTTCTAAAAGAACTTCTTTTTTACCACAATTGAACCAGTTATCTACCTCAATGGCTGAGAATGGAATACCAGCAGAAATCATACGCATTATGGCATCCGTTAATGGGAATTCATCTGCTGTATGTATATTGTTTTCAATATTATATTCAAGTGCTTCAATGAGTTGTGGAACTTCTTTGATTCTGTAAATGCCAACCATGGCTTTGTTTGATTTGGGAATACTGGGTTTTTCAACCACCTTGGATATCAGGTTATTACTTCCAATTTCAACAACACCAAAATCTCTTGGATCTGTTACTCTTTTTATGGCGATACAACTGTATGGAGATTTCATGAACAGAGAAAAATCAACATCGATGATGGCGTCACCAAAAGCAACAATAACTTCATCTGCATCTTTAAAAAAAGTTCTGCCAATCCATAAGGCATGTGCTGAACCAAGTCTTTCTTCCTGATAAATATAGGACACAGAAAGATTAGGATAATTCTGCTCTACATAAAATTTAATCTTTTCACCCAGATAACCTAAAATGAATAAGTACTCGGTAATCCCTTGTTCGATGAGAGGGTCCAGAATAAAGGATATAATGGGTTTACCAGCTACCGGAATGAGTGGTTTCGGTTGGGTATAGGTGAGCGGTCGTAATCGAGTGCCAGCGCCTGCAACAGGAATAATTGCTTTCATAGCATTCGTTTTTTTGGCTTTTTAAAAGTCGAATATAGCATATTTAAACAACCTTTTTCCCTTATTAACTATTATCTATTTTAAGTTTAAGATTTAAAATACGGGAAAATGAGTCGGAAAATTACCTATCTATTGCTTTTGTTTCTGTTAGCTGTTGTTATTGGAAGGTATATTTATTTTAAACCAACCTTTCTTGAAAATGATAAAGTTCCTGATTTTTCTGCAAAAACCTTGTCAGGACAATTGTTTAGATTGGAAAATTTTAGAGGGAGTTATGTTTTCATTGATTTTTGGGGTAGCTGGTGTGGGCCCTGTAGAAGAGAAAATCCTAAACTTCGGTCAATTTATGAAAGATTTAAAAATTCTGAGTTTAAGGAAGCTCATTCATTTCAATTGGTAAGTATAGGTATTGAGAAATCAAAAAGTGCCTGGTTACAGGCCATTCAGAATGATAGGCTTAACTGGCCTTATCATATTTTAGATTTATCGGAAAGTTTACGGTTTTTTGACGCTCCTGTTTCTTCCTTGTTCAAAATTAAAGAGGTCCCAACTACCTATTTGATAGGTCCGGACGGAAAGGTTCTGGCCAGAAACCTAGATTTATTGATGTTGGATTCTTTTTTGCAAAATAATGCCAAAATGGAGTCAAAATGAGATAACTTCCTTTCTTAATATGACAATTTGTCGCAAAATAAAGTATGGCAATATAATTGATGAATGGTATTGTTACAAAAAAAATGAATATGAGTCTATCTTTTGATTTAGAAAATGAGGAACTTCCTGAAAATGGTACAGAACCACAAGAGGAAATTGAAAATGAAACAACTCAAAATGAAGATACTTCCAGCAGTATTGAAAAATTGGAAAAGGAAAATCAGGAGCTAAAAGATAAATATCTAAGGCTGTTTGCAGAATTTGATAATTATAAAAAGCGAACCGTAAAAGAACGTCTTGATTTGATGCGTACCGCTGCTCAAGAAACAATTTTGGCTATTTTGCCTGTTTTAGACGATTTCGACAGAGCAAAGAAAATTGCAGATGAACCCGGAAGTAAAGAAGTATTTAGCGAAGGGGCAAATATTGTATATCACAAGCTTTATGCCGTATTGAAAAATAAGGGGCTCGAACCCATGGAAACTCACCATCAGGATTTTAATCCTGAATTGCATGAGGCGCTAACCGAAATTCCAGCACCTAGTGAGGAATTAAAGGGGAAAATTATTGATACGATTGAAAAGGGGTATAAATTAGGAGATAAAATTATCCGTTACGCTAAGGTTGTTGTCGGAAACTAAGGATCTACTACTAAAAATTAACAAGAAGAACCATTAAATATGGCTAAAAGAGATTATTACGAGGTTTTAGGTGTATCTAAATCGGCTGATGCCTCGGAACTAAAAAAGGCTTATCGTAAACTTGCTGTTCAGTACCATCCTGATAGAAATCCTGATGATAAATCGGCTGAGAATAAATTTAAGGAGGCTGCAGAAGCTTACGAAGTCCTCAGTGATCCTGATAAAAAAGCCAGATATGATCGCTATGGCCATGCAGGTGTGGATGGACAGGGTGGTTTCTCTGGTGGTGGAATGACAATGGAAGATATTTTTAGCCAGTTTGGGGATGTTTTTGGTGATTCTGGCTTTGGTTCTTTCTTCGGCGGGGGCGGAGGGTCAGCTTCTGGAAGACAGAGAGGTCAAAAAGGTGCTAATCTGCGAATTAAAGTGGCGCTTACCTTAGAAGAAATTGCCCACGGTGTTCATAAAAAAATTAAAGTTAAAAAAGACGTGGCCTGCACTACTTGTAATGGTTCAGGTGCAAAAGATACAGGTTCTGTTAAAACTTGTAATACCTGCGGTGGAAATGGGGTTGTGCGTCAGGTGAGAAATACTTTCCTCGGACAAATGCAAACGACAGTTACTTGTCCTACTTGTAATGGTTCAGGAAAAATTATTTCTTCTTTCTGCGGAGGTTGTAAGGGTTCAGGTACTTCTCACGGGGAAGAAACCATCGATATTGATATTCCTGCAGGAGTAGAATCGGGTATGCAATTAAGTATGCGCAACAGAGGAAATATGGGTCAAAAAGGGGGCCCTGCTGGTGATCTTATTATTAATATAGAGGAAAAAGAACACGAATTTCTGCAAAGAGATGGTCAAAATATCCTCTACGAACAATTTCTGAGTTTTGCCGATGCTTCTATAGGTACCCAGGTTGAAGTACCTACGTTAGATGGAAAAGTGAGAATAAAAATACCCCCTGGCACACAATCTGGTAAAATATTTCGTTTACAAGACAAAGGGCTTCCTTCTGTTCAAGGTTACGGAAAGGGGGATCAGCTCATTCATGTCAATGTTTGGACACCTAAGAAATTAACGAACGAGGAAAGGGAACTACTAGAAAAGATGAGGTCTATGGATAATTTCACGCCATCTCCTCAGAAATCAGATCGTACCTTATATGAAAAATTGCGCGATTATTTTAAATAAATGAACATATGAATATTCGTCCTGTTTTTTTTTTAATGGCTGTTTTCGTCTTTTCTTGCAGTAAAGAAAGGATTATTCTTGAAAAAGAAGCTTTAATTAAAGAAAATACGGGATGGATTTTCTCAGACAGTCTGGCCGTTGATTTTTCTATATCGGATACTTCCAGGTTTTATGCTATGAGGTTTCAACTTAACTTTGATCCTCAATTCAATTATGAAAACGTTTATACACGTATTCACACGCAGTTTCCAGATGGTAAACGTATTTCTCAAATTCTTTCTTTGCAATTAACTAATGAAACAGGCGCCTGGGCGGGAAAATGCAATAAGAATGTATGCCATGTTGAAATACCGCTTCAGGAACGTATTATCTTCCCCTCTACGGGAAATTATAAAATCTCCATAGCACAATATACGCGTACAGACACCTTAGAGGGAATTAAAAAGGCAACGTTTTATCTGGTCGAAATGGGTGAACGAAAGTAGGCTGCCTGTAAGTTTACCGGCTAAGATACATGTTACGCTGATTGTTAAGCATTCGGAAAAACGGATCGCTCAAATCTTTGATAAATCTAATCTCTTCCCCGGTAGATTTCATTTCAGGCCCTAAATTTTTATCCACATTAGGGAATTTATCAAAGGAAAATACAGGAACTTTAATGGCAAAACCGCGTGGTTGAGGTTTTATATCAAAATCAGTCAGTTTATGTGTACCTAACATTATTTTCGTAGCTATCTGTAAATATGGAACCTGATAGGCTTTTGCAATAAATGGGGTTGTTCTGGAAGCACGTGGATTTGCTTCAATGACATAAACCTTATTGTCTTTAATAGCAAATTGAACATTGATAAGGCCCTTAATATTTAATGCAAAAGCTAATTTTTCAGTATATTCAACCATTGTTGTAACAGCCTCAACACTTAGACTATACGTTGGTAATACAGCGGAAGAATCGCCTGAGTGTACACCTGCAGGTTCAATATGTTCCATGATACCCATGATATGAACATTTTCACCATCACAGATGGCATCCACTTCGGCTTCTTTAGCTCTGTCCAGAAAATGGTCGATGAGAATGGTATCACCGGAAAGATTTTTTAGAATATGCAGCATCTGAGCTTCCAGCTCCTGATCGTTGATAACAATTCGCATACTTTGACCACCTAAAACATAGGAGGGTCTTACTAAAACAGGATAACCAACTCTTTTGGCAATTTCTATTCCTTCGTCAACTTCGGTGGCTGCACCATATTCCGGGTAAGGTATTTCTAGTTTTTTCAATAAATCAGAAAAGGCCCCTCTGTCTTCGGCCAGATCCATATTTGGGAAGGAAGTGCCAATAATAGGAATTCCTTTGTTATGGAAAGTTTTGGCCAGTTTTAACGCTGTTTGTCCTCCCAGCTGAACGATAATTCCTTCGGGTTTTTCTAATTCGATAATTTCTTCCAGGTGTTCCCAGAACACAGGCTCAAAATATAGCTTATCGGCAATATCAAAATCTGTTGAAACGGTTTCCGGATTACAATTTACCATAATCGATTCAAAACCAACATCTTTTATAGCTAATAATCCGTGAACACAACAATAGTCGAACTCAATGCCCTGACCGATACGATTTGGACCTGATCCAAGTACAATGATTTTCTTTTTTTCCTGACCTGGAATACTTTCATTTTCTTGGTCAAATGTAGAATAGAAATAAGGAGTTTTCGCTTCGAACTCGGCAGCACAGGTGTCAACCATTTTAAAGGTTCTTCTGATATTCAGAGATTTTCTGTACGCACGGACATTTTCTTCTTCCTCATGCATCAATCTGGCAATCTGAAGATCTGAATAGCCGACCTCTTTTAATTCTCTTAAATAAGTGGCAGGGACATCCTGAATGGTATGATATTTTTCTAAACCGGTTTCAAATTTCAATAAGCGCTTTATCTGTTTTAAAAACCAAGGGTCAATGCGTGTAAGACCTTGTATGGTTTGGGTAGCAACACCCAGCTTCATGGCATCTTTGAGTCTGAAAAGACGGTCGTCAGAAACCACTTCCAATCGTTTTAAAACGTCAGAGATATTTGTCCATTCCTGATTGTCAGCACCGAGGCCAATTTTACCATTTTCCAAAGACTGACAAGCTTTTTGTAACGCCTCCAGGAAATTTCGGCCAATACCCATCACCTCCCCCACTGATTTCATTTGCAAACCTAAACGATGGTCAGCACCAGGAAATTTATCAAAGTTCCAACGAGGTATTTTAACGATAACATAGTCAAGGGTAGGTTCAAAAAAAGCAGAAGTTGTTTTGGTAATCTGGTTTTTAAGTTCATTTAAATTATAACCTAAAGCCAGTTTAGCCGCAATTTTTGCAATAGGGTATCCTGTCGCTTTTGACGCTAATGCGGAAGAACGGGAAACTCGAGGATTTATCTCAATAACAATTAATTTTTCAGTAACAGGATCCTGAGCAAACTGAATATTACATCCTCCTGAGAAATTTCCCAAAGATCTCATGGCCTGAATAGCCTCATCTCTCATTTGCTGATAAGCCTTGTCCGATAATGTCATTGCAGGTGCTACAGTTATGGAATCACCTGTGTGAATGCCCATCGGATCTAAATTTTCAACGGTACAAATGATAACGACATTATCATTTTGATCGCGTAATAGTTCCAGTTCAAATTCTTTCCACCCTAAAACGGCTTTTTCAACGAGAACTTCATGAGAGGGGGAAGCATTTAAACCACGTCTTAAGGCAGCATCAAAATCAACTTCCTGCATGATGATGGCACCTCCCGTTCCTCCTAAAGTATAGGAAGGTCTGATAACTAATGGAAAACCAATCTTTTGCGCCGCTTCTTTACCTTCTAAAAATGAATTTGCAATGAAAGAGGGTGCAACAGACAAGCCAATATTTATCATGTGTTGACGGAATGCTTCTCTGTTTTCTGTCAGTTCAATAGCGTCCACGTCAACGCCAATCATTCTAACTCCATACTTTTCCCAAATACCCATCTTGTCTATCTCAATTGCAAGATTCAAGGCAGTTTGTCCACCCATTGTAGGCAGTACTGCATCAATTTTTCTTTCTTCCAGTATCTGAATGATACTCTCCGCAGTTAAGGGCAGCAAATAAATATGATCCGCCATAATATTATCGGTCATAATGGTAGCCGGATTAGAATTAATCAGGCTAACTTCAATACCCTCTTCTCGCAATGAACGGGAAGCTTGAGATCCTGAATAATCAAATTCACAGGCTTGACCTATTACGATAGGGCCACTTCCGATAATTAATACGGAATGGATGGAAGAATCTTTAGGCATGGGTTGGTTATCGTTAAATTGGCGCTAATATAAGATTAACAACTTGGAATAGTGGGATTTTGCAAGACCTTTTTTGTTTATGGGCACTAAAAAAAATTAGGTAAAACATAAATATTTATAGCAAATCCAAAATAATTGGAGGAGAATAGTGTTCTAAGTTTATTAAAATTTTGCTATTACCTTCTTTCAAAGAATAAATCTTCTTTTTTATTAAATTAAATTCTATTTTTCCTTTTTTTAGATTATTTGTGAACCCAGCGGGTAGGACAAATTCATTGTCGGGCTGTGGTCCTTTAATTTCTAAATTTACAGCCTGTTGATTTTCATCGATTAAAAGAATAACCAGGGTCTCCTCTGATTGAACGAGCTTTTCATCCTGGAGGGTAAAGAAAAAATCACTCGAAGCAATCAGTTTGTTGCTGGTAAGAGATAATTTAGGCTGTGAAAGGGAGAGATTTATTTGTTGAAGGCCTTTAGGGCAGTGCACTAAATCAACTTTCATTTCTTTTTGATAAGTGGCCAGAAATTCTCCTGAATAAAAGCGGGTGAATTCTGAGCGCGGTCTCTCCTGTAAAAGAAAGTTATTAAAAGCTGGAACTGATTTCCAGTTGGGTTTCTGTAAGGTGCTGTCTGACAATTGCTCTCCGAATTCCACCTGGACAGTATAATATCCTTCTGGATTTAAATATCTGACGTAAACACTGCCCACAGTAGAAGGAATAGCCTCCTTCTTCTCCTCCTTTTTACATGAATGAAGTAAGGGTATAAATATAGAAGTTAAAAGGATGCAGCAGTGTTTTATACTCATAACCATAAAAATATTGCCAAATATAAGACCTATTTATCATACAAGTAAATTTATGCCATGGAAGTGCAAAACAAATTGAGTTATTCTTAATTTTAAATAATTAATTTATCTTGTATAAGGCTTTTAAAACAGGAAGATTTATGAAAAAAATAGATAGAAGAAAATTTATGACTTCTGCAGCAGCGGCTGCCTCATTTATGATTATTCCCAGACACGTTTTGGGAGGAAAAGGTTTTACGGCTCCCAGTGATAAAGTAAACGTTGGATTGGTAGGGGCAGGGGGAAAAGGAAAGGAAAATGTCCAGGATTTATTTAAATTAAATGACGTTCAGGTCACTTGTATAGCAGATCCTGCTGAATACTGGGATTTAAATCGTTTTTATTATAAGACCATTGCAGGTTTGGGGCCTGTTACTGAAATGGTGGAGAATCATTATAAGGGGAAATCAGGGTATTCAAAAGTAAACAAATATATCGATTTTAGGGAAATGTTGTCCAAAGAGAAGTCTTTAGATGCAATTCTTTGTGCTACTCCAGATCATTTACATGCTTATGTTTCTATGCTTTCCATGCAGGCAGGCAAACACGTGTATTGCGAAAAACCACTCACTCATAATATTCATGAGGCGCGTGAGGTTTCAAAAATGGCAAAAAAAACTGGCTTAGCCACCCAAATGGGTAATCAGCTTCATAGTTCCCCTGCTATTAGAAATGCAGTTGAATATCTTCGTTCCGGTGTAATTGGAGATGTCAGGGAGGTTCATTCCTGGGTTCCTGCAACCCGATGGACAAACAGTCTAAGTGAAGTTCCAACTTCGGAATCTCCAATGCCAAAAGGGTTGAACTGGGATTTATGGATTGGACCAAAATCATACCGCCCTTTTCATGAGGTATATGCACCGGTTACCTGGCGCGATTTTTGGGAGTTCGGACTGGGGGCTTTGGGTGATTTTGGGTGCCATGATCTGGATGCAGCCACCTGGGGCCTTGAACTTGGTTTGCCCACTAAAATACAAGTCCATCCTGCAGGATTTAGTAATGCTGATATCATTCCCTATGGAGAGATTGGCTATTTTACTTTTCCAGGTAAAAAGGAAAATGAATCTATTGAGTTAACCTGGTATTCTGGGGGCTTATTTCCTAAAAAACCAGCGCAGGTTCCTGTAGATTTCAATTTTTCAAGACGCGGTGCTATGTATATTGGAGAAAAAGGAGTAATGGTTACCGGAAATGGGGCTGTTCCAAAAATTTTCCCTGAATCTAATTTTTCTAATTCTGTGGAAACTACCTTTAAACTACCTCCTACCGAGGGGCATCACCGGGACTGGATAAATGCCATAAAAGGGGGGCCTGCAGCAAGTTCTAATTTTGAATATGGTGCTCACCTTACTGAAATCACTCTTTTAGGCGTACTTTCTCTTCG
>JBEAXK010000047.1:0-3501 GCA_041159865.1 Bacteroidota bacterium
ATTTTAGTCAATCGGGGACCATCTAATCCCCGTAAACTAAAATTATCGAGTAAAACACCTTCCTTGCTTTCCATACTCAGTCCATATAAGGGAATTTCGGGTGGAATCTGAGCACTAATCCTGATTTGTTTGGTTGGATTTTCATAGAGTAAAAGATCATTAACTAAAAAAGTATCGCGCAATCCAACCTCTCCGGAAATACTATCAGTTGAAAAATTAACCTTAGCATTTAGGCTGCCATATCTGTTTTTCCCATAAAAAAGACGAACCTGAGGGAAGGAATCAATTCGTGGCGATGTGTTATTTGCCCTAAATAATGCCCATGGGGCCTCTTGTTTACTGGTAGTGTATCGGTAACTATAAAAACCATGTCCGGAAATACCTGGATTTCGCTTATAGGCAGCAGCTGGTTCGAGTGATTCCCAAAGCCAGTTAGTCGAAAATTTATGTGTTATGGTTTTTCTATATCCAGGCGCTCGGGAAAGAACGGGCATATAACCAACGCCTTTTCCGCCATGCCATTTTTGTAAACTATCCCGAATAGTTTGGGTAATGAGGTCAGCTTCTATGCCTGAATCACCGAACCAGGCAATGCGCACTTGTTCTTCCGGTTGACCCAGTTTGTCCAGGAATGGCTGGAGTATTTCTTTTGGATCGTCAGAAATGAAAGTAAGAAGGGTGAACCAACTAAAAAGGCAGAAGTGAATCATCAGGTTATAATAGTTAATTTAACAAAATTAATTAATTTTAGAATGGAAATCCTTTTCTCTCATCGCAAACCCTATTTAAAATGAAATATCTGTTTAAGTTCGCTATTTGTTTGATTTTATATGTAAGCTGCTTCAGCCCAAATAAATCAATGGCACAAGATGTTTTTTATCTCACCGCCGATCGTCTTTTTGATGGGGAAAAAATGTGGACAGGAAAAGCTGTTCTTGTGAAAGGGAATAAAATAATGGCCGTTGTTGAAAAATCAAGCCCTATTCCGTCAGGTGCAAAAGTGGTCGATTTTAAGAATGCAACCCTGCTGCCAGGTTTAATTGAAGGTCATGCGCACCTGTTTTTATATCCTTACAACATAACTGATTGGGATACTCAGGTGCTAAAAGAAACCGATGCATTGAGAACCATCAGGGCGTCGGTGCACGCTAAAAATACCTTAATGGCCGGTTTTACTTCAGTCCGTGACTTGGGAACGGAGGGTGCAGGTTACGCCGATGTTTCGCTCAAAAAAGCGATTCTCGATAAAATTATTGAAGGTCCCCGAATGATGGTTGCGGGAAGAGCCATTGTTTCGACAGGTTCTTACGGCCCGAAAGGATATGATAATGATCAAAAAATAATGTTGGGTGCTGAACCTGCCGACGGAAATGAGTTAGTTCGGGTGGTGCGCGATCAGATTTGGCAAGGCGCCGATTTTATTAAAATATATGCCGATTATCGCTGGGGACTTATGGGAGAAGACAGACCAACTTTTACGCTCGATGAGCTAAAACTGATTAATGAAGTGACAACGAGCAGTGGGCGCGTTATGGTTTGTCATGCAAAATCGAAAGAAGCCATGCGGAGAGCAGTTTTGGCCGGGGCGGTAACGATTGAACATGGCGATTTTCTCGATGAAGAGATTGGAAAATTGATGAAAGAACATCAGGTCATTTTTATGCCTACCATTGCTGCTGTGGATAAAATAACCCAATACAGGGGCTGGAAAAAAGGGATTGATCCCGATCCGGAAAATGTGGTGCGTAAGAAATTAAGTTTCAAAGCGGCTTTAGCTTCGGGCGTAACCATTGGAATGGGGGGCGACGTGGGCGTTTTTCCACACGGGGACAATGTGATGGAAATGGAATTGATGGCAGAATATGGTATGCCTAATCTGGATATTTTAAAGGCAGCAACCTCCGTAAATGCAAGGGCTATGAACTGGCAAGATAAACTGGGGCATATTAAAGAAGGATTTCTGGCCGATCTGGTGGTCGTAAAAGGTAATCCATTAGATAATATTTCCCAGATTCGTGAGGTAAAATTTGTGATGAAAGACGGGGTCGTTTATAAGAAAGAATAATATAGGTATTTGGTGATACGACTGAAAAATAAAGCGCCTAGCTAACCGAAAAATTAGCTATGCGTTTTTGTTTTTGAGAAGCCAATGATATACGTTTAAATGTCGAATTCCGTTACGGTCTTGGGTAAATCCATCTGTCGTGAGCAGATATTTAGGATAGTTATCTTTTATTTTTTCTAAGGCACTAAATTCTCTTTCTATGGTTTTTTCATCTGTCATTTGCCACGCAACTTGGTAATATTCCATATCACCTGTTGGGGTTTTACAAACAAAGTCAACCTCACTGTTTCTATCTGAGCCTGTCCATATTTTATTTCCTCTTCGTAAGAGTTCTAAGAAAACTATATTTTCTAAAATATGCCCTCTTTCGGTTGTACGTTCTTTGCCCACTAAAACGTTGAGCAATCCTACGTCAACCAAATAGTATTTTTCTTGAGTAGCCAGTTGTTTTCTACCTTTCAGATCAAAACGATTTACTTTATAAAACACAAAACTTGTAACCAGGTATTCTAAGTATTTTTCCACCGTAGTGTTATGGATTATTTGTCCATCTTTTTTTAAAGCTGTGGCAATATTGCCGGGTGAGAGAGAGTTACCAATGTTTGAGGCCACAAATTTTATGATATTTCCAAAAGCACGTTTGTTATTTATTTGATGCCGTTGGGTGATGTCTTTTTCAATAATGGTGTTGTATATGGCTTCCAGGTATTCGTATATTTTGTCATAGCCAAGCTCCCTCAATGCGGTACCTTTTGGCATCGAGGTTTCATTTATAAAATCAAAAAAAAGGAGCTCGTAATTGAGATATTTGTTACTTATATCAATGTGTCGTGCTGTTAGATATTCATAAAACGAAAACGGAAGAATAGAAAGCTCTATGTATCGGCCACTCAGCAAAGTTGCCAATTCTCCACTTAACAAATGGGCGTTTGAACCTGTTATGTAAACATCTACATTATTTTTTACGAATAAACCATCCACTAAGCGTTCAAACTCTTTTACGTTTTGCACTTCGTCTAAAAACACATAGCAAGGTTTCGACAAATCTATTTGCCCAATAATATGAGCATATAATCCGTCCAAATCGTTTAGAAATTTACGTAATTCAAACTCCTCAAAGTTTAAGGAAACCATCTGGCTTGGCTGAACGCCTAATTTTTTTAACTCGGTACGATACAATGCCAGTAGCGTACTTTTACCTGACATACGTAAACCTGTAACCACCTTTATGAGGTCTATGTCCTTGTAAGCCAACAGTTTTTTTATGTATTGTTTTCTAAAGATTAAATCTGCCATAGAACAAATATAACCCATTAATCATTAAAACTTGTAAAAAATGCAAGTTTTAATGATTAATGGATTGAGGGACAAAATGTAGAATCAGTAGTCCAAATGTTTTTTCAACCCTTTTTGCCGTATGGACGAATTCAACAAAT
>JBEAXK010000132.1:0-3752 GCA_041159865.1 Bacteroidota bacterium
AATATATAAACGCTATAACTGGTGCAAATTTTGCTGAAGAAATTGCCGTTTATGTAGTTATTGCTTTAGGTGCAGAAAACATCATTGATATTTCACCCTATCGTCGATTACAGGATTTAATGAACCAGGGGCAATATTTATTGCCTAGGATTAATAGTGTAGATTTAAAACGAATCATATTGAATCCACTCGCCGGGACAAATATTAGTATGAGTCCCGAGTCGATGGACAGCATTCTTGCTCAGTTTGGTTCTGATATGAGATTACTACCTAATCTTCAATTTTTAATGTATAAAATTTGGTTAGATTTTAAAAATAAGGAAAAGCAGGAGTTAGTAGTTCAACCTGAGGATATTGAAAAACTGGGAAACTTACAATGTTGTTTTGCTTTCCATCTTGAATCCTATTTTAATCAGTTGCAAGAGGGGCAAAAGCAGATTTTTGAAAAATTATTTAAAGCAATGTTGTCATCGGAATCATTAGGTAAAATGACCCAACCACAAACTATTGCCCATTTATGCTCCATTACTGAATCCTCGCCAGACCTTATTTCTGAACTTCTAATACCTATTTCTCAAGGCGAGGAAATATTTTTAGATGTTTTACCACCTGATTTTTCAATGAAAACAGGTAACATGAATCAGCTCCAACATCCTAACAGTCTGGTATTTCTAAAAAACGAAAATGTATTTGTTTATTGGGATAGGTTTAGGAAGTGGCTGGAACAAGAGAAAGAATCGAGAGATATTTACAAACGTCTGGTTGCTGATCAATTACGTTATGCGGATGGAAAAACCTCTTTACTTAGACCGCCCGATTTAGATTTTATCTGGCATTGGTATCAGATAAATAAACCGACAAAAATTTGGGGTGATAACTTAGTGCATGGATTTCAGAATGCGATTGACTACCTTACCTTAAGCTATACTTCCTACAAAAAGGAAGTGATTTTAAAGGAGAATGCAAGAAAAAATGAAATAAAACGCTATCGAAGAAATATGTTTATTGGCATTATAGTTGGACTAGTCATCATTTCTGTAGTCTCTATTCTGGCAATCAAAGCCAATAAAGAAAAGAGAATTGCCGACAGAGAAAGACTTATTGCAATAAAAGCTCAGGAGGATTTGGCCAAAAAAAAATTGATAGCTGATCAATTAAATAGAGATTTATTTGAAAGTAAGGATAGTATAAATCGAATTGTTATCGAATTAAAAACAAAAGAAATTACAATTCAAAAACAAAATTCATCTTTGGTTAAAAAAAGTAGTGATCTTGAAAAATCAGCTATTACGATTAAAGAACAGTATAAAAATCTGGAAACTCAAATTAAGGAAACAAAAGAAGCCGTTAAAAAAGCAGAAATCGCCAAAGACAAAGAAATTGTTGCAACTAAAAAAGCAACAACCCGTGAGGAATTCAGCAATGTTAAAAATCAATTGTTTTTGCTGGTAGGTGAATTTTTAGCCAATGAAAATTCATTGGAATTAATTCCAAAGTTAAACTCAAAAATTAGTGAATATAACGAAATTTCTAAGGAAGTTGTTGGAACCGTTTTACCTAATAATACGCTATTTCAGCTTTTAAATATAGCAACGTCAAAATTAGAAGCATTAAGAAACAAATCCTCAATTGTATTAAAAGCCACCGCAGGATTAAGAACTGTCATTAACCAAAATGAAAACTTTTTATGCGGTGGGGACGATGGATATCTATTTATTGGAGGTAGTAAAAATAAGATGAATATAGGGAATCGTATCAGAGCAACATTACCACTAAAAAATGATCCTTTTGCACTGATTGGAACTTTTAGCGGAGGAGTTTTTACTATCTATTCTGGAAAAGTCCCGACAAAATTATTAAATTCATCTACAAATATGCCAGCCGTAGCATTACTAAACGCATTTAAGAATGGTGAATATTTACTTGCCACACAGAATGAGCTTGTTTTGTTTTCTTTAGAAAACGGGGTTATTTCTAAGTCAATGCTACGAGACAAACTGCTTTCAATTGTACCTCTTAAAGATCAGAATAAATTTTTATTGTCCACTCAAAAAGGACTATATCTTTGGAAAACGTCTGGTGAAATAGAATCTGTAATTCAGGTGGGAAACGGGGAATTTTCTAATCCAGTTTCCGCCATGACCCTCTCAAGAAATTTGATTTCCTTCGGATTTCAAAATGGTAAAATACTCTTATATTCTCTCAGTGATTTTTTACAAAATGTTAGGGTAAATCCAAGAGAAAAGTTTGTATTTCATAGGTCAGATATTACAAAAATGATTTTTTTTGAGGATAAATTGTTTTCTGCAAGTTTAGATAAATCAGTCTATTTTGTTGATTTGAAATTAGATAATTCAGCTTCCTATGCTGTAAAATTAGTTGAAAATAACAGTTGGATTTGGGATATAGTCATAAGAAAAGAAAACAATGGAGTAGATTATTTATATTGTGCAGATGAAAATGGTTACCTTAAAAAGTATTTTATTAATGCCAGTGATCAGTTAAATTGGATCAATAATTTAGCAAAAGGTAAATAATTTAATGATTTTAACACGTAGATATGTTTTATTTTAGACTTCTTTCAATAACTTTCTCTCTATTCCTTTTTAAAGGGATATTGGCTCAATCTACCCAGAAACCAGTCATTCATGGTAAACACTGGATAGCAATAACTGGAAAACCTCTTGCTGCTACAGCAGGTGCAACCATTTTTCAACAAGGGGGAAATGCGGTTGATGCCGCCTGTGCGATGCTCGCTGCAACGGCTACCATGTGGGATGTGCTAAGTTGGGGTGGTGAAACGCAGGCTTTAATCTATAATCCTAATACGGGTAAAGTAGTCGGCATTAATGCATTAGGTGTCGCTCCCACAGGGGCCACTCCTGAATTCTATAAATCTAAGGGTTATGATATTCCCCCTGCTTATGGTCCTTTGGCAGCCGTAACGCCGGGAACTCCTGGTGGTTTGTTCACCATGTTGGGTGAATTTGGTACTATGTCTCTGGCGCAGGTGCTTAAACCAGCTATGCAACTGGCTGAGGGGTATCCCATAGAAACGTCAACTGCAGATATGATTGAAAAAAATAAAGGAAGAATAAAAGCATGGCCCTATTCAAAAAATATTTTCCTTCCCCATTTAAATGAACCAAGAGAAGCGCCTGAAGGAGGTGAAATTTTTATTCAAAAAGATCTTTTAGAAATGCTTTCAAAATTGGTTGAAGCAGAATCAGCCGCACTAAAAGAGGGAAAATCAAGAAAAGCAGCTATCCAGGCGGCGTATGATAGGTTCTATAAAGGAGACATAGCCACTGAATTTGTAAGAGGTGTAAAAGAACAAGGTGGACTGATAACCATGGAGGATCTGGCTAACTGGAGGGTTAAACTGGAAGAACCCGTTTCGGTGAATTATAGGGGGATTGATGTCTACAAGTTAACTACCTGGACGCAAGGTCCCGTGATGCTTCAGGCTTTAAATATTCTTGAAAATTTCGATTTGAAATCAATGGGTTATAATACCTCCCGATATATTCATACCCTTTGTCAGGCTATGCATCTTGCCTTTGCAGACAGAGATTTTTATTATGGTGATCCTGATTTTGCTCCTGTAGAGCCTATAAATGGATTGCTTTCTAAAAATTATGGCAGACAAAGAGCAAAAAGTATCCAGTATGAAAAAAATGATACCCTCGCAGGTCCTGGGGATCCTTATCCATTTGAGCAAAAGATTAATCCATTTAAATCATTATTAGAAA
>JBEAXK010000151.1:0-49179 GCA_041159865.1 Bacteroidota bacterium
ATCCAATCCTGGTAAGGAATAGGAAATATTGCGCTGGCAATCGAAATCATCCAGCACCTCAATATTTTTTGCTACACCTGAACAATCACCTGATTCAACTGCGACAAGATTATCAAACAGATAGGTATCCTGTGAATCGGCAGTACCTGGATCAAAGAAAATAATGACCTTATTAAAATCTTTTTTTCCAGCAGCTGCACTAAAATTGAAAGTATACTCAACCCATTGGTTAGCTACGGCAATTTTCTTTTTCTCTTCTATATTACCCGAAGCACCTTCCAGTTTTAACAGGAAAGAAGTAGTAACAGGAGATTTAACCTGAATTTTAAAGGTATTGTAGATGGAAAGATCTAATGGCTGTGGCAGTTCTGCTATAAAAAGACTGTATTCTGCTCCTTTCTTTTTTGTGTATGCGCCTATTTTTTTACTCGCATTTAACTTTAAAGTATCTCCACCTGGAAGATTATCAACAAGGGCAAATGCACCATCGGCAGCTTTCCAGGGTAATTTTGCAGTGGGTTCAAAATCTTCCAATACGATATTGGCAGGTCTTGCTTCAAAACGTAAATCGTCTATAAAATAAACATCATTTGCCCCTGGTAATTTACCTGCATTAAAGAATAAAACCAGTTTTTTATGCTTCGCTGAAGCCTGAGAGGTAAAATCGACGGTATATTCAACCCATTTATTTAATTCCGTTATTTGAATTGGGATTTCCTTAGCAGGGGAATCACCCCCTTCCAGTTTCACTAAAAGCATTCCTGCGACGGGAGCCCAAACCTTAATTTTAGCTAAGCTTAACTTATCTAAGGGAATATTTTCACCATAATCCATCACCATGGCATGCCATTCCGACTCCACATCTTTGTAACGCCCTACCCTGGCGCTTGTATTAATACCTGATTTATCAGGATTTACAACGGCAGAGAGGTCAGTTAATCCGGGAAGCGCTAAAGGAACATTTCTCTGACACTCAAAATCATCCCAGATGGCTGCATTTTTAGCAACCCCTTTGCAAACACCTGAGGGTTCGATTACTAAATTATCAAAAAGGTAGGTTGCTCCAGAAGTATCAACACCCGGATCAAAAAACAGCAATATTTTATTTAACTTTCTATCTGCAGCTGCACTGAAATTGAAAGTATATTCAATCCATTGATTAGCTACGGCAATTTTCTTTTTTTCTTCAATCGGAGCAGAAGAACCTTCCAATTTTAGAATAAAGGCCGTTGCCACAGGTGCCTTGACCATAATACGTACCTGATTATTGGTCGTCAGGTCAATGGGAGCACTTAATTCAGCGAGAAACAAACTATAGGCAGAGCCCTTTTTCTTTGTATATGCGCCTGCTTTACCTCCTGTATTAATTCCGAGAATATCGCCACCTGCTGGGTTATCGACTACAGCAAATGAACCTTCAATCGGATTCCATGGAAGTTTGGCGGCACCTTCAAAATTTTCAAGTACTACCTGAGCCTGACTCCAGAAGGGCAGAACGAGCAGTAACATTTTGAGTAAACTTCTTTTCATCATAATGACGCGTTTTGAAAAATGTTAATTAATGTATAAAAACAGGCATTGCTGCCATTTCTTGGTTCGACCTTATAAATAGCAGGTAATTTCCCTTCACTTGTGCAGGCAGGGTGAGTACCCATTTATTTTCCCCATAAAAGACCTTATATTTACCCCATTGATGAATCAATTGTCCCTTCACATTCATTAAGGTAAATTCAAATTCATCTATATTTTTACTTTGAGCGGAAACTTGAATATTACCGTCAAAGACTGGATTTGGATAAACTGCAATAGTTGACTTAGAAATTAAGTCCTCTTTCGATGAACTTACTACATTTGAAAATCCAATTTTTTCCAGCGCTTCATTGATTTCCGGATTTTTCATAAATGATTGCCAGATTTTCCCGCTTCGATAATTTTCAATCATTACCAATATGGGTCCTTGATCGATAGCCAGATAGGAGTCAGCAAACCAATTTCTATCTAAGTTAAATGCGTCATAAAAGCCCATGGGTCCGAACAGATTTTTTCCATATTGGTGGTAAAAATGCTTTAATGCAGCTATGGATTCTTTAGGCGTATACACGATACTGCCCAAAGCTGCGGTAGGAGCAATGGTTCCATTATCTCGTTCTGGGGTAGGCTCATGCGCCAGATAACCGACAATAGGGTCATCACTGGCTGTTAATCCCCAACAATTCTCACCATAACCCTTATAATTTTTAGGATTCTGAATGGCATAGGCCCTATTAATAAGTGTATGATTGGTATTGTGTCTAAAATAATCTGTGTAAGCATCTTTTTTATTTCTTGGATCAAATCCGAGAAAAGAATAATGGGCAAAAAATAAAGGACCTCCTCTAAACCCACCTATGTCTAAGCGATAACCATAGGAACTCAATCCAGATTTATAATTTGAGCCTGCCCAACCAACATGATATAAATCTGGAGGAATCGGATTAACAGGTGTGGCAATGGCGAGCAAATAAGTAATAAGTGCTTCATTCCATCCCCTGAGTTGAAAATTCATTGCAAACTGATAATTAGGAGACCAATGCCAATAAAGTACATTTTGATACAGCTGTCTGTACCATTGCCAGTCAACGGACTCCCAAAGTTTTGTTATTCTTAATCTAATCTCCTTTTCTTCAGCATTTTCCTCTCCTAAATATCCTCTTGCAGCGAGTAATCCTTGCATTAAGAAGGAAGTTTCAACCAAATCTCCCCCATCGTCCCGGGTACTAAAAGGAATAACTTTACCTGAATCACCATTTAACCAATGTGGAAAGACTCCTTTAAATCTGTCACAAGACTCTAAAAAGGTTAATATTTTTGCAATTCTGTCGATGCCTTGTTTTCTGGAAATATACCCCCTTTCAATACCTGTCAATATTCCCATAATACCCATACCGCTCCCTCCGGAAGTCACCAGGTTTCCCGAGGTATTCCTCTCTCTGGCCATTCCACTTTTAGGATGAGCAAAGTCCCAGAAATAGCGGAAAGTGTATTCCTGAACCATATCCAGATAGGCATCGTCTGTAAAATGAACCAAGCGGGCATTTTTTGATTCCGTTGTTTCATTAAAAGCACCCTGGCTATTTAGGGCATATATTTTATAGCTATAAATGATATTGGTGTCTGAACTTGAAGGATAGTCCAGAAAAATAGAATCTTTACCTGAAAGGAGAGGAAGTTGAATAAAAGTTTTCCACTGATCTGTGGAACGAAGTATTTTGAAAAGGGCTGGAGCAGGATTTACGGGTATTTCCCAATGTAAGGCTATATGAGCGGGATATGATCTGGCACTAAATGATTTAACTACACCTGGGACCCCTTGTACCATATCGGTTGCTTTGAACGCCTTTACCTCATCAACCAATAAATTATGTGGTGCATTGTCTGCCGTATTTTGTCCTAAAATAACTGCTTTAATTTGATTCCATTGTAGGGGAGTTCCGATAGTTTCAGCTTTTAGTTGGGATATAGGAATGGAAATTACTTGCCATTTTTCAGCAGATAAACTGGAAACATAGGAAGACAGCTGAAATTTTTTACTCTTTGTATTTCCTGGAGCCCCCTCAAAAAAAAGATATGGCATATTAGTCTTTTCTAATCCCTCCTTTGAAAAAAAAGCTATCGATAAAGTATCCAGATTGCTAAGATCTAAAAAAGGAAAACCAGGTGCTATAATTAAAGCAGACCAGTCACCACCTGCTCTCGATATCCAGTTTATTCGAAGACTATGTTTCCCCTGATAAGCAGGAATGGAGAGTTCTACCGGGATTTTATCCATAGTGGAACCTGCCTGCTCAATAAAACTATTTCCAGATTTAAAAGCCAGACCAGAATCATAGAAACTACCTTGATTACTTTCTCTAAAAAAATAGACCTCTTGTTGAGCTTTAATAATATTCACCCATAGAACCATGATGCCTAAAACATACGCCAATCTAATAAAGTGTAGTTTTACCATTCGAAATTTTATTTGGCAAATACAACATGCACCTGCTTATTGAAATGATTTGTTTTCATTTCAAAGTACAAGATGCAACAATATGAAGTAAGAAGTACGAAAATACACTACACTACTACTACGCCATTTGAAAATAATTTTCAAAATACTACATGGATGTAATAGGGAACAAATGGGTAGATAAATATGAAGTAAATCAATAGTCTATCATGAAGTTGGTGAGATTTTCTTCTTCATCTAGATTCATTTTTTTACGCAATCGATAGCGTTTATTTTCTACACCACGGATAGAAATATTTAAAAGAGGAGCGATTTCTTTGGAGGAGAGATTCATTTTCAGATATGCAGCCAGTTTAAGGTCACCTGGGGTCATATCAGGAAACTGGTGTTTTAATTTTTTAAAGAAAATTTCATGTACTTCATTAAAATTTGATTCAAAAATCTGCCAGTCCTTTTCATTTTCAAGCTGACTGTCCAACAGGTTAATTAATTTTTTATAATGACCATCAAACAATTTTGAAGAAGATTCAGATTTCATCACATCGAGTTCTTCTTTAACTCTTAATAAGGATTCATTTTTATGAATCAAGGTAAAAGTAGCATTCGCCAATTCTCTGCTCTTATTCAGATTATCTAATTCCAGTTGTTCATTTTTTGCCTTAATCATCTGCTGCTCCAATTCAAATTCCTTTTTCTTAATTTGCTTTTGATGTTTGTTTTCAATATTCTTAAGATAAGACTTCAGTAAAAAAATAAAAATGGCAAGTAATAAAAGCGTAACCCCTATTTTAAATGCCATGGTTTGATACCAGTGAGGCATCACAAAAATGGCTAATTTTAAAATTTTTGGGGAAAGATTTGCCTGAATCTCCAATTGATAATCTCCAGGAGATAAATTATTCCAGTTCAAGGACTTTATTTCTTGCCAGGCAGACCAGTTTTCTTGCCAGCCAATGAGTCGAAAACGGAATAATTTACCACTTTCAAAAGAAGGAAATCCAAACTTAACTTTGAGATTATAGCACCATGGAGGTAATTCAACACCTGAAACACCCGATTTATTAACCCAATTCAAAACTATAGATTTACCCTCTTTCGTTTGTCCCCGCAATTCGCTTAACAAAGGAAAAGCATTCTTATTGGTTAAAAAAACGGTAGAATTATCCTCTTTTGGAATTAGGGCGTAACCATCTTCAAGACCTACAAAATATTCTTTCTCATTCAGATCTACTAAGTCTTCATTTTCTGGAATCAGCGAAATGGGATGAATCGCTTTTAGATGATTATTTTTCCAATATTTCAGTTGATTATTTTTGTAAGAGAAGTGCGCATTTTGTACATCCATCCATATATCTCCATTTTCTGGAGAGGAAGGCTTCCATGGTAAAAATTTTTGAGTGTTCCTATCAAAGTAATAATTCACTTCCTTTGCATGAACAATTAAGGTATCTTTAAAAAGACGAATATCAATTCTTGTTTGATCGGGAAGACCCTCCTTTTTCCCAATTTTAATTTTAGAAACGACAGCTCCTTTATGCCAGTCAATTTTTAGTTTATAAAGTCCGTCATTAGCATGCAAAGTCCAAAAAATATCCTTTTCTGCAGGTAATATTTTCCGAATAGGTTCATTTAGACTATCCAATCTTTTTTTAAAAATCCATTCCTTATTTTCAAAACTAAATAAGACCAGACCCGTGTAAGTAGATTGAAGTAATTCATTTTCTCTTCCTGGAATTTTAGCAAAAGACCATCCACCAGTAATATTAGAAATAAGTTTAGGTTTACCTTTTTCCAGTAGGAATGTACCCTTATTATGACCACACAGCAATCTATTATGTTTTTTTAGCAATTGCCAAACCTGTCCCTGCGTACCTTCAATAAGTCTAAAAGAACTTTCATCCCATTTATTTTTAAAAAAAACGCCTTGATTGGTACCCACATAGAAGAGTTGATCGTCCATTATTGCCGTATAAACTGTCCCCAAAATCCCTTTTGTGTCTCTAAAATAGGATATTGGGGAAGCTCTATGAATATAATCGATCCCTTTATCCAACCCAACCCATAAATTACGCGATTGATCTTCAAATAAGGAAAGCACTGTATTATTTTGAAGTCCATTTTCCTTATTCAGGTGAAGTTTCAACTTTCCGTTAATATCAATTATAAACAAGCCATCCAGAACGGTTCCTAAAGCCAGACTTCCGTCGGCGAGCCTTATGGCTTTATTCAATTGTTTTTGTTTTAAAACGACATTTAACCTGTTTTCCCATGGTTTGAAATTTCTACCATCGTACCTGTAGATACCTGATTGCTGAGTACCAATAAACCAATCATTATTATTCTGAATAATGAAAGAAACGGTTTCATTTTGCAACTTTTCACTTTGATTAATCCAGGTAAAAGAATTATACACTGGATCGAGTGTAAAAAGTCCTTTTCCAATTACAGGTACGATAATTTTATCTGCAACCTTTTGTAAAAACATAATATTACCTGGAGGAATTATTTTCTGCACTTTAAAATTTTTCCATTTATAAATAACAGAAAAAGATTGAAAATAAATGGCGTCCTCATAGGTTAAAATATGCCAGAATTCTTCTTTCGGATTTAATGAATCCAACTTATTCTCTGCTAAGTCCGTATAAAAAAAACGACCAAATTTATCTTTTTCCCAAAGTCCGAAAGTTCCATAACTACCAGAAAAAAGCTGATTTTTTTGGGTAACGGAAAGAGATCTAATAATTTGACCTTTCGGCAATTCGAATTTCCTCCAGTTTTGTCCATCCGAAACTAATAAGCCAGCTGAATTTGCTGAAAATATGAACCCTTCCGAAGATTGGCTCAAGCTCCAGTTTTGATTTAAACCTTGATAGTCATTTCTTGAAAAATGGGATATGAAGGGAGTTTCCTGTGCAATAATTGCATAAGAAAAAAGGATTAACCAACCTGATAATGCCACTTTTCTACCAGCCATAACCTTAATCTCTTTCGTAAACGATTAAATAATGGAAAAGAATGCAAAAGCTAATCTTATATTTGCTTTTTGAAAATTTACAATAATACAAAATTAAGAAAGGAATGAAAAATCTGATTTTCCTATTGTTTCCTCTAATTTTTTGCGGAATCAATAAACTAAATGCACAGGAATCGCTTCGTGCCTTCCAAAAAAGGGAATTTTTGGATGATTCTGGCAACAGAATGCCCTATCGAATATTATTGCCCATAGATTATGATTGCAGTAAAAAATATCCTCTTCTTATATTTTTACATGGTTCCGGAGAGCGCGGAAATGATAATGAAGCACAATTAAAACATGGATCCTCCCTTTTTTTACAAGAAGAAACAAGGAAAAATTTCCAGGCTATTGTTGTATTTCCTCAATGTCCATCTGGTGAAAGCTGGTCTAACATGGAATCGGATTCTACTGGAAAATGGGAATTTCCATTTACTCAGGAACCCAACAAACAAATGAAATTACTCAGTGGTTTATTGAGTGAATTAAAAGTAAATAATTGCATCGACGCAGATAAAATTTATTTGGGTGGATTATCTTTAGGTGCATTCGGCACATTAGAATGGATTGCGAGGGAACCGAACCAATTTGCAGCTGCTTTCCCTATTTGTGGTGGCGGAAATACCTTACTTACCTCTATTTATGGTTCTAAAATTCCAACCTGGTTTTTTCATGGAGATGCTGATAACGTAGTTCCAGCAAGTTATTCCAGAGAATTAGTAAAAAAAATTAAAGACGAAAAGGGAAATGTACGATACACAGAATACCCGGGTGTAGGTCATGATTCCTGGAACAATGCATTTAAAGAACCTGAATTATTATCCTGGTTATTGGAAAATAAAAAATTTGACCCAACTAAAATAAGCGTTACCACTGCTTTTTCACCTCAAAAAATGCAAACGCACACCTATTTTAATGATGGTAAAGATAAATTAGAATTAGATATATACTTGCCTGAAATTCAAAATCCAGCTGATAAGATACCCGTTGTTTTATACGTTCACGGCGGTGGATTTTCTGGGGGAAACCGAATAGATCCGCTCATTTCTAAACTTGGAATTGAAATGAATATGGCAGGTTATGCTTTTGTTTCGATGTCCTATCGTTTACTCATGAAAGGAAAGTCCTTTGGCTGTGATCAGCCTGCTCATCAAAAGATTATGGTTTTTCAACAGTCTATGATAGATGTCAGGAGAGCCACTGCTTTTTTACTTAGTAAACAATTAGATTTTAATCTTGATATATCAAAGGTTATTCTCGCAGGAAGTTCTGCAGGAGCAGAAGCTATTTTACATACCGCTTATTGGTCTGCGAAAAATTTACCTGCTGAAGCTCTCATTTTGCCTGCAGATTTTAAATATGCAGGTATAATCAGTATGGCAGGAGCATTGATTGATCCCACTATGATAACGAATGAAAACGCCCTTCCTTCTATCTTTTTTCATGGCACCTGTGACGCTTTAGTACCTTTTGATACACGCTCACACCGTTTATGTGCTCCAGGACAAAGTGGTTATTTACTTTTACATGGTGCTGGTGAATTAAAAACCAGACATACACAGCTTAATAAGCCCATTCATTTAATTACTTATATAAATGGAGGCCATGAATATGCTTCTTTACCTATGGAAAATGAACGGGAACGAATGCTTGAATTCATTAAAAAAGATGTATTAGCTAAAGAAAACAGACAAATTTATGTTCAAATCCAACTTGACAAACCTTGTAATTACGATTCGAATTATCTTGATTTTATAAAACCATAAACATTTATGATGCATTCAGGAGGGGAAATGCCCTATTTTATAAAACCATCCGTAACTTTATCAAATGAAGATAAATTACTGGCATATAATCAATTATCAGAGGCCGTCAAACTTCAGTTAGCAGATGAGAAGGATGACATTTTGAAAATGGCTACTTTCAATGCATTGGCCAAAACATTTTTACCCTATTATTACTGGGTTGGATTTTATTTAGTAAAAAATAACAGATTATCTGTTGGACCCTATCAGGGAACCACAGGTTGTTTACATATAGATTTTTCTAAAGGTGTTTGTGGCAAAGTGGCCCGAGAGGAAAAAACCTGTATCGTTACAGATACACATGAATTGGTGGAAGGTACGGAACATATAACCTGCGATGCTCACTCCAGGTCAGAAATTGTAGTCCCTGTATTTAATCAGGAAAATAAATTATTTGCTGTATTAGATGTTGACAGCACCGAGAAATCTGCCTTTAATAACTTGGATGCCGAATACTTAGAATCGATTGTTTCTTTATTATTTAAGGAATAATCGATTTCAAAACAAAAGAGGTGATTTGTATAAAACAAACCACCTCTTTTCGATTATCAACGAAATATGGGTTAATTTAAATCAAAACGATCTAGATTCATCACTTTAGCCCATGCTTTTGCGAAGTCTTTAATGAATTTAGATTTGGCACTTTCGAAACCATAAACTTCTGCAATCGCACGAAGTTCTGAATTTGAACCAAAAATTAAATCTACACGAGTTCCCGTCCATTTTAAATTACCTGTTTTACGGTCACGTCCTTCAAAAACATTCTGGTCATCAGAGGTTGCTTTCCAGGTAGTATTAAGATCAAGTAAATTCATGAAAAAATCATTGGAAAGAATGCCTGGATTTTTTGTAAAAACACCGTGTTTAGATTGATCAAAATTGGTGTTTAGGGTTCTCATTCCTCCCAATAAAACCGTCATTTCAGGAGCCGTTAAATTTAAAAGCTGTGCTTTATCTACTAAAAGTTCCTCAGCAGAAATATTTTTTGCCAACGATTTTTGATAATTTCTAAATCCGTCTGCAATGGGTTCAAGAACGGCAAATGAATCAACATCGGTGTGTTCCTGTGTTGCATCTCCACGACCAGGAGTAAAAGGAACTCCAATTTTTTCCCCTGCCAAAGAAGCAGCCTTTTCAATAGCTGCACCACCAGCAAGAACGATTAAATCGGCCAGGGATATTTTTTTACCATCTGTTTGAGCCTGATTAAAATCAGATTGAATTTTTTCAAGTACATCTAAAACCTTTGATAACTGGGGCGGATTATTTACTTTCCAATATTTTTGAGGAGATAAACGAACCCTGGCACCATTAGCTCCTCCTCTTTTATCAGAGCCGCGGAAAGTAGAGGCCGAAGCCCATGCAGTAGAAACGAGCTCAGAAATAGTTAAACCAGCGTTTAAAACTTTTTCTTTTAGGGTCTCTACATCTTTTTGATCTACTAATTTATGCGTAACTGCGGGAATTGGATCTTGCCATATTAACACTTCAGCTGGAACTTCTGGGCCGAGATATCTGGCACGGGGTCCCATATCACGATGTGTCAATTTAAACCATGCTCTCGCAAAAGCGTCCGCAAATTCGTCTGGATTTTCGTAAAATCTCCTGGATATTTTCTCATAAGCAGGATCTGCTTTGAGGGCAATATCAGTAGTTAACATAGTAGGTGCATGTCTCAAAGCAGGATCATGTGCATCGGGAACTGTTCCTGCACCTCCACCCGCTTTAGGTTTCCACTGATGGGCACCTGCTGGACTTTTTGATAATTCCCAATCAAATCCAAATAAATTTTCGAAATAATTATTACTCCATTGAGTGGGAGTTGTTGTCCATGCACCCTCCAGTCCACTTGTGATGGTATGAACGCCATGACCTGATCCAAAGGAATTTTTCCAACCGAGCACTTGCTCTTCAATACCTGCTGCTGCTGGTTCAGGACCAACATATTTTGAAGGATCAGCAGCACCGTGGGTCTTACCAAAGGTGTGACCACCTGCAATAAGTGCCACTGTTTCTTCGTCATTCATGGCCATACGCCCGAAAGTTTCGCGGATATCACGTGCTGAAGCAACAGGATCAGGATTACCATTTGGACCTTCAGGATTGACATAAATGAGACCCATTTGAACAGCAGCTAATGGATTTTCTAATTGACGATCTCCCGTATATCGATTATCTTCTAACCATTCTTTTTCTGAACCCCAATAAATTTCCTCTTCTGGCTCCCAAATATCCTCTCTTCCACCGGCAAAACCGAAGGTTTTAAAGCCCATGGATTCCAGCGCACAATTACCTGCTAATATCATTAAATCGGCCCATGATAATTTATGTCCATATTTTTGTTTAATTGGCCAAAGCAATAACCTTGCTTTATCCAGATTGGCATTATCCGGCCAACTGTTAAGGGGTGCGAATCGTTGACTACCCTTTCCTCCACCACCGCGACCGTCTGAAATTCTATAAGTTCCAGCACTATGCCAGGCCATACGAATGATAAACGGACCATAATGACCATAATCGGCTGGCCACCATTCCTGGGAGGTAGTCATTAAGTCATAAATATCCTTTTTGACAGCAGCCAAATCAAGTGATTTAAACTCTTCGGCATAATTAAAATCTTCACCCATCGGGTTTGAAAGGGCAGAGTGCTGACGCAAAATATTCAATTTCAGTTGATTTGGCCACCAATCACGATTGCCAGTTCCACTTCCTGCCGTTTTTTTAGGTGCGATGTGACCAGTGAAAGGACATTTTGCTTCACCATTGGAACCCGAAGGATTCTGATGTTCATTGTTTCCCATTGTTAAATTATAAAGTTTTAAGCTTAAAAAATACAACCTATTGTTATTTAACAATCCTTAAAAAAAATGGTTTTGTGAATCATTATAAAAATAGATAAGCTTCCTGATTATAATTTTTAATGCTGATATAAAGCAAGATGAAGATATTAGATTTCCAAAAATTAGTTCCTGAAAATTAAAATCAACTTGTACAGATTCGTTATATTGTAAAATAAAATGATACTTATTATGAATACCTATTTTAAATTAACTTGTAATAACATTCTGGTTGCCATATTTTTAGTGCTTCTTGTTTCAAATTGCCAATTTTCCTCCTCAAATAATACTAAATCAAACCTCCTCAATACGGCAAAATTCAACCTAATTACTACAGATACTTTTCATTTTAATAATTTTGTAGATTGCAATATGGCGGAAGCATGGATTGGCGATACGCTAAGAATTTTTCCAGGTAAATATGGAGAAGATCCCGTTTGGGGATATGCCAAAGATTTGAAATTTGCTTCAGGGTTCAATGCTGATCAGGTTTTCAGTACCCCCGCTGAAAAGTATATTTCGCCTTCCCTTCCTTTAAATGCACCTGTTGGAAAGCCAGGTTTACATGGTGCCATCTGGTTTGAAACAGTATATCAATCTAAAAATGACCCTTCAGGTAAAACCTTATTTGCTATTTATCATAATGAGAATTATCCCGAAACGCTTCCTTATAATCCCTCCACTAAAGAAGGTTATGCAGATAAGGATTGGCCATTAGGTTTAACAGAAAGAATTACCCCTGCTGCCGTACCCAGAATTGGTGTTATGAAATCGACCAATGGAGGCTGGAGTTGGGAAAATAAAGGACTTTTCCTGGAGGATAAACAACCCAGAATGATTTTAAAAAAACATAATATATCCAAAACATTTGCTGGTGGAATAGGTGATCCCTCCGCTGTTTCTGTGGGAGAATATTTGTATCTTTTTTACGGAGAATATGGCTATCCTGGAATTTATGACCCAGCTACCTACACCACAGAAGTGGAGCATAGTGGGCAATGCATCAGTGTAGCAAGAATTAAAATAACTGACTTAGAGAATCCGCAGGGAAAGGCAAAAAGGTGGGATGGGAAAGGTTTTAATGCACCCTGGGATGGGGTTGGAAAACCCATTTCATCGTTACAAATTCCAATTGAAAAAGGCGGTGGACCGGCCTCCTCAATGAAAGGTGGATTTCATTGGGGACCTTCAGTTAGCTGGAACACCTATCTCAATTGCTGGATTATGCTAATGGGACATGTAGAAGGTCAGTCCTGGATTGGCGACAAGCTATACATTTCTTTCAATTTTAATGAGAATTTAGGCTATGGAGACCATTCTCAAAAATGGACTAAACCTGAGGTTCTCGTTCAGAAACCAGGTCATGTTCTTTGGTATCCCTCGCTTCAGCCTTTAAATACAAAAGAAGATATTGAAGCTAAAAATACAAGTCTAAAACTAGGTAAAAAGGCAAGGTTATTTTTCAAATATTCAAATCTGGGAAAATATTTTTCAGAATATATCATCGAATTTGAAAAATAAAATAAGACATAACCAAAAAAAATTACAAAACGCCCCGAATCGCTGTTACCAATTTTTCGGCCCATCTTCCATAATCAAAACCCGATGGATGCAGATTATCCTCGCATATTAAGGCGGGATTATATTCTGCCTCCCTTGTAAATGGCGTAATATCCACAAATGGGCATCCATATTCCTCCGTAACTTCGTAGATGATATGATTAAACTGATTAATCTGTCGGGCTATCTCTTTTGCATCATGAAAACGAGCAAAGGGGGTTACACTATAATCTGGTATGGATAAAACAAAAACATGATTTGGTTTATTATTTGCCAAGGAAATTGAACGTTTTAAAAGCTCTGTAAACCTCTCCCTATAACCCATGGTGTCCCATTCTATATATTGATCATTTACCCCTATTAGTAAACTGACGATGGTATGCGATTTTGGTTTATAATAATTCAGACCAATGAGTAAATCGTTGGTAGTCCATCCGGTTACAGCAATATAGTTTAACTCATTAACTGAAAAATTTCTCTCGTCTAATAATTTAACGGCTTGCGCAGGAAATCTCTCTTGTTCCTTTACTCCTTGGCCAATGGTATAAGAATCACCTAATGCAAGCCAGGTTAAAGGTTTAACAATTTCTCCGTTATAACCTTCCGTTCCAATTGGCAACAAAATTTCTTCCTCTTTCTTACAGGACAACAAAAAAAGCAGGAAAATATATCCACAAATTGATTTAAGAGCATTAAAATGATTCATAAAACATATCAATTATAGTTTAAACAACTTGAAAATCAATTTGTTTACACCCTTTTTTAATGGGATAGATTGGTTTACAGTTTTTTACACTCCAAAAATCTTCTGAAATAACCCTATTTTTTATTTATTTTTAAGCACAAAGTTTTTGAGCGATTCTACTACCATAAGCTCACAATAACCGTTAGGCTTTGATGATTTTTCCGTCAACAGATCGAAATTCTGATACCAGCTATCTCCCACTTTTCCCCCCTTCTTCTTTAAATCAATAAATTCCAATAAGGAAAAAGTCAGCTGTTGAAGTAAAGAGGAGTGGTGTATAACAGGTTCTAATAATGGGTTTCCCTTTGCTAAATGGAGAACTAAAGGATGATTGTCTTTCCACATTTTTAACATTTCAACAAATGCAGAAAGATTGTTCATTGTAGCTTCATCTATTATTTTATTACTTTTTCTCAATGAAGGTGGATCTGGCACGGCCACATCGACAACCTGGGTATAGGGAGAAAATTTAGTGAAATTATCCATTTCATTTCGCTTATAACCCTTTAAAGGTTCCAGTAAACCTATCACTTTTTGTAGAGGCAGTATATCTTCCTGGCCGCTTAGCCTGCGAAGCATCATAGGTGGATTTTTCAAATGCGTAGCCCCTACCCATTCTAATTGAATAGATATTTGATCCATTCGACGATACATATCCCTGACATCTCTTAAATAAGAGGGTGACCATAATCGCTCTGCAATAGCTGCTGTTCTTGGCCAGATCCTTGAATCTACCGTTTCAGGCGTTGTATGTTCCGTCCACATAGTTGCTTCGCCACCGATTATAAATTTTTCTTCCTCCGGAGTTAGAAGAGGATCTCCCCCTTTAATTTTTTTCACAATTTCCGATTCAAATCGATCAAAATTAGCTTCACTGTCAGGAATAATCTGTGTATTTTTAGATGGGACAGGATCATTCAAATAATGATAAGAAGTAGGTTGAACCAAATCGATATAGTAACCCTTTGAAAGAATACTTCGATAGCCATTTTTTGCCGATGACAACAATGCCTCCATGCCCCTCCAGGACTGAATGACCATATCCTTAGGAACATCTTTTAAAATTAAGGCATCATATTGCCCTTTGTCAAAATATTCTTTAGCTTGATTTCCATCTATTTCCTGCATGATAATTTCATCCCAGGCAACCGTTGTTTTACCTGATTTTCCTAGGATTTGTTGTACTCTTTTATTGAAATAATTCTGTAGAGCGACGGTTGAATTTAATTGATTTTTTTTCATAAAGCGCTGAATAGAATCATTTTGCGCCCAATGTTTCCCAGTATTCTCATCTCCACCAATGTGGAAATAGGGATCCTTAAACAGACCGGCAACTTCGGTAAGCAAGGTATCTAAAAATTGATAAGTTGATTCTTTTGTTGGATCCATTACAGGATCAAAAACACCCCAATGATCCTGTAAATCATATTTTTTTTCGATAGCTGCCAAGTGAGGAAAGACACTTAAAATGGCCGTAGAGTGGCCTGGTAAATCTAATTCAGGAACTACGCGAATACCCCTTTCATCGGCATAATCAACGATTTCCTTTATTTGTTCATGGGTAAAATATTGCCCCAATGAAGCTTTTTGGTGGAGTGAAGGGTATTTTTTTGACTCAATTGTGTAACCCTGATCATCACTCAAATAAAAATGCAGTACATTTAGCTTCACTAAACACATGGCATCCAGGGTGCGTTTGACAGCATCCATGGGTAAAAAATGGTACGGTTGTGCAATCAATAAACCCCGCCAGGAAAATCTGGGCTTATCAAAAACATCTGCACCTTGAAAGAAAAAATTATTTTCATTATGACTAATTAGTTGAAATAAGGTTTCCAATGCTCTGATAGCTCCAATATCGGTAGTTGAGCGAATAAAAATGCCTTCTTTAGATACATTAAGCGAATAAGATTCGTCCATATCTAACTTTACTACCCCACTTTGGTCAACCTGAATTTGTAAAGATGCTTTAGCTGGCATATTCCTCTCATCAACTACCCATGTTTTCATGAATATGCCGGTTCTTTCGGCTACTCTTTGTTTAAAACGCGACATCGCCTTGAAAAGTCTTGGGTCAAAAGTTCCATCGGCCCGAATACTAAATGACGCATTTATGTTGTAATGTTCAGTATGCCAGATTATTTTCTCAGGCATTGGCATGAGAGCCGGTTTCTGAGCAAAAATCGGAACTGAAAACCATAAATTAAATAAGATGAAACTAATTCTCATACCCTATAATGTAAAATGAAAAATATTCAGATTTCAAAAAAGTTGAACCGTTAAATGCTTCTTTTTTCATTGCCAAATTACAAAAAATCAAGCTAATGAACGAAAGAAAAGAGTATTACTTTAACTTATAAAAAACATAAATTCCTGAAAAAATGGTATCTTGAAAAGACTAAAACCTCAATCACGATGTATAACAAAAAAAATTTATGGAGCATGCTTTTGGCAGGCATGACGCTTGGAACTGCCTGGGCCATACGCGGTCAATTTGGACATGAACATGGAGCTGCCTGGGCGGGAGGCATTGGTTCCCTTTGTGTTTTAATACTAGCCAAAAGAAAAGACTGGATAGCTAAAGGATTGATAGCTGCGTTTGCGGGTGCAGCTGGCTGGGGGCTTGGTGGCATGATGAGCTATGGTATTTTGGTCGGACACGGAAAATCCGATGATTTTTATACAGCCTATTATAGTTTTTCTACCTTGTTTTTGGTTGGTGGTTTATATGGATTTATGGGAGGTGGTTTATTTGGAGCGGTGCTGTCGGATACGAAGAAAAACCCAGTTAACTGGAGTCAATTAATTCTCGAAATGACAGCTGGAGGCATCCTGTTTTATTTTTTCATTGTAGAACAGTTAGGTATTTTTTTGAATCCCCCCAGGTCAGAGGTATGGGCTGTTTGTTTGGGAATCGGAGCTGCCATCTATTGGCATCTTTATAGAAATAATCACCATGCTGCTTTGAGAGTTGCCCTTTTTGCAGGTTTAGGAGGAGGCTTCGGATTTGGATTTGGGAATTTTCTTCAAGTTGCTGGCTGGGTTTCAAAAATTCATTTCAACTTTTGGAATGTTATGGAATATTCCCTTGGATTTTTTGGAGGAGTAGGTATGTGTTATGGTGTATTGACTGGTATCTGGGAAAAAGAAGAAGAAACAAGACTTCCTGCAAAACAATTATTCCATTTAAGTATGATTTCCCTGATTATACCACTAATTATGTGGCAACAGAGTTTTGAATGGAAACGAATTCAAGAAACATATAGCCCTCTTTTAGGTGGTGACGATGCCACTCTTTACTTTTTGGTGCGCTGGGTACCTTTAATTTTAATACTGGTAGTTGCAGCCTTTTGGATGATAAAATATAATAAAAAAGGAATTACGGAAAGCACGGAAATCCAAAAATTCTTTTATTCCCATTGGATTTTATACCTGGTTCTTAGCTTAATTATTACAGGAGCCTTTTTAAGTATTTACAGAATAGAGCAATATCTTTATTTAGCCAATTATCTTATGGTTTTACTATTTATTGGGAAATTAACCCCTGTTTTTCAACCTACTGCATTCAATTTAGGGTCTCCCGTTAAGTTATTATTTGTGGTTATGAGTGTGCTAGGGATTGCAGCCTGGATGGCGATTCAAATTCATTAAACCATTAAAAAAGAATTCATTCATTTATATTTAAAAATTTCTGTGAAGGGACCTGTCCATTGACATTCCAAAAGGTCAATGGACAGGTTTCAATCATTATTTTACCGGAGCACTAATCACACCCAGGAATCGACCCATCCAATAGGGTAAAAGCCAGATATCGCCGGCACTGTGTTCTGAAACACCATTACCCCCATTTCTGTCAAGGTTAAACATATTGGCATTATGCCTTTGAATGGGACGTTCATCAGGAGGAAGCACCTCTTTAATGGTTTGTTTCCTAAAATTAGGTTCTATTTTCTCAATATCAGCTCTATGACTATTAGCAATAGCCCAATCAATAAGATCTAAAGGATGTTCTTTTAAATACCAGACTCCCTCGTTCAAATCGAAATCTGGAGTACCTGTAATGGCAGTAAATATATTCCAGAGACCCTCTTTTTCGGGACGTTCTGCTTGAAAATGATCTATAATTGATTTCTTAAAATTTGTTTTAAGCGTATCATTAAACGCATAGCGATATAGGCCCCAATATCCCATATAGTACATTTCGTCATCTGAGTGGTTCCATGATTCAGACAGATATTTGGCATAATCATCGGCATTTTCCGGAGCCATACTGATATGGGCCATAGGTCTCATAAGATTTTCATAATACTTATGCTTCTGCATAAGTTCAAAAGCCTTCTCTCTATAAATGGGTTTATTGGTAAATCGGAAAGCCGTTTGAAGCATAGCCACAATATTACTCGAATTTAATTTCCGGTCCCCTACATTGGTAGGAAAACCATTCACGTAGGAAGGATTCCATTTACCCCACAGGGTAGGTTTCCCATCATAATCAATTAAATACCAGTCATTTTTAATGATATGCATCATTAATGTATCGATAAGATTTACTGCGCGTAACTTCAAATCGGGAACCTGTACTAATTCTGCCAAGGCACCAAAGGCAAAAACATGGCCGATTACCTCGTCTGAAGAGGTTGTTGCCTTCCAGTCCCATTCAGGATCTGGCGCATGCTGCCATCGTTCTGGATCGCTTAACTTTTCCTTAAATCCACGGCGTTCAAATGATCTTGAAGGAAAACCAGGAATTGGATTTATTGTATATAAGCGCTCCATAGCATCAAGGCATTCTCTGATGTTTGCTAGGGCATCGGCTTCTTTGGTCACCGCATATCGAAAAATTTCTGCTCCAAAATACATGGAGGTCCATAGTCCGTCATTATCAGAATCAGCCAAAAATCCACTGGTCAAATTTCCCTTTTCCATGCCAACAAGGGAGGCATTAAAACCATTTCTAATATGACGCTGGCGAACCTGTTGTTGAAAAAACTGTGCTTTCTCATGTAAGGTCATAGATTTAAAACAAATTTGACCTAAACCACCATTCGTAACCATAAGGATACTATTACCAGGACCAGGATTGATACTTTTTACTTCATTACCTGGAAGCCAGCGTTCGCCCTGATAATAATCATATTTCCCATCTTTCCGCGTAGCAAAAGCGCCATTACTTGAACCAAACCAGATCCTGTCCGCAATTACCCTAACAGCCGTAATATCAATAACAGGTAATTTTTGATTTAAACCAGATGCTTTTCCAGAGGTCAAATCGACTAAAAAGTAACCTTTAGGACTTCCTATAACGGCATTATTTCCCTGAATGTCAAAGGAAGTAAGTTGATCGCCCTTATAAACCAAAAGATTTACATTGGTTTTAGGATTAAATTTATAAAGCCCCTTCGCATTAAGCATCCAGAATAAATCGGAACTCTCCTGATAACGAATATCCAGAATTTTTTCATCCAATTTGACTTTAAATATTGTTTTTGATTCACTTACGTAGTGTATATCATGGCCGTTAGTAATCAAAAAGTCAAAATTTTTACCCCCTACCCCTTTATTTGCATTTGAAAGCTCATGATGACAGTAAATGGATCCAGCCCAGGCATTACTTAAAACGGCCTTATCATCTATTAAAACAAATTGGTCCTTATATAAAAAAGAACCTTGTATTTTTTTATTCCCGATGGTTCGATATTTTTTGTCGGCCTGAAAAACGCCAGGATACAGAAACTGACCATTGTGAGGAATCATCAATCCATTGGATGATAAAACACTTATATTACCATTTCTGTCAGCACAAGCTGATTCAAGTTGAACTTCTGTACTTTGAGTATAGTATTTTATGCTATAATCTTGCAAATAAGGTTTATCCTGATAAACAGGTTGAGGTTTTTTTGTCTGTGCAAGGACAGAATTTATTAAAAAAAAGGCGCCAAGAAAGGCGCCAAAGAGATTTATTTTCATACTTATTTGTTAAAATTTTTTTAAAGGTATAAAATGAAAAAGGAACTGGACTACTTTATTCAAGTAATCCAGTTTAATATGAAAATTACCAAGGTTTACCAGTACCTTGAATTAACCATGATTTACCCCATTGATTATTGTTGCCTCTACTTTTTCCGTAAGTAACCTGAAGTTTATCAATGGCTAATTTACTCTGTTCAGCATTGAAATTGATTTCATTGTTGCCATAGGTAAATCTAATTGCAACAACGGGTTCAGGAGATCCAGGACCTACTTTTAGTTCAGGAAATCCAGTCCTTCTATAATCAAACCAGGCTTCCGTAGCAACAGTCCAGGATGCCACCCATTTTTGTTCAATAATTTGTTTTAGCGTACCATTATAAGCAACGTTAGGATTGGCCATAAATGCGTTATATGCACTACCCACTCCCCAGGTATCCAAAGATAATTTTACAGCCTGATCGTAGTTTGCTTTAGGTGCACCTGCAGACCAGCCCTTTAGAGCAGCTTCTGCCAGAATAAAGTGAACTTCAGAAGCAGAAATAATTCTTGCGCGCAATATACCACCTGATTTATTCCTGTAAACATCCGCCAATTGTGAAACGTGTTGGTTTTCAACTTGTTGACCAGGTGTAGGATTCAAGTTATACTCACTTGGTTCCAATTCAGCAGGTGGCACTCCTACATAATTTCCTGTATCTAATTTTTTTCCTAATAACGTCGGATTATAGTGTCTGGTAAATTTACCTCCAGCAGCTATCTCAGTTAAATATCTCGCATCAGAGTAAGATTTTACTCCATTTACGATAGTACCATTTTTTCTAATGAACGGATCTGTAGCAGTATTTAAAGTGGGATCTTCAACCCATCTGCAATGAACGGGTCTAAACCAAACTGGAAGACGAGGGTCATTGTCTGCCGTTAATTTATTAATCAAGGTAGTAGCAGGTTTTAATCTTCTAAAGTTAGAACCAGCATCAAAATCTGCTGCTGTTGGCCAGGAATCAGAAGATGCGGCACCAATATAATTGATGGCTACATCATCAGCTGCTGATTTTAAATATACACCTGATGCATAAACAGATTCAATGGTTGATTTTGCCAGATCGGGTAATTTAGAAGATATTCTCATGGCATATCTTAGTAACAAAGAATTTGTAAATTGATGCCATTTGGAAGCATTGCCTGCAAAAAACAAGTCATATTGAGGGATAGCTCCCACATTTTTTCCTGTAGCAAAAATTTTAGAAGCTGCTTGTAGATCTGCAATCACTCCTTTATAGATAACCTCCTGACTATCGTAGGCTGGATATTCGAAATCTGCCCCAACTTGATCGCCTTTCAGGGCATTGGTATATGGTGCATCACCCCATAGATCTGTGATAGTACCAAAAATCAATGCGCGCAAAGCCAAGTGAACTCCATTATGGAACTCCAGATTTTCCTTTGCGGCACGTTCGCCTAAAAACCTATTTGTTCTAAGCAATCCATACCATCCATTCCAGTCAACCAGTCCCCATTCATATTGATTATGGCCAGTCCACCAGCCATCTTTTTGTGTATGTTGTACGGTACCCGCAATATCCTGATATCCCAAATTAAGGAGGCTTGTGGCAATTCCCCTTTGAATTCCAGGCATAAGAAGGTTAGCATTTGCCTGCGAAGTAGGCACCCCGTTTGGATTAACATTAATCTCATCAAGACTTTCACATGAAGCAATCAAGAAGACTACTCCAATGAGGGAAACTTTTGTTAAAGATTTAAATATATTCATAACAGATAATTTTAAAGATTATTCTAGATAATAAATTAGAACGTTACATTTAGTTTTACTCCAAATGACAAGGTCCAAGGTTCAACATTTTGCAATTCTATACCTTGTCTAAAGATATTTTGCGTATCGCCCTGTTTTCCACCTGTAATCTGAAAAGCTCTTTCAGGATCTATACCATTCTTACCTTTTGTCCAAAGAATCAGATTTCTTGTAAACAAGGAAACCGTTGCAGCTCTTATTCCCTTCATTTTAGGAAGATCATATCCAATGGCTAATTCACGCATTTTCAAGAAATCGGCATCGAAAGTAACTTGCTGATTATAACTCCACGCGAATTGATTTGAAGCTGGTCTGATATTCGTTCCAGGACCCCCTAAATGTTCTTTGTAAACACCAGGCGCTGTCTGGATTACACCAGGAATAAATACACCATCATAAATAACACCAGTACCTAAAGGATTTGGCAGTCCTCCAGTAGCTTGGGTATAACCACCTACACGAGGGAAGTTACCATTTTGGGGAATAATGTATTTTTCTGGATCTGATTTTAGTAATGCAATGAGCTGATCAGGCGTGTAAAGTCCACCTGGAATCATTTTATCAATTTGCAATTGAGATTTCCAGTCAGAACCACCATATCTATATGTAAAAGATTGATATTGACCTCCAATTCTCCAGTCGAAACTTGTTTGTAAATTCCATCTTTTATAACGTAAGGTAGATTGTAACCCAATCATAGCATCGGGATTGAAATTACCTACTTTCACTCTGGCTTCTCTGGTATTATCTGGAATCCAGGCACCTTGAGGGGTAAGAATTGGCCAATTATAATAAGGAGAATTTGGATCTGTTACTTTGGAATATCCACGGCTATAAAGATTACCTATATCTTCACCCACAAAGGTCTGCGCACCACCATTATTATCATCCCAAAGTGTAATAAAATTCATACCAGGTGTCAGACTTTCGAGTCGGGTTCTCATTCTGGTAATATTTACATTAATATCCCAGGATAATCCATTATTACCTTGAATTGGCGTACCACCTATCATTAATTCCCAACCACGGCTTGAAATAACACCAGCATTGATTTGTTTTGCATTAAATCCGGTAGAAGAAGGTGACTGAATATTTAATATCTGATTAGTATTTTCCTGATAAAAATAGGTTCCCTCAAAGCGCAGTCTGTTTTTAAACAAGTTGAAGTCAATACCCAACTCACGGGAAGTATTGATTTCAGGTTTCAAATTTGGGTTTAGGAGTGTTCCCGGGTAGGTATTATAAACGAGGGTTCCCCATGATTCAGTGCCAAGAGTAGGTTCCAAAGCATAAGGATTTGTATCATTACCTACCTGAGCTAAGCCAGCACGAATTTTAAACAAGGATATAAAATCTGGTAAGTTGAAAGTAGTATTTGCTAACCAACTGATAGAGGCAGATGGATAAAAATAAGATCTGTTAGCTTGAGGAAGCGTACTTGACCAATCATTCCTAGCTGACAAATCAAGATAAAGCTGATCTTTAAATCCAAGGGAAGCCGTTGAGAATAAACTGTAAATCATTTTTCTGGAAGATCCATTGGAGTAACGTATTCCTACTGCTGAAATATTGCTTATTCTATATAGATTTGGAACAATCAAACCAACCCCTCCAGCACTTCCCATATAATTATCAGAAAAGTTTTGTTGCATAATGTTACCACCTGCCGTTGCTGTTAGGCTAAAGTTTGCAAATTTTTTCTTGTATGTAGTAAGGAATTCAATATTGGACTCTTGATTAGCCAAATTTTGCAAATGATAAGCCCCATTTCTCTCCTGAGTATATGAATATGGTATTTTTGTTTCCCTTTCTTCTGTATAAGTATCAAAACTTGCCCTAAGTTGAGAGCTGAAATTTGGACTAAAGTTATATTCTGCTTTAACATTTCCAAAAGCTCTGTCTCTTGTAAATCCATTTAGCATGTGATTGGCAATAAAATAGGGATTATCCATATTATTACTTGGCGCAAGCTGCTGAATACCTTCCTGACCAGGTACCCAAGTAGGTTTGAGATCAAGAATATTCACATGAGACCAGTTATAAACCGCTTCCAAAGGATTTGCCCCCCGATTTCCCGTCGAAGGTCTACTATTTGAGTTAGACCTGGTAAGATTAATGTCAGTGCTTAATCTTAACTTTTTGGTTAAATCATAAGAAGTCGATAAAGAAAGATTATGTCTAAAAAGATCCGCGTTGGGAATCATACCTTTATGCGACATATTAGTGTAGGACAAACGGTACGTAGTTTTGTCAGAGGAACCGGAAATAGCTAATGAATTGGTAGATGTGATACCTGTTTCCAAGAAATTCTTCATGTTATCAGGGTACGATTTCAGCTCAGTGGGTACTCTTGCTCCATTGGCATCTAAAGGAGAATTCCACTGCACTGCAGTTAAGCCTTTGTCTAATTCCGTTCCTGCCCAATAGGCAGATCTTTCATCCAAAAGTCCCACTCTGTTTCCATTAGCATATTTATAGTGAAAATCAAGATAACGATATGGCGTTTCGAAAACATTGCTCGATGAGAAATTGACAGAAAGAGCTTCTCCTCTTTTTCCTTTTTTGGTTGTTATTATAATTACACCATTTCCTGCACGTGAGCCATACAATGCCGCTGCACTTGGTCCTTTCAATACAGATACACTTTCGATGTCATCTGGATTTAAATCGGAAATTGGATTACCATAATCCACTTCATTTCTATTTCCCATTACCCTCATGTTAGAAAGGGAATTTTGAACAGGCACACCATTAATAATGAAAAGAGGTTGGTTATCACTTGTTAACGAAGTCGCTCCCCTGATAATAATACTGGTGGAAGAACCAACTATACTTGTCTGATTTACCGTTACACCGGCAACCCTGCCAGCGAGCGCATTAATCACATTTTCCTGAGATACCGTTCTAAGTGCATCACCTTTAACTTTTCCTACGGAGTAGCCCAATGACTTTTCCTCTCTGGTAATACCTAGAGCTGTAACAACCACTTCATTGAGCCGCTGGCTGCTTGAAGCAAGTGCAACATTAATAACCACCTGATTACCTACAGTGACCAGTTGCGTTTCATACCCAACATAGGAAAACTCCAATACAGAAGCTGATCCATCTACTTCAATTGAATACTTACCTGCATCGTCAGTTACAACCCCCTTAGTTGTGCCCTGGACGGTAACATTTACAAAAGAAAGGATTTCACCATCTTCTGCCGAACTTACTTTACCTGTGATTGTTTTTGATTGAGAATGCAAAGCGGTGAAACTACAAATCGTCAATAAGACGGGTAGAAACAATAGTTTTACCGATTGATAAATAGATTGTGCATGCATAGTAAATAATTTTAAAAATGAATTCTTTTAGTTTTTACTGAAATAAATTCGTATTTCGAAGTAAACTCTATTGATATAAAATTAATCAGATAAAAAATTTAAAAATTAAACTAGATTTACTAAAAGATAAACTATTTTAGCATAATATGCAGCTAAATATCCTTAAACATGCCATTTATAAAGGCTCACCTACTTAAAGTTGCCAATCCAACTTTAAAATCTTTCAGTATTCGCCATGATTATTTACCTTATTTCTATAATCAATATCATTATCACCCTGAAGTCGAGCTACTTTTTATACAGGAAGGAACGGGTACTCAATTTGTTGGGGATAGCATTCAGCGTTTTGAAGGCGGAGATTTGTTATTAATTGGATCAGATTGCCCTCATTACTTACGCAGTGATAATAAATATTTTAGTGGAGATCCCAATTTATATGTTTCCGCTTTGGTGATACATTTCAATCCATCAATTTTCGGAAAAGATTTTCTCTCTCTTTTAGAAAACAGACATATTGATCTACTACTTGAAAAATCAAAAAAGGGGCTCAGAATTTTAGGTAGGATAAAATCTGAAATAACGGAAATAATGAAAAAAATGATTGTTTCCGATAAAGGAAACATGATGTTGGCTCTTTATGCTTTATTAGATTTACTCGCATCGAGCAATGATTACGAGTTGCTTGGAACAAGAATAATGGAAGGTGATCAAAATGACAAAGAAACAGAGAGAATAAATGCTATCTATAATTATGCAGCGAAGCATTTTAAAAGAAAAATAAGCATTGAGGAAATTTCAGGCGTAGTACATTTAAGTTCAAAATCCTTTTGCAGGTATTTTAAGAACAAAACAAAAAAGAATTTTTCTCATTTTTTAAATGAGATTAGAGTTGAATATGCTTGTAAGATGATTCGTGAAAATCAGCTTCAAGTTACTCAGGTATGTTATGAAGCTGGTTACAATAATTTTGCTAATTTTAATAACGCATTTAAAAAAATAACAAAAAAGACACCTTCTCAGTATGCCAAAGAGTTTTCTAATTCTTGATTTAAAATGTAACTTAACTCCTTTTATGCCTTTAGATTACCTAGTTTAAAAAGATTAATATATTAGCTATGTAAAGTAATAATGCGTATTTTAGCTAAAATATGAGTTATTTTATGTCATATAGTATACATAAAAAGCCCTCAGACTGGATGTTTGAATTGGCGCATCGTCATAAAAAGTTGAGAAAACAGGCAGGTTATACTCAGAGTGAATTAGCCAGTCGTTCAGGGGTTTCTCTTGGTAGCTTAAAACGATTTGAGACCACAAGCCAAATTTCCCTGGAGTCCCTTTTCCTATTAATCGACGTGTTGGGAAGACTAGACGATTTTGATTTGATCCTAAACCCTATTGAAAATCTGAAGGAGATAGAACGATTATTCAGCGATAAAAAAAGCAGGCAATGAAACCTATAAATAATATAAACGTTCAGCTACTGTTTAGCGAAGAAGAAATCGATGTCGAGGTAAATGAGTCCATTCATCATTGGGGAAATCGGCGGATTTATATGGTGTCAGTAGGGAATCAAAAAACACGATCGCAAAAATAATTTGCCCATAAAAGGGCACCATTCCTTCATGAAATTTGAGCCATATAAAATATTTTAATCATTAAAAACCTGTTTGTCCCTTTTTGTTAAATTCTTGAAGAGCTCAATATATCATTTCCAGAAATCAAAAAGTGGTCCAACATTTCCAAAAATAGGGTCTTTATCAGGAATAGGAATATTTAATATTTCTTCAAAAACTGAAGTACTGTTTTCATAATTCAAACTAACCATTAAATTCCAATTTACTCCATTTGGATATCCGCCAATAAATTGATAATCAAGTGAATTATCTACTGAAAAATGTCCACAACCTGCAGGCAAGATTATTACGTCACCCGTTTCAACTAAAACAATCTCACCATTTTTTCCTCCAATCATTAAACGAACATTTCCCTTAATCAATCCTAATACTTCATGGGTATTGCTATGAAAATGGTCGTAAGGTAAAATAATATCCTCCCAATTATTTGTCCATCCATTTTTTTTAAATGATAATCCAAAGCTTTTATTAGATACATATTGAAGGGCATTTTTGTAAATGAGAAGAGGGAGTGGGTTATTTGGAATAACACCATCATTCTCGAAATAAAAAGGAATTATATCCATTTTTTCCATAACATTAGGTTATAACAATGCTTCATCTTAAAAATTTAGGTCAAAAATTATGCATGACTTAGGAAAAAGATCATACACTGGTATGTCAGTCATAAATGAATCGATACTTATTTATCCTAAAATTAAGTAAACGATTAATTGAATAAGCTATATTTTATGACAAGAATATTAAATTTGCTTAAATTTAGAAAATGAAAATAGAACATATAGCCATTTGGGTTTCTGATTTAGAGGCAATGCGTGCGTTTTATACCCACTATTTTGATTTAGTAAGTGGTGAAAAATATATAAATGATAAAAAGGGGTTCACCTCTTATTTTTTAACCTTTGGTGACGGACTTTCAAGAATTGAACTAATGAATAGAATAGACATTACCACGGATTATGATAATAAAGGAAATATCTTGGGATTAGCACACATTGCCTTTTCTGTTGGCAGTAAAGAAGCTGTAAATCAATTAACAGAAAGATTGCGTTCCGATCATTACACCATAGCCGGTGAGCCAAGAACATCGGGAGATGGGTACTATGAAAGTGTTGTTTTAGACCCAGAAGGAAATCAAATTGAAATTATTGCATAAATTTCAAGGTCCCCTTTTAGAACAACATGGCTTTCCTCTTTGATGATAGAATTGGTGCAACGAAATTTTAAATGTTGATGCCCCCAATTTGAGTTGACATATTTAATTATATTTAAAATAATATAACTGCATTTTTTTAAAATGAGGCTTTGCATTTGTCAGATAAAGAAAAGTAAACCCTTTTGGATTGTGCACATAAATAGGAAAATGAATTAACTGAAAATGCTATCAAATAGACTAAAAATTTGATTTTATACAGGAATTTACATAAATAACGTCAATAAATTGACGCAATTATGAAATATTTAGTCAGAGACTTGTCGGATAATATATTAAAAAAGTTGAAACCAAATAAAGTGGTCCTTGTTTTTGGCCTCGTCGAGTTGGAAAAACATTACTCGTAAAAGAGATCCTTGCCAAAGAAAATGAGCCAGTTCTTATTCTTAATGGCGAGGACATTTATGTTCATGATAAACTTGCCATTAGAAGTATAGAAAACTATAAACAGATTTTAGGTACATACAAACTGCTTTACATTGACGAAGCTCAAAAAATACCTGAAATAGGAGTGAAATTAAAACTTATGATTGATGAAATAGATGGGCTAAAAATTTTAATATCTGGTTCATCATCCTTCGACATACATAAAGATGCTGGAGAACCATTAACTGGAAGAAAATATACTTTTAATTTATATACTTTTTCAGAAAACGAATACAACCAGATTGAGAATAGTATATCTAAAATGGATAGATTGGGTGAAAGACTTGTTTTTGTAAATTATCCGGAATTATTGCATCTGCCTGATCGAGATGACAAGATTGATTACTTGAACGAAATGATAAGTTCCTATTTGCTAAAAGACATTTTGGTTTATGAGCATATTAAGAATTCACAAAAAATATTTAATTTATCGCGTCTGGTTGCCTTTCAAATAGGTGGTGAAGTTTCACTTCAAGAATTAGGAAAACAGTTAGGTATAAGCAAGAATTCAGTTGAAAAATACCTTAACTTATTAAATAAGGTTTTCATACTTCACAAAGTTGAAGGATTTAGTAGAAATTTTAGTAAAGAAATAACTAAAAATTCAAGATGGTATTTCTTAGATAATGGCATTAGAAACGCAGTGATTGCAAATTTTAATCCTGTTCATGCTCGAAACGATATCGGTGCACTTTGGGAAAACTACATGATCAGTGAAAGGTTGAAATATCAATCGTACAAAAGAATATCATCAAATAATTATTTTTGGAGAACGTATGAGCAACAAGAAATTAATTGGGTAGAAGAAAGATATGGTTCCTTATTTGGTTATGAATTCAAATGGAAAGAAGATAAGGTTAAAATACCAACCCAATGGAAAAGTGCCTATCAAGGTGCATCTTTTGAGATAATAAACGTTAAAAATTTTAATGAATGGCTGAAATAACAGTCCAAAGATAAAGGCACCTCCTAAAATATGGGAATAGTTACTGCTTATCCTTCGAAAAAATATTTTTTATTTTCTTGAAATTTTCCAAAAAGTTATCGGCTATTTTACATGTTAAGGCAAATTATATTTTAAATTTGTAGTAATACTATTTTAACGTTTGGAATTTCCTTTTTCCTTTTCTCTTTTAGCCAATTAACCCTCAATTTTATGCTGAAAAATACGCTCAACGGAATTATCCTCATTATCTTTTTTGCTGGAACTGCCTTTTCTCAAAATAATAATCCTACGCAACCTGCAATTGAACAGCGGGCGGTGGATCTTATTCACGAAAAGCAATTCATTTTTAAAGACCTCAACAAAAACCAGAAACTGGATGTCTATGAAGATTGGCGTCAGCCTTTGGACCAGCGTGTGGCAAATTTGGTCAGTCAAATGACCCTGGAAGAAAAAGTTGGGATGTTACTTATCAATACCCTCAACGCAGGCGAAAAAGGTAAATTGACGGAGGGTGCAGTGGACTACATCGAAAATCAGAAAATGACTCGATTCATTTTCAGAAATACCATAAAAAATAACCCTGTAAATAGTGGGGCAGGCAATGGCTTCGCTGGTGTACAAATCAGCCCGTATGAGGCAGCTCAATTTATGAATGCGGTTCAAGAACTTTCCGAACGCACCCGTTTGGGCATCCCTGCTCTGTTTAAATCAAATTCCCGAAACCACATGGAGATTGATGCACGGGCAGGGATTAATGAGGAGTCAGGTTCGTTTTCATCCTGGCCTAAGGAAAGTGGACTAGCTGCAACCAGGGACTTGGATCTGATTGCTGACTTCGCTAAAATCATGGCGGAAGAATGGAGATCTATCGGCTTGCGAGGCATGTATGGCTATATGGCGGATTTATCCACAGAACCGAGATGGTACCGGGTACACGAAACTTTTACTGAGGACAGCAAATTGGCTACTGATATCATTAAAGTGCTCATAAAAAATCTTCAAGGCGAAAAACTGCATTCAAAAAGTATTGCCTTGACCATTAAACATTTCCCAGGTGGTGGGCCTCAGGAAGGCGGCGGCGATCCTCATTATGCCTTTGGGAAAAACCAGGTTTATCCTTCGGGTAATTTCGATTATCACTTGGCACCCTTTAAAGCTGCCATTGATGCAGGCGCTTCTTCCATCATGGCTTATTATGGCATTCCTGTAGGTCAGCCCTATTTTCCAAACAATGTTGGGATGGCATTTTCAAAGGGAATATTAACAGATTTATTGCGTACTTTATTAAAATTTAGAGGATATGTGAATTCCGATACTGGCATTATAGGGGAAAGGGCCTGGGGTTTAGAAGATAAAAGTCTGGATGAACAGATCCTGATTGCCGTAGAAGCTGGCACGGATATACTTTCAGGATTTAGTAATAATAAACAAATCTTAGACCTGGTAACTTCGGGTAAACTTGCTGAAAGTCGGGTTAATCTATCCGTGACAAGATTATTAAAAGAACAATTTGAATTAGGCTTATTTGAAAATCCTTATGTTGACCCAAATCGAGCAGCCTACCTGGTAGGCAATCCATCTTTCCAGAAAAAAGCTGATCTGGCCCAACGTAAATCAATTGTGCTTCTTCAAAACAAAACAAAGCTCCCTCTGGCTCAACCAAAAGGTAAAGATACTTTGAAAATATTCACTATGGGCATGAACACAGATCTTTTTAAGGGGCGTGAATGGTCAAATTATAAGGTCACTTCTGGAGAATACAATAAGGCGAAAAAAGAAACATTATCTTCCATATCGAAAGAAACAGATGTTGCTATTATCCGTGTTCAAGTCACCAATAACGCAGGGAGCGACCGAAGATTTGGAGGTGCTGATTCCACAGAACTGGACTTTCTCTCGTTTTCAGAAATGGCAAAATCAAGATCATGGAGGATTTCGCCATCCTTAGAGGATATACAAACTGTGATGGAAACGGTGGGTGCTGAAAAAACCATATTATCCATTGACTTTCGCCAACCTTATGTACTTGATGAAGCCAGTGGAATACTGAATGCCGCTGGAATACTTGCTACTTTTGGTGTGAGTGATGCGGCCGTAATGGATATCATCTTGGGTAAATTTAACCCAACTGGAAAGTTGCCTTATGCATTAGCAAAAACAAGTGCTGCTATTGTAAAACAAGCTCCAGATGCGCCAGGCTATCCAGAAGAAGATACATTATTCCCCTATGGATTTGGCTTGAATTATAAATAATTCATTCTCTTTACACTTGTTCGAGTCCAAAAAAAAAGCCCTTCAGCAAACAATGCTGAAGGGCTTTAATAATTACCCGTTTTCGAGTATTCTGTGGAGACGGCGAGAGTCGAACTCGCGTCCAAAACAGCACCAATAAGCTTTCTACATGTTTATTTGTGGTTTTTGATCTTAGTCAGAAGGTAGGTACCACAAAAGACACATTTCCTGACCCAGCTCTAAATCTTATACTTCTTTATGAGCCACAAAGAAGAACCAGCCCGATTTTTTGGATGATACACTAGACGCAGGCTCTCTCAGGCGGCGTGCAGGCTATTTCAGCTGAGCTGAATATAGCAGGCGTTTCGTGTAAAGGCTTTCTAATTTCTAAAATTAGGCAGCCAAGGCGTAGTTATTTTCGCCAGTTGTTGTTCGATGGCAATTTGATAACGGAACTCACCATCAAGTTTCGACATGCTTACTTACCAGTTCACCATCCTGTCGATACCAGAACGTCCCCCTGTTTCTTTATTCTCTTTAGAATATATCTTGATATACAAAATTAAACCATTTTTAGTTGCAAACTTCAAAAAAAAATATAAATTTGCTATCCTTAAAAAAAAGAGTGAAATTTAAGATTGGATTTACCCTTCCAATGCTAAAAAAATCTTTGATTTTAAAAATTTAATAATATCATTAAAGATAATAACAGGCAAACAGGGTGTTTTATATTTTAAAAGGCTGAAAACAACTATCTAAAACCCTAAACATTAAAAAAATGGCTGTTACAAATGGGTCAACTAATCTAACCCGAATCGGAGTTTTCTACGATGGAAACTATTTCCTTCACGTAAGTAATTATTATCATTATGTTCATGACAGAAGAAGTCGGTTAAGTTTAAAAGGTCTTCATGAATATATCAGACAACAGATTAGTCAACTTGAAGACAAAGAGGTACGTCTTTGCAGAGTAGTTGATTCTCATTATTTTAGAGGAAGATTGAGTGCAAGTGAAGCGAGTCAAAGAGGTAATTTGCTCTATTATGAGCGTGTCTTTGATGATATTCTTATGGGAGAGGGTATCGTTTCCCACTACTTGCCGGTGAAAATTATTAATGGAAGACGTCAGGAAAAAGGGATTGATGTCTGGCTTTCATTGGAGGCCATGGAAATGGCCTTTAACAATCACTTCGATGTGGTCGTTTTAGTAGGCTCTGATAGTGATTATGTGCCTTTAATGCGCAAATTAAATGGAATGGGGAAACATACCATTCTGCTTAGCTGGGATTTTGAATATACGGATGAGGAAGGTCATAGATTTAGTACCAGAACCTCTCAGGATTTACTTGAAGAGGTTACCTACTCCTTACCTATGCATGAAATTATTGATGATCTTAACGAAAATGACTTCGATTTAAATCGACTTTTCGTACCTAAACAATTTGATAAGGCTTTTGGAACAAAACCATTGGAGTCTTCTGAGCCAATTATTATTCCTCCACCAATTAATCTGGAAGATCACGATGATATTATTCAGTTAGATACCGATAGATTTGAAAGTGTAGTTCTCTCTATAAAGGATGGCTATGGATTTATAAAATACCCACCTGACAATGTATTTTTCCATTTCTCAAGTTTAAAAGACTTCGATTTTGAAGAACTTAGAATTGGCGACAGAGTAGAATTTAAAATTGAGGCAAAAGATAATGGCAGATTAACTGCAGAGGAAGTCTTTGTTCTAGAATAAATTAATCTTTAATATAATCTTCCAGGTAAGAAAAGGCAGGCATCAATGCCCCTTTTCTTGCTATAGTAGCTCTTTCTATTTTAGGTGTATTGCCTATCAATAAATCGGGTAAAACACTTGAAATAAATCTTTTCCCAAATTCTGTAGATGCATCTCTGGGTAATTCATTTGGCAAATTATCAATGGCCATGACATCAACCCCTTGACCGTTATGGGGAAAAGATGATTCATTTGACTCTGGCAGATAGCTATATATCGGATTTTCAATTGTACTTGCTTTTAACGTTGAAGGCACTGAACTGACCGGTGCCAGATCGCAGGTTAAATCTGCAATTACTTCAAGTCTAAATGAACTATCCAGCATATCTTCTTTAGTGAAGAATGCAGGAGCATCATAATTCCAGTAAATACCATTTATAAATATATCTGCCTTTTGTGCAAACGGTTTGAAGTTTGAATAGTAATGGGACGGAAATTGATGAAAATGATTGGTATCAAACAGATTTCCATCTTTTCTAAACAAATAATCTTCACTTTTTAATTGAACAAATTGGGGTCCCACATATAGATCATTTAAAAAACCATGAACATCCACTTTTTTAATCCCCATATCAGTTAAAACACTGGCAGCACCATTCCCTACTCTACCAGTACCAGTCAAAACAATCTTAACAGGCGGCCATTTAATATTTTTGTACTCGTCTAATGCTTCTTGATAGTCCTTGAGCTGATACATTCTTGGCAAGAAAAATTGCTTGGTTCGATTTCCCCAGGTAAGTAATGCGTTATGAGCTCCAACCATTCCAGCAAAACCACCAAAAGCAATCAACCTTTGATTATTTTCATCTGTAATTAATTCAAAATCAATTAATTCAATATTTTTATTTAATATTGTTTGTAAAAGTTTTTTATTATAAGGCTGCTTTTTGATGGTATGGGAAAAAAATAAATATTTTTTATTGTCCAATAAATTTTGAACTGGCACCTCTTTAATACCAATTAATACATCACAATCCCCTAAATCGGAAGAAATAGTAATCCCTTCTTTCATGTATTCTGCATCAGAAAAGCACCTGATGTTAGAGGGTTCCATCCATATTTTTACAGGAAAATTTTGTGTTATCCAATTACATTGAAATGGATTCAATACAACACGGTTGTCAGGCGGATTTTTACCCTCCCGAATAATTCCAATAGTTAACATCTTAAGGTTTGTGTGGCAATTCTGCCCCAATATAATATCCTTTTTGTAATAAGTCCATAGATATTTTTCAAATTTTAATCCTATCATTGTATATTCGATAAAAAAAATGAATTTATCTATAGAGGGCGTGTATCCTCCCATGCTTACTCCTTTCAAAGCAGAGGGTCAATTAGACATTGAAAGTCACTTATTTAATATGGAGCGCTGGAATGCGACTCCCCTTTCTGGATATCTGGTACTTGGATCTAACAGCGAGGCAGCCTACTTAACAGAAAGTGAAAAGCTATTTCTCATTGAAAAAACGGCTGAAGTTGTGCCCGAGGACAGACTATTAATTGCGGGGACTGGCATGGAATCAACCCAGGAAACAATATCATTAACGCAAAAAGCAGCTGAAAGAGGAGCAAAAGCAGCACTCATTCTTACCCCATTTTATTATTTGGGAAATATGACAGATGACGCATTAACCCAACATTTTTTAAAAATTGCTGATGCTGTTGAAATTCCTGTTTTAATCTATAATGTGCCAAAATTTACTCACATAAACGTGAGCAACCATTTATTGACAGCCCTGAAAGATCATCCCAATATTATAGGTATGAAAGATAGTGCCGGAAATATTGGCCAGTTAATTCAATATCAATCTATTCTAAACGAAGATTTTAATTTATTAGTTGGAACCGCTTCTCTTTGGTATCCCGCTTTAACGCTGGGTATAAAAGGTGGAATCATGGCTCTGGCAAATATTTTTCCTGATGAATGTTATCAAATTCAATCTTTGGTAAATCAAGGTAACTGGCACGAGGCTGAAAAATTATACCGGATTCTTTATCCTGTTAATCAGGCTATTACAGCTACTTACGGCGTTGCTGGACTCAAGTACGCAGCCGATTTGTTAGGCTATAAAGGTGGGCATGTAAGAAGTCCATTACGCACGTTAAACGATACTCAGAAAAAGGCAATTAAAGAAATTATTCATCAAACCAATTTGGTATGAGAGCATCAAATGCAAAAAATATAGGCGACTACATTAGTGAATTTGAACCCGAATATCAGGGTTTACTTATAAAAATGTGGGAAACCATATCCGAAGCAGCACCTGATGCTACAGAAGCAATCAAATATGCTATGCCTACTTTTGTCCTTAAGGGAAATCTGGTGCATTTTGCTGCTTTCAAAAACCATATTGGATTTTACCCAGGGCCTGAAGCGATCCGTTATTTTTCAAAAGAATTGACAGCTTATAAAACATCCAAAGGTGCCATTCAGTTCCCAGTTAGTCAGCCTCTTCCATTGAACTTAATAAGTAAAATAGTCCTTTTCAGGGTGGCAGAACAATCAACTAAAAAGAAATAACTATACCTATCCTTTTCCAGCCAAAATGAAAATAATCTCACTCCCATTCCTATATTTTTTTTTCCATTTTTTTATTCCAAACAGGATTCCCTTGCTTTCCATTGAGGTACCCATAGGCGGCAATACCTTTCAAACTAAGGGAGAAACCTTAGAAATTTTAGACAAAAATGGGATTAAAACCTGGACATCCACCGAAAGCGAATGGAGTACTTTTATTTATGCAGGTTCTGAAAAAAAGATTACCCTTTCTCTGGAATTATCAGAAATTCAGTCTAAAAATAAAATAGATATTTGGGTTAATGATGGAAAAATTAAAACCATTAATCTCAAAAATTCCTCTGAGAAAATAGTGAAAGTCGGCACTTTCCCTTTGAAAAAAGGATATAATATTATATATTTTAAGGGAAATATAAAAGGGCAGGCTCCATTTCCTAAAATTCAAAATTTGAAGATTAATTATCAGGGACAAGACGATTTCAAATTTGTAAGAGATAATATAGATCAACGTTTCTATTGGGGAAGAAGAGGTCCCTCAGTGCATTTGTCTTATGAAATGCCTGAAAATACAAAGATGAAATGGTTTTATAATGAAATGACCATTCCTAAAGGTAAAGATCCTGTTGGTTCTTATTTTATGTCAAATGGATTTAAGGAGGGTTATTTTGGCATTCAAGTGAATAGTTCGCAGGAACGAAGAATCTTATTTTCTATATGGAGCCCATTTCCTACTGATAATCCTAAGGAAATACCTGAAAATTTGAAAATTAAGTTATTAAAAAAGGGAGAAAATGTCTATACGGGTGAATTTGGGAATGAAGGTTCAGGAGGTCAAAGTTATCTGGTTTATCCGTGGCAAACGGGCATAACTTATTTATTTTTAACCTCCATTGAACCAGATGGTTTAGGAAATACTACGTTTACTTCCTATTTTAAAGATCCTGCCAAAAGTGAATGGATTTTAATTGCCGGTTTTTTAAGACCTCAAACGAATACCTGGTACACAAGACCACATTCTTTTCTGGAAAATTTTAAGGATGATTTTGGATATTTTAATAGAGAAGTCTGGTACCAAAATCAGTGGATGGCTGACGAAAATGGGAATTGGACCGCTTTAAGTAAAGCAAAATTTACGGGTGATGATATAGCGAGAAGACAATATAGAATGGATGCTGATGGCGGAATTAAAGAGGGTATTTTTTACCTCCGAAATGGTGGTTTTTTCAGTTCGGCAGGAACACTGAATAGTTCTTTTAGTTTGGAGACACCAAAAAATAGTCCGCTAATTAATTTGGGGAAATTACCCTAAAATCAACTATAAAAGATATTTATCTTAACAAATTAAACATACTGGTCTGAAATTCTTTGAAGGTTTTTCCACTTTTTGATACCTCTCAATTTCTAATTTCCATATTTAGGCTCCAGTGTTTAATGGCTTATTGTGATAAGTTCCATTTCAAAACCCGTGAAAAGCATTTACTCAAGACTAGCAGTACCATATTTAGAAGTTATCATAATCACCATTGTATTTTGGAAAACATAAATATGTTCCATAAAGGCTAGTATGAACATAGTACTCTCTTTAGATTGCTATGAAGAATATTCATAAGGAATAAAAAGGAAGGAATAAATAATTAAATCATTATAACATTATAGTGTCCTAAAATCAAATCAGCCAACCGAAATAAACCTAAGTTTTACTAAAAAAATTAAATTTTAGGCATTTGGACATTTATGTACCAATATAAAATATTACCTTTAGATGGACAGTGTTAATTTCCAATTCTAAATGTTAATTATGAAAATTTCTTCCAATTATTTTATCCTTCTCATAAGTATAATTTTTTATTCCTGTGATAACGATAGCGCTATAAGGGAAAAAGCAGCACAAACCTTACCGAAAAATAGCCCTCAAATGAATAATCAGCTCCCTACCGCAGGGTCACTGGCTGGAGTACAACATTATATATGCCCAAATAATTGCGAAGGAAGTGGTGGTCCGGAACAAGGTACCTGTCCGGTTTGTGGAACTGCCTATTTACATAATCAGGCATTTCATGCCAATGATGCGCAAAACCAGGTTCCACCTACTCCCAATCCTGCAACCACACCTACACCGACAGCAGAACCAGCACAAAATGCAGCTGGAGTATGGCATTATACATGCGCAAAAGGATGTGCAGGAGGAGCAGGAAGTGCAACCGTATGCGCAACTTGTGGAGGAATGCTGGCACATAATGCAGCTTACCACAATTAAATAAAAAGGCACTGGGTAAATATTTGATATTTACCCAGAAATATTCAAAGGAGATTTATATTCATTAAAAAGTATCTAATCAGATGGTTTAAGTTCTCGTTTGTTTTAGAAAAGCGCATAGAATTTGTTCTAGATTTTCAACTGGCGATTTAACAAATTTCAATCCAGTAATTTTTTCAAAAAGTTGAATATATCTTTCCGAAACTTCATTCACAAAATACTCAGGCATTTCAGGAATACTTTGACCTTCTTTACCCTGAAACCCATTTAACATCAGCCATTCCCTGACAAATTCTTTTGATAACTGGGTTTGTCTTTCCCCCTTTTGCTGTCTTTGCTGATAGCCATCCGCATAAAAGTAACGGGAACTGTCAGGGGTATGTATTTCATCTATCAAATAAATTTCTCCGTTATAAAGGCCAAATTCATATTTTGTATCTACTAAAATTAATCCTTGATTGGCCGCTAATCTAGTACCTCTTTCAAATAATGCATAGGTATAATGCTCCATTTTCTCGTAGATTTCTTTTGATACAAGGGCATTGGTTAAAATCTCTTCCCTTGAAATATCTGCATCATGACCTTCATCGGCTTTTGTGGTAGGCGTAATAATAGGAAGAGGTAGTTTATCTCCTTCTTTTAGACCTTCAGGCAAGGTTACGCCACATAAAGTTCTCAATCCACTGGAATATATCCGCCAGGCATGTCCTGCCAGATAACCTCTAATAACCATTTCAACTCTTACGGGTTCACAAGCAAGTCCATAAGCTGCATTTGGAGCAGGAACCTCCAACAACCAGTTTGGAACTATATCCTTTGCATTTTTCAAAAAATAAGCAGCCATCTGATTTAATACCTGTCCTTTAAAAGGAATAGGTTTAGGCAAAATATGATCGAATGCTGAAATTCTATCGGAAGCCACTAACATCATCTTGTCACTAAAAGTATATACATCTCTGACCTTACCTCTATAAAAACGGGTCATATTAGGTAATGAAAGTGGCGTTTTAGGTAATTCTATGCTCATTTAATCTTATAATTATCATTAAAATAATGTAACAGTGCCTTGCAAAGGAAATAATTTTCCGTCCCTGCGTTTAACCAAAGCCTGATAAACAAAAACTCCGGGTTTCATTGGAACTCCTCTATGTTTACCGTCCCACCCCATAGATTCATCATTTGGAATTAAAGCTTTTCCTTCAAAAAGAAGATTTCCCGTTCTGTTAAAAATCCTCAGAGAAGCAATTTCAATAATTAAATCGGATGTAAAAATGGTAAAAAAATCATTTATTCCATCTCCATCCGGTGAAAAAACATTAGGCACAAAAACTTCAATATCTTGGGTAACTCTAACATTAATGGCATCATTTGCTTTACATCCATTAGCTGCAATTACCTCTAATCTAAAAAGCGTAGTGACTACCGGAGCAACCTGTAAAATGGGAGATTTTGAATTTTGATTCACAGCAGGGTTCCAACGATAAGTCGCCCCAGGAAGAATAGGAACTTCCTTCCCCAGCAGTAAACTATCTCCTGCAACAATTACTGTATCCTTTCCAAGGGAAACAGAGGGAATTACAGGTTCTGGAACAATGAAAGGAAACTCCTTTCTACAACCCAGTGAATCAACAAGAATTAATGTTTGAGGACCAGGTGAAGCTAGTTCCAGTCTTTGTAATGATCCACTATTACTTAAATAACTGGAAAAAGGTGGCGTACCCCCAAAAATTTTATTTATTTTCAATTCTCCCTTCGGTCCACCTAAACAACCAGGAGGTATAATATTGAACTGAATAGAGTCAATGGTAGGTGCATAATAAATAACTTTGACAGTAGCATCTTCCACACAACCTGATGAAACTTCTTCAACTACGACCTTATAATTTCCCTCCTTCCTTGCTAAAGCAGAGGATCCATTTGGGGATCCATAAATTTCGCCGTCAGTAGTTGTCCAACTATATTTATAAGCTTGCATGCCAGGAACTTTAACTGAGACCAAAGTTTGAGTCCTTGAACAATTTAAGGTCAGGGGCACCTCTGATTTTAATCCAATAGGTCTGTTATCGTAGTAAACAAAAGCAGAATCAGAAAAAGAACAGCCATTATCAGGACGGGTCAAAATCAGTTTATAAATGCCTACATCCTTTGCCAAAAGCTGAATCCCGTTAACAATTGGTTTTAAATCGGCTGGAGGAACCCATTTAAACACGGCAGTACTTGGAAATATGGCCGTTGGTGCCATCCAAATTTCCTTAACACGACAGGAAAGGGCAAAGGTATCTTGAAGTTTAAAACCTGGTTTCACGAAATCTCCAATTACTTCTACAGGTACTGATGACTCGCATCCGGTAACTGCATCGGTTACCTTTATTTCATAAACGCCTGTCTGATTTACATTTACAAACGCTAAGCCTGGCGATGTAGTTATTTTACCATTTGTTTTTTCGCTCCAAAGAAACCGTAGCGGAAAATTATAGGCACTTTTAGAAGGTGATGCATCTAACTGCAAACTTTCTTTTTTACAATTTAAGGTTAGTCCATCAGCCAGATTAAAATTGACCTTTGGTTTATCAAAACCATTTCCAACCTGAACAATATCGACAGCCTCACAAAAGTTCCCTGAGTCTTTCACTAACAACCAGAATAGTCCATTTTTATTAACAGTAGGATTTGCCGTAAGGGCATCGGCCTGAATAGTGCTATTTTCAGAATACCATTTGTAAGAAATCATCCCATTTGTCGAATTTGGCTTGCCAAAACCTTGTAATTTAATAGCAGGATTCAAACAAGTTAATAAAGTATCTTTGCCAGCATTTACCGTGGGTTGATCCAGATCTGCCTTGATAAATATAGTATCTGTTCGAGTACAACCATTATTTTTCTCAGTGATTTGAACTCGGTAAATATCCTCTCTAAATAATCGGGGTGATATTCTCGTTTGCTCAATCATTGTTCTGCCACTGGAAGCAATCCAGCTAAAAGTATAATTTAAGGTATCCCCAAATAAAGATGGTTTCAACTGTATAATCGGTTTATTACATCGAAGTGTATCTCTGGAAGCATAATCCACTGCAGGACTGTTAAAATCTTCTTTAATTAAAACGCTTATTCCATTAATACAACCTGTTATTGTATTTTGTACTTCAAAACGATATAGACCACCCTCCGTAAATACCCTTTTCAAATCGGTGGAACAGTTTGTTTTTCCACCTAGAGTATCAAAAGAGCACCACTTGCCAATAAAACCTGTTGATGAAGGTAATTTCCCTAAGTAAGTAAGTTCTCTTTTCTTACACAACAAGGTAGAATCATTGAATGAGGGAACATCTGGCAAATTTTTATCTAATAAAACGACCATACTATCTATGGAGGTACATCCATTTAAACCATCTGTAACAGTTAAGAAATAGGTACCTGCCTCGGTAACAAAAGGATTTAAGGTGTTTTTTCCTCCCAAGACTCTGCCCCCTTTTTTACCATCCCAAAGATAGCTGTACCTGGTACCTTCTCGGGAAGATGCTGATCCATCCAGATTGAATTCGGTTTGCGCGCATGTTAATAATTTATCTGTACCCGCATTGGCGACTGGCTTAACCCTGTCAACTCGTACTAAAACTTCAGCCAGATTAATACAAGAATTTCGCTTGTTGGTAATATAAACCTGATAAAGACCTTGAGTTTTTGTTTTTAAATTATAATCGTTTAAAACTGGAATATTTACACCTACAGGGGGTAACCATTTATATTGAAAATTAGTGTCTGGCCTAAGAACAGGTGCTGCTAAAATGACAGTATCTATTAAACAATTTAAGTTATAAATCTGCGGCTCCTTAGTAGGTGGGGGAATTAAATCTCCTATGACAATGACCTCAAGTAAGGTAGTCTTCCCATTTAAGGCTACCCCATTTAGTGTGTAAGTTCCAGGCATATCGACCCTCTGATTTCTAAAATCACCCCCTGGGAGAATGCCAGGGCCCGACCATCTGATGTCACATCCTTCGCAGGGTCGGCACAAATCAACTTTCAAGGTAGTTTCTCTTCTTGAACAAGTCAAAGTATCGGGAGTTCCTACAATTTTCAGACAAGGAGGACACGGTTGATCTGCAATCAATACTGAGTCGATAACGGTACAGCTTTGAGAAGGGTCCATTATTTCCAGAAAATATTTACCCGGTTTATTCATCCAAACCTGTAAACTATCTGCATTTTTATAAAGCCCAGGCCCCCTCCACTTATAAATGAATTGTGGGTTTACAGGCGTAACCTGTGGCGCGTAAGCAAATGAATCCTGGTTACATGGATATACGGAATTAACAAATTTGACTACCGGTAGGGCATCATCTTGAAAAACATTCACCTGTCCCGTTGCAAAACACCCATTTTGTTTATTGATTATTTCGAGAGAAAATAATTCAGGTTTTATGGTTTTAAATTTGGGTGTTGTCGCAATGGTATCTCCAATGGAATTTAACCATATATACTTGAAAATACTTCCCGACGATGAATATGAACCATCTACTTCAATTTCCTTTTTATTACAGGTAATGGTGTCTGGGATTGTAATAATAACCGTTGGTAGAACTTTATCTTCCTTTATTTCAACGAATAAAGTATCAGAATAATTGAAAACTGTATTGGTTGCAATTAAACGGTAAATACCAGGACAATTTACACTGATTTTAGGTGTCCCTTGTCCACTTAACAGGCAGGAATTGCCAGGTAAAGGATTCCAGCTATAAGTAGTAACTGCGTTTGGATTCCTGATACCAGCAGAATAACTTACAATATCTCTGATACAATTAATTGAATCAGATTTATTTAGAAATAATTTTGGCTTACAATTTTCTGTAATTGTAATACCTGTTTCCCTTTTACATTGATTGATATTATCTATTAACATGAAGCGATAAAAACCTACGTTTCTCACCGCAGGTTGAATAGATAATGAATCGGCTCCAATAACTCCGCCATTTTCAGCTCTCCAGCTAAAACTAATTCTATCCAGGCTGCTAATCGTAAGTTTGAGCGTAGCATTTCCCGAAACACAATTTAAAGTGTCAGAAACAGGCAAGGTTATCTGAGGCAACATGGTGTCTATACCTACATTTACAGTAACACTATCCCTACAACCATTTCTGGTATTTTCTACATTATATCTAAAACTACCTGGCGAAGTAATCGTCTGTGTTTTTCTGGTAGGTTGGGAAAAAAACGAAATATCATTCGATTGCAAAACTCTCCAACGGGCATTGAAACCGGTTCCTCCGTCTGAAAGTGGACTGCCAATAATAACAGAACTTACGGCACAGGTCAAAAATCGATCGCCTCCACCAATGGCAACGGGTTTAATTGTATCAGCCTGTATCACAATTTCAGTGCTATCCTGGCAACCATTAACCGTATTGGAAACTTTAAATTTAAAAGTCCCCGGTGATAGCGCATGGGCAAACTTTTCGTTCTTTTTTGTCCCAAGTTTACCTGAGATACTTGACCATTGATAGTTGAATTCAATCCCTTCAGAGGTTAGAGTTCCTCCCATAATAACCGAATCGACCTTGCAAGTATAGGGCAATAAAGTTCCTTTTGTGATTTGAGGAATGGCTTTATTTTCTATAACCTGGACAAGAGTGTCCACACATTTTTTGTCCTCATTATAAAGAATAGACAATTGAAAAAAACCAGGTTCAGTGACCCTTAGCAAAGGATTAGTTCCTAAAAGAATGGGAGCACCAATACTTGCATCTAGTTTATTCCATTCAAAGGTAGTTCTAAAATTATTTGATTTTGATTCTGAAGCATCAATAAATACAGTATTTCGCACACAAGTCAAATCTTCTGGAAGTTTAACTTTTAATTCCCTATTGAAATAACTGAGTTTAACAAAAACCAGACTATCACAACCTGAAACCGCATTAAACCTGACGCTGTAAGTACCTTCCTTTCTAAATATTGAATCGCCAACAGCATAAGTAGCTTTGGGACAAATGGGATCCAAAAATGACAGTTTCATTTCTGTAACACTATCACACGCCCCAGTGACAGGAATAATCTGCTTATATAGTCCTTCCGTTTTACAAAATTTTCCATCAAAGAGAATACTATCTCCTTTGGGCAAAATCCAGGTTAATTTCCTGATACAAGTAGCCGGTGTAAGATTAAATGCGTACTTGCCTGTAGATAATGCTCCACAAGTATCTTCTTTTGCTAAAGGATTGTTTAAGATTTTTTCTAAGTCTGACAAAGATTTTTTGCCAATCAAAGATTTAAAAACCTGGATCTGATTTTTATTATATGAAAATCCCTTAGCTAAATAATTTCCAGCGGGAAGATTTCGAAGATCCCGATTATCAGTAATATTGTAAAGGGTATCATTTCTTAAAACCACATAACCATACCCATAAATAGAGCTATCCGGAATGGACGCAGCACTCGGATAAACAGGAGCGGGCAAACTGACGAGTTTTGTGTCCCCTGCACAAGCATTAAAAGTAGAATCTATGATTGCTCCAGCGTTTACTTTACAACAATTATCTCCTGCATTCTCTGAAAAATAAATTTTAACATCTCTGATACTATTCAGGTCTCCAGCAATTTCGTTTTCTGCTCCAAGGGTGTTAACCAAGATCCGCCAGGTTCCATTTATTTTACCTTTAAAATCCTGTAAATCATTTTTATATGGGAAATAAACACCATCTGTTTGAAAGCCAGGAAAACTATTATTCCACTGAAAGGTATCGGTTGCATTTATTTGAGTTGGAATAAAAGTGAGTTTGTACTGCCCTCCTAATATATCATTATCGGTATATTCGTTTACAGGCCCAACTAAAAAAACAGTATCTCCGTCAGGTGAAATAAGAGAGATAGAAATTTTAGAAATTTCAGGTGAAAGAAAGTAGAGATAAACGCTATCTATCTTTTGGGTTGATGAAAAATTATCCTTCACATAATCGAAAACCTGAAGGTCGTAATGAAATATTGAATCAAAATAAATAGGTTTAGGCCCCTGAAAACCGCAGTTTTGAGCCTTTGTTTGTAAAAAAAACGAAATGCTGAACAATAAAACTAAATAATGTCTCATTGCATTAATATTGTGAATTGGAATAATAACGAAAGTACATAAAATTTATTCCTTTTCATTTTTTCAAAACTTAAAGAAAACTAAAACAAACAAAATGAATACGATAAAATGTTTTTTTTCTGGTCTAATTATCCTCCTTACTATTTCTTTGGTATATGGTCAGGCCAGTTCTGGCTTAAAATATCAAAAACAGCCCACCAAAGAACCCAGTGCCCTTTCAAGTAAAATATGGTATGGTGGTGGATTAAATCTGGGTTTTTCAGGACAATCTGGCTTAAACGTGCTACAACTTGGTGCGAGTCCTATGTTGGGATACAAGATTTTACCCCAATGGAGCGTAGGCCCAAGAGTTAGTTTTCTAGCCTCAAGATATTCTGGCCGTGCTTTCATTAACAAAATAACACCTGTAAACTGGGGAGTAGGTGTATTTACCAGATTAAAAATCATATCAGCAATTTTCGCACATGCGGAATATGAAATTGCAAACCAGGCATTCGTTTTAGCCGACGGTCTTAAATTATATACTGACAGGATACAGCAAAATAATGTATATGTGGGTGGTGGATATAGCAGTGGACAAGGCAACACACGATTTGAGATTGTTGCCCTATACAATTTACAAACGCCGGAATCGACCCTTTACTACATTTCTCCCTTCACTTTTAGATTTGGATTTACCGTCAATTTTTAGTCTAAAATCCAATTTCTAAACTCATAAAATAGTTTCTCCCCGCCTGAGGATAAACACCAATGTCACTTTGCAGAGTACCATTTAATATGCTGTTATAAACCCAACCATTATTAACATAACGTTCATTTAAGAAATTAAAAATATGACCTGAAAGGGTCATATTTTTTTTTATTTCAAAATTAACAGACAGGTCGTTCACGAAAAAGGAAGGAAGGATATTTTTCGCATTCCCCGTGTTATCCAAATTCTGTTTACTTACATATTTGGCATTCCAAGACACAGACAAAGGATTTTCAACAAAGAAAGCATTACCCCCGAACAAAAGCCATTTTACTTCAGCTGCGCCAATTAATGCAGGTGAAAAAGCTAAATCTGTTTGATTAAAAGGCTTTTCGACTTGGCCTAGCCAATTCCAGTTTTCATCATAATTATCTAAAAAGGCTATATATGACCCAATTTTATTTGCGCTTACTGCCATATTAGCCTTTACTTCTAATGACTTATATAGCATAAAACCAGCCTGCATTTCTACACCAAGACGATAAGCATCGGGAACATTTTCTCTGATATAAGCGCCTACATCATTTAACCTTCCTGTTTGAACCAACTGGTTCTTATATTTCATGTAAAAGCCATTTAATTCCCATTGAAAGGCTTTGTTAGTAGCACGAAAACCCAATTCTAAGTCTTGTAAATTTTCAGAACTCGGTCTGGATGATTTTAAATTATCCACATAATCATCTCTATTTGGTTCTCTATTTGCGATAGCATAGGAAAGAAACAGATTATAATCGGGTTTAAATTCCCAAAACAAGCCAGCTTTGGGATTAAAGAAAGTTAACTTTTCATTAGAAGGAATCCGATTGCCTGCATCATTGAATCCCTCAAATTGATAGTTAATTCGACGAACTTGAAAATCTGTCCAGGCTGTCAACAAGGGTAAAATCTCCCAGTTATTCTTCCAATAAACATTGGCTTCACTTTTTGTCGCTGTATTGTCGTAATACCTGTGATCAGGAAATGTATTTCCTGCCATCGAAGCCCAGGTAAGTTCACCAAAATGTTGACCTATATAATGATGGACAGCACCGCCAACGACCGACTTTATTTTTGTATCGGTGTAGGATACAGAAAAAATACCCCCATAAAAATGATTATCCAGCCATCTTCTGCGAATAACGTCAATATCTGTATTGGGATCAACGCCTTGTGGCAAGTTGTAATTGTAATCGGAAGCATTTTGATTACTTCTAAACTGCTCAAAATAGCCCCCTCCTTTTGTGTAGTGTAGGGCTACATTTGAAGTTATTTTTGAAGACCATATTTTGTCATAATGCCACTGATAATGAGACTGCCGATAATGATCGATTTCATCCGGATGAGGTGACCCTGGTCTTTCCGTTCCTGCTGAGTTAAATGTTCTAGTACTCCAATCGTCTTCAAGGGAGAGAGGAACCCCATTCCAGGCCTGATAAGTTCTTTCCCTTCCATCTATAACAGAGATTCTCATCACTGATTTTTTTCTTTTCCATGCCCCAAATAAAGAAAAGCTACCCAAATTTGAAGCCGCTCTGTCAATATATCCATCGGAAGTAATTTTCGAGAGTCTGGCATCAAAAGAAAGACCATTTCCCAGATTACCTGTCCCCAGTTTTAGGTTTCTTCTCCATGAATTAAATGAGCCAAAAGATTGTTGGGATGAAAAATAGGGTTTATCGCTCATAGTATTGGTATTTAGGTGAATAGAAGCACCAAAGGCTCCACTTCCATTGGTAGAAGTTCCAACTCCCCTTTGTACCTGTAAATCTGAAATGGAACTGGCCAGATCTGGCATATTCACCCAGAAGACCCCATGAGATTCTGCATCATTTACAGGAATCCCATTTAAGGTCACATTAATGCGTGTAATGTCAGCTCCTCTAATTCGCATACCTGTGTACCCAATACCCGCACCAGCATCGGAATTTACTACCATTGAAGGAGTAAATCGAAGTAAATAAGGCAAATCCTGCCCTTGATTGTGTTTTTTGATGTCCTCAGCACTAAATGTTTGAAAGGCCACCGGAGTTTCGCCATTTGCACGGGTACTTTCTATGCCAATCTCACTTAAAAGATAACTTTCAGCATAGAGAATTACGGAAAAGTTCATCGCTTTTTCAGCTAATAATATTTTCTTTTTATCCGTTTGGTATCCAATAGCAGAAAATACAAGCGTGTAATTTCCTAAGGGAATATTTTCCAGTAAAAATTCCCCTTTAGCGTTGGAAGCAACGCCAAAAGAAGTATTTTCCAAAGAAACCGAAATTCCCTCAAGCAAATTTCCAAAAGCATCTTTAATATTACCCAAAATCACTCCCTGAGCCAATAAGTTAAAGGAAGTACAAATCAAAAGACAAAAAGAAAAGAGAATCTTCATTTTTAATAATAAATTAAGATTAAAAATTACAATCCTTTGGGGTGTGGAAAGTTCGTTCAGCCTGCACCGCGAACGATGCTCATTTTCCTTTCCGGAATTACCCGGACAGGTTCAATGGGTATAATCTCAGCGTACCAAAGTGGTAGCACCCCAAATGAGAAAGTACAAAGGTAAAAAAATACTTAAGATGTGTATAAATTATTTCAGTCTATTATGAATATGGTCTATAGCTCCTTTTAACCTCTCATCTTCCAATTGGCCTTCAACAATAAAATATTTTTTATCGAAGGTCTCCAATAAAGAAATAAAAGAATCAAAAATTTCTGGTCTTTGGTTTGGAGTTTCTCTTAAAGGATCCTCTTCCCAGGGAATATCTGGTTTACAAAGTAAATAAAAGCTTGCATCATCCTGCTTAAAAAGATCCCTTATATGTGCATCGATATATCCAAATCTATATTGAAACCAAATATCAACGGCCTCAACGCCTGTATCACAAATGAGTAAATTTGTTGCATTTGACTTATAAAGTTGATGCCAGTAATTTTGACCTTTAGCAATTTCCAGCAGTGTCGATTCAAGATAAGGTTCTTTTAATGTAGGCAAAAAATAACGGGCAAATTCTGGAACAAAAGGTTCCTTTAGATAGTTTGATAAATTTTTAGCAAGTGTCGATTTACCCGTAGATTCTGGACCAGTAACAATAATTTTAGTCATATTTTAGAGCTATTAACTAGAATTATAAAGTTGTAAATATACTTAAACTATAAAAAATGCACGATTTAGAGCCATTTTTTAGATGGATAGATGATTATTCAGCATCGAAAGACGAAAGGTCGCCATTTTTTCAAACAACCTACAATGAATTTTATTTTGAAAATAAAATTTATAATTATCTCATTCATCCTCAATGGGATGATATAGGGTCAGA
>JBEAXK010000001.1:0-16141 GCA_041159865.1 Bacteroidota bacterium
TAACAGAACTATTTCTCAAAAAATAGGATTAAAAAATGTAAAAAGAAGATTAGATTTGATTTACGAAAACAATTACATGTTGAAAGTTAATCATTCAGGTAAGGAATTTGAAGTGATTGTAGAAATTAATCTGGTATGATAAACTGTATTGCAGTAGATGACGAACCTTTAGCCTTAGAGGCCATAAAAGTGCTTTGTGAAAATGTACCATTCATCCATTTGAAAGGTACATTTTGCAAGGTTTCTTTAGCACAAAAGCATTTAAACAATTTTCCTGTTGATTTGATTTTTCTGGATATTGAAATGTCTGATTTAAATGGTTTTGATTTTTTAAAATCCATTAAACAAGACGTAATGGTTATTTTCACTACAGCACATTCTAAATACGCTATTCAAGGCTTTAATGTAAATGCCATTGATTATTTATTAAAACCAATAGAAATAGATCGATTTAAAATAGCCTGTAATAAAGCAAAAAATTATTTTGAATACTCAACATTTCCAGATTCAAAAATTGAAAAATTTTTATACGTCCGCTCAACCTATTCCCTCTTAAAAATAAATCATGATGAAATTCTTTATGTAGAAACGATGGATGATTATATAAAAATTCACACGCTCGATGGTAAAAAAATTCTTACCCTAATGAGTATGAAAAAAATATTAGAAAAATTACCCAAAAACAAATTTATCAGAGTTCATAGATCATTTGCAGTATCAATCTCAAATATCTCAACTGTAAGAAATCAAAAAATTATCATTAGAGATATCCATATTCCTATAGGAAAACAATACAAAAAAGAAATACTACCTATTTATTCACCCAGAAATTAGCATTTACCGATACATTTTTAGTTTTCTCCGATTCTAAATTAGATCAACTAATCTACAACCTAATTTTTGATTAATTTTAGAAACAAACTAATCAAAATGGGAAAAATAAAAATACACATCTTCTTTTTTTTAATTACTAGAAGTATGTTTGGGCAATGGCAACAAGCTACTGGAACAGCAGGTCTAAATATGCAGTCTTTATTAACCAACGGAATTTATAACTTTGCTGGTGGAGAAAAGGGTGCATACCTATCCATTGATGGCGGTGCTACTTATTCGTTGTCAAATAATGGTAATGATGCGGTTGGTCCAACCAGAGGATTTACAAAAAGTAATAATTATGTTTTTACTTGCACCAGTAAAGGAGTATTTCGAAGTTCAGACAATGGAAAAACATGGGTTTCAAAAAGTTCAGGAATTTCCAATTTATTAAGTAGTGGAATTATTAGTGCAGGTTCCATTTTGTATTATGTTTCTCCTACAGGCGTTTTTAAGTCTTCTGATAACGCTGAAAATTGGAGTCAGGCTGGGTTGTCAGGAGTTGATGTAAGATCTATTTCTGCCATGAAGGACACTTTATACGTTGGAACGCTTTCCGGTATTTATAAAAGTGTAAATGGCGGTATTAACTGGATTTCTATTAATAATGGTTTAGGAAGCTCCACTTCGTTCAGAGCCATAGAATGTAAAGGAAATACAGTATTTGCTGCTGGTCCAGTTGGTACTGGAGTCTATCGGTCTACTGATTTTGGAGCTAACTGGACTTTATTGGGAGGTGGCCTTGCATCAGGATCTTACAGAGGTTTTGCCAGTAATTCACAATTAATTGTTGCAGGCTCATTTGGAGGAGGCGTTTTTTACTCTACAGATGATGGAAACAAATGGAGTACCATTAATAGTGGTTTAACTGATTTAACCATTTTTGACTTGGAACTCAATGATAGTTATATCCTTGCAGCAACAAATACACAAGGAATATTCCGATTTCCAATTTCAAATTTAAATTTATCCACATCAAATGCTAATCTTGAATATGAAAACAATATAACTATATTTCCAAACCCAACATCTGATTTAATCCATCTGAGAACAGATAATATTCTAATTGGATTAAAATACACAGTGTTTGATCATTTAGGCAAATCTGTTTTAATGGGAAAAATAATGTCTGAAAACACCCAAATTGATATAAATAATTTATCTGTAGGTATTTATTTTTTAAACATTGGAGAGCATATCAATCGTACTTTTAAGTTCATAAAGTATTAAATCGAGAGTAATAGGTAACCGGAAACTCCTTGAAGGGAGTTCCGGTCTTTTTAATTTAGAACTTTCTATTTCTTAAAGGTTACGAAATAAATAGCAATTATAAAAATAATAAAATACTCCTGTTTGATTGGGTTGGAATCATCTTTATATGATCCAACCCCTATCTTTCCTATTATTGTATAATAAGTTAACTTCTAAGACTTCTAAAAAAAATGGATATTAAATTTAATTCATAAAAAAAGTTCGGAGCATAAAAACACTCCGAACCCTGATACATTAATAACCTAAAAACTTATTTCTTGTAAACTAAGTTGATTTCTAAATCAAATTCGTCATAAATTGTTTTGTCGCCCAGGTTTTCAAAAAATGAACCTGATCCATATCTGATATCATACTCAGAACGATCTAAAGTTATTTTTGCCACTGCCGTTTGTTTTCCTTCCACAGTCTTAATATCAGCATTGAATCTTAATTCTTTAGTTGCCGCCTTCAAATTTAAGTTACCAACAATTTTGTAAGCTCCTGGAGTTCCTCTTGAGACCACTTTTGTAATTACAAATTTTGAAGTTGGATACGCTGTTACGCCAAAGAAATCATCACTTTTTAAGTGTCCACCTAATTTTTTAGCCCCTTCACCACTTAAATCTTCAACCGTAATTGAAGTCATATCCATTTCAAATGATCCTCCAATTAAATTATCACCTTCAAACTCAAGGGCACCACTTTTCAACATAACTTTACCGAAATGTTTGCCTGTAACTTTATAACCAGTCCATTTTACATAGCTACTTGTTAAATCAGCAGGTACTTTTACAGGTGGCTTAACAAAAGAGAAAGAAGCAATAGCTACTAACATCAATAACAAAGAGAATTTTTTCATAAAAATGTTTATTTAAAGTTTAACAATTCATTTTAAAGTTGGTTCACAGTCATTTGAACCGTTTCTGACCATTTCCAATAGATCATTTAACTGGAGTGCTTCCAACTCACTGAGATTATTCATAGTCGCATTAATATTTCTTTCCATAATATCATTACATTTTTGAAGAATTCGTTCTCCAGTTTCTGTAATCCTAATTTCAACTTGCCTCCTATCCATTGGACAAAACGTCCTTATAACCATGTTCTTTTCAATTAACTTATCCACCAATCTGCTGGTGTTAGAAGTTTTGTCCAACATTCTGGAGGTAATAAGTTTTAATGAAGCTGGATTGTCCCCTAATCCTTTTAATATTCTGAGAATATTAAACTGCTGACCACTAACCTCATAAGGCTTTAATATCCTGTTGATTTTCTGATTCAACCATGCTGCAGTGAATAATAAATTCACATGGGCTTTGTGAAAATTATCCTTAAAAACTGTCTGATTGATTTCGTCTTCCAATTTCATTGTTTGCTCATTAATTGTATATACAACTAAAATAAAAAAAGGTTCACCTATTATGAAAAAAAATAAGATAACTTTGTCCAAACAAATTTAAAGTCATGAAAATACTTATCATCGGTGGGGGTAACATGGGATTAACTTATGCTCAGATATTTATTAGAACGCAAAATGCATCAAAGGAGGATATGATGATTTTGGAAAAATCACCTGAACGGGCACAAGATTTATCAAAAAAAGAGATAGGAAAAGTTTTTGGCGATGCAAATGAATGCGTTCCTCTCGCGGATATTATTATCCTGGCAGTAAAGCCACAGGATTCAAAAGATATGTTTGCCTCTATCAAGCCAATAGTTCATCCTCAACAAGTATTCTTATCTATTATGGCAGGTGTTAAAATTGCTCAAATACAAGAAGGATTAGGGATTTCAAAGGTAATTAGGGCTATGCCCAATTTACCAGCTCAGATAGGAAGGGGGATGACTGCTTTTACCTCTTCAGAGGAAGTCACCAGAATTGAGTTGATTACCGTACAAAATTTATTGAATACGACAGGTAAAACAGTGTACGGGACAACGGAGAGATTTATTGATGCAGCTACCGCTATTTCTGGCAGCGGTCCTTCATACGTATTTTTATTCATGGATTCCTTAATATCAGCTGCCATCGGTATGGGTTTTTCTCCTGCTGAAGCAGAATTATTAGTCAGTCAGACCTTTTTGGGTGCAACAGAGTTATACAATTCGGGTGAATTTAGCTGTCAGGAATGGATTCAAAGGGTTTCCTCCAAGGGTGGAACTACGGAAGCTGCCATGCTGACTTTTGAAAATCATCAGGTAAAAAATCATATTATTGAAGGAGCTAATGCTGCTTTAAATAGAGCCATTGAACTTGGGAACGTTAAATAATCATACTAATGAATGAAATTCCTCTTGTTATCCTTTTGGTTGGTGCCATTCTACTTGGTTTCTTCCTTGGTTTTTTAGTTCATAAACTAAATGTATTGGCTCAATACGTTTCTAAAGTAGAATTGGAAAAATCTTATCTACCTAAAAGCCAATACAGTCAATTAGTTGATCAACTAAATGATTCAAAATTTAATGAAACAACCTTACAAAATAAAGTTTTAGAACTTACAGCTTCTTTGGCATCCCTAAAGGCTCAAAATATAGAATGGGATAAAAGATTAATGGAACAATCTCAGGAAATTAAAGTACTTCAAGAAAAAGCAAAATTAGAATTTGAGCAGATTTCTCAAGCTATCATGGAAGAGAAAAGCAGAAAATTCACGAACCAAAATGAAGAAAATCTAAATCGGCTTATAAATCCTTTGAAAGATCACATCGCCAAATTTGAGGAAAATATGCAAAAAAGATTCCTGGAGGAATCGCTGGACAGAAATACACTTAAAGGGGAAATAAGTTCTTTAAAGCAATTAAATCAGCAAATTAGTCAGGATGCCATAAATCTCACCAGCGCATTAAAAGGCAATTCAAAATTTCAGGGTGACTGGGGTGAGGCCCAACTTGAAACCTTATTACAACAAGCAGGGCTGGAAAAAAACCTTCATTATTTGATTCAGGAGTCTAAAACAAATGAGGCTGGGAAGAAACAAAGACCTGACTTTATTATCTTACTTCCAAACAAAAAGCACCTGATTATAGACGCGAAAGTTTCCCTGACGGCTTTTGAAAGATACCATCGAGTGGAAGAAACCAAAGAGAAGGAAAAAGCGCTTCAAGAACATCTTTTTAGTCTCAGGAAACATATCAGAGATCTTGGCGAAAAAAAATACCAGCAAATTTCATCCCTGGAAAGTCCAGACTATGTATTACTTTTTGTCCCCATTGAACCTGCATTTTCCTTGGCACTTCAATCGGATGCTACCCTGTTTCAAGAAGCTTTAGAACGAAATATTGTTTTGGTAACTACCTCCACTTTATTAGCTACTTTAAGAACCGTATCCTTCCTTTGGAATCAAGATAAACAAAGTAAAAATGTGGCTGAAATAGCGAGACAGAGTGGATTACTGGTGGATAAATTTGTGTCCTTTCTGGAAGACCTTAAAGATGTAGCTGATAAACTAATGAAAGCACAGGAAAGTGTGCATGCCGCTATGAACAAATTATCGCAATCGCCCAGAAAGGCTGAAACCCTGGTTGGCCGCGTAAAATACATCAGCCAACTGGGTGCCAGTCATTCTAAATCTATCCCAACGGAATGGATAGATGATGAATCTATTTTACCGTTGGAATAATTTTTTTAAGAAATTCAATACTCAAAGGGACGTTTTCCATTTCTTTATCACTTTCATCTTCGATGAAAAAGTGTTTTACACCGTTTTTCTTTGCCAGTTTAAAGATAGTTTCATAATCGGCTTGTCCTGTTCCCAAAACCACGTCATTTTCTGGACCTGATCCACCGGTCAAATCTCCGGTGATTCCCTTTTTAATATCCTTTAAATGCATCATACTAAATCTGTTAGGATATTTTCTTAACAGCGATGCTGGACTGGCTCCCCCGTGGATAGTCCAAAAGATATCCATTTCAAAAGATACATATTTCGGATCTGTCTTTTGTACCAGATAATCCATCAGGGTTCCATCCATGTAAGGTTGAAACTCGAAGCCATGATTATGATAACAAAGGGTTATCCCGTTCTCTTTTAGTACCTTTCCTGCCTTATTGAACACTTCTACTGCATTTTTTGCATCCTGTAGATTGAATTTTCCTTTTTGATGAGGAATCCATGGACACATCACCATTTTAACACCCAGTTCCTTAGCCCGTGTAACCACAACGGAAGGATTATCCTTTAGCTCATTGTAATCGCAACCAGTTGAAACAACGGCAATACCACGTGCTTGACATTTTTTCAGAAAATCAGCATTTGAAAGTGTTTTTGAGCCTCCACCTTCAATTTCCTGGATGCCCAGATCGCGGATTAAATCCAAAATTTTATCCGGATTTTGTCCCATGTGATTTCTATAAGTGTAAGCCTGAACACCAATTTTAAACCATTTTGGCATCTTTTGAGCTTGCATTGACTGCAAAGCAAAAATATTTAGAATAAATACGGTTAAAACGAGAGAAAATAATGATTTACGCATAATTATTTATTTTAAAGTAATTTCTTTTTTAAGGCTTCCACCGCATAATTTGCCGCTCTTGCACTTAAGGCCATGTAAGTCAGGGAAGGATTTTGTGTCGAGGTAGAAGTCATACAAGAACCATCTGTAACAAAAACATTAGGACATTCATGTAATTGATTCCATTTATTCAACAACGAAGTTCTTCTATCTTTGCCCATTCTGATGCCTCCCATTTCGTGAATATCCAAACCTGGAGGATGGTTTACATTCCTGATTTTGAGATTTTTAAATCCAGCCTTGGTAAACATTTCACTGAATTGATCCACAAAATCAAGGGTCATTTTATGATCGTTATCATCATAATCGACTGAAATTCTCAATTGTGGCATACCAAATGCATCTTTTAACTTTTCATCTAAGGCAACAAAATTGGTTATTTTAGGAATTGTTTCTCCCATCATACCAGCCCCAATATTCCAATGACCATTTAGAGAAGGATTTGCCAGAGAATTTTTCAGATTCTCTCCTATATCACTGGTATCAGTTCCATAATTTCTACTCGCTGAAAAAGAGGTTGCATATCCCCTTAGGAAATCCATTTCTTGTTTATGTAAATTTCTAAAGCGGGGAATATAACCTGAAGTAGGTCTTCTACCGTCCGTTTTAATTTGCAGGTGGCCTTCATATTCTGCATTTATACCTGCTTTGTAATTGTGAAAAGCAACATATTTGCCCATCAAACCATTGTCATTACCCAAACCATTGGGGAATCGGTTTGATTTTGAATTAAGCAATATCAAATTAGAATTTAATGCTGCTGCATTAACAAAGATAATTTTTGCAAAATATTCCTTCGATTCCCCTGTCAGAGTATCTACGACTCTCACTCCCGATGCTCTGTTTTTCTTTTCATCGAAAATAACTTCAGCAACCAATGCATTCGATAAAAGGGTCAGATTACCTGTTTTCATGGCCCATGGAATGGTTGAAGCATTCGATGAAAAGTAACCACCGAAGGGACAACCGCGTTCACACAAGGTACGATGCTGACATTTTGCTCTGCCCTGTTGGAAATGTATTGGCTGAGGATCAGTAATATGAGCACATCGAGCTACAATAACCTGTCTGTCTTTATATTGTTGTGCAACGAATTCTGAAAAATATTTTTCAACACAATTAAGAGGAAATGGGGGCAAAAATTCTCCATCGGGAAGATGAGGTAATCCGTCTTTGTTACCACTGATGCCAGCAAATTTTTCGACATGGCTATACCAGGGAGCCAGATCTTCATAACCAATGGGCCATTCAACGGCATAACCATCACGTGCGGGACCTTCAAAATCAAAGGAAGACCAACGTTGAACCTGTCTGGCCCAAAGCAATGATTTTCCGCCCGTCTGATAAGCGCGAATCCATGAAAAAGGTTTTTCCTGCACATAGGGATGCTCCTTATCTTTCACAAAAAAATGCGCTGTTGTTTCATTAAAAGCGTAACATTTGGAAACAATTGGATTTTCTTCTATAACCTGATGAGGCAATTGACCTCTATGTTTCATTTCAAAAGGGAGCAGCGTAGCCGTTGGGTAATCTTCAATGTGTTTTACCTCTCTACCTCTTTCAATGAGAAGCGTTTTTAGTCCCTTCTCTGTCAATTCTTTCGCTGCCCATCCGCCACTAATCCCTGATCCAACTACAATGGCGTCATATTTTTGTTTAACTGCTGCTTTCAAATTCAAATTTACCATACTTAGATTATTTAACCGTAACACAACCGTTATAGCGATTAGGAGCCAACTCATAAGGGATTACCTGTTTCATAAAATAGGATGAGGTCTGGTAACCTTTGATAGTCAATGATTTTAAAAGAACTAAACCTGATTTTTCAATTTCAGAAGCAGTAGTCATAGCATTCTTCCATATTTGAATTCTACCTTCCATATTGCAGGCGGTAAATGGCTTATTAACTTCTGTCCATGCCTGCTTTTCTAAAAAATCCAATGCAGTCTTTGCGGCATTATTCTGCTCTCTACTAACACCATCAAATAACATAATTTTCACATAATCAGATACGCCACAAGAAATAGCGCCTGGTGTTTTTCCCTCAGGAATAATAGTATCTATAACTGCATCCAACGTATTATCGGTAATAAAAGGAAGTGAAACACCAGGTAAGGAAGAACCCTTCAGAAAACCTGATAAAAAGGGAAGGCCACCTGTCAAAATGGCCATCTGCCGAATCATTTTTCTTCTTTTCATTCTTTGGAATTGGTAAATTTTGATGACAAAATAAACAGAATTATTTATATTTCGGAGAATATGTTTTACCTTTTCAGTAAATACCTTATTTGAACCCAAAACAATGGACCAAAAGTTTAAAAATTCTTTACGCTGGGTAATACCAATCCTGATCGTTGGAGGAATTATTTTATTTTTCCCTGAAATATTTTCAATTCAAGACGAAGATACCTTTTACGTAGAACACGTTAAGCCCATTATTAATAAAAAATGTATTTCCTGTCATGGCGGTGTTAAACAAAGTGCTGGTTTCAGTATGATGAACAGAGCTTCTTTTTTCTTGAAAAATGAATCCGGTAAACCTGCTATAAACTTAGAAAGTCCCTCCTTAAGTGAGCTTTTACTTCGTATAAATCATAAAGATCCTTCCGAAAGGATGCCTTCAGAAGGTAAACCCCTAAGTGCTGAAGAAATAAATGTATTTGAAAAATGGGTTGAAATGGGAGCCCCATGGGGTGAACACTGGGCATACAAGGCTTTAAAACCAGTTAATGTGCCTTCAACTTCGGGATGGATGGGTCTTTTAGGCGGAAACAAAGAAAAAGAAAATGCCATTGACGCTTTTATCAAACAAAAGTTAAATAAGAATAATTTAAAATTAAATCCTGCTGCTGACAAAGAAACCTTACTTCGACGGGTTAGTTTAGATTTGATTGGCATGCCTGCTCCAAAAAGGTTTGCTGATAAATTTTTAAAAAGTAATCACCCTAATGCTTATAAAAATTTGGTAGACAGTTTATTGTCTATGCCTCAATTTGGTGAAAAATGGGCCTCTGTCTGGTTAGATATTGCCCGATATGCAGATAGTAAAGGATATGAAAAGGATGGCAGCAGACAAATATGGAGGTACAGAGACTGGGTAATTCAGGCCTTAAACAAGGATATGCCTTATAATCAATTCCTTACTGAACAACTTGCGGGAGACTTATTGCCCAATCCAACCGAAAATCATTATATTGCAACTGCTTTTCACAGGAATACGCCTACCAATGATGAAGGGGGTACTGACGATGAAGAGTTTAGGACAGCAGCGGTCATAGATCGTGTCAACACCACTTTTGAAGGCCTTATGAGCACTACTTTTGCTTGTACTCAATGTCATGGTCATCCTTATGAGGACATCAAACACGATGAATATTTCCAATTTATGGCCTTTTTTAATAATTCCAGAGACGAGGACACAGTAGAAGAATTTCCTATTATCAGACATTATGAAAAGGAAGACAGCCTGGCCTTACTACAATTAAAATCGTGGGTAAAAAAGGTTTCAACTCCTCAAAGAGCCAATGAAATTTATACTTTTCTCAAATTTTTACAACCGTTGGTGTACGCAACACATGCCGATAATTTTGTAAACAGTGAGTTGTATGACACTAAATATTTAGTTTTCAGGAAAAATAGTTCTGCCAGAATTAAAGATGTATTACTAAATGGTGAAACAAGATTTATTGCCCAACAAAGAGGTCATAGTAAGAGCGGCAAATTAACGATTCACCTGGATAGCTTGAAAGGGAAAATAATAGGGAAAATAAATATTCCTTCCACCGAAGGTAAATGGGCATTTACCTCTTTCGACCTTACGCCAGCATATGGAAGACATGATTTATACTTCCGGTACGAAAATAAATCGCTCACTTCTGATATGGAGTCAGGTTTCACTTTAAATTCCTTTCATTTGGATCAAAAATTTCCTGGTCAAACAGAGGATCCCATAAGAGATAAAATGGATAGTGTTTATTGGGCCTTGTTAAGTAAAAATCCGCCTTATACCCCAATTATGATGGATAATTCGCCTCAAAATGCGAGGAAAACACAGGTATTCATTCGAGGGAACTGGAAAGTAAAAGGAGAAGAGGTTTTAGCAGGTATTCCTAAAGTTTATGGTAAAAATCATAAACTTAAATATCCTAATCGCCTTGGTTTAGTTAAATGGATGACAGATAAAGAAAATCCATTGGTTTCCAGAACTCTTACTAACCGATTGTGGGAACAACTCTTTGGCGTTGGTATTGTAGAAACGCTGGAAGATTTTGGATCTCAGGGTACCCTTCCATCACACCCAGAATTGCTTGATTATCTGGCATGGGAATTTATGAACAAACACAAATGGTCTATAAAGTCATCCTTAAGTGAAATTATACTTTCAGCAACATATTGCCAGTCTTCTGTTGTAGATCCAGAAAAGCTTAAAAAAGATCCAAATAACCGTTTATTGAGTAGGGCACCCCGGATCAGGTTAAGTGCCGAACAGATTCGAGATCAAGCCTTAAGTTTAGCAGGTCTTCTAAGTGCCAGGATGTATGGTCCCTCTGTGATGCCCTACCAGCCAGACGGAATCTGGGCAAGTCCTTATGATGGTAATAAATGGAAAATAAGCGAAGGGGAAGATAAATACAGAAGATCCATCTATACCTATTACAAAAGGAGTAGCCCCTATCCTTCCCAATTGACTTTTGATGGAACAGGTCGTAATGTTTGTACAGCAAGAAGAATAAGAACAAATACCCCCTTACAGGCTCTGGTCACGTTAAATGACCCTGTTTTTATGGAAGCCGCCACTCATTTCGCACAAAAAATATTAAATCCTGCTGATTTATCGGTTAATAAGCGAATAGAATTAGGATATAAGCTCTTGTTAAACAAGGAAATATCTCCAGCTAAACTTCAACCATTAGTGAAGCTTTATAAAGATGCCTATTCCTATTACAAAGTTCATCCTGAATTGGTCAAAGAAATTCAAATTTCAAATCCAGCCGTTGAGGATGCAGCCTATACATTGGTAGCCAATGCCTTGTTAAATTTAGATGAAGTGATAACTAAAAATTAAGCCGCGTCATGATTAAGAAAAGATTAAGTTTTGATGAAGAAGCTATTTTACTGGATGCCCAGCTGGCTACCCGACGTTTATTTTTAAAGCAATGTTCCATGGGATTAGGTGCCTTAGCCATGTCCCCTCTCATCAATGCATGTAGCAATCAGAAAAATCCGGCTTCAGGAACGCTTTTTGACGCAGCAAATCCTCTCCATCCTAAAACCCCTCATCTACCAGGTAAGGCTAAGTCTGTTATATACTTACACATGGCAGGAGCACCATCGCAATTAGAATTATTTGATTATAAACCGGAACTTAAAAAACTGGATGGTCAACTTTGCCCGGAATCATTATTAAAGGGTAAAAAATTTGCTTTTATCAGAGGTGTTCCTAAAATGCTTGGTACCATTGGTGAATTCAAACAAAGAGGACAATCAGGCGCCTGGGTTTCTCATTATCTACCTCATCTTGCAGGTGTTGCAGATGAAATTTCATTTTTAAAAGCCGTACATACAGATCAGTTTAATCACGCACCTGCTCAATTATTGATGCAAACTGGATCTGCAAGGCTTGGACGTCCAAGTTTAGGATCATGGGTTACCTACGGACTTGGGTCAGAGAATGCAAATCTCCCTGGATTTGTAGTTTTAACCTCAGGCGGTCAAAATCCTGATGCAGGAAAATCAGTTTGGGGAAGTGGTTTTTTACCTTCTGTCTATCAAGGAGTTCACTGCAGATCACACGGTGAACCCGTTCTGTATTTAGATAATCCATCAAATGTGGATAGTCACATGAGAAAGGCCTCGATAGATGCTATCAACCAAGCAAATAAGGAGACTTATAAAGAGTTCAATGACCCTGAAACGTTATCGAGAATTTCACAATATGAGATGGCTTTCAGAATGCAAATTTCTGCTCCTGATGTTATGAATATAGCTGACGAACCTGCTTACATTCATGAAATGTATGGCACAGAGCCAGGTAAGGAGAGTTTTGCCAATAACGTGCTTTTGGCAAGAAAACTGGTCGAAAAGGGAGTCAGGTTTGTTCAGCTTTTTGACTGGGGTTGGGACGTTCATGGAAATTCAACCGATACCTCCCTTGAAATTGGATTGGTTAATAAGTGTAATCAGATAGACAAGGCTATTACAGCCCTAATTTTAGATTTAAAACAAAGGGGTCTGTTAGAAGAAACCTTGATTGTATGGGGAAGTGAATTTGGGAGAACGCCTATGCAAGAAAATAGAAATGGTCTTGAAATGCCCTTTAAAGGCAGAGATCATCACGCCGATGCCTTTACCGTCTGGATGTGTGGCGGAGGTGTAAAGCAAGGAACAACCTATGGCGAAACCGATGAAATAGGATTTTATCCCGTTGAGGGAAAAGTATCTGTTTACGATGTGCAGGCTACCATCCTTCATTTATTAGGATTTAACCATGAAACCTTTACTTTCCCATTCCAGGGAAGACCATTCCGTCTGACAGATGTGGAAGGGACGGTTATAAAACCCATATTAAGTTAAAAAAATGTCCAGTAGAAGAAAATTTTTAACCCAGACTTTATCAGCTACAACGATTCCATTAATAGGTCTGACCCATGCCATCCTACAAACATCTTCTGATTTGAACATAGAAATTTCAGTTCCCCTTCAATTTTTTGCCACCAATTGGGGATTCAATGGTACTTTATCCGCTTTTTGCGAAAAAGCAAAAGCAGCAGGTTATGACGGCATTGAAATGTGGGTACCAGGAAGTGCCACTCAAAGAGAATTACTGCTTCAAACGGTTTCACAATATGGTTTGAAACTTGGATTGCTTATTGGAAGTGGAAAATCAAATTTTGAGGAAAACCGTATTGAATTTAAACAGCAGATCGATTTAGCGATCTCAATGAAACCAGTCTATATTAACTGCCATTCCGGTAAAGATTTTTTTTCTTTAGCTCAGGCAGAGCAAATCATAACAGATACCCTCTTACCTGCTGAAAAATCGGGTATTCCCATTTATCATGAAACACACAGAGGTAGAATTTGCTACAATATTCCCACCACTAACACTCTATTGAAGTCCCTTTCTAATATGAAACTAACTTTAGATATTTCCCATTGGTGTGTTGTTCATGAATCATTATTAAAAGACCAAAAAGAATCGGTTGATTTTGCTTTGTCAAAAACCGGGCATATCCATGCCAGAGTTGGACATCAGGAGGGTCCCCAGGTGACCGATCCGCGTGCACCTGAGTGGCAAGATGCTTTTCTTGCCCATTTATCCTGGTGGGATGAAGTAGTAAAATTGAAAAATCAAAAAGGTGAAGCTATTACTATTTTGACTGAATTTGGTCCGCCAATGTATCTGCCCGTAGTTCCTTTTACACAGCAACCTCTTGCTAACCAATGGGATATAAACGTGTATATGCTTAATTTTCTTCGTAATCGTTATCAAAACAAATAAAACCATGGGCGTTTTACATCCCTTGTTGATACATTTCCCTATTTCATTATTGATGTTAGCTTTTTTTTTAGAACTATACAGTTTAAATAGAAAAGGTAAAAAGTATAAAGAAGTTATCCCGTTGATAACTTTATTAGGTGGAACAGGTGCTATATTATCTGCCTTAAGTGGATATCTTTTAATGAATGGAGGAGAATATGAGGATCACGCTGTCTCCTTGCATCGAAATTGGGGAATCGCATTAGCTGGAAGCTCAGTTTTACTCATGGCACTTTATAAATTCCCACCCAAGATACCTTTTATTCATCTCATCGGTCAGGGCTTTTTAAGCATTTTAGTAATCATTACAGGACATTTAGGTGGAAACCTTACCCATGGAGAAGATTTTCTGACTTTAAAAAAAACAGAAAAAGTTAATAAACAGATTGTTATAAATCAAAATGATTTGGTTTATACCAAAATGATTGCCCCTATTTTAGAAGAAAAGTGTATTTCCTGTCATGGAAAAACGAAACAAAAAGGAAAACTTAAACTTGATAATATTCAGGATTTATTAAAAGGAGGTAAAAATGGATTTTATCATGAAAATGGGGCAGAAAAAATAGCCTTGATGGCACATCGTATTCAACTGCCTTCCTCTGATAAAGAGCACATGCCACCTAAAAGTAAGACACAATTAACAGATGATGAAAAAGTTATCATTGAAAAGTGGCTGTCTTTGGGAGCAAAAAATACCTTACGGATAAAAGATTTAAAGCTAAAGGAAGTACTCAATGTTAGTCAAACTGTCAAAGAGGCAGACTGGCCGACTGTTCCAGATTTAGTATTATTAGCAGATAGTAAATTAGATCCGTTAAGAGAAAAAGGTATCGTTGTTTTACCTCTGGCAAATAATCATCCGCTTTTACAAATAAACTGTCAGTCTCTCCCCTCTTTTGATGATGGTGACTGGAAGGAATTCAACGATTTAAAACAGCACATTGCATCCCTTCGATTGAGCGGCACCAGCATTAGCGATAAAAGTTTAAAATGGATTGGAGAATTACCCAATCTGACAAAGTTATATTTAGATTACACCTCTATAACAGACGAGGGCCTGGTCTATCTTAAAGATACCAAAGAGTTAAGGTATTTGAATCTGGTAGGAACTGGTATCAGTGAAAAAGGAATTCAATATCTTCAATCCTTACCACATTTAAAATCCATTTACTTGTATCAAAGCGAGGTAAATCCAGAAAATTTAATTGCCTTGCAAAAAGGAATGCCTAAAGTTTATTTTGATTTAGGAGGATACAAGATGGATACTTTAGCGATACAACAAAAAGCGGAGGAGAAATAAATACTCCGCTTTTAATTATTTGTTTATCACCATCCAATTCCATAATCTTCTCCAAACTGGCTACTTCCGCCCCAAAATGTACCATGTTTATGGTCAAAATAAATGGCATTAATGGGTCCAGAGGTTTTTCTATCAAATTCGAGTAGATACCCCAGTTTTTTCAATTCCTTTCTTGTCCAATCAGGAATTTGTTCGTTTAGCAATAAACGACCAGGCTCAGAAAGGTGTTTATCGAAGGTACTTTTCATTTGAAAAGAATTTACATTTGGTGCTTCGCAGGCCTCCTGAACATTCATATCAAATTCAACCATATTCAGGAAAAATTGCAGTAAATTTTGATCTTGAGAATCCCCCCCCTGCACAGCAAAAGAAACAAAAGGAATATTATTTCTCAAGGCCAATGTTGGAGTCAGCGTTACTCTTGGACGTTTACCTGGTTCAAGAACATTAAAAGGATTCTCTGTGGCATCCAGGACAAAAGCCTGCATTCTCTGGCTTAAACCAATACCCGTATTCCCAGCCACGCAAGCAGGAATCCACCCACCGCTTGGGGTAATGCTCACCACCCATCCTGTTTCATCGGCTGCTTCGATGGAAGTGGTACCGGCATAGAAACCGGTTCTATGCTCTTCCGTTATCAAAGTGGAATGTGATTTTTTGTATTT
>JBEAXK010000024.1:0-4378 GCA_041159865.1 Bacteroidota bacterium
TGATGGTACGGTTATTTCTCCTAAATATGTAGGCTCCAGACGACTGATTGAAGTGGCTGTAGCTACCTTGGCTACTGACCGTGCTCTGCTTTTGGTTGGTGTTCCGGGAACGGCAAAAACATGGGTAGCGGAACATCTTGCTGCAGCTATCAGCGGCCATTCTGGATTATTGGTGCAAGGCTCGGCTGGTATTGGCGAGGAAGCATTAAAATATACCTGGAATTATGCCAGACTATTATCGCATGGTCCTGATCGCGAATCTTTAGTTCCAAGTCCTGTTTTCCATGCTATGGAGCAAGGTCTTTTAGTTCGAATTGAAGAATTGACCCGCTTGCCTGCTGAGGTTCAAGACGCACTTATCACGGTTCTTTCAGAGAAAATAATGCCGATTCCTGAACTAAATGATACCCTTCAGGCTAAAAACGGATTTAATCTGATTGCAACCGCTAATGACAGAGATAGAGGGGTAAACGAATTATCGGGAGCCTTAAGACGCCGTTTTAATATGGTTTTTATGCCTTTACCCGAAACGATGGAGGAGGAAATATTGATCATTAAAAATAGGATAGAGCAATCTGTTAAGAAATTGGGTATGGATTCATTTCCTACACCAACAGAAGAAATAAAAAGAATTGTTACCATTTTTAGAGAGTTAAGAAATGGTCAGACCTTAGATGGTCAGCAAAAATTAAAATCCCCGTCCTCTACTTTAAGTACTGCCGAAGCTATTGAGGTGATTCATAGCGGTCAAATGCTGGCTTTTCATTTTGGAAACGGGCAGTTGAAAGCAACAGATATTGCTTCGTCTCTTTCTGGTGCGATTGTCAAAGACACGCAACATGATTTGCCCATTTGGAAAGACTATCTGCAGTTGGTGGTTAAAGACAGAGATGGATGGAAAGATCTTTATAGAGCCTGTAGGGAATTAATTTAAAGATCCATGTCGGAAATTCAGTATTTGGGTATTAGACATCATGGTCCGGGGTCTGCCCGAAGAATGCTCCGTTTTCTTGAAAACTGGCAGCCTGATTGTATTTTAATTGAAGCACCTGCCGAATCAATTCATTTATTTGGTTCAGTAAATAATCCAAATTTAGTCCCTCCTGTGGCGATGCTTCTTTATGAGCCCCTTCTTTTAAAAAATAGCCTTATTTTGCCATTTGCCCATTTTTCGCCAGAATGGATTGCTATTTCTTTTGCCAATAAAGCTGGAATTCCCTTAATTCCATTTGATTTACCCGCTTCTTTGATGTTGCCGCTTTCAAATGAAACTATTCGCGATGTTTATGTAAAAGATCCATTGTCTCAAGTTGCACAACTCGCTGGTTATTCCGATAGTGAAAGATGGTGGGAACATACCTTTGAACAAATAAGGGAGGACGAAGAAGTTTTTAAAGGCCTTCTCGATTTAATGGTGGAAGTCAGAGACCAGCTAAAGCGAACTGAATCGAAAGAAACCCTCTTGAGGGAAGCCTGGATGAGACAGGTAATAAGAACGGAAGCATCTAAAAATTATCAGCGGATAGCTATCGTTTGTGGCGCATGGCATATCCCTGCGCTTTTGAACTGGCAAAAAATAGCAGCTAAACAAGATAAATTATTGCTTACGGGCTTACCAAAAGTTAAAATTGCAGGCACGTGGATTCCATGGAGTTACGACAGACTGGCAAGACAATCAGGATATGGTGCCGGAATATTGGCACCCGCATGGTATGAAATTTTATTCGATTATCAGAAGGAAGCACCTACAATCTGGCTTGTTCAAATGGCAAAATTATTCAGGAAAGAAGGAAATGATGTTTCTCCGGCTCATCTGCAAGCCATTTTATCCCTTTCTGCTAATTTATCTTTTTTAAGAGATAAACCTGATGCCGGACTGGATGAACTCCAGCTCGCCATTGAAGCAGTTCTTCAATTCCCTAAAGAGGTCTTATTTTCCAAAATTCAATCGAAATGGATTATTGGGGAGAAAGTGGGTCAGGTTCCCATGGATATTCCTCAAACGCCCTTGCAAACTGATCTCCTTCAGCAAATTAAGTCTGCCAGATTAAAAAATGAATTTCAGAGTACTCAAAGTATTCGTAAACAACTGGATTTGAGAGTAAATGCTAATCGAATGGCAAGCCTTTTATTGCATCAGTTAAATATATTAGAAATAACATGGGGTATTCAAGAGGCTGTTTCTGACCAGGTGAAAGGTAGTTTTCATGAAAACTGGCGTTTAAAATGGAAACCTGTTTATATGATTGAACTGATTGATAAAGGGGCATGGGGAAATACGATTGCTGAGGCAGCTGAGAATAAAATGGCTTCTATGATTGAAAATGTGCAGGATACCTTGTCGTTAGTGCATTATTTAGAAAAATGTATTTTAGCAGGTCTTGAAAAATTAGTTGATCATCTTTCTGTTAAAATGCGCTCAATGGCTGTAGATGCACCTGATATTTCTCAGTTTTTACAGTCTTTGCCTATTTTAGTGAGGATTATGAGATATCCAAGCCACAGAATCGTATTTCCAGATAAAATATATCAATGGTTAAAAACCTTGATTCCAGCTATTTGTTCGGGACTTCCATCATCTGCATATCATATTGCAGACGAACCAGCTCAATTATTGGAACAACAAATTTCCGATGCTCATGGTGCCCTATACTTACTTGAAGGGAATGAATTTGTTGATTTATGGGAAAATGCACTTTATGCAACTTTTCAATTGGAAGGCAACAATATGAGGATTAATGGTTTAGTAATGAGGATTTTAATGGAAAGAGATAGATTGGATATGGATTTTATTCTGGCGAGAATGACCTTGATATTATCAAAAGGTAATGAACCCTTTCAGGTAGCTGTCTGGTTGGAAGGATTTTTCAAACGTGGGGTTTATCTCCTTCAGTACCAACAGAAAATGTTTGATTTACTGGACCTGTGGATTTCGCAAATAAAAGAAGATCATTTTCCTGAAGTTCTGCCACTGCTGAGACGAACCTTTTCTTTATTTAACGCTGGCGCGAAGCAAGAAATCTGGGAAAAGGTTACGCAATCAAAACAAGAGCTGCCCAAATCAGATATACCCTTTAACCTAGATGACCCCCAAATAAAGGAATTTTTGCCTTTGTTTCAGCAAATATTAGGTTGAAGAGGGTTATTCAGCGAGGGTTTATTTTTATTATTGTTACATGACATTATACCATATTTTAGGGCCGAATGGCATTCGCCCTTTTTCGATACAGACTCATTTTAATATTTACGGAACAATGAGTCACCACTGTCAGACTGGGCATTCCAAACAGGTTTCATTCTAATATTCACCCGCTTTCACCTGGTTTTGGATCAAGATTTACAGGATTTTTAGGATTAGGGATGACATCTTTGATTTGGGTGGGAAGGTTATTAGCAGATGGTTCTTTCATTTCGAAGCTTTTCGTCGATGCTTCCATGCATCGGACGTTATGTTACATTTATTGTTTAATAATCCATTCATTTAATTATAAAAAATCATAAATCGTTCTTAAGTGCATTTTAAAGTAAATTTTAGTTGAGCATTTTAAAGACCTTTGTCTTTTTACCAAATTAATCAAAAAAAAATCATTATTTTTTGGAATTCAAACGTAATTGTTATTTTTTTGGTTAATTTTATATAATTGAAAATCAAAAGATTCGATTTAATGCATAAATCTTTATATCTGTCTATCTGCCTGTATATCAGTCTATCTGTAAGCTTGAACGGTCAGGTTATTAATAGTCAAGAGGTAGAAAAAAATGACGGCATTAAACGAAATACTTCTTATAATCTGGAAGAGATTAAAGTACGTTGGAAGAAGGCGGCTTTGGAGAAATGTACCGAGGTACCGTGTGTTACTTCTCCATTCTTAACTTGTGGCACCATTTCTGACATTGATGGCAATTCCTATAATACGGTTTTGATAGGCATCCAATGCTGGACAAAGGAAAATTTAAGAGTGAGGAGGTACAATAACAGCACTGCGATTCCATTTGATACTTCAGGTAGTACATCAGGAAGTGCTTCTTATGAAAGTTGGAGTTCATTGACTTATGGTGCACATACTCTTTGGTCTCATGATAGTACTGCAACACCTTCTAATCTTGATAAATATGGCTATCTATACAATTGGTATGCTGCAAAAGGAATAGCAGCCCCAGGAAGTACAACTTATATTAATATCTGCCCTATAGGTTGGCATGTTCCTTCGGATTCGGATTGGAATAAATTAGTAAAATACTTAGATTCAGGAGCTGATACATCTGGTGTTCTTCAAACACAGAGTGCCAGTGCAGGGAGTAGAATGAAATCGACATCTCTCCTTTGGAATATTGGAAGCCCTGGAACTGACCTTTCAGGCTTTTCCGCTCTCCCAGG
>JBEAXK010000030.1:0-49864 GCA_041159865.1 Bacteroidota bacterium
AGAGAGGCATATCCTCTACAACCATGAAGATTTCGTCATCTTCTTTCGGTGGTGGTGGAGGTGGAGGTGGCGGAGGAGGCGGTGCTTTAACCACAGGTGGTGCTTCCACGACCTCATTTGCTTCAACCGATTGGTCAACGAAATCTGGCTCCTCTTCTTCCAGAACTGTTTCATCGGGAACTTCCTGAATTACTGGTGGGGGTGGGGGTGGCGGAGGTGGAGGAGGTTCAGCAGTACGCGGGGGTTCCATCTCGATATCTTCTTCAATCATGACGAAATTATCCCCAGTGGCTACCTTCTCAGCATATTCCGTTAGACCCAAAGCCAAAACAGTAATACCAAGTGCTACAACTAAGCCATAGTTGAAAAAAGAACCACTCATCTTAAATACATCCGCTTCAAGGAACTTGGCACGGTTTGATGAGGTTGATTTTTCAGTTGACTTGCTGTACTTTTCATTCAATGCACTTTCATTCAATTTGGACATTAATAAACGTGCTACAAATACGATACCCACAGTGAGTAAAGTAAAAGCCAAAAGTGAATAAAAGACCATTGTGCCTGATACTTCAATAGCCATACTAACAAATTTAAGACGGTAAAAAATTATTTATTCCTAAGAATGCTTTAAAGATAGATGAACATTTTTAAAAAAAAGGTGTATCGACTAAAAAAAATATTAATTCACCAGTTTTTGATATTCAGCTGCACTTAAAAGTTCTTCTAATTCTTCCGGATTTGTCATCTCAATTTTAATAATCCAACCAGATTCATAAGGATCCTGATTAATCAACGCTGGGTTGTCTCCATTCCCTGAATCTAAATCTGTATTAAATTCAAGAACTTTACCGCTCACAGGCATAAAAAGGTCGGAAGTTGTTTTAACTGCCTCCACTGTGCCAAAAACGGCTTCCTTTTCCAGGGTATCTCCTACTGACTCTACTTCTACATACACGATATCTCCTAATTCACTTTGTGCAAAATCGGTGATACCTATCATAGCAATATTATCTTCCACGCGTATCCATTCGTGTTCACGGGTGTAATATAAATCATCTGGGTATGCTATCATTTTTTTTGGTTTATTTCTTATGATTAATTACTTTTTTTCAATAAAAAGTCTTTTACCCAATCCGTTGTGATTGACTTAGGCCTTTCCAACGGAAAATTTAGCGCTCTTGACCAACATAAGGCTGATAAAACCCCAATAGCTCTGGAAACACCAAATAAAACAGTGTAAAACCCATGTTCTTTCAATCCATAATGAACCAGTAACGCCCCAGAATGAGCATCCACATTTGGCCATGGATTTTTAATTTTCCCTAAGCTTTCTAAAATAGGGGGAACAACTCGATATATTTTCCACACAACATTTACTATAGGGTCGTTAGGGATATTTCTTTGAGCAAACTCCATCTGAGCCATAAACCTTGGATCTGGCTTTCTCAATACGGCATGACCATAACCTGGTACCACCTGACCCGATGCCAGTGTTTTCTTCACGTAAGCGATGATTTGTTCTTCACTTGGTTCATCTGTCCCCAATTCTTTAATCATATCCATGATCCATCCAATAACCTCTTGATTAGCAAGACCATGAAGCGGGCCCGCTAATGCATTCATACCTGCTGCCAAAGAAAGATAAGGATCACTTAAAGTGCTTCCAACCAAATGAGTTGTATGCGCTGACGCATTTCCACCCTCATGATCAGCATGTATAGTTAAATATAAGCGCATCAAAGACTTAAAAGAAGGATTTTCGATACCTAACTGATGGGCAAAACTACCTGCCCAATCTTCATGGGTGTCCGGCTGGATATAGTCGCCACCATGATAATTTCTTCGATAAATATAGGCAGCAATCTGAGGTACACAGGCAATAAGATTCATGGTGTCCTCATAGGCAGCGTCCCAATATTCCTCTTTTCGCATGCCTTCATCATATCTTTTTGCAAAAATACTCTCTGTTTGAAGGGCATTTATTCCGATAGAAAACTGGGTCATAGCATGGGTTTCTATAGGAAGTGCATCTAAAACTTTGAATACGTGGTCAGGCACAACGGCTCTTTTTCTCCATTCGTTACAAAGCCAGTCCACTGAAGTCCTGTCTGGAATTTCTCCTGTAAGTAGCAGCCAGAATAACCCTTCAGGCATAGGTTCTAATCCGTTGCTGCCTTTAGGTAATTTTTCACGTAACTCTGTAATACTAAATCCTCTAAAGCGAATGCCTTCTATAGGATCGAGCAAGGAAGGTTCCCAAATCATTGAAATTATTCCTCTAGCCCCGCCATATACTTGACTAAGTGTTACTTCATCAACCTTTTCTTCGCCATGATTACTCAGGATTGTCTTAATCTCTCCTCGAAGTGCCGTAGCTTTTTCGAAGAATTTTTGTTTCAAGGGATCCATTAAAATACAGTTAGGTTGTTTTTGCGATAAATGTACCAAATTCCCCTTACATTTGGGAAATTTATACGAAATAAACATACTAAAAAATGGTGGTTATTGGAGATATTTTGGTGAGTGACGAAGTTGTTTCAGAAAAATTTGTCTGTAACCTGCATGCTTGCAAAGGGGCTTGTTGCTGGGAGGGAGATTATGGAGCTCCCATTTCAGAAAATGAAAAACAAATTCTGGATGATATTTATCTGTCAATTAAGCCTTTTTTAAGTCCTGAAGGTCAACAAGTCCTAGAAAATAAAGGGAAATATACCTATTATAAACAAGTTAATGAATGGGGAACGCCCCTCCTTGAAAATGCTGCTTGTGCATACCTTACTTATTCTGAGCTGGGTATTGCTCAATGTGGCATTGAGAAAGCTTACCTGGCTGGAGCCACCTCCTTTATTAAACCTATTTCTTGTCACCTTTATCCAATTCGGGTTAAAAGTGAAATAGTAGGTTATGAATGGTTAAACTATGAAAAATGGAGTATTTGCAGCGCTGCCTGCTCCCTAGGAAAAGAACTGAAAATGCCCGTATTTCAATTTGTTAAAGACGCGCTAATAAGAAAATATGGTGCCCCTTTTTATGAAGAGTTAAATGCCTATTATCAAATACATTTTGCTGACAAAAATTCTTAACCCCCTTTATTTGGTCAACTGACCTGAAGTCCATAATAAATTGTAGTAACTCTTTAGCCTTTCTCCTTTTGTCTTTATTAATTTCATGCTGATTTCTAAATTCTTTTGTTCTCTGCTATTTAGTAAAAAAACAGAACTTTCGCCGGCATCAAATTTTATTTTCTCCGCTTCAAAAAGGGTATTTAATTGAAAGGATTGATCCTGCAGGTTTTTAACTTGCTCATTTAGAATTTCAAATGCACTATAATATTGTTTTGCTTTGGTTGTCCAATACTGTGTCTTATCCAGTGTCTTGTATTCCCATTCTTTGATTTTATTATCAATCCCTTGTAATTTTCCCCGTTCTTTTCTGTATAAGATTGGAAATTGTGCTCTTAATCCAAACTTATAATTATTCTCAAGTAAAAAATTACTTGACTGAATATCAAATTCCTGATTGAATTGACGCCCATTTGCCAATGCATTAAACTGCAGATTTAAATTCGGTTTGAATTGTTCTAATGCCCATTTTTTCTCCCATTGATATTGATTCCCTGATAATCTCAAAATCATTAAATCGGGATTTCCACTCAGGGTGTTTTGCACCCAATCGTCAACATTCACAGATACCTCAGGATCGAGCTCTTTGGTTGCCAGTGGGAAATAATTATCAGGTGATACAGGCAGATTATTCCGCCATAAATAATTACCTATTTCCTGAGTCGTTAATTTATAATCTAAGGTAACATCAAATACGGAAGACGCTCTTGTCAATACATTTACGTACACCTCAATAGTATCTATCGTGGGCTTATCACCTGATAAATAACTAAAAACCATATCGCTGAGTCTGTTTTTAGCTAAAATCAATGCTTGATTTTGTACTTCCTTTTGTTGAAAAGCAACATACCATTCAATATATGTTTTAGCTGCATCCAGTAATAAATCATTTTTAACCTGATCTAACCCGAGTTTTTGAATATTTAAGTTTAGCTCTGCTTCCCTTAAAATTAGCCTGAATTCATCAAAAAAAAGGCCTTGTAAAAGAGGCAAATCAAACCCTAGTAAAGCTTGACCATTGATTGGTTTTACATCAAGAGGATTCAAGAAATTTCCAGAAGTAAAATCGTAACCTGCTTTAAATTTAAGACCTAGGCGGGTAGGAACACTCAGTTGATTCTCAGAAATAGTATAATAATTTTTACCATCAAACTTTTTTCTATCCAAAGCAAAATTCAATTTGGGGTCAAAATTTCCTTTTGCCATAAGTAAAAGATTTTGAGCCTGCATGAAACGTTGATTTGCCTCTTTGACTGTTGGATGTTCTTGTTTGACCCAATGCAGGAATTGATCCATTGAAAGAGGTTCCTGCGATGATCCTTTTATTTTAAATAAAACAAGGAATAAAAGAATGAATATTCTCATTTTAAAGATTTGATAGGCGCTTTGCTCTTAAATTTATCTCCTTTTTCACCATCTGTGCCTGAACCATAAAAATCGGGAGGGAATCCATTTAATTTTCTCCATATTTCATACCAAAGAGGCACATCACCCAGCAGTGCAATCCCTTGAGCACCAGATCCAGGACGAAGTTCCTTAGGCCACTTTTTTCTATTTTCATCAGCTGCAACGATAATACGGTATAACCCATTATCAGAAATATCATTATCAATAGCTGCTATTCTCCCTTCATAGGTACCAAATGAATTCCCAGGCCATCCGGAAAAAACGATTGCCGGCCAGCCATCAAATATAAAACGCACCTCTTGATTTTGCTCAATGAGCGGTAAATCCATTGGACGAATGTATAGGGCAACGGCTAAAGGAAAACTTGCTGGTAGAATGGTTAACACAGACTCATTTTCTTTTACAATTTCCCCCAACCCTGGCTTTAAAATTTTTGTAATAAAACAATCCTGAGGTGCCGTTATATAGTAAAAGCCATTTCTGATTTCGTAATTTGTAGCCTCACTCCTAAGCTTATCCAAATAAGATTCCGTGTCCATAATAGCCGCTTTGGCAGCAGCGATATCAGAATTAATTTTACTTGACTTTTGAATAAAATCATTGATAATCGCCTTTTCCTCAATTTGTAAATTTAACTTCTCGTTCCTGGTAATATTCAGCTTATTTTCGGAGGAATTTAATTTTGCATTTAACTCCTGAATCTTAAATTTTTTATCTTCTATCTCTGCCGTCGATTTAATCCCCCTAAGATTTAGGGATTCTGTACGGTCAAGCTGAATTCTGGCGATTTGCAAATCAAGCTTTACCCTGTTTAAATCAATGCTGTCGGCTTCAATTTTTTGTATCACCTGATAAATTTTATTTTTTATGATTTGTTGTTTAATTAAAACTTCACTTTCAATAGCACGTTGAAAATCATTTAATGCATTAATTTTAGCGAGATATTCCTGAATACTGCCTTCCTTATTTTCTACTCTCGATTTAGATCTGGAAACTAAGTCTGGGTCAAAATAATCACTTTTAACTTCCGAAAGATAAAGAATCGTGTCTCCCTTTTTAACCTTGTCCCCCTCTTTAACATACCATTTTTCAATTCTTCCAGAAATTGTAGCGTCTATGGTTTGAGGTCTGTCAGCGGGATTAAGAGGAATAGTCTTTCCATCTGCCTGAATATTTTGCGTCCAGGGAAGAAATAAAAAGGCAATACAAAAAAAGATTAAGCCCCACATCCATAACCTGAAATATAATTTAGCATGAGAAGTCTCCGTCTTTTTAAAAGAAGCAAAGGGATAATTCAGGGTATCAATAGGAAGTTTATTGTTTGAAATGTTTAACATGACAGTAGTTGATTAAAAATCAATAGAATATTTCCTGGAAATAAGGGTCATTTTCTAGTTCCTTGAAAGTCCCCTCAGCATGTACTTTTCCAGATTTGATTAAGATGACCCGATCGCATTTGCTGGCAATTACTGGATCATTTGCTGAAATAACAACAGTTTTTTTTCTTAAAAAATGCTGAATAAAATCAAATGCTTTATGTCTTTCCCTTCGGTTTAAGAACATAAATGCTCCCTCTGCAAGCCATAATTCTGGATTAAATACTAAGCTTCGAACTAAAATAATTTTTGATTTAGTGCTTTTTGAAATATTTCTTCCCTCAGAAACCAGATGAGTCAAATATCCCTTTGGCAAAGTTTGAATAATATCAGATAATCCAATGGCATCAGCTATGGGTATAATTTTATCAAAATTAAAATCCTTATTCCCCATGCATATATTATCTAAAATAGTTCCATCCTGAATATTTTCATCTGCTAAAAAATGACCCACTTTAGACCTGATATGATTTATATTTAAGGAACCAACCGGCATTTGATTAAATAAAAGCTGACCTTTTACATCCGTATATAAATTCGATAATATATGCAACAAAGTTGTTTTTCCTGAGTTTGCATTTCCTGCCAAACAGATTTTCTCTCCCGCAGCTATTTTAAAGTTAATTTCATTTAATGCAGGAGGAATGTCTGGGTGATACGAAAAGCTAAGTTTTTTACCCTCTAAAGATATACCTTCTTGACCTTCAGGAAAATATAGATTTTTTCCATCCTCACGCTCTAAGGGTAAATCCATGATTTCACCCATTTTTTCAATCGCTGTAAGTACATCATAAACACTTTCCATCGTTAAAATTAACTTCTCTACCGAAGCGATAACTAGAATGACTATAATTTCCGCTGCTACGAATTGTCCAATATTAATTTGATTTTCAATCACTAAATAAGCTCCCAACGACAATAAAGTAGCTGTAAGAATGGTCTCGAAGACAACCACCGTACTATATTGGGTAATTAAAATTTTGAAATGAGCCTTCCGGTTATCAATATAATTTGAAGCCAGTTTGTCGGTCGTAATTAAGGGATTTTCCCTATTCGCCGTTATCTTAAAATCAATCATTGAACGGGCAATCTCCTCCAGCCAATGCGCAACGGCATATTTATATTTTGATTCCAGAAGGCTTGTTTTTAATCCAATGGGACCCGTATATCGAAATATTAAAAATAAAATAACAACCAGAATGACGCTAAAAAAAACAAAAAAAGGATGGTAAAAGGAAATAAGCAAAAGACCAATAAAAATTTGAAAAGAGGCACTGGAGAAATCAATTAAAATTTTTGGAATTCCCTTTTGTAGCGTTAGGGTATCAAAAAATCGATTCATTAATTCGGGGGGATATTTTTGAGTCAGGCTCTCTAACTTAAATCTGGGCAGTCTAAAACTGAAATCAAAGGCAGATCGAATAAAAATGCGTTGTAAAATTGTTTCAACAACTGATAATTGCATGATTTTTAAAACACCTGTTAAGGCTACCCCAACCGTAACAATTCCCAGTAATATAAATAAGGCACTGGAAACACTTCCTCCCGCAATTAAACCAATGATTGCCTGAATACCCAGCGGTAAACTAAGGGTTATTAAACCCGCCAATACGGCATATATATAAACATAGATTATATCCTTTCTATCTAATTCCAACAATCTTAACAAACGAGTAAAAGGCGCTTTTTTCATGATAGTATTACTATTAAACAAACAAAAAACATTAAAACCTGAAATATTGTTTTAAATTCAAAGGTTTAACTAGAAAAAACAAATAGTAAAAAAGGTTGACATTTGAAAAACACAAATTTACTAAAAGGTTTCAGAGCCTATTTATTGTTAGAACGAGGCTTATCAAATCAAACTTATATCCATTACAGGCAAGATTTGAACAAATGGTTCGCATATTTAGATGTGCAAATACCTCCATTAACAGCTGAAGAAGCTACTTTACCACAAATATCGGCTTTTCTTTCTACGCTGACTGACTTGAATCAGTCTCCAGCTTCTCAAGCAAGAATAACCTCGGCCATTAAAACTTTTTATTCCTGGTTACTTTTAGAGAAAAAAATAAATCAAAATCCTACAGACCTTATTGATAGCCCAAAGATAAACAGGAAAGTACCAGAGGTTATGTCATTTTCAGAAATTGAAAAAATTTTTCAGGCCATTGATTTGAGCGAACCTACGGGAACAAGGAACAGGGCAATTCTAGAAACACTATACGCCTCTGGATTAAGAGTCAGTGAGTTATGTACACTTAGAATAAGCAACTATTTCCCTAAAGAGGGGTTCATCCGCGTTTTGGGAAAAGGAAGTAAAGAGCGTATTGTCCCTATTGGAGACGATGCCATTTCTTACATCGAGGATTATTTATCTACTTGGCGAAGACACTTGCCTCATATTTCAAAACAAGACACGGACATTCTTTTTTTAAACAGACGCGGGAAGAGGCTATCCAGAATATTCATTTATCAGGTAGTAAAAACCCTTGCTGAAAAAGCAGGACTTTCTCCTTTAATCAGTCCGCATACTTTCCGACACTCCTTTGCAACTCATCTTCTGGAAGGAGGAGCCGATTTGAAAGCTGTTCAAGATATGCTTGGGCACGAATCCATACTGACTACGGAAATTTATACCCATTTAGATAATGACTATTTACGAGAGACTTTGAATCTATTTCACCCGAGGAATAGAAAATCAACCTAAATTCTTTTTCATTTCTGCAAAAGGCTGATGGTAGATTCTATTTCCAGTAGCAGCAAACATAGCATTTGCGACAGCAGCAGCAGCTGGAGGTAAAGCAGGTTCACCTAAGCCCGTTGGATCAATTTCATTTTCCACAAAATGGACTTCAACAGGAAAAGACTCGCTCATCTTAATCATTCGGTAGGAATCAAAATTTGCTTGTTGTGATTTGCCGTCTTTGATTTCAATATTTCCAAAAAGAGCATGACCTAATCCATCAATGATACCTCCAACAATCTGATTTTCAGCACCACTTTTATTTACTACGATACCACAATCGGCAGCACAATAAACTTTTTTGATAACGGGTTTTTGGTCAACCATAGTCACTTCGGCAATCATAGCAACATAAGAACTGAAAGAAAAGTAAGCACTGAAACCTCTAAAAACACCTTCTTTTTTGGTATCCCAACCAGAAATATTCCGAACCAATTGAATAGTTTTTTTAAATCTTTCAATATCATAATCTACTTTTCCAACAGGATTAGAAGCAGCTTTGGCCAATAAATCTAATCTAAAATCAATGGGATCCTTTTTAAGTTCTACCGCGACCTCATCTAAGAAACATTGTTCTGCAAAAGCGACAAAATTATGAACAGGTGCACGCCAAGGGCCAGTGGTTACATTAGACTCTTTATTATGACCTTCTATCAGCAGGTTTTGGACTGCACCTGCCGGAAAATTATTTTCTCTGGTAGGATTTCCAACATTCAAGCCGGCACCTCTGACATGGAAACCCGTTAATTCACCCTCTTTATTGATGGCAGCTTTATAAATATACTTACAGGCAGGTCTGTAAACACCTCCTGCCATATCATCTTCTCTTGTCCATTGTACTTTTACCGGACTTTTAGCTAATCGGGAAATTTTTGCAGCTTCCTCTGCAAAATCTGAGCTTAGTCTCCTTCCAAAACCTCCGCCCATTCTGGTCATTTGAACAGTAACTGCATCGACAGGAATACCCAGTATTTCAGCCACTTTCGATTGAGATCGCTGAGGTGTTTGTGTAGGCCCAACCAATTCTGCTGAATTCTCCTTCACATCCGCAAAAAAGTTCATAGGCTCCATCGCATTATGAGGTAAAAACGGACAACTAAAAGAGGCCTCAACTACCTTATTTGCTTGTGCAAATGCTGCATCTGCATCTCCATCGGCACGGAAAGGCTTTGCTGGTTTCTGGGTTAACAAATCGGTCATCCATTTATCATGCATTACTGTTGATTCTGCTGGTGTTTTCTGCATCCATGAAATCTCTAATGCCTGACGACCTTTTAAGGCGGCCCAGGTTGAGTCTGCTACAATAGCGATTTTATCATCGAAAGGAAAAACACCGAAAACACCTGTTACCGCTTTTGCTGCAACATCATTTACTTTATCAGGAATTTGCCCGAAGCCAGGGGGTCTTGCCACTACGGCATATTTCATGCCTGGTCTTTTGAAATCTATACCAAAAACTGCTTTTCCTGAAAATATATCTTTATTATCAACGCAAGCGATTGATTTACCTAAAAGTTTGAATTCGCTCGGTTTTTTGAGTATTACTTTAGTTGGAATTTCCTGTTTAACTGCTTCCGCAGCAAGCTCAGCATAGGTAGCCTTTTGTTTAAGACCTAAAACCATGCTATTTTCAGTTCTCAGGCTTGAAGCTGGAACCTGCCATTTCTGGGCGGCGGCCGCAACCATCAACATTCTAACCGTAGCACCAGCCTGACGCAAAGTTCCCCATGAAGCTTTAAGAGAACCACTTCCTCCTGCCACCTGACGTTGATATTTTTTGCCATCCAAAGGAGCCTGTTCTACTTTTACTCTCGACCAGTCGGCATCTAATTCCTCAGCAACTATCATAGGCATAGCTGTCTTAATACCTTGACCTACTTCAGGATTCGGAGAAAAAATAGTTATGGTTCCATCAGGCGAAATCAAAATAAAAGGATTGAAAGTTAAACTTTCATTCAATCCTGAATCGGCTGGTTTTGAGGAAGAAAAACCTAATAGTAATCCTCCACCAGCTACAGCCGTAACTTTAATGAAAGACCTTCTTGATACTGAAAACGTTGGGTTATTCATAATTATCGGGCTTTTTGTGCCGCAATATGTACGGCTTTTCTAATTCTATTATAAGTGCCACAGCGGCATATATTTCCAGCTAAAGCAACATCGATATCTGCATCCGTTGGGGATGGATTTTTTTCTAATAAGGCTACGGTAGTCATTATTTGACCTGCCTGACAATACCCACACTGAGGCACATCAACTTCTTCCCATGCTTGCTGAACAGGATGATTTCCAGACTCACTTAGACCTTCGATAGTTGTTATTTTTTTACCTTCAAAAACAGAAACAGGTAAGGAACAAGAACGCATAGGCTCTCCCTCTACCAAAACTGTACATGCGCCACATTGTCCAATACCACACCCATATTTTGTTCCTGTAAGTCCTATAGAATCTCTTAATGCCCAAAGTAAGGGCATCTCAGGGTCTAAATCTAATTTGCGCTTCTTACCGTTAACAGTTAGTGTAATCGCAGCCATGGTATGTAATTTTTCTGTAAATTTAAATTTTTTTTCAACTTGAAATGCTTCTCACAATGTCAGAAAAAGCTTTCTCTTATGAAGATAATATATTTTCATTACTACTTCCAAAAAATGAAACGAATATTATTTCCCAACAGCCCGTAACTTATTCGGAGGAGGAGCTAGAAAACCTTCTTTCCGAACAGATTAAATATCTAATGGTTCATGATAAAGAGCATTTGTGGAGTCTTTTTTACCGACTTGACATTACAGATGAATCACTTAGAGATGTCCTGACGAATAACGATCAGGAAAATCATGCTGTAAAATTGGCCAGACTGGTTCTCGACAGGCAAAAAAAGAGAATGGCCACTAAATTAACTTATAAACAACCTGTAATTGACGATGAAGAATGGCGTACCTGGTAAAATTATTTATTTGTAGAAAATGATTATCAAAACAAAAGGATATGTATTAAGAACAATTAAGTATGGGGATCATCAGCTCATTGCCGATATTTTTACAGAGTCAAACGGATTATTAACTTTTATTGTACCTGGTGCGAGAAAAGCTGGGGTTCATTCCAAAGCTATTTTTTTACAAACACTTTCATCTCTGGAACTAATTATTGAAGTTCAAGAGGGAAAAAATTTGCAAAAAATAAAAGAAATAAAATTTGACAGATTATTTACAAATATTCAAATGGACATTCGCAAAGGATCCATCGTTTTATTTTTAGGAGATGTCCTAAGAAATTGTATCAAAGAAAATGCACCAAACAAAGAACTTTACGAATTCATAGATTTAAATCTTCAATTTTTAGATCAGGCAAGTAAAGGATTCACTAATTTAAGCATTTATTTTCTGCTTCATTTAACCGCACATCTCGGTTTTTTCCCTCTTAATGAATGGTCCGAAACCCATGATTCTCTAAACCTTAAAGAAGGATATTTTGAACCATTTACGGAAATCATGGAACATAATTTAGAAGTAGAACCAAGTAGGCTATTAGATCAATTAATGAATATACCTCTACAAAACATAGGAATTATTGCACTTTCACGGGAACAGCGTTTGTACTTGATCGATAAAATAATATGGTACTACCGATATCATCTTGATTATTTCCAGGAACTAAAATCGCTGACTGTTTTAAAAGAAATTTTTTAATAAAGCCCTCTTTTTTAAACACTTTGCCTACCAAAATCATTTATATCCAGAGTCAACAATAAAAATATGCAACCCCTTAGCGAACAAGTGATAGACAGGATAGTGGAAATGGCCTGGGAGGACAGAACATCCTTTGATGGCATTTACAGACAATTTGGTGTAAGTGAAGCGGAAGTTATTGCCATCATGCGTAGAGAAATGCACCCTAATAACTTTAAAAAATGGCGGGCAAGAGTACAAGGAAGAAATACGAAGCATGAAAAACTAAGAGAGGATGATGTCAATCGGTTTCATTCCCGCATGCAAAGAATTATTAGCGGAAACAGGAAGTCTAAATAATTAACCCATCATATAAACATATCCAAACGCGGCGAGAGAAATGATAATTCCGTACATAAAAACCGCGTAACATATCCTCAGATACTTATATTTTACGGCCAGCACCTTTCCCAAAAAGTATAAATCTCTGGTCATGGAGTTGTATAAAAAATCATTATCCTGAATCATATCCATCATACCTTCCTGAAATTTTTCAATTTCCATATTAAAAAAATTTCCAAAAAACAACAAATTAGCTTTTCTATCTTTTATGTCTTCATCTGTGACTGTTCCACTGGTCACTTTTGGACGGGTAGAAAGAATAGCAAAAACAAGGGAAATCAAACAGACCGAAAGGAGCAAAAAAGTAGGTATTGCGAGTTTAGGATTAGTCTTCAGTTGAGGCAATAAATTAGAAACCACGATAGAAATAATAATGGCAGAGATACTTAGCATAATATTTGCTTTGTTATCGGCAATAGCACTCAAGTTAATGTGAGTTCTGTAAGTTGCGCGAAACATAGTTTCAACTCCCCTGCTTATTTCTTGATCTTTCTTTTTCTTTTTGTCTTTCCCCTCTTCGTTTGGGGCAATCGTCGCTTTATACTTTAATAGAAATTTGATATTTTTTTCTTTGCCTTCGTCAAATAATATTCTTGCAGAAGGTGTATTATAGGTGTGGGCAATCATAAAATTCAATTCACTCTGAACAAACTGGTTTTCAGCCTGGAATTGATTTTCTGTTAACAACCATTCCTGGCGAAGCCTGTTTGAACGGTCCCAATAATTTTCATTTCCCAGATGTCCGAAATCAGCATCGCACATAGCACCTTCTAACCAATCGGCAGGGACATGTTTTCCTTTTGTTGCTAAGATTAATCGTTGAACCAAGACCAATAATGGAGGCGTTATTTCGGCGGAATTTTGTGCAAACTGTCCAAAAATTTCAACAGATCGATCCTCATGATTCAGGCTTCCCTGTGAAAAACCCGTGTCGTGAAATAAGGCTGCTAACAAAAGAGCATCCTGTTCTATTTCTGTCGGTGTCTCAATAGAAATAATCCTTTTAGCCGCATTCAATACATCAACGGCATGATTATAATTATGATATAAATAGCTTGAACCAATATTTTCTTGAAAATATTTTTCGACAAATGCGCTTGCTGATTGAATTAATATTTCGTTCATCCCCCTTTTAACTTAGTTAGATTTTGTCCGATTAAATACTTTACAAAGTTAATGCTATTCTTTTCATTCCTGTATCTTAAAGAAAATTACAATTTAAAAAATAATCTGCTAATGAAAAAAGCATTTATAACGGGAATAACGGGTCAGGATGGAGCATACCTGACTCTTTTTTTACTGGACAAAGGCTACGAAGTTCATGGGCTTAAGCGAAGATCCTCTTCTTTAAATATCAGTAGAATTGATTTCCCTGCTATCCAAATGAAAGGGCAAAATGAACGTTTAATTATGCACTTTGGAGATTTGTCTGATGCTGGAAATCTTATCCATTTAATCCAACAAATACAACCAGATGAAATTTACAATCTCGCCGCTATGAGTCATGTTCAGGTTAGTTTTGAGCAGCCTGCCTATACTGCTGAAATCAATGGACTAGGTACTTTACATCTGTTAAATGCGATAAATATTCTTGGCCTTGGGGGTAAAACGAAGTTTTATCAGGCGTCGACTTCTGAACTTTTTGGTAATTCCTCCCAATCACCTCAATCTGAAACTACACCTTTTATACCATCTTCCCCTTATGCTGTATCAAAATTATTTGCTTATTGGACAACCTTAAACTACAGAAAGGCTTATCAAATATTTGCATGTAATGGCATCCTTTTTAATCACGAAAGTCCCTTTCGTGGAGAGCATTTCGTTACACGAAAAATATCTCGTTCTGTAGCAAGAATTGCACTGGGTTTACAACAAATATTAATATTAGGGAATTTAAATGCTCAAAGGGACTGGGGTCATGCTCAGGATTATGTAAAAGCCATGTGGCTGATGCTTCAACAAAATAATCCCTCCGATTATGTTATTGCCACGGGCATTTCAACCTCTGTGCGGGAATTTGTCATAAAATCCTTCCATATTATTGGGGTAAAACTTTATTTTGAAGGTTCGGGATTGGAAGAAAAAGGCTATTGTTTGTCATCAGAGAAAAGCCCTTATTATATCCCAAAAAACAAACTCCTAATTAAGGTTGATCCTCAATACTTTAGACCTAATGATATTGAATGGTTGGTTGGCGATGCAAGTAAAGCCAAGGCCCATCTTAACTGGTTTCCCCTAATAACCCTTGATTTCCTCGTTAGGGAAATGGTGGAAACGGACTTAAATCTCATTAAAAAACTACAAAAAACAGAATGTTAACTTAATAAAGCATGCATACCTCTTCAAAAATATATATTGCAGGACATACAGGGTTAGTTGGCTCAGCTATTGTCAGATTATTACTAAAAAAGGGGTTTCGAAATCTAATTTTCAAAACATCTAAAGAACTGGATTGTCGAAATCAATTGGCGGTTAACACCTTTTTTGAAGATGTAAAACCTGAATATGTTTTTCTTGCTGCCGCAAAAGTTGGAGGTATAATGGCTAATCTTACCTACAGGTCAGCGTTTATTTACGATAATTTACAAATTCAAAATAATTTGATTCACGCTTCACATATTAATCACGTTAAAAAACTGCTCTTTCTCGGATCAAGTTGTCTTTATCCCAGAATGGCATGTCAGCCCATAAAAGAAAATGAATTATTAACTGGTTCTCCAGAGCCAAGTAATGAATTTTATGCCATCGCCAAAATTTCAGGTATAAAACTTTGCCAAGCATACAAGATGGATTTCGGTTCAAATTTCATTACAGTCATGCCGCCCAATTTATATGGCCCGAATGATCATTACGATCTTGAAAACAGTCATGTTTTACCTGCCTTAATCCGTAAAATTCATGAGGCAAAAAAACATGGCAGTCCAACCTTATACCTTTGGGGAAGTGGAAAACCTCGAAGAGAATTTCTTCATGTGGATGACCTTTCAGAAGCCTTACTGACCCTAATGCTTCAATATAATGAATTATCACCTATAAATATTGGAGCCAATTCGGACATTTCCATCCGTCGATTAGCCAAACTTATCAAAGAGATTATTGGCTACCAGGGACAAATCAAATTCGATGTAACCAAACCAGACGGAACACCTCGCAAGATATTGGATTCAAGCAAAGCCATTCAGTTAATCAACTGGAAACCAATTATTTCGTTAGAAAATGGGATGAGAAATTTATATGGGAGTTTGGAAGGGGAGGAATGGTATGAGTGAGGATTATATCCATTTTATGTACCATTATCAATGCGCCGGAAAGCATAAGCATTGAAATTTCTCAGGAATTTTATTATCGTTGGAGATAAAATAGTATTGAATGTTTATAGAACAAAATATAAAGGATGAGATTACAATTACTGTTTCATCTTCTCTTGATAGCTTCGGACTTCAAAAACTTATTGATTATAATTAGTACCTCGAAGCAACATCAAAATCCAAGGCAAAGCAATCTGATGTTGATAAACTTTCAGACGAAGTGAACACTTTCTGGTTGAAAAGGAATCCTGATAGATTTTAAGAACGAGGTTTTATGTTGACGCAAATATAGTTTTCAGCGCCATATTAGATACAAATGGAATATTGAAGAAGATATCAGGTTTAACCATTAAAGAAATTCAAGAAGCAGAATTTCAAATATATAAATCTATCCTTTTTTATATCAGTAGAACAAATCACACAATCTAACAGGATAAAATCTGGAGTGGAAGCAAAGCTTTAATTACAGGTTTGGAATAAAAGAAATTTACAAAATTTGTTACAACGGACAAACTCTTTTCTATACATATATCAAATAAATAAAAAAGTAACAGAAATCTAAATATACAAATTCTCGTCTTCGAACGAATAAATATCCCTGACTATACAATAAATCATCATTATTCTTACTTGTAAGTCTTTATTGACACAGAAGCGTGAATACTTCACAATGTATATCCCATCAAACTAACGGAATTCCAATTCAAAAAAATAGATGCATCTAGGGGATATCTAAAAGTTTCCCTAAAAGCTAAAATTAGATTTTGAACTCCTTTTTACCCCCCTTTTTTTTGAAAATTCAAGCATTATGGTTTAAGAACTAACACACCATCGTCAAAAACACCTCCCACATAAATTTTTCCATTGTACGGGGCTGCCACAGACGAACCAGAAAGAGGATTTCCATCATTCAGGTAGATTTGTTCCACCTTGGCAGCTTGATTTTTCGGAAAGCTTATTTTCAAAACCTCTGAAGGAGATCTGTTGATTTCATTTTTTGCATGACTTAAAAATGCCAGCATTTTTGAATGAGCACCTACCCATAAGTTTCCCTCTTCATCCCATTCTAAGTTGTCAACTCCTGTATTGCATTTAATTTTACCAATGGCTGAAAAAGGTTCCCTGTTATACGATAAGATGGATCCATCTGTGCATGCTGCGACATAGACTTTTTTGCCATCGGGACTTATGGTAACACCATTGGCATATCGAATTCCTGTAGCAAGAATTTTCGCTTTCTTCCCATCAAAATACCCCAGTTGTCCAGTCCCAATCACCAAAAAGTCTTTCCAACTGGATACACCCCCTTTTGTATCATGATCATTCGTAAAGTAAAAGGTGTTTTTTCCCGTTCCTACGATATCATTTGGACTTATAATAAACTCATTTTCAATAGATTGATTGTGAATGAGAAGTGAATCACGAAATTCAAATATTTCTATTGCATTGGTATTTTTCTTATGATTTACCACAAAAAGCCATTTTGTACTATCTGCAAGATTTGTATAAAGAGAAATGCCATGTGGATGAAATTCTGAAAGCTCAATTTGATGTTTCAATGATAAAGGCACAGGATTCTTGTCTCTTAAATTCAATAAGAATATATCGCCTTTTACGGGACTTCCCGATAAGGTGCGCCGCCGGTCATCAGAAGAAACAAGGGCTATACCTGTAGAAAAATCAATGGTAATGTCCTCCGCACCAATCATCCCCGAAAGAATATTTTCTTTAAAATTGCCAATGGATTGTAAACGTTTAAAGGCACCTGCGTAATGAAGCGTGCGTAAAACCAATAATACTACTATTATTAAACTGAATAGAATGAGTCTTTGCCAACGCTTCATAAACTTTTATTTTAGTCCTCAATTAACACGTCAAAGTTTAAATGTAAATATTTTCCAGGAGAAATGACTGCATTTAATACTTGAAAGGGTATAGAAATTTTTTCTAAAATAGCTTTTGACTTCAATTGTAATTTAGTAACGCTACGCGGTTCCAGGGTAATTAATCCGGTATGTTGATGCAAGGTAAACTCACTTTCATTTAAAAGTAAGAAGGGGGTATCGGAATTATTTTTCAGAGAAATTTCTAAGACGGATGAGGTACCGATATAACTAGCCTTAGTAACCGTAATGGCACTTTTAATCAAGGGCAACATCCATTCTTCTCTGCCGATCAACGTATGATTAAAATAGGCTAAAGTTCGTTTTGCCAAAAGGGCTTCCTTAATACTTGCCTCTGTTTTTTCTTTGGCAAAAACTAAGGTAAATGGTCTGTGTCCACCTTCTGAAACTTTAAACTGCCAATCTACTAACCCATGAATATCGGATGTTCCCATAATGGTCAGGTTATGGTCAAGCGCTATTTGAAAAGCTTCATCTGAATAGGTAACATCATTTACCACCTCAATACCTTGAAGTAATTGATTGTTTATTAAATATTTATGAAAATCTGTCATTCTGGCAATCCCATCTTTTCTTTGCGCCGTCCAGTTTGGATGATTCCAAAATGTAAAAGCACCTTGATTTCTAGCTTCTTTAAAAACTTCCAGAGAATCAAGATTTAACAATTTATTAGCCTCTTTTATAAAAATAGCATTGTTGTGTCCGGGAGGCATTCCTCTAGTAATTTCGGCTCCTTTTACAACTAATATCTCGTAAGGTTTAGCCAATTTGGAAACGATTTCAAAAGATTTATTTCGGTCTGGATTAGGAATATCATCTTTGTGAGGCTGATATTCAAGATGCTCCGTAAGTGAAAATGCATCTAAACTATCTTTTAACGCCTCTTGTAACCTAATATCAGGCCATACACTTCCGTCTGAAAAAACAGTGTGAATATGGAAATCACAGGAAAGAGAAAGGTACCCAGGTATCGATGGAAATCGGGCAACTCTGCCATGCTGGTGATTTGACTGACCCGTGCAAATAAGGGTGGTAAATAACCCAAAGATCGGAATGAGAAAATTTTTCATAAACTGCTTTTCTCAAAAATAATCTTATTTATTTGTAAAATTATAATTAACAAATAAATTAATATTTAGGTCTTGTTTTGGAAACACAGATTTAAAATTCCTCCTCTCTCTCCGATTTAAGGATCTTTAAATTTTTATCAAACATACGTCTGAGATAGGCACTATCGGACTCAAATAAAAATTTTCGAGATAATTCTATGGGATAAATTGTTTCATTTGAAAAATTTAACTCCCCATTTTCTTTTAGAATAGCCTGATAAACAGCTCTAAAAATATCAGGATTATTTACAATTTCAGGATCTGTTTCAGCCGAAAACCCACCAGTTTCCAAATAAGGCGGGCAATTAACATCTGACGATGTCGAATCGATTTCCGGATAAAAGTCTCCCTGAATATATTTTCGAAGTCCGGGACTTTGAGCCAATCGATGGTAATATGAACCAAAAATAGGCAAAGCTGTAGCTGCACCCTGCCCTGATGCTGTACTTCTAAAATGAATAGCTGGCAATGAAGCCCCAACCCAAACACCTGTTACCAAATTGGGCGAAGCACCCATAAACCAACCATCAGAATTATTTTGGGTTGTTCCAGTTTTTCCAGCAAGCGCCATTCTCAACCCAAAATTACTGCGCAATCTGGCACCAGTCCCTTCATTCACCGCACTTTTAAGCATAGGTATTAAAGTTTCGGAAGTGAAAGGATCGATGGCCTGAATGCTATTTTGACGAGGAGAAGTATAAATAACTTCTCCCTCTTTTGTTTCAATCCGTAGTAAATAATGAGGTGAAGATTTTATGCCTTTATTAACCAAAGTGGCATAGACATTAGTCATTTCATATAGAGATAATTCCGCAGAACCCAATGCAATAGAAGGAGCTTTAGGAATTTTTGAAGTAATACCCAACGCCTTTCCCATTTCTCTTACCTCCTCAATGCCTGTTGCCAAAAGTACTTGAACCGCGATTGTATTAATTGATTTACTCAAAGCACCTCCCATGGAGTAGAATCCGCCATAAACATTATCTGCATTTCCTGGCTTCCAGTCCTCATAATCTGGATAACTAATTTGTTCGTTCGGATAATAGGTGCATGGATTTAACCCTTCCTGAATGGCAGCAGCATAAACAATGGGTTTAAAAATAGAACCTACTTGTCTATTTGCATGTACATGATCGTATTGATTATAACCAAAATGATTACCTCCAATCCAGGCTCTGATGGCGCCACTTTTAGGATCCATGGAAAGGAGAGCGGCCTGAAGCATCTGGAGAGAAATCTTTATGGAATCTAAAGGAGAAATATTTCGTTCGACCGATTGTAATTCATTCCAGGCAAACATTTGCATGGGAACAGGTTTATTAAAATTTGCTTCAATTTCAGCCTGTGATGCTCCCGCATTTTCCAATTGTTTATACCTATCTGTTTGTTTGGCTATATTCCATAAAAAAGCATTACTTCCCCATGGTTTCCCGTTTCGCCATTCTCTAAAAAAATTAGCCTGTATTTGCGGCATTTGTTCTTTCACTGCTTGTTCTGAAAACAACTGAAGATAATAATCGATGGTCGTGTAAATTCTTAATCCATCTGTAGATAAATTATAATAATTGCCATCAGGTTTTTTTATATTACCTACTATTTTTTCCAGTTCAGGCCTGATGTACTCTCTAAAGTAAGAAGCGAGACCCGAATTTCTACCTTGCGGATTATATTTTAGATTCAAAGAAGAGCGGCTTAAACGCTGGTAAGCTGTTTCCGTTAGATAATTATATTTAACCATCTGAGATAAAACAGTATTCCTTCGGTTGAGGGCTCTTTCTGGATGATTAACAGGATTATATAAGCTTGGACCTTTTAGCATCCCTACTAATAAGGCCGCCTCAGCAATACTTAGTTTTGTTGGTTTTTTTCCATAAAACGTTTGAGAAGCAACATTGATACCATATATGGAACCACCAAAAGGAACGGTGTTTAGATAAAGGTTCAAAAGCTCTTCTTTCGAATATATTTTTTCAAGGCGCTGCGCTGTAATCATTTCCCGGAACTTATTGACCGGCATACTGGCGAGCCAAAAAGATTTTCTGGGAAATAAATTTTTTGCTAACTGTTGACTTAAAGTACTTCCACCACCAGATGATTCATTCATGAGAAGAATAGACTTGAAAAATACTCTAAAGAGCGCCCGAACATCAATCCCTCTGTGTTCAAAAAAACGAGTATCCTCCGTGGCTAACAAGGCATGAATTAGGAAGGGAGGAATTTCAGAAAATTGAACATCCACCCTATTTTCAATATAATATCTACCCAGAACTTTGCCGTCTATACTGATGATCTCGGAGGAATTTGCCTGTTTAATACTTTTTAATTCACTATAGGTAGGTATGGGTCCAAAAATACCCAGATATACCAGAGATAGAAAAATAATCAAGCCCGAAAATCCCCAAACAGCAGATCTTATCATCCATTTTTTGAACTCTTCTTTGTTCTCGGGAACTATTTTACCTTTCAAAGCCATGAAACAAAAGTTACCTAATTATAAATAAATGCCTAAGGTAACGAATCTTATCGAACCTAAGTTTAGAAGTGAGTTTTTGAGACATAAAATTTTCGGGGAAATGAAATAAATTCAAATCCCCGATCAATTTAGATGTATTACATCATATCGTCATATCCTCCACCTGCAGGAGGAGCAGGAGCTTTTTTCTCAGGCTTTTCTGTAATTGCACAAGCTGTAGTTAAAACCATACCAGCAATTGAAGCAGCATTTTCCAATGCAATTCTACCCACTTTTACCGGATCAATAACACCAGAATTTTTAAGGTCTTCGAAAGAATCTGTGCGTGCATTATAACCAAAATCATTTTTGTTATTTACTACTTTTTCAAGTACAACGGAAGGCTCAGCACCTGCGTTTGCTGCGATATTTCGAAGTGGACTTTCAAGTGCCTTTCGTACAATATCAATTCCAATAGTTTCATCTTCATTTGTTCCCTTCAAATTGGTAAGGGCTTTAATGGCACGAACAAAACTTACACCACCACCGACTACAATACCCTCATCGACGGCGGCACGAGTAGCATGTAAAGCATCATCTACTCTATCTTTCTTTTCTTTCATTTCAACTTCTGTTGGAGCTCCAACATGCAGTACAGCTACTCCACCCGCTAATTTAGCTAACCTTTCCTGTAATTTTTCCCTATCATAATCGGAAGTTGTAGCTTCGATTTGCTGTTTAATTTGTTGAATCCTTGCTTTAATCTGCTCTTTATCTCCCTTACCCTGGACGATTGTTGTATTATCTTTATCCAAAGTAATTTTCTCAGCAGTTCCCAGCATTTCCAGAGTGGTATTCTCCAGTGTAAATCCTTTTTCATCGCTAATTACACTAGCACCAGTTAAAATTGCAATATCCTCAAGCATTGCTTTTCTGCGATCACCAAATCCAGGAGCTTTAACAGCAACCACATTTAAAACGGAGCGTAACCTATTTACCACCAAGGTACTAAGTGCAGAACCATCAACATCCTCAGCAATAATTAACAGAGGTCTGCTTGCTTTGGAGGCAGCTTCCAGAATTGGTAATAATTCTTTGATAGTTGAAATTTTCTTATCTGTGACAAGGATATAAGGCTGATCATATTCGGTTATCATTCTCTCTGAATTTGTAACAAAGTAGGGCGAAAGATAACCTCTGTCAAATTGCATACCACTCACCTCATCAATATAGGTTTCAGTTCCTTTTGATTCCTCGATGGTAATGACCCCGTCTTTTGAAACTCGGCGCATTGCATCAGCAATTAATTCCCCTATACTTTCGTCATTATTTGCCGAAATTGTAGCGACTTGTTTTATTTTATTGTAGTCATCTTTAACTTGCTCTGCCTGATTCTTCAAAAAGGATACGACTTCTTTGGTGGCTTTATCAATACCTCTTTTGAGATCCATGGCATTTGCCCCGGCTGTTAAATTTTTTAAACCGGCGTTTATCATAGCCTGCGCCAGTACCGTAGCTGTAGTTGTTCCATCTCCAGCAGCATCAGCTGTTTTTGAAGCAGCAACTTTAAGTAATTGAACGCCCATATTTTCCAGGGTGTCCTCCAGTTCAATTTCTTTTGCTACAGAAACTCCATCTTTCGTAATATGAGGAGATCCAAATTTTTTCTCTAATACAACATTTCTACCTTTTGGACCTAAGGTAACTTTGACAGCATCTGCCAATTTGTCAATTCCACGTTTTAATTTTTCTTGTGCTGCACTGTGGAAAAAAATTTCTTTACTTGCCATAGTTAAATAAATTAAATTATAAAATTGCTAAAACATCATCTTCCCTCATGATGAGGAATTCTTCTCCGTAAATTTCAATTTGTTGACCTGCATATTTTCCGAATAGAACGGTATCGCCAACCTTTACGTGCATTAAATTTCCATCTTTTCCTGGACCTACTGCGATAACTTCTCCTTTTTGAGGTTTCTCTTTAGCTGTGTCAGGGATTATAATCCCACCTACTGTTTTCTCCTCTGCTGCTGCAGCTTTAATGACGATTCTGTCACCGATTGGTTTTAAATTTGATTTTCCCATAATGATTCGTATTTTTTAAATCTAAACTTATCAATCAAAATGCCAAAAACCCAAAATAAAAATACTTTTTGTCAAAATGTCAGGTTCATTACTAAAAATATTTAACCGATACCTATTATTAGGTAGTTATTAGGAAAATGAAAAATCACAAAATTTAATACAATTAGCTATTGCTTTATCCATAGAAATATTTCTATATTTGCGTTTATTAAGATTAAGTCTAAATAAATTAAATACAATATAGTGAAGAAATTCATTTTACTTTCTGTTATTTTCATTAACTGTCAGGCTTGGGGAAATCCAATTTTACAAGACACCCTAAAAAGTCAGGATCTCGAGACTATTACCATTGTGGGTGATAAATCGAAGTCAATTCCCGGTTCAGGACAATTTATAAATAGGATTAGAATAGAGAAGCTGAATCAACCAAATATTAATCACGTTTTAAGAATTATTACTGGAGTTAACATACGAGATGAGGAGGGTTTTGGCCTTAGACCAAATATCGGACTGAGAGGTACACCTGTAAATAGGAGTGCAAAGATAACCTTAATGGAAGATGGCATTTTGATAGCTCCGGCGCCATATTCAGATCCATCAGCCTATTATTTTCCTACTTTTTCGCGTATACAAGGAGTTGAAGTCCTCAAAGGAAGCAGTCAAATAAAATATGGACCTTACACCATTGGTGGAGCTATAAACTTACTTTCTACGGCTATCCCCAGCTCCTCTCAAGGCTTTGCTCATATGGCATACGGAAGTTTTGGAACCAATCAGCAGCGTCTCTGGATTGGAGACAGCCGCAAGAACATAGACTATGTTTTTGAAATAAATCGAATGGCTTCTAATGGATTCAAAGAATTAGACCATGGAGAAAACACTGGTTTTGACCGCCGAGATGTTATGGGTAAATTGCGTTGGCATACCAACGAGGATGCTCTTGTTTTCCAATCCGTAACCTTGAAATTTGTTTCCAGTTCAGAAGAGGGAAATGAAACTTATCTCGGATTAACTTACGATGATTACAAAAACAATCCGCTGAGAAGATATGCTGGCACACAAAAAGATTTATTGGATATGAATCACAATCATATTACCTTGAGCCATTTAATTTTACCCGCGAAAGGTTTAAGTATTCATTCAACAGCCTATTACTCCTATACTTTTAGAGACTGGGGTAGGATAAATACAGCAGGCGGACAGTCCTTAAATGCCATTTTACAAAATCCGGACGCTCTTGGAACTGCTTATCAAATATTAACCGGACAAGCGAATGGCCATATAGATTTTCAAAGTGCAGCCAGAACTTATCTATCCAAAGGATTACAGACCAATGCGCAATATTTGTTTAATACTGGTGATTTGACACATAAAATACAGTTTGGCATTCGATACCATGAAGATCAAGCTGACCGATATGCTACCCGCTCCATATTCGCTATGACCGATGGAACAATGGTACAAACAACAGCAGGTGTAAAAGGCAATCAGGAAAATCAATTAAGAAATGGTCGCAGTCTTGCCACTTTTTTAAATTATGACCTTCATATAGAAGGTCTTAAAATTAGTCCGGGCATTCGCTTTGAAAATATTAATTTTGATTTTCAGAATTATGGAAATGCAGATAATGCAAGATTGGGTACTGCCTTAAAAACTGCTGAAAATGAATTAGCCGTATTATTACCTGGGGTTGGATTTAACTATCGATTTAATGAATCTTTAAATATCCTCGGAGGTATACACCGTGGATTTTCACCTCCTGGTATGCCCTCTGTAACTTCTTCAACTGGACAAGCTAAAATGGAGTCTTCCACCAATTATGAATTAGGTTATCAACTTGATAAAGGAGGATTTTCAGCTAAAATGGTAGGATTTTTCAATAATTACAATAATATTTTAGGTTCAGACAATATATCGGGAGGAGGTGCTGGAACCGGAGATATGTTTAATGCGGGAAATGCTTATGTACAAGGTCTTGAAATAAGCCTGGAGTATAATTTGCTTCAAAGAAGGAAAAGTACAACCATTTTGACTTTACCTGTGAGTATTGCCTACACTTTCACAGATGCTGAATTTCAAGAAACATTTCTCAATGGTGGAGGTGACTGGGGCAGCGGTCTTATTTCAAAAGGAGACAAAATACCGTTTATTACCCCTCATTTATTAACTGCAAACATTGGTTTATCCTCAAATAAGATGGACCTTACTCTTACTAGCCGTTACACAGGTATAACCAGGGTTAGCCCAGGAAAAGATGATTATATCTTCCCAGGGAAAAAGGTAAAATACATGGATATAAATGCCTTGAACGGCTTCTTGCTTATGGATTTATCTGTAAACTATAGATTTACAAAATCTTTTACTGCATTTACTACCATAAATAACCTTACCAATAATAAGGGCATTGTAGCAAATCTTCCACAAGGATTTCGTCCAAATATGCCTCTAAATATAAATTTGGGCTTCAAAATAAATTTTTGATAAATATTTAAAAGCCCTTCACTATTTAATTCTGATTTGGTTTATAAAAAAGCATCAGCCTACCGTATAAAGTAGGCCTTGAAAAGCTTTTGATCCATAATTTACCGATGAATTTAATATTCACAGCACAAAAGGAGTATTTCTACACAAAGAGAAATGATAACTTTCAAATGATAGCAAAAAAAGGTATTTTTGTCATCGACAGGGTTTTTCAGGTACAAATATGGGAAGGAATTGATATTGAATAAAGTCTTTGTTATATGCCTTTATTGAAAAATCCGACACGCTAATAAAAACTCATTTACTTCGTATTCCTTACAAATGAATTACATAAAGTCTATCTCGCTCTTATTTTACGTTGTTCTCATACTTTCTGGTTGTCACCCCAGATATCCTGGAATCTTTGAAAATGCCATTCGATATCAAATCAATGATTCTATCCCTGAGGATAAAAAATTACTAGCGCTGATAGCTCCGTACACCGAAAAATTAAATGCAACCATGCTATCCGGTTTGGCTCCACTTTCAGGTGAATTAAAATTAGGAAAACCAGAATCTACCTTGGGCAACTGGATAACGGATATTTTACATCGTTATATTACCGAAACTAAGGGCGTTAATTGTGATTTTACGCTTAGTAATTATGGGGGTGTAAGAAGTAATTTTATTAAACAAGATAGCCTGCGCGTGGGTATGATTTACGAATTACTCCCGTTTGACAATGAACTTCTTATTTTAGATTTGAAGGGTAGTGATATAGAAGCATTAATCAGATATATGGCAAAAAGTGGATTTTGGCCGATAAGCAAAGAGCTACAAATTCTTCAAACTGATAATAAGATAGAATGGATAAAAATAAAGGGGCAACCCTTGGTTCCAAACCAAATCTATAAAGTTCAGATGCCTGATTATGTGGCAAATGGTGGCGAGGGTACATCTTTTTTGGCTGCTGCTCCAAGAGAAAAAACAGGCATGTACATGCGCGATGCGGTTATTGAACAACTTCGGGTAGAGACTAAAAAAGGTATTATTCAACAAGGATTGCTTGATGAAAGAATTGTGATAAGAAATAATTAAAATGAGAAGAAGAAATTTTATAAAATATGTGGGCGCCGGACTTGTTTTAACCGGAACTAATCCAGCATGGGCAATCAAATCATTGAAACCAGCAGCTAAGAAACTTACCATTTTACACACAAACGATTTTCATAGTAGAATCGATCCATTTCCACCAGGAAGTGGCCGAAATTCTCTTCAGGGTGGTGTAGCCAGAAAGTCCACCCTAATTCAACAAATCAGAGAAAAAGAAGAAAATCTTCTTCTTTTTGACTCTGGCGATGTTTTTCAAGGAACTCCCTATTTTAATTTTTTTGCAGGACAACTGGAAATGCAAATCATGGAATTATTGAAATATGATGCCCTCACCATTGGCAATCACGATTTTGATGGTGGCATAGAAAACCTGGCAAAGCAACTGGATCAAGTAAGTTTCCCCGTGTTATGTGGCAATTATAATTTTGCCAATACGCCTATGGAAGGGAGAACAAAGCCCTGGCATATCTTTAAAAAAGAGGGTTTGCGAATCGGTGTGTTTGGCCTAGGTATAGAATTAAAAGGATTAGTTCCAAAAGATCTCTACACTAATACGCTATATGAAGATCCAATTTCAAAAGCTAATGAATACGCCAAGAAATTAAAAGAAGACGAAAAATGTAATTTAGTCGTTTGTTTAAGTCACTTGGGTTATCAATACGCAGAAGACAAGGTAAGTGATGTCACTTTAGCGGCTGCTACAGAGCATATAGATGTGATTTTAGGAGGACACACACATACTTTTCTGCCTGCACCTACTAAAGTTAAAAACAAAGGAGGAAAAACAGTATTTGTCAATCAGGCAGGATGGGGAGGTATCCTTTTGGGAAGATTAGATTTTGTTTTCCAGGGAGATAAGCCAGTTGGTCTCTCCCATTCAGAAAACATAAGCGTTGGCGAAAAAAATTGGTTAGTATAAATTTTTTGAATTTAGGGAACAGGGTGGCAGAAATGGAAGTGTGGTAGTATTTTTATATTTTATACAATCACCTCATAGAAAGAAAACTTTTCTTGAAGAAAATCAGGACTTTTTGAAAAAATAAAATTGAATTTATCTTGGGACATTTATTCGGATGTATACACAAGAAAAATGTGATTTGGCCCTGGAAAGTCATATTTCTAAATCATGCCAGCATCTGCAAAACTGAGATAACCGTTGTCGGTATAAATAATATGGTCTATAATTCTTACATCTAGTTCATTACCGCAAGCCATCAGCCTTTTAGTTAAGCTAATATCGGCATCACTCGCCATCAAATTTCCCGAAGGGTGATTATGACCTAAAATAATGTAGGAAGCAAGATTTTCCAAGGCATGTCTAAAAATCACTTTAGGGTCGACCACCGTACCTGAAACTCCTCCAATACTTATCCTTTCTCTGCCTATGACCTTATTACCTCTATTAAGCAAAATAATCCAAAACTCTTCTACCAATAAATCGATTAAAACGGGTTTAAAGAGTAAATAGGCGTCTTGACTGGTCTTGATTTGGGTTCTATCGGTCATTTTCAACTCCGATCTGCGTTGACCCAGTTCTAAGGCAGCGGAAATTAAACTTGCTTTTGCAGGACCAACACCTTTAAATCTGCAAAGGTCTTTAATAGAAGCCTTACTTAATATTGAAAGATCATTATTGAAACCCTTTAACAGGCGGTGAGCCAACTGTACGGCATTTTCTTCAAAAGATCCAGAACCAATCAAAATAGCCAATAATTCCGCATTCGACATTTCCTTTTTACCTCTTATTTTTAGTTTTTCTCTGGGTCTTTCTGACTCAGGAATAGTTCTCATTGTTAAATGAACCTGAGGATAATGCGTATCTGTTAAATCAGTTGCCATAGAATGCTTACTTTTGCGTGGTTAATATTTAGAATTGGGTGCAAGTTCAAAAAAAATCAACCATTTCAAAAGGACAGATATTGCGATTTTCAATGTACGTTAACAGGCTTATTTCCAAGCAAAAATAATTTAACTACTTGAATTTAAATAAGATAAAGTAATCATTTTGGAAGAAAAACAAACTTTTAAAAAAGAGGAAAGATTAAAAAGCAGGAAGATAATTGGTCAATTATTTCGCTCGCAACAAAGTCTGGGGCATTATCCATTCAGAATGCTATGGACTTTTATACCCAATGCGAATTCTTTAGAAAACCCGGTTTTATTTACACAAAGTGTGCCCAAAAAGAAATTTAAGCACGCCGTTGACAGAAATCTTATTCGAAGAAGAATTAGAGAGGCTTACAGGCTGAATAAATCGCAATTTTATGCTAATTTTCCGACAGATAATAAGGAACAAGTTGCTATCATGGTCATTTACATTGCACCTGAAATTTTACCTTATTCCAGTATTGCCGCTTCTTTGGAGAAAATGTTAAACCGATTTCACAAAATTAGAAAAAGTCAAATAGAAGACATTTAAAATGAAAAACCACTTATTAATCATCCTCATATTACATGTAACATTTATCCTGTCCGGACAAAGAAATCTTCAATTTTTGCAATTGGAAAAAGTCGGAAGTATGAAAGTGACTAAAATCTCCCTTGGTAGCGTAATTACCTATTCTATCAAGGAGGGGCAAGGTTGGTACACTTCTGAAATAGCCGATTTTATGTACAAAGATCAGCTTATATCTATGGCAGACCGAACGATTCCTTTAAAAGAAATAACTGCATTACGATATCAAAGAACCTGGCCAAAAGCTATGGGTCGTCAAATTGGGCTTTTTGGATTGTCCTGGTCGGGTTATGCATTTATTGGAACGCTGACGGATGGAAGACCTGAAACCTTTTATAAGGCATCAGACGCTATCGTCACAGGAAGTGCCCTTGCAGCAGGTCTATTATTACCTAAATTAATTTCATTCAGAGTAAAAAAAATTGGAAATAAATATAGATTAAGATTGCTGGATTTAAGACCCGAATAATCTGATTCTGATATTTTAATAAATAAAAAGACAAATAAATAACTTTGGATACTTTGCTAAAATAAAAAAAGCATCATTTTTGCGAAGTTATTTAAAAACAAAAAGTATGTTAAGCGAACAATTTACAAATTCAGACAAATCAGTTTCTGAACGCGCAGCCGATTTAATTAGAATTCTCTCTGCATCTATGGTTGAACGGGCTCAGTCGGGTCACCCCGGAGGTCCGATGGGCGGAGCTGATTTTATGCACATACTTTTTACAGAATTCATGGTCTTTGATCCTGAAAATCCTCGCTGGCCATTCAGAGATCGCTTTTTTTTAGATCCAGGCCATATGTCAGCCATGCTTTATGCTCAAATGGGCTTGCTTGGTTTTTATACTCCTGAGGACTGGAAACAATTTCGCCAATGGGGAAGTCCAACACCAGGTCATCCGGAAAGAGATTTAGACAGAGGGATTGAAAATACTTCGGGTCCTCTTGGCTTGGGTCATGCTTTTGGTGCAGGAGCCGCCATTGCAGAAAGATTTTTAGCAGACAGATTTGGAGAATGGCTGGCCCATTATACCTATGTTTACATATCTGACGGTGGTATTCAAGAAGAAATTTCTCAAGGAGTGGGCCGTATCGCTGGTCACCTTGGACTTGGAAATTTAATCTTATTTTATGATGCAAATGATATTCAATTATCAACAAAGGTTGACGAAGTAACCAATGAGGACACTTCGGCAAAATATAAAGCATGGGGCTGGGATGTACAGACTATTGTGGGGAATGATCATCAGGCGATTAGAAATGCTTTACGCAATGCAAAAAGTGTATCAGACAAACCATCGCTAATCATTGGTAAAACTATCATGGGTAAAGGGGCTGTTACTGCTGAAGGTAAATCGTTTGAAGGTGAGGTTGAGACGCACGGTAAACCACTCGGGAAATCAAAGGCTTCTTTTCCAGAAACAATCAAAAATTTAGGGGGTGACCCTCAAAGTCCATTCACCGTATTTCCAGATGTAGCTGAATATTATGAGGCTGTAAGAGAGAAATGTTTGCTTGCAGCTAATAGAAGAAGAGACGAAGAAATCACGTGGAGAGAGGCAAATAAAGAGAAATCTGCCTTGCTCGATAGCTATCTTGCTGGAAACTTACCACAGCTTGAATGGCAAAAAATTGTTCAAAAACAAGGAGATGCTACCCGGGCTGCATCGGGTAAAGTTTTGGAATTATTTGCATCAGAGGTTGGAAATATGATTGTTGCCTCTGCCGATTTATCAAATAGCGACAATACCCAATCTTTCCTGAATAAAACAAAAGCATTTAAAAAAGGAGATTTTTCTGGTTCGTTTCTACAAGCAGGAGTTTCTGAACTTACAATGTCTGCTTTGTCTGTCGGAATGGCCTTACATGGCGGAGTTATTCCTGTTTGCGCCACTTTCTTCGCATTTTCAGATTATATGAAGCCTGTATTACGCCTTGCATCGCTGATGGAAATTCCAGTCATTTTTGTTTGGACACACGATTCTTTTAGGGTCGGAGAAGATGGTCCAACGCATCAGCCAATTGAACAAGAAGCACAATTAAGATTGCTGGAGAAATTACATAATCATTCCGGAAAGCCTTCTTTTTTAGCCTTAAGACCAGCTGATGCTGATGAAACGACAGTTGCATGGAAGATGGCTCTAGAAAATAAAGAAACCCCAACTGGATTAATTTTATCGAGACAAAATATTGTTTCTCTCCCTGCAACTTCAGAATCTACCCGTTATGAAAATGCTCTTGGTGCTCAAAAAGGTGGCTATATCGTTAGTGATTGTGAGGGCAAACCAGATATTGTATTCGTTGGTAATGGCTCTGAAGTAAGTACTCTTTATGCAGGTGCACAATTGTTAAAAGAAAGAGGCAATAAAAAGGTAAGATTAGTGTCTATCCCTTCTGAAGGATTATTTTTTAGCCAATCTAAAGAGTATCGGGAAAGTGTGTTACCCGGTGATGTTCCCCGTCTGGGACTTACAGCAGGTTTACCTGTAAGCTTAGAGGGAGTTGTTGGTGCAAATGGAATCGTATTAGGTTTAAACCATTTTGGATATTCTGCCCCAGCGGATATTCTTGATGAAAAATTTGGATTTACGGGAGAACGTGTCTTCAAAGCTGCCCAAAATTTATTAGCTTCTTATTCATAAATAAATATAAAGACAATGAAATTTTTTATTGATACAGCCAATTTAGATCAAATTCAACAAGCAAAAGAACTTGGTGTTTTAGATGGTGTTACAACAAATCCCTCTTTAATGGCTAAAGAAGGAATTAAAGGAGAAGCTGCTATTTTAGGCCATTATAAAAAAATAAGCCAGCTTGTTTCTGGTGATGTTAGCGCGGAGGTTATAGGAACAGATTTCGCAACAATGGTTAAAGAAGGTAAAATTTTAGCCGATTTAGCTCCGAATATTGTCGTTAAAGTGCCAATGACAGCTGAGGGTGTCAAAGCTATTTGCCATTTTACGGAAATAGGAATCAAAACAAATTGCACGCTTATTTTTTCAGCAGGGCAGGCCATTTTAGCTGCTAAAGCTGGTGCAACTTATCTTTCTCCTTTTATTGGTCGTTTGGATGATATTAATTGGGAGGGGATGCAGTTAATCAGGGAAATTGCTGAAATATACACGATTCAGGGTTATGAAACAGAAATATTAGCAGCCTCAATCAGGAATTCGAGACATATTGTCGATGCTGCCCGTTCTGGTGCTGATGTTGTTACTTGTCCTTTATCTGCTATTATGGGATTATTGAATCATCCATTAACAACGATGGGATTAGAGACCTTCTTGAGTGATTATAATAAAAGCCAGGCTTAATCGATTTTTTAGATATTGGCGCTGAACGCTGGGCAATTTGGCGTTTTTTTTTAACGAACAGAATGCGGAGTTCAGCATACACAATTACATTTTTGTGGAGGTATAATATTTTTTTTAATCGTAGGGGAACGCGGAGTTCTGCGCGGTGTTTCGCAAGGGTATTTGTCAAGATGAAATAATATTTTTTTACCGAAGATAATGCGGAGTTCAGCATACACAATTACATTTTTGTGGAGGTATAATATTTTTTTTAATCGAAGGGGAAAGGGGAGTTATTCACAGTGTTTCGCAGAGGGTATTTGTCAAGATGAAATAATATTTTTTTACCGAAGAGAATGCGGAGTTCAGCCTACACAATTACATTTTTGTGGAGGTATAATATTTTTTTTAATCGCAGGGGAACGCGGAGTTATGCGCGGTGTTTCGCAAGGGGTATTTGTTTTGGGGCGTTTAATTACGTTTTTTGTCCGAAATTTAATGGTTGTCAGGCATTTTTATAATCCATTAGCGACTCTTCGAATCCCATTTTTCAAACTTTTTACATTAAAGTTAATTAGAAGGCCCAGTTTACACTTAGTTAATTTTAGGTAAGTAAGCAATTGAGCGAAATGCAATTCATGAAATGCTTCTACGGCTTTTATTTCAATGATAACTTTGTTTTCAACTATTAAATCTATTCTATATCCAGCTTCTAATTTAACTTCCTGATATACTACTGGCATAGGTCGCTGCTTACTAACAAGGTGACCTGCCTGCAATAATTCATAATACAAGCAGGCCTCGTAGGCACTTTCCAACAAACCTGGACCTAATTCAGTGTGTACCCTCATGGCACAACCAATAATTGAGGTAGATATTTCATTTTCAGACATTCTTTCATTGATTAAGCAGGAAGATAAAGATTTCCCTGCACAACCGATCTGGAAATGACAATTTGTTGAATTTCTGAGGTACCCTCATATATTTGAGTGATTTTAGCATCCCGCATCAATCGCTCAACATGATATTCCTTTACAAAACCATATCCGCCATGTATTTGAACTGCTTCGATGGTCGTTTTCATAGCGACCTCAGAGGCAAATAATTTTGCCATTGCACTTGCCGTATTATATGGTAAACCTTCATCTTTTAGCCAGGCAGCCCGATAAACCATCAATTTGGCAGCTTCTATATCTGTTGCCATTTGTGCTAATTTAAAACTAACACCCTGGTGTTGGTTGATAGGTTTACCAAAAGCCTCTCTTTCCTTACTATAGGCCAGAGCAAGTTCATATGCACCACCAGCAATACCTAAAGCCTGAGCGGCGATGCCGATTCTTCCACCATCAAGGGTCTTCATGGCTATTTTAAATCCTTCCCCATCACTTCCTAATCTATTCTCTTTTGGAACCTTCACATCCGTGTAAGTAATAGAAGTAGTATCGGAAGAACGAATGCCCAGTTTATCTTCTTTAGCCCCAATTTTAACACCCTCCCAATCAGATTCAACTAAAAAGGCGTTTATCCCAGCAGAGCCCTTTACCGGATCCGACTGGGCAATGACAATATGTAACTTAGATGTACTCCCATTTGTAATCCAGTTTTTAGTACCATTTAACAAGTAGTGGTCTCCCATATCCTTGGCATTTGTACGTTGATGCGTTGCATCACTCCCAGCTTCAGGCTCTGAGAGGCAAAAAGAACCTATCCATTTTCCAGAACTTAACAGGGGTAAATATTTTGATTTTTGATTTTCCGTACCATAATATTCTATTCCCCAACAAACCAATGAATTATTTACGGACATGATAACAGAACTAGAGTTATCCACTTTTGAAATTTCTTCCATTGCTAAAACATAAGAAATTGTATCTAATCCACTGCCTCCAAAAACAGGATCAACCATCATTCCCATAAAACCAAGTTCTGACATTTGCTTTACCTCTTTTTTAGGGTATTCCATCAATGTATCTCTTTGAATCACACCAGGTTTGCAAATTTTCTGGGCGAATTCTCTGGCGGCATCCCGAACGGAAATATGTTCATCTGTAAATTTAAAATTCATTTATTTAATTTTTATTGTTAGCGAATTTACGCTAAAATTGTTAATTTTAGCCAATTGTGTCAAACACCTTATAAAAGCCCAAAATTAAATTCAAAAAGAAATTTTTAGTATTATTTTATTACTTCAACTCAATTAATTTGTCATGAAAAAAAGCACATTTAAACTTCATTTTCTGGTGTTTTTGGGATTATTAATCAGTTTTTCTGGCTTTTCTCAAAAAACAGTTACTGGTAAGGTATCCTCCGGTTCAGATGGTTCAGCCTTGGTTGCTGCTGCTGTTTCGGTAAAAGGAACCTCTGTTGGTATAATTACCGATGAAAATGGAAAGTACTCTATCCAGATTCCAGCTGGATCTACTGTACTTGAATTCAGTTATACTGGATTTATAACTCAGGAGATTACCATTGGTGAAAATTCAGTTATCGATGTTGTCCTTGAGGAGGGTGTACAGTTATCTGATATTGTGGTTATTGGCTCTCGTTCACAAACTAGAACAAAGATTGAATCGGCAGTTCCAGTTGATATCATTCCTATGAAGTTAATTATCAATGATGTGGGTCAGGTAGATCTAAATCAGATTTTAACCTTCATTGCACCGTCTTTCCAATCGGCAAGACAAACTATTTCAGACGGAACGGATCATATTGACCCTGCTCAATTAAGAGGACTTGGATCTGACCAGGTTTTAGTATTAATTAACGGAAAACGTCGTCATCAATCTGCTTTAGTTAACGTTAACGGTACCGTAAACAGAGGACAGGTTGGTACAGACCTAAATGCCATACCTGCTAATTCTATTGAAAGGGTGGAAATATTGAGAGATGGTGCTGCCGCACAATATGGTTCCGATGCTATTGCAGGTGTTATCAATATTGTGCTCAAAAGTGAAACAGGCGTTTTAAGTGGCAATGTATCTTATGGTCAGCATGTAAGTTCTTATGCAAAAAACTACGTTATTAACAAAGGTGTAAATGATCATGTGAATGTCAGTGACGGCGCTGCAACACAGGTTGCCTTAAACTATGGATTTAAGTTAGGTTCAAAAGGAATTTTAAATCTTACCGGCGAATATACTCAAAGAGATTTATCTAACAGATCTGGTACTTATACAGGACAGATTTATCCATCTGTGGGAGGTCTGGTAAAAGATGACTCCATTCTTTCTGCCAGAGGTCTCGATAGAAACGATTTTGACATGAGAATAGGTAATTCAAAAATAAATGGTGGTGGTGTCATGTTCAATTTAGATTTACCTATAAACGACAAAGCTACTTTCTATGCCTTTGGTGGTTACAATAGAAAAGCGGGTGAAGCAGCAGGAATTTATAGATATCCTAACGCCGTTCCTGCTTCTGTGAGGGGATTGGTTTTATCCAATAGTTATTATCCTAATGGATTTTTACCTTTAATCAATTCTACCGTAACAGATTTTTCAACTGTAGCTGGATTGAGAGGAAAATTAGGAGAATGGAACTATGATATTAGCAATACTTATGGTAGAAATGTTTTTGATTTTGGTGTTTCAAATTCAATTAACTATACCCAGGCACTTATTTCAAGCACTCCTCAAACTACTTTTGACGCCGGTGGACTAACTTTCTTACAAAACACGATAAATGCAGATGTATCTCGTTCTTATAAAGTATTAAGTGGGTTAAATGCTGCTTTTGGTGCCGAGTATCGTATAGATCAGTTTGATATCAGAGCTGGTGAAGAGCCCTCTTATAAAAATTATAATACAGCAGCTGGAATTGCAGCGGGTGCACAAGTATTCGCTGGATTTTTACCTTCCAATGAGGGCAGTAATGCAAGGAATAACGTTGCCTTATACGCAGATTTTGAACAAGACTTTACTAAGAATTTTATGGTCGCTGGTGCTCTTAGATTTGAAAATTATTCAGATTTTGGAAGTACTTTCAATTATAAATTAGCATCCCGCTTAAAATTAACAGACATTTTATCTTTACGTGCCAGCACTAGTACTGGTTTCCGCGCTCCTTCACAACAGCAAAAATATTATGCTAAAACAAATACCTTATTTGTCTCTACGCCGGCAGGTTTAGTTCCTGTGGAGAGTGGAACCTTTACAAATGACAGCGAACCTGCTAAAATACTAGGTATTCCAACATTGAAACAAGAAACCTCAATAAGTTATACCATTGGAGCTACTGCAAGACTGGCTGATAATCTTGAACTTACAGTTGATGCTTATCAAATTAATATCAATGACCGTATTGTATTGACAAATAACTTTACCGCAGGTGGAGACGCTGTTTTAAAGTCAAAACTGGATGCAGCCAATGCTGGAGCAGCCAATTTCTTTACCAATGCTATAGACACCCGAGCAAGAGGAATTGAATCAGTTTTGAACTACACAAAGAGAATTAATACAAAAAGTGATCTCAGATTTACGCTTGCAGGAACCTTCATAAAAAATGAAGTGATTAAAGATGCTGCTGGTAAACCTATTATTAAGGCCTCGGAAATATTGGTCAGAACCGGACAATTAGGATCTTATTTTAACAGAGAAGACCAAAGCCGTGTTGAAGTAGCTAACCCCCAAAGTAAGTTAAGTGCCATGTTAAATTACAGAAATGGTAAATTTAGCTCTATGCTTAGGTTAGTTAGATTTGGTCAAGTTACTTATCTTGATCCTGCTATTAATCCTGACAAACCTGATACCTGGCCAGTAAATGCCTTAACGAATCAAAAAGAAACAACAGATCAGGTTTTTAGTCCTAAAGTTACAACAGATTTAACGGTTTCCTATGATTTGAGCAAGGGGATGACCTTCACTTTAGGTGGGAATAATATCTTTGATGTTTATCAGGATATTCATGCCCACGCAAATAACTTCAGCTTAGGCAGATTTGTTTACTCCAGAAGAGTTCAACAATTTGGATTTAACGGTGCTTACTTTTTTGCCAGAGTCAAATTCACGTTATAATTAATTTTGCATGATAAAAGCGGGGTCAAAGGTGAATTTTTGACCCCGCTTTTATTTTTTTTTCTAACCATGTAAAGAAACCTTCACCCATATTTCTCCTTCCGGAAGTTCTAATACTTCACCTCCATCCCCTTTTACAACTAAATCAAGTTTTTCTGCCAGTGTTTCACTACAAATGTAGGCTGAAAACTGAGAAATAGCAGGTTTGACCATATCTAATTCCTCTAATTGAATACTTATTTTATCGGTAACATTAAAATCACTTGATTTACGAATATTTTGTATGCGATTTACCAGTTCTCTGGCCATCCCTTCTGCCAGAAGTTCAGGACTCAACTGAATATCAAGTGCAACCGTTAGCCCAGCATCTGTCGCCACTAACCAACCTGGAATATCAACTGGCACAATTTCCAGTTCCTCTCTGGTCAGATGTATTACTTCTCCGGAGACAGTAGTTTCAAATACACCTGATTTCTCCATTTGTTGAATTTCATCTTGAGAAAGAGAACCAAGGACATCAGCCACCGCTTTCATATTTTTCCCTAATTTCTTGCCCAACACTTTAAAATCAGGTTTTACTTTTTTCTGAATGATATTTCCAGCGCCTGAAACGTATTCAATTTCCTTAACATTTACTTCGGCAAGGATTAAATCTTTTACCTCATCCACCTGTCTTTCAAAATCATCATTTAAAATGGGAATGAGCATTTTCTGTAAAGGTTGACGAACTTTAATTTTTTCTTTTTTCCTTAAACTTAGAACCAGCGAAGAAATCCTTTGAGCATAAGCCATTCTTTCTTCCAATGCCTTGTCTATTCTGTTATTATCTGCGTATGGAATCCATGCTAAATGCACCGATTCAGGACCTTTTTCTTTTGCACCCTCCTGAAGATTCCTATAAAGCCAATCGGCAAAAAAGGGCGCAACGGGCGCCATCAAACGGGAAATAACATCCAGACAAGAGTAAAGAGTTTGGTAAGCTGCCAGTTTGTCTTCAGACATTTCCCCTTTCCAGAATCTACGGCGACAAAGTCTAACATACCAGTTTGAAAGATTTTCATCGACAAACTCCATTATTTTTCTGGTCGCATTGGTAGGTTCATAAGAGGCAAAATCCTGCTCCACCTGAAATATTAAGGTATTCAATGCTGATAAAATCCACCGATCTATTTCGGGTCTTTTCTCTATAGGAACCTCCTTAGAAGACCATTTGAACAGATCAATATTTGCATAGAGAGCAAAGAAAGAATAGGTATTATAAAGCGTGCCAAAGAATTTTCTTGAAACCTCTTCAATACCTTGAAGATCAAACTTTAAATTATCCCAGGGTTGAGCATTTGAAATCATGTACCAACGTGTGGCATCAGCTCCATATTTTTCAATAGTAGTAAAAGGGTCAACCCCATTTCCCAGACGCTTAGACATTTTTTGTCCATTTTTATCGAGGACTAGACCATTTGATACTACGTTTTTGAAGGCAACACTATCGAAAACCATTGCGCCAATAGCATGAAGAGTATAAAACCAACCCCTTGTCTGATCGACACCTTCGGCAATAAAATCAGCTGGAAAATTCTGTTCAAATTTTTCTTTATTTTCAAAAGGATAATGCCATTGCGCATAGGGCATAGCACCCGAATCGAACCAAACGTCAATTAAATCTAATTCCCTGTAAAGCTTTTCACCTGTTGGTGAAATCAGGGTAATTTCATCCATATAAGGCCTGTGTAAATCGTCTGGAACGGATTGTTTCAGCCCCAAAGCTGCATTTGCCTTCTCAATCTCATTTTTAAGATGCTCAATGGATTCAATACAAATTTCTTCTTTAGCATCACTACTTCGCCATATTGGCAAGGGAATTCCCCAATAACGGGAACGGGAAAGGTTCCAGTCCTGAAGATTTTCAAGCCATTTGCCAAAACGACCTTCACCTGTAGAAGCTGGTTTCCAATTGATTGTTTGATTCAACTGGAACATTCTCTCTTTTAAACCCGATGTTTTTATAAACCAGGAATCTAAAGGATAATAAAGTATAGGCTTATCTGTTCTCCAGCAATGTGGATAAGAGTGTACATATTTTTCTGAAACAAATAATTTATTCTCTGTTTTTAGTTTAATCGTTATATCTGTATCGACTGATCTTTCCTCTGTCTGCCCATAATCTTTGACATAGCGTCCTGCAAAATCAGTCACCTGATTCACAAATTTTCCTTGCTTATCAACTAATGGCATTGGGTTCCCATTCACATCAGGAATGGTTAGGGCAACGATACCATTTTGCTTAGCGACCTTAAAGTCATCGGCTCCAAAAGTTGGTGCGATATGAACAATACCTGTACCGTCACTCGTCGTTACAAAATCACCTATGACAACCTCAAAAGCTTTTCCTTCAGGGATGACATAGTTCAAAAGCTGATCATATTGTATCCCTGCCAATTCAATTCCAACATATTCCTCCACAATTTCGATGTAAGGAATTGGCTGATTTCCCGCTTTCATCTGATCTGCCTGCAAATCGGGTTGTTGCTCGCTGAAGTAAGCAGAAAATCTATCCTTTGCTAAAATCACAAAGCATTCCTCCTTAGTATATCTGTTGAAAGTATGAACTTTAACATATCTTATATCCTTTCCAACTGCCAGAGCCGTATTGGAAGGAAGGGTCCAGGGAGTCGTCGTCCATGCCAGGATAAAAGTATTTTCCTGCCCTTTCACTTTAAACTGAGCAACTGCAGAAATATCTGTAATTTCCTGATATGCATTAGGCATATTTAGCTCGTGTGAACTAAGTCCTGTGCCAGCAGCTGGAGAATATGGCTGGATGGTATAGCCTTTATAAAGCAGTCCCTTTTGATATAATTGAGAAATAAGCCACCAAACCGATTCAATATATTCGTTGGTATAGGTAATGTACGGATTTTCAAGGTCCACCCAATACCCCATTTGCCTGGTTATAGCATCCCATTTGTCTTTGTACCGCATCACGGTTTCTCGACATTTGTCGTTATACTCCTGAACAGAAATCGACTTGCCAATATCCTCTTTTGTAATACCAAGTTCTTTTTCAACACTCAATTCGATAGGTAAACCATGGGTATCCCACCCCCCCTTTCTTTCCACTCTTTTGCCCTTCATAGTTTGAAAACGACAAAAAATATCTTTAATGGCACGTGCCATAACATGATGGATACCTGGCATTCCGTTTGCCGAAGGCGGACCTTCATAAAAAACGAAAGGTTGATTTGAATCTCTTTGATCAATACTTTTCTGAAAAATCTGAGCATTATCCCAATATTCGAGAATTTCTTTGTCAATTTGAGGAAGATTAAGTCCTTTGAACTCTTTAAACATGTTGTTTATTTTGGGAATAGAAAGATATTAAAATAGGATTTAAATGCAAAAGTAAGCAATTAAGGGTTTTTCTTACCTAAAGACATGGTTTGCTCTCGCAAAAATGGTAATAATTCTGAAATTACATTTTTAGATTGCCATTGTTCCGGTGTAATAGGTTTACCAATTGACACAAAAAGGGTCTTTCCTATCTTATTTTTCACTTCAAATAATAATAATCCTAATCTTAAATTCATATGAATATAACTAGCCAGTTGAAACCAAAAACTATTATTTCCGTGAAAATAGAGAGGAATTACGGTTGCTTTAGATTGGGTAATAAGTTTGACAACAAATCTTTTCCACTCCAAATCAACAGGTTCCTTTCCTGGAAATGGGGCTGTAGCGACGGCACCCGATGGGAAAATGGCAATAGCTTCTCCTCTTGAAAGTCTCTCAATGGCCTCCTTTCGGGTTTGGATATTCGTTCGCATTGCTTCTGGAATTTCTCTGAAATCTATAGGCAATAAAAAAGGCTCTAATTGAGGATTTCTGCATAAAACGGCGTTTACTAAAATGGCAAATTTATCTCTGACCTTTGATATTATTTCACCCAAAGCTAAACCATCAACTACACCAAAAGGATGATTTGCAATAAAGATGATAGGACCGTCCTGTGGAATTTCCATGATTGAAAACCCGTCAAAACACAGATTTATATCTAATTCCCTCAAAGCTGCACGCATCAGATCTTTTCCTGGAAGCCCCTTATTTAAAACCTTATTATACTTTTTCTCAATAAGTATCCTGCCTGTTAAAGCTTCTACCAGCTGAATAATCAATTTTGTCAGCCAAGGATCTCCAGGTTCAGAATAGGAAAGGGAAGTATGGGTTTCTCTTGCTAAATTCATAATGCAATCACTTAACTAATTTTCACAAAGATAATCAGCTACTTTAGAATATTTTTAAAGGGTTATCAAAATGAGAAGAACAATTATCTACAACCATTAGCCAATGGGTTACATTATTTTTACTTTTGTACTTAATGGCAATCGTTAAATAAGTTTTCTGTTTTTTGCCTTAATATCAACACATGAAAATCCGCAAAACTGTTTTTGGAATACCTGTTCTTTTACTTACACTGACCATAATTTTTAGTTTAGTTGATGGGGAAGGATTCTTAATAATGACCAAAAATATCAATCAGTGGATTCTAAATCATTTTGGATGGCTTTTTGCTTCATCGGCTCTGGTTGGATTCATCTTATTGATATTAGTATATTTTTCACCCATAGGTAGTTTAATTATAGGGGGTAAAAATGCTAAACCTATCCTTAACAAGTTAAGCTGGTTTTCCATTTCATTATGTACGACCATCGCTGTAGGCATTTTATTTTGGGCAAGTGCAGAACCTCTTTATCATTTTAATCAACCGCCTGCAGGCTTAGAAATAAACAGTAGAAGTGAAGCTGCAAGAACTTTTTCCATTTCCACTTTATTTTTACACTGGACCTTCATTCCCTATAGCATTTACACACTTACTGCACTGATGTTTGCTATCAGTTATTATAATTTGAAACAACCTTTCCAAATAGGCAGTTTGCTGGTTCCGGTTTTTGGTGAAAAAAAATCATTAAACCTTTCCCCTTATGTTGACAGTATTAGCTTATTTTGTCTTGTAGCGGGTATGTCTGCATCGATGGGAGCAGGTTTATTAACACTTTCCGGAGGCATAAATCAGTTTATACCAGGTGCAAAGACGGAGACAAATATTGGATTCCTTGCCCTCTTTTTAACCCTAACCTTTATTTGGTCAGCATCATCTGGACTTCAAAAAGGTATTAAGTTATTGTCGAACATAAATATTATAGGTTTCATAATTCTCATTGGATGGTTTATCTTCATGGGTCCATTCAATGAAATTTGGCACTATTTCGGTTCCTATATCTTTGATTTTATAAGTACTATTATCCCCCGCAGTCTGGCCTTTGGCATTGACAAAAACTGGGCAAACAGCTGGACTATTTTTTATTGGGCCAATTGGCTTGCCTGGACACCTATCTCAGCTCTATTTTTAGGAAGACTTGGAAAAGGCTATAATGTGAGAACCTTTATTAGATTTAACCTGTTATTTCCAAGCCTTTTTTCTATGCTCTGGATGGCCCTTTTTGGTAGCTATTCGATTTATTTCGATCAGGTTTTTGAGGGTGCCTTAAATAATCTTTTACAACAAAAAGGACCAGAAACCATTGTTTTTGAGTTGATTAAGCAACTTCCATTTTCTACCTGGTGGATTATTTTTTACTTCTTTTTAGTTTTTATTTCTTTTGTAACTGCTGCTGATTCCAACACTTCTGCGATGAGTGGACTTAGTACGTCAGGAATCTCTGAAAACAAAGAAGAAGCCCCTTATTTAATCAAAATAATATGGGGAAGTATCATTGGTCTAACAGCCTGGATAATGGTAAGTAAGGCAGGGATTGAAGGGGTAAAAATGACCTCAAACCTGGGTGGTTTTCCCTCTTTGTTCTTGTATATTATCGTCATCATAAGTACTTCTCGTATGCTAATAAAAGGTAAAAACAGTTCTTTTCTAAATGAAAATTCAAAATGAATGACTGGGAAAAGATATTATTATTAGGTACCGACCATTTTGTCTTGCCAGCGGAAATACGCAAATATTATACAGATATGGGTTTAGACGCTACTTTAAGCGATAGCGCGTTCATGCGTATTTCATTAGCTATGCATGTGGGATTAAAAAAAATTTCCTCACCGGTATCTTCCTCCAACAAGCCTGATTTAATTTCCAAGAGTAATGAAGACAATAAAGTTGACCCCTATATTTCTAATGAAATAATAATTCCATTCCATCAATTAAATTTTTTTAAATCAATTTGTAAAAAGTATTCTAATATCGATATTCATTTGGAACTTTTTGAACTGTTAAAAATTGAAAATCGTTTCATACCCATAGTCCTTTTGCCTTCCTTATTTGATATTTCCTGCAAAGAACCTGTTTATTTCAAGAAACTAAAACCTGTTATTTCTGAAAATGGTTATCTGTTACTTCAAAAGAATAAAAAGTGGACAACCCTTTTACCTGTTAAAGACGAAGATGTCTGGTACCTTGGAACCTTCCAGGAGCGATATTCTTTGCTTACTTATTTATGCTCTACATTACCAGAATTAGCCTTAAAACTTCTTTCAAATACATGGAAAGAGGAAAGTATTTATGACAAAATTCAATTTTTATTACTTTTAGATAAAAGAGATATTTTACCATCTCCTAATCTTTTAAGCCTGATTAGAGATGATAATGATTTTGAATTATTAAAAATTACAACCCGTATTAGATATAGGTTAATCCCTAATGATCCAGCTTTAAATCAATTAAAAGAAGATATATTATCCTGTTTTAGCTATATTGATCAAACTTTATGGATTAAAATACCAGAAGAATGGCCTAAAACATGGACTCTGTCAGGCATTCATCCTGATGGAAAATTTTCTTTCTCATACTCTAAAAAAAGGAACGCCTATTTACAAGCGATATCATTGTTTGAACCCTTCCTTTGGAATGAGAAACTAAACTTATCGCCAGAAAAATTCCTACAATTACTAATAAAAGAATCCTTATATTTTTCATTTTTACCGCAACTCATACAAGCCATTCTATATTATAAAAATGAGGAATGGGCTTATATCATCCTTCATCACTGGATTGAAAATAAGGAGACATCCGTTTTAATAGATGAAATCCACCCTTTGCTTATAGAAAATCTTTCTAATAGAGAATCCGTAAAATTGACTCAGGCATTTTTACTACATCGTAAGGAGCCACTTGAAAATGACAGTCTTTTCTTAAAAATATTATTAAATCCTTATTTGGAATGGTCTGAAAAAAACGCCCAGCACCTTCAATTTCATTTAGTTAAAATGTGGGAAAAATATTTATCTAGGGGATTTTTTGCCTTTGAATATTATCAACCCCTATTTTTATTATATGCGAAACGTTGTCCAATTGAAGATGGCATAAATGAGGAAGGTTGGCTAGAAACTTTAGAAATTTCCTCTAACCAACCTTCGTTATTTGACGACTACAGAGAAATCATTAATATCCGTAAGCAGATAAGAAAAATATTATAGACCCATAAAAAGCAACATAGGATCTTCCAATAATTCTTTAACTTTAACTAAGAAGGTAACGGAACTGCTTCCATCAATAACTCTGTGATCATAAGACATCGCTAAGTACATCATTGGTCTGATTTCTACCTTTCCATCAATAGCAACGGGCCTGTTTTTGATACTGTGCATACCTAAAATTGCTGATTGAGGTTCATTGATAATAGGTGTACTTAATAAAGAACCAAAAACACCACCATTGGTAATTGTAAAGGTACCACCTGACATTTCGTCCAGGGTTAAAGAACCATTTCTTGCTTTTTGGGCTAAATCTTTTAGGGCTATTTCAATATCAGCAAAAGACAAGGATTCAACATTCTTTATTGGAGGTACCACAAGACCAGTTGGCGTAGAAATTGCAAAAGAAATATCAGCATAATTAGGTAAAATTAAATCTTCACCATCGATTCTTGCGTTAATTTCTGGCATTTCCATTAAAACTTTTGCACAAGCTTTTGCAAAAATGGACATAAAGCCAAGCTTAATACCAAATTTTGCAACGAATTTATCTTGATATTTATCTCTGATTTGCATAATTGCGGTAAGATCCACCTCGTTAAAGGTAGTAAGCATGGCTGTTTCATTTTTAGCACTAACCAATCTTTTCGCAATGGTTCGGCGCATTCGAGTCATCTTTTTGCGCTCCTCTGTTCTGGAAAAATGTGCTAAAGTGGCAGCTTTTTCAAACTTAGGCTGTTCTGATTTTTTCACAGGTTCAGCCTGAACAGCATCGGCCTTTGTTATTCTTCCGTCTTTTCCAGTTCCTTGTAAGGATTGAGCAGAAATACCCTTTTCTTCCAAAATTTTTGACGCTGCCGGCGATGGGTGACCTGCTGCATAAGTATTAGCAGGGACTATTTTTTCCACAACAGATTTGGGTTCAGCAGATTCTTTTGGTACAGATGGGGCTGGTACAGCTTCACTTATAACGCTTGTATCAATAGTGGCTACCAAGGCACCGATAGTTAGATCGTCCCCTTCTTTGGCAACATAAATCAATTTTCCTGCAGCTTCGGCAGGAAATTCTAACGTCGCTTTATCCGATTCAAATTCACAGATAGGTTCATCTAGTTTAACGATTGATCCTTCCGTTTTAAGCCATCGAGACAGCGTAACTTCATTTATGGATTCACCAACGGGTGGCACCCTCATTTCAATCAAACTCATATCGTATTACGTAATTTTATATTATTTTAAGCATTAGCAGATTTATTCCACGGCCTGAAAACAAAATAAGCGCCAACAAGTACAAAGGGAATACTTAACCATTGACCGGTGCTTAAAGTTTGCCCCAATGCAGCTTCGAAACCACCCTGACTCTCTTTAAAATATTCCAGCACAAAGCGAACACCCCAAACAAGCATCATGAAAGCCCCAAAAAGATATCCAGGTTTGTTTCTTTTTTCTGTTTTCCAATAAACAAAATAAAGAATAAAAAAGATTAACAAATAAGACACAGATTCATATAATTGTGTGGGGTGTCGAGGCAATCCATCTCCTTCTCTAACAAAGATAAATGCCCAAGGAACATCTGTTTGTTTCCCCAATATTTCTGAGTTCATCAGATTACCTAATCGAATAAAAAAACCAGCAAGAGCTGTGGGCACTGCGACCTTGTCAAGCATCCAGACCATTGGTTTTTTAGACACATTTCTTGAAAAAAGCCAAAGACCGATAAAGATACCGAAAGCCCCGCCATGACTAGCTAAACCGCCATGCCAGGTTTGTGGAATTTCAATCAGATGTTCTTTATAATAATCCCAGTCATAGAAAAAAACATGTCCTAATCTTGCGCCAATAACGGCCCCTAAAACAATATGTATGAATGCTGAATCCAGCCATTTTTCAGGTGCACCCTCTGCCAGATACATTTTCCGAACCATATAAAGGCCTACTAAAAAGCCAGATGCAAATAAGAGACCGTACCAGCGAAGAGAAATGCTTCCCAAAGAAAATATTTCAGGATTAGCATTCCATGTAATATAATTCAATATCATTTTAACAAATATTTAAGAGAAAAGGCAATTAAATTCGAACACAATTTAGGCATTTTAAATGGCTAAGGCATTATAACGCCATTCAATAATTTTTTCTTCAGGAACAAAGTTGATTTTATCTGACAAACCTAATCCAGTAACTGCAGCGTAAACCACTTCTTTTGGTGAATGATGAGTCTGTGAATTGCCCAGAAAATAATTTCCAGCTGCCAAAATCTCTTTTTCAGGCACCATTCCAACTATTTCTGACCCACTCACTGTCAGGCCATATTTATGCGCTATTTGTTTGCAGGTAATAAAGGCTTTCAGTAAAGAAGTTTCATTTAAGTCCATCAGATTCATAGAAACCTGGACACAATTAAATTCAGGAATAAACCAACCAATAGCTCGCACTCCTTTGCATAAACCTGGTTTAGTTATTTTTTCACCTATGCTATTTTTAGTTATAAATCCAGATTCCCGAATTTCTCTGGCAATATGAGTCGCCATTTCAACATCGGTCGATGTCAGATTAACATTGAAGGCGATCATAATACTTCTTGCTCCCACAGCTAAAACACCGCCCTGCTGAGACATACTTTCGGGACCAAAATCTGGTTTCCAGGCAGGATTATTGATTTTTAGGAACCAGCCTTCATACTCACCTGAGCGAATCTGGCTTAATTTTTTACGATAATTTAGCTTTGCATTATTTTCATATCTAAAAACTGGGATATGGCAAATTTTCCCAACTTTTTCAGCCAGATTTTCTGCTAACAAGATAACCTCTTCCATGCTTACCCCTTTCAATGGGACCAAAGGGCATACATCAACGGCGCCCATTCGTGGATGAGTTCCTTTATGGTTGCGCATATCAATGAGCTCCAGCGCTTTGCATATACCCTGAAAGGCAGCTTTTAACATTTGTTCTGGAGGGCCAACAAAAGTAATAACCGTTCTGTTAACGGAATAACCTATATCGGTATGTAAAATCTTGACTTGTGGAATAGATTCAATAGCCTTTTTAATGGCATTTATAATTTTATGATCTCTTCCCTCACTAAAATTAGGTATACAAGCGACAAGTCGATTTTCCATAACCGCAAGATGATTAATCCATGAGCGTTACCTGAACATCTTCAGGACTATTTTGCCCCATTTTCAGAATTTTAATCTGGTATGGATGAATCATTAACTCTTGGTTATCGACCGGAATACTTTCACAAGATTCTAAGATTAATCCAGCAAGGGTGACATAAGATTCACTCTTAACAAAAGGGGCAGGAATGAACTCATTTATCTCATCAATTGGATTTTGAGCTTTAACCCTAAAGGAATTCTCTGATATCTTTTCCACGATAGGTGATTCAGTATCATGTTCATCCTGAATTTCACCCACTAATTCCTCAATTATATCTTCCAAAGTAAGTAACCCAATAGTGCCGCCAAATTCATTGACCACAACAGCCATCTGGGTTTTCTTGCTTTGAAACAATCTTAAAACCTGAAGAATTTTTTTGTTTGCAGATAGGAAAAGGATGGGTCTTACCATTTCCCTGATTATTTTATCAGGATTAATTTTTGATCTGGATAGGAGATCCTTAGTGTGAACAAATCCGATAATCACATCCATACTTTCTTCATAAACCGGATATCGGGAATATCCCTCTTCAATGGCAATATCAATGGCATCCAACACAGTGAGCTGTGCGCTAAGACCAATGAGTTGATTTCTGGGTTTCAGCACTTCTTTGACAGTCCTGTCATCAAAATCGAATACATTTTGAATCAGTTCTCTTTCTGAGGCTTCAATGGCACCGCCTTCAGCACTTTCGGCAATAATTAACTTCAATTCATCTTCAGAATGTATATCACCGTGAGGAACAGGTTTTATACCGATAATCCTAAGGATAAAATTTGCAAATCCATTCAAAACTATAATAAAAGGACGAAAAAGGACATAAAATACTTTCAAAGGAATAGAAACAGCAATGGCTGTTTCCTTTGGATGTCTGATAGCTAACGATTTAGGTGCTAGTTCCCCAAAAACGATGTGTAAAACCGTAATAAAGGTAAATGCAATGGGTATAGCCACTTTATGAGCGGAACTTTCAGAAAATTCGAAGCCAAGCCAATCCATAAAATAAAGGATGATTCGGGTAACCACATCTTCTCCTATCCATCCCAGTGCAAGACTGGCCAGGGTAATACCTAATTGAGTTGCAGCCAGATAGGCGTCAAGATTTGACACCACATTATGTGCTATTCTGGCACTAAAACTGGTCGAACTATTTACTTGAATTTGTGAAATTCTAACTTTCACTATTGCAAATTCTGCAGCGACAAAAAAACCATTTAAAAAAACCAAAAAGAAAGTAAGAAAAATTTCAAGTTCCATTTAAAAATCAAGTTAATTCAAAAAAACTATTTAAAAAGTTTAATACTACAAAGATAATTTATC